>RHKY01000081.1 GCA_008363385.1 Acidobacteriota bacterium | reverse complement strand
CCCGGCGGCCCGGGGGGCGCGCTTGGCCGGCTTCCGCTCGAGGGCCGGCGCCGGGCCCGTGGCCGGCGCGGCGCCGCGCGCGGCGAGGCTCGCCTTCAGCGCCTCCATGAGGTCGACGATCTGCGCCCGGGGCTCCTCGGCCGGGGCGAGGGTGACCTCCTGCCCCGCCACCTTCCGCTCGATGAGCGCGAGGACGCGCTTCCTCGCCTCGTCCTCGTACCTCTCGGGGCGGAAGGCATCCGTGGCCACCTGCTCGGTCAGCTGGACGGCCAGCTTCAGCTCGGCCTCCTTCACCTCGGCGTCGGGGACGCCCACCTCGGCGAAGGGGCGGATCTCGTCGGCGTAGTGCAGCTGCTGCATGGCGAGGCCTCCGCCGGCGACGGGGCGGACGAGGACGAGGTACTGCTTGCCGCGCGCGGCGTACTTCGCCAGCGCCCAGCGCCCCGTCTCCTGCATGGCGCGCGCCAGGAGCCGGTAGGCCCGGTCTCCCCCCTTGTCGGGCCCGAGGTAGAACGCCTTGTCGAAGAAGACCGGGTCGACCTTCTCGGCGGGGACGAACTCGGTGATCTCCACCGTCTGCGTCGCCTTCTCCTCGAGCGCCTTCAGCTCCTCGGCGCTGAAGAGGACGTACTGCCCCTTGGCGAACTCGTACCCCTTCACCATCTCCTCGCGCGGGACGGCTTCTCCGTCCTTCGTGCAGACGTACTGCTGCTTCAGCCGCGAGCCGCACGCCCTGTGGAGGAGGTTGAAGGAGACGTCCGACGCGGGCTGGCTGGCCGAGTAGACCTTCACCGGGATCGAGACCAGGCCGAAGGAGACGGTGGCAGAGCCCATCGCGTGCGCTGGCATGGTGCTCTTATTATGCGACGAGATCTCATGACCACCAAGCGGCCCCGGGAGCCTCTCGACGCCTATCGCGCCAAGCGCCGCCCCGAAACGACTCCCGAGCCGTTCGCGGGGACCGCGGGGCCGGGCCTGTTCGTCGTCCACAAGCACGCCGCCCGGCGCCTCCACTGGGACCTGAGGCTGGAGACGTCCGGCGTCCTCCGCTCGTGGGCCGTGCCGCACGGCCCGTCGCCCGACCCGGCGGAGAAGCGCTTCGCCGCCGAGGTGGAGGACCACCCGGCCGGATACGCCGACTTCGAGGGGGTGATCCCCGCGGGGAACTACGGCGCGGGGGCGATGATCGTCTGGGACCGTGGCCGGTGGGTCCCGCTCGAGGACCCCGTCGGAGGCTACGAGAAGGGGAAGCTCCTCTTCGAGCTCCACGGCTACAAGCTGCGCGGCGTCTGGACCCTCGTGAGGATGAAGGGCAAGCCCCGCGAGTGGCTCCTGATCAAGCACGCCGACGCCCACGCGCGCCCCGTCCCCGCCGGCTTCCCGGAGGAGTCGGTCCTCTCGGGACTCACCGTCGAGGAGCTGCGGGAGGGGCCGAGGCGCGCGGCCGACGTGCGCGCCGCGCTCGCGGCCGCGGGGGCGCCCCGAAGGCGCGTCGACCTCGCCCGCCTCTCGCCGATGCTCGCCGAGGCGGCCGACGCGCCGTTCTCGGCGCCGGGCTGGCTGTTCGAGCCGAAGTGCGACGGCTACCGGCTGCTCGCCGGCCGGGAGGGGGGCGCCGCGACCCTCCGGACCCGCGGCGGCCTCGACGTGACGGCCACGTTCCCCGAGGTGGCCGCCGCGGTGCGCCTCCTCCCGGTCGACGGACTGGTCCTCGACGGCGAGCTCGTCGTCCTCGACGCCGAGGGCCGGCCCAGCTTCCCCCGCCTGCAGGGGCGGGCGCAGCTGAAGCGCCCTTCCGACGTCGCGCGGGCCTCGCTCTCGCGCCCCGCCTCGTACTGGGTCTTCGACCTCCTCGCCGCCGAGGGGCACGACGCGCGGGGGCTCCCGCTCGCCCTCCGAAAGGAGCTCCTCTCGCGCCTCCTCGGGAGGGCGGGGCCCGTCCGCTACCTCGACCACGTCGAGGAGAGCGGCGAGGCGCTCTTCGAGGAGGTCGTCCGCCGCGGGCTCGAGGGGGTGGTGGCCAAGCGGGCCGACTCGCCGTACCGGGCCGGCCGCTCCCCGGCCTGGAAGAAGGTCCGGCGCGAGAGGACGGGGGACTTCGCCGTCGTCGGGACGACCGCGCCCCGCGGGACGCGCACGGGGCTCGGCGCGCTCCACCTCGCCGCGTTCGGAGGGACGCGCGAGCTGGTCTACGCGGGGAGCGTCGGCAGCGGCTTCACCCTCCGCCAGCTCGAGACGGTGGCCCGCGACCTCGCGCGCGACCGCCGGGCCACGCCCGCGTGCGGGGGGCCGGTCCCCCGCGAGAAGGGGACCACGTGGGTCGAGCCGCGCCTGGTCGCCGAGGTCCGCTTCAAGGAGCGGACACCCGACGGCCTCCTGCGCCACCCGGTCTTCCTCCGTCTCCGCGACGACAAGTCGCCGGCCGACTGCGTCCTCGAGGCTCCCTCCGGCCTCCCGGAGGAGGAGCCGGAGGCGGTCCCCGCGGCGCCGGAGCCCCCGGAGAGGAAGGTCGTCCTGACCCGGGCCGGGAAGGTCTTCTGGCCGCGCGAGGGCTACACGAAGGGGGACCTGATCGCCTACTACGAGGCGGTCGCGCCGTGGCTCCTCCCCTACCTCAAGGACCGGCCGGTCGTCCTCACGCGCTACCCGGACGGCGTCGACGGGAAGTCGTTCTTCCAGAAGGACGCCCCGGCCTTCACCCCCGGCTGGCTCCGGACCGAGCGGATGTGGAGCGGCGAGGGGGAGCGCGAGATCGACGCCTTCGTCTGCGACGACGTGGAATCGCTCCTCTTCCTCGCCAACCTCGGGACGATCCCGCTCCACGTCTGGGCGAGCCGCGTCGCCTCGATCGGCCGCCCCGACTGGTGCATCCTCGACCTCGACCCGAAGGGAGCGCCGTTCGACCACGTCGTCCGGATCGCGCGGGCGGCGCACGCCCTGTGCGACAGGATCGGGCTCCCGTCCTTCGTGAAGACGAGCGGCTCGACGGGGCTGCACGTCCTCCTGCCGCTCGGCGGCCTCTGCACGTTCGACGAGGCGCGGGCGCTGGGGGAGCTCCTCGCCCGCGTCCTCTCGCTCCGGCTCCCGGAGATCGCCACCGTCGAGCGCCTCCCCTCGGCCCGCGGCGGGCGGGTCTACGTCGACTTCCTCCAGAACGGCCGCGCAAAGCTCCTGGCCGCCCCGTTCAGCGTCCGCCCGCTCCCCGGAGCTCCCGTGTCGACGCCCCTGTCCTGGGGCGAGGTGACGGGAAGGCTCGACGCCGGAGCCTTCACGCTGAAGAGCGTCCCTCGCCGGATGGCCCGCCGGAAGGCCGACCCGCTCCTCCCGGTCCTGACCCTCGTCCCGGACCTCGGCGCGGCCCTTGCCCGTCTCTCCGAGGACCTCTCGCGGGAAGGACGAGGAGCGGTCCGGACCGGGGTATCCTCTCCCCCGAAATAACGAGACAGCGTCTCGACAGGAGGTCGCCCATGGCAGTGCCCTACCGGCCCGACGGCTACCACACCACCACCCCCTACCTCGTCGTCAAGGGCGGCGCCGCGGCGATCGACTACTACGTCCGGGCCTTCGGCGCCGTCGAGCTCTTCCGGCTCCCCGGGCCGGGCGACACCGTCGCCCACGCCGAGCTACGCATCGGCGACTCGCCGCTGATGCTCTCCGACGAGCACCCGGACATGGGCTTCGTCGGCCCGGAGACGCTGGGCGGCAGCCCCGTCGGCTTCTGCGTCTACGTCGAGGACGTGGACGCGGCCTTCGACCGGGCGGTGAAGGCCGGGGGGACGCCCGTGCGCCCGGTCGCCGACCAGTTCTACGGCGACCGGAGCGGGACCCTGAAGGACCCGTTCGGCCACCTCTGGACCCTCTCCACGCACAAGGAGGACGTCCCCCCCGAGGAGCTCTCGCGGCGGATGGCGGCCGAGCGCCCCGGCTGAGGACTCTCCGGGCGTCGGTCCTCCCCCGGGACTACGGCAGGTCGGCGCGGATCGCCGCGAGGTCGGAGTCCGTCCTCGCCTGCGCCGCCAGCTTCGGGTTCAGCGCGAGCGCCCGGCGCGCGGCGTCGAGGGCTCCCTTCCGGTCGCCCGCCGCGAGCCGGACGACCGCCAGGTCGTAAACGACCTCCGGGAGCATCGCGGGCTGAGCCTGTGCGCGCGCCGTCGCCTGCTCCTGCCACTTCAGCGCCTCGGCGAACCGCCTCTCGGTGAAGGCCGTCCAGCCTCGGTTCCAGAAGTCGTTCACGACGCCCATCCCGACCAGGCGCGACAGCTCCCGGAACGGGTCCGGGTGGTCGTCCACGCGGACGTCCACCGCCCGGTCGGTGAAGCCGTTGTACCCGCCCCGGGCCCGGCAGACGAGGAGCGCGGCCGACTGCCGCCCCCGGCTGTCTCCTCCCGCCTCGTCGCCCGCGGCCAGCGCGGCCAGGAGCCGCTCGGCGAGCGGCTTCCCCCGGCTGTCGAGGAACGCCTTCTCCATCGCCACGACGACCGTCTCGCCCGTCAGGATGTTGCCCTGCACAGCGTAGCCAGGACCGCGCCGGCCCCCCGCCCACGGGTTGCACCCCGGCCCGGTGTACGTCGCCGAGTCGCCCGAGGCCGTCACGATCCCGACCTGCCGCCGGTCGCGTCCCTCGTCGCCCCGGAGGAGCACCTTCAGCGCCTCCTCGGCCGTCGCGCCGCGGGCCAGGAGCTCCAGGCCGTTCGGGCCGAAAGACGTGTTCGCGAAGGCCTGCGTCGCCACCGCCCCGGCGTCCGCCCGGGCGTGCGGAACGACGTTGCCGACCGCGAAGAAGCGGCTCGCCACCGCCACGCCGACCTCGCCCGCCGCCGGGTCGGCCGCGGCGATCGAGAACGTGGACGGTCCGGGAGGCGCGCCCGCCACGGGGGCTCCGAGGACGAGGAGGACGGCGGCGAAGGCTGCCTTCTTCATGCTGTCCCTTTCCCGCGCAGTCTACCGGGGCCCGGGCGCCCCGTCGGACCCCTGCTCCTCAAAGGACGTAACCGGCCTCACGGTTCTGCCGGTTTTCCGGAGTCGTTCCTTGACGGGGCTGGCACCGCCTCCTACCTTGCCCGCCATGCCCGACGTTCGCAAGAAGGCCGAGGAGTTCCTCGCCCAGGTGCCGAAGACCGACGTGACCTCCAACGGCGCCACCGCCGCCCTCTTCACCAAGCTCACCGGCTGGACGCAGGACGGCCTCCAGTCCCGCTGGAAGGACGAGGACGTCCCGAAGAAGAAGCGGCGCGACGCGGGCAACAACGACATGTCGGGGCTCGCCACCACGACGACGTGCAACGAGTTCGTCGGCAAGCTCAGCGCCCACATCGGCTCGCCGATCAACCTCGGCCGGTTCGACATCGAGAAGGAGCTGAAGAGGACCGGGTACGGCGACGCGTGGGTCGACGCGACGAGCGGCAAGAGGCCGGGGCGGGGCGACGTCTTCCGTCCGAAGAAGTTCCACATGGGCGTCTCCGACGAGTTCGACGGCGACCTCTGGAAGACGGTGGAGTCCGGCCAGGGCGGGCCCGGTCAGGACTACACGAAGGGATTCGACATCATCCGGAGGAAGCAGCAGACCTGGGACCCGAACACCCTGCAGGGCTGGGTCGACATCGAGATCCTCATGAAGCTCTCGGTCAAGGCGCCCAAGTGGGCGGTCGGCTGGTGGCGCTTCGAGGTGAACGGGTCCCGCCAGTTCGTCTGGATTCCCGAGCGCGGCAGCGCGCACCTCTTCGACGCGCCGCCCCCGAGCACGGCGAAGCCCCCGGTGACCGACGGGAAGAGGGGCGAGGTGACCCCGGACGGTGACGCCGGGGGCCTGACGATCGCCTGGGCCGGCGCCCCGATGCCCGACGTCCTCCGGAACCTCCCCGCCGTCCAGTACATGCTCGGAACCCGCGGCGGCGCCCAGCTCCAGGCCTTCAAGCTCAAGTAGAGCCCGGCCGCGCCGGCACCTCGCCCGCCCGCCACTGGAGGCAGATCCCGTAGCCGTCGGGGTCGCGGAAGGAGAGCTGGCGCATGCCGTAGGGACGGACCACCGGCGGCGCGACGTCGACCCCCCGCTCGCGCAGGTGGGCGTAGGCGCCGTCCAGGTCGCGGCAGCCGAGGAAGAGGCAGGTGTCCGAGTGCCCGAGCGTCCGCGCCGGGTCTGGCGACTGGGGCCGATGGCCCCGCTCGTGGATCGTGTTCAGCATCAGCTCCGCCGGGCCGTGGCGCAGCCACGCCCAGCCGACGTCGTCGCCGTCGCCGTCCCCCGAGGTCGCCACCACCTCGAAGCCGAGGAGGTCGCGATAGAAGCCGATCGACGTCGGCATGTCGAAGACCTGGATCAGCGGTACCCCGCCCTCGATCACGATCGTCATCGTCGTCCTCCAGCGGCGCCGCCGGTCACGATACGACGAGCGGCGACGCCCCTCGGCCGTGGCGCCCGCGCCGGCCTCCCCGGGGTCAGGACCTCGCCGCCCCCGTCTCCCGTCTACGGTCGGCGAGCTCGAGCCGGAACGCGGTGGCGAAGAGCGCGAAGACGGTGCCGAGGCCGGCGACCGCCACGATCGCCTCGTTGAAGTCCCCGAGGGGAGCCAGGGCGGCGACGACGGCCGAGGCGTCGTAGAGCAGCCAGGAGAGCAGCGCCAGCCCGCCGGCGATCGAGAGGATCGAGAGGATCCGGGCCTGCCTCATGAGGGACCTCCTTCGGGGCCAGATACGGAAGACCTCGCCGGAATGTTCCCTGAGCCACCCGAAACCCGTCGGCCCGGGCGCCGGGTCAGGACCTCAGGTCCCGGGAGTGCCGGGTGACCCGGGCGCCGACCGCCAGGTCGCGCGAGTGGCGGGTGACCTTCGCCGCGATCCGCCTCGCTCTCTGGAGCGCCGCCTCCGCCTCGGCGACCGCCCGGCGAGCGTCGTCGACCGCCGCCGAGAGCGCCTTCAGCTGCGCGCCGAGGGCGCGCGACTCGCGGGGCAGGGGCTCGGTCCGCGTCTTGGCTCTGATGGGTGGCATGCCGTCCTCCCGCGTTCGTCTGCTCCGGCCTTTCGGGCCTGCGGCCGATAGCGTAGCCAAGTCTAGGGATATCGTGGCTGGAGCTCAACCGGCCGGGCCGCTCCCGGCGCCGGGCCGCTCACTCGACGCCGTAGTCGACCTCCGTCCTCCGCACCTTCCAGGCCGCGAGCCAGAGCAGCGCGGCGGAGAGGAGGAGCGGGGCCGGGATCGAGACCCAGGCGGGGAGGGGCTCGCCGAGGACGGCGAGGAAGCTCGCCGGGACCTTCACGGGCGTCAGGGAGAGGAGGTAGTGGATCAGGCCGAGCCGCTTGAGGCCCTCGGGGAGGAGGAAGCTGACGTGCTCGAAGCCCCAGAAGACGACCGCCGGGACGACCGGGTTCCTCACCCACATCCCGAAGGCGAGGAAGACGGCGCCGTAGGCGGCGCAAGCGAGGGCCGCGACGAGGACGTAGGCCAGCATCCGCCCCGCGCCCCCCGCGCCCAGGTGCGCCAGCGCGGCAGGACGACCAGAGTCGGAGAGGAGGAGGCCGTAGGCGGCCGCCGACGTCGCCCCGAACAGGGTGCCCGTGGCGGCGAGAGCCGCGAGGTACTTGCCGAGGACGACCACCTCCCGCCGCACCGGCGCCAGGAGGAGGTGGTGGAGCGTCCTCCCGGCCTGCTCGCCCCGGACGAGGCCGCCGAAGGCGAAGAGGCAGCCGAAGAAGGCCGTCCCCTGCAGAACGAGGTTCTGGAAGATGAAGGCGAACGCGCTCTCGGCCCGCCCCGGCGGGAGAGGCTCGTCGCGCCCGGCGAGCCCCACGATCACGAGCAGGACGGGCGCGAAGGCGAAGAGGACCGTCGCGCGCCCCTCGCGCGTGCGGAAGAGGCGCTTCAGCTCGAGGAGGAAGACGGCGCCGAGCTGCCGGAGGCGGACGTCGCGGCTCACGAGCCCTCCCCGCCCTCGATCAGGTACCGGTAGACAGCCTTCACGTCGTCGTCGGCCGGCGTCACCGTCTCCACGTCCAGCCCGTCCGAGAGGACGGCCTCGTTGAGCGCGAGGAAGAAGCGGTCGGGCGCCCGCGTCCGCGCCAGGAGGCCGCCGCCGTCCTCGTGCAGCTCGACCTCGGTGACGAGCCCCCCGGCGAACAGGCGCGCGGCCAGGGCGCCGGGCCGGTCGCAGCGGACCAGGACCTGCATCGCTCGCTCGACGACCTCCTCGCGCAGGCCGTGCGACTCCCCCTCCGCCACGACGTAGCCCGACTTCACGAGGACGACGCGGTCGGCGAGGAGGTCCACCTCGTGGAGGATGTGGCTCGAGACGACGACGTGCCTCCCCTCGGCCGCCAGGCTGCGGAAGAGCTCGAGGACCTCGGCGCGGGCCATCGGGTCGAGGCCGTTCAGCGGCTCGTCGAGGAGGAGGACGCGCGGCCCCGGGGCGACGGCCGCGGCCAGGCGGAGGCGCTGCTTCATCCCCTTGCTGTAGCCGGCCACCTTCCGCCCCGCCGCCTCGACGAGGCCGACCCGTTCGAGGGCCCGCGCCGCCAGGTCGCGCGCGGCCGCGGCCCCCTGGCCGCGGAGCGACAGGACTCCCTCCAGGAACGACCGGCCCGTGACGCCCGCCGGGAAGGCCTCGAACGCCGTGCAGTAGCCGCAGACCGAGAAGAGGCGCTCCGGGTCGTCCGGCGGGATCCCCAGGACCCGCACGCGCCCGCGGGTCGGACGGATCAGGCCCGTCGCCAGGTTCATCAGCGTCGTCTTGCCCGAGCCGTTCGGGCCGACGAGGCCGGTGATCCCGGGCGGGATCGCGAGGCTCACCCGGTCGACGCCGAGCACCTCGCCGTAGAACTTCGAGACCTCCTCGAAGACGACCAGGTCCATCTCCGCGGCGGCGCTCACCGCACCACCTCGAAGGCGCGCAGCTTCCTCCGGAGGACGACGAGCGCCAGCGCCGTCGCCGCCAGGAGGCTCGCCCAGGCCGCGCCGAGGGGGATCCCCGCCCTCACCGGGATGCCGAAGAGCCCTTCGAGGACCCGCCCCCACGCCAGCCCGAAGTTCAGGGCGCGGCCCCACTCCACGTCGAGGACCGCGTTCAGCGCCTCCCCGAAGGCCGCCGGGACGACGCAGAGGCCGACGAGGAGGCCGCGGGCCACCGCCCGGTTCCTCACCCACGCCGAGACGGCCATCGAGACGAGCGCGAGGAAGAGGACGAGGAGGAGCGAGCCGAGCAGGATCGACCCGGCGATCCCGGCGTTCGCGACGGCCCAGCCGCCGCCGGTCAGCGAGGCCTCCAGGACGAAGACCACGAGGAGCGGCGCCCAGGTGATCGCCGACAGGAGGAACGCCAGGACGAGGAGCTTCCCCGTGACGTACTGCCATCGCGCGAGCGGACGCGAGAGGTAGAGCGGCAGCGCCCCGTTCACGAGGTCCGGCGAGATGAGGGAAGGGCCGACGAAGAGCGTCAGGCCCAGGGCGAAGTAGGTCTGCGCGAGGAGGAGGAAGCCGAAGAACCTCGCGTCGACCGGGATCGGGATCCCGCCGGCGAGCGGCGTCCGGGCGAGCGCCGCGACGTTGTGCTTCAGCCAGACGACCAGGAGCGCGACGAGGGGGGGGGCGAAGGACGCCGTGAAGACGACCGTGACGAGCCTCGCCGAGAAGGCCTCCTTCCACGCGTAGTGCGGCAGGACGAGGACCCGGGCCAGCGTCGAGGTCGGGGTCCCCTCGAAGGGGCGAAAGCGGCGCTCGCGGACCGTCACGCCCCCTCCCCCATCGCCCGCAGGAAGATCTCCTCGAGCGAGTCGCGCTGGTACGCCAGGTGCCGGATCTGGACACCTCTCTCGTCGGCGAGACGGTAGAGCTCCCTCGGGCCGACGCCTTCGGGCAGGGCGACCTTCAGGCGCCGGCGGATCCCCGGGGCCACCGTGCAGCCGAGCCCGAGCAGCGCCTCGGAGAAGTCGCCGTCCCCGCCCGCGATCGCCAGCTCCACGAGCCGGCGGTTCGCCCGGCGCTCCTGCTCGAGGTCGCAGAGCGCCGCGACGCGGCCGTCCCGCAGGATCAGGACCTCGTCGCAGCACTCCTCGACGTCCCGGAGGAGGTGCGAGGAGAGGACGACGCGGATCTCCCCCGACTCTCGGATCTCCCGGATGAGGCGGAGCATCCGCTGCCGGGCCGGCGGGTCGAGGCCGTTCGTCGGCTCGTCGAGGAAGAGGACCCGCGGCCCGTGGGCGATCGCCTGCGCGAGCTTGGCGAGCTGCTTCATCCCGAGCGAGTACGTCTCCAGGGTCCGGTAGCGGACCTCGCCGAGCCCGACCGTGAAGAGCGCCTCGTGCGCGCGCTCGAGGGCCTCGGCCCGCGGCAGGCCGGACAGCTCGGCGAACATCGCCACGTACCGGACGCCGGAGATCCCCGCGACGAAGGCGTCGTTCTCGGGCATGTAGCCGACGGCCCGGCGCACCTCGCGGCTCTCCTTCACGACGTCCAGACCCGCCAGCCGGGCCGTCCCCGCCGACGGCGGGAAGAAGCCCAGGAGCGTGTGGAGGAGCGTCGTCTTCCCCGCCCCGTTCGGGCCGAGGAGGCCGATGGAGCGGCCGGCGAGCGTGCCCCGGAGGTCCCGGAGCACCTCTCGCCGGCCGAGCCTCACCGACAGGCCGTCGAGCTCGAGGAACGCGGTCACCGGCCTCCGCCGGCGGGCGCGCGCAGCGCGGCCCCCGCGGCCACGAGGGAGCCGAGGTCCGAGAGCCCGGCGCCGGAGGAGCCGAAGACCACGCGGGTCGGCTCGGCCCAGGCCCAGGCGAGCGAGGCGCCGGAGGAGGAGAGCTCCGAGGCCGCCGAGCCGGAGGCGGCGCCGAGCGAGCGGGCGAGCGACCCGAGGGCGCCGCCCACGTCCTGGAAAGCGAGCATCGAGAAGTCGAGCGGCCCTTCGCCCGGGAGGAGCGCGACGAGCTTCGGCGCCGTCAGCAGCGTGTCGCCGGAGGCATGGGCCTCGGCGGCGCGGACGAGGAGCGCCTTCTCCGGGGCCGCGACGAGGTAGCCGTCCACGAAGGCGTACTGTAGACGAGAGACCCCGTCGCCCGACACGAGGGCGTGGACCGTGAGGCCGCCCGCGGCCTCGGTCACGAGCCTCACGCCGGGCCGGCCGGCCTTCTTCGCCTCGGCGTCGAGGAGCGAGACGAGCTTCACGATCGTCGCCTGCAGGCGCGGCGGGTCGTAGACCTCCACCACAAGCTTGACCGCGGGCGTCGGGAGGAGCGGCCCGTCGACGGCCAGCGCCGCGTCGCCCCCGAGCACCTCGGCGAGGTCCTCCTTCAGCGAGAAGCCGAGCTTCTCCTCGGCCTGGGCGAGCTTCACGGGGAAGTCGGGCCGGCCTGCGGAGGCGATCGAGAAGAGGTCGTCGACGAGGAGCGCCGGCTCCTTCGTCACGACGGCGATCGCCCCGGAGGCCCCGGAGGAGACGAAGGAGAGGGCGCCCATCGGGGCGGGCGCGGCGAGCCACGCCGCCAGCCCCCGGCGCTCGGCCCCGAACGTCACGACCGCGCGGCCGCTGCTGGCTCCGCCGCGGGAGCGGTGCTCCACGATCAGGTGCTCGACGTCCAGGAGCCCGCTCGTGCGGAGCGCCTCGCCCGCGCCGGGCTGCCCGGCGGCCTCGGCGGACGCGGCCGCGAGGAGGGCCTTGGCGTCGACGCCGACGAGGAGGTCGACGCCGTCGCGGTACGCCTCCGCGAGGCGGGCGTGGAACGTCCCCGACCGGAACGCCCCCGACCCGGACAGGGCCGCCTCGAGCCGCCCGAGGGCGGCGCCGTCCGGGGCCGCCGCGACGAGGTCGTCCCGGATCCAGAGGGTGAGCGTGTCGCCCGCGGCGCCCGTCGCCTCCGCGGCGCTCCCGACGACGCGGACGTGCGCCTTGCCGCCCGAGCGCGCCAGCTCGGCCTCGAGGTGCTCCCGGAAGCCCGCCCTCGCCAGCGTCGTCAGGGCGAGCGGCTCGCCGGGGCGTCCGTCGGCGCGCGTGCCGAGGGAGACGACGACCTCCTCTCCGAGCCAGGAGCCCCAGTCGCGCAGGGCGTCGAGGAGCCTCTTCACCTCGGCCTGCCTCTCCGCGGCCCCGGGGCCCGCCGTCCACCACGCCGCGAGCGCCGGGTTGGCCGCCAGGCGCGGCGCGAGCGCGTCGTAGAAGTCGGCGACGGTCCCGGAGAGGTTCGGCAGGGCGGCGTAGAAGACCGTGCCGTCGGGCATCGCGTCGAGGAGGCGCGTCGAGGTGCGCCCCGCCCACGTCGCGGGAGCCGCGGCGAGGGCCTTCTTCACCCGGGCGACCTCGCCCGCCAGCTCGAGGAGCGCGGCGCGGTCGCGGCTCCACCCGAAGTCCTCCTCGAGCGGGACGCCCGCGGTGGCGCCGTGCGTCGTCACCTGGTCGCCGCCGTGGAGGACCTTCTCGCCCCGGCCGTCGTCGACGTGGACCTCGCCCTCCAGCACCGAGACGCGCGTCCCCCTCGCCCCCTTCGCGACGGCGAAGACCGTCCCGGTGACGGAGACGAGCGAGTCGTCGGTCCTCACGAAGAGGTGACCGTCCCGCTGCCGGGCCGCCTGGACGATGACGCGTCCCCGGACCAGCGAGACGGTCGTCCCGCCGATCCCTCGCGAGACCGAGACCTCCGAGCGCGCGGCCAGCTCCACGCGCGAGCCGTCGGCAAGGACCAGGACCGACCCTCCCGTCCGTCCGGTGCGGACGGCCTGCCCCGCCGCGACGTCGGCGCCCGGCGCCGCCGGTTGCCCGACGGCCGGGAGGAGGAGGAGGCCGTCGACCGCGTCGACGCGGGCGACCGGGCCGGAAGCGGCCTGCGAGCGGAGGAACCAGAGCGTGCCGAGGGCCGCGGCCAGGACCGCCGAGGCCGCCAGGGCCCACGCGCCGTACGGGCGCCGCCGGACGACCGGCACGGCCGGAGTTTCGGCCAGGGCACCTTCGCGGACGGCCTTCAGGGCGCGCCGGCAGGGGACGCAGGAGCGGGTGTGGTCCTGGACCAGCATCGCCCGTGCCGCCGACAGGCTCCCCGAGGCGAAGGCGGGGAGGAGCGCCTGCAGCTCCGCGCAGCTCCGGAAGACGGCCGGGGCCTCGTCGGCGGGAGCGGAGGGAGAGGGCCTCGCGGCGGACGCGCCAGCGCGCGCGAGCGCGGCGTCGACGTGACCCGGGTCGGGTTCCTGGGCGCGGACGGCCTCGACGGCCTTCTCGAGGATGTCGTCTCTCATGACGGGCCTCTCCCTTCGGCGAGGAGCTCCCTGCGGAGCTGGGTACGGGCACGGAAGTACTGGACGGCGACGGTCGCGGCGGAGGACCCGAGGAGCCGGGCGACCTGCCGGTTCGGGAGCCCCTCCAGGGCCCGGAGGACGAAGACCTCCGCCGGACGCGGGGCGAGGCGCGCGAGAGCGCGCCGGAGCCGCTCCCGGAGCTCACGAGCCTCGGAGGCGGCGTCCGGGAGCGGTTCGGGGGCCTTCAAGGCGTCCTCGCGGTCGCCGAGAGGGAGCGTCGCGGCCGCGGACCTGCGGCTGCGGACGACGTCGAGCGCCCCGTTCACCGCCGCCCGCTGGAGGTAGCCCCGCGGCTCGGCGCCGAGGTTCCCGGCCTTCTCGCCGGAGGCCAGGCGCAGGAAGACGGTCTGGAGGACGTCCTCGGCGTCGGCCTCGCTCCCGGCCACCCGGAAGGCGGTCCGGAAGACGAGGTCGCCGTACTCCCGGAACAGCGACTCCAGGGTGGTCGCGGGGCCGGGCCCCGGGACCGGCCTCGGGGCCGGTATCGGGGCCGATTCCACCGCCGGGCTCGCGGCGCTCACGGGTTCCTCCTCTCTCGGGCCATCACCCATGAATACGGACCTCCTCCCCTTTCCTTAACACGAGCGCGAACGACCGCTTCGAGGGCCGAGCGGACGCTTCCGGCCGTCGGGATCATCCCCCGGGCCCAGCCGGCCGTGCACCCCCGCAGCGGGCTCGGCGCGTGCGCTCGGACGCGGCCCGCACGCGCCCGCTGCCCTCGAACGCTCCGCGCGGTCAACGAGGACGGCGATCGCGAAGCCGGCTGGGCCCGCGCCAAGCGCGCCTTTCGGCGACTCTTCCAGAGACCCGGTGTGGACGTCGAGGTGGCGTGGATCGAGCGCCTCGGCGAGGGCCTCTCACGTGGCGTCTTCACGGCCGACATCCACGTCTCCCCCGACCGGGACCAGATCTAGGGGGCCTGCGCGGCGCTCGAGCCGCGCCGAGGCGCCGGTCCCGCCGTTCTCCAGACGCGCCATCCGCGAGGCCTCCTCGCGCGACGCTCACCTCGAGCGGCTCGCCAGGAGGTTCGTGCCGCCATCACGCCACCCGAAGCCGACCGGGAAGAAGAGCCAGCAGACGGCGCCGCGCGCGCCCGAAGGCGGCGGGCGGCATGGCGCGGCACGCCGTCG
>RHKY01000080.1 GCA_008363385.1 Acidobacteriota bacterium | reverse complement strand
TCTGCGTCACCTTCTTGCTCGCAACTCGATGGTACGCAGAGAGTTCAGAACGATGCTTCGCTTTTCAGCGCTCCCCTACTGTGGTTTCCCGGCTGAGCGTCTCAGGGGTCCAGCCGAGCGGCGAGCGAGGGCGGGACGCGCGGGCAGGCCGTCGCGGGGCGGCGGAGCCGCTTCCGCACCCGTGCGACGAGGTCGTAACCGAGGTCGGCCAGCGGGCGCGGGACGAGGCCGAGGGCCCCTCCGAGCAGCCGCCAGCCCGGCCCGAGCCTCGACAGCAGGTGACGGACCGCCGCGGAACGGACGATGAGGCGCCCCGCCTCGGTCCGGACCACGACGCTGTCGGGGAGGCCAGCCCGGTCCCGCTCGGGGACGAGCCGCCGGAACGTCTCGCCGCCCAGCGGCGCGAACCGGAACGCGTCGGAGCGGTCGCGCGGGAGGACCAGCCTCACGCTCGCGTGGCAGAGGGCGCACTCCGAGTCGTAGAAGACGTGGTCCGCCACCGCCCGAGGATCGGCCCGCCCGGGGCCTGCCGCAAGCGGCGGGGGGCCCGGCAAGGGGAGGAGAATCCCGGTATGTCCAGCGCTCCCGAGCCCCCCTCCTTCGGCTTGCCGGCGGAAGCGGCGGCCGCCTTGAAGCGGAAGGCCTCCCCGAAGGGGTGCCTCCTCGCCCTCGCGGGGGGGTGGCTCGTCTGGCTCCTGGTCGACCTGACCCGGCTCGGGGCGTTCCGGGGCGATCAGGACCTCCTCGGCTTCGTCTTCTCCGCGCCTTCGGCCTTCATCCCGCTCCTGATCCTCGCCGTGGGCACCCCGTCCCTCGTCCAGTACGGACTCCGGGAGAGGCGGAAGCGCGAGTTCCCCGACGAGCCGTGGATGTGGGACCGGCGCTGGAACCGCGCCGGCGCCCGGGCCCTGAGGTCGGCCGGGGAGTCGAGCCGCAGCCTGGCCCCGGCGCTGATGGCGACGGCGTTCCTCGCGCTCGCGGTCTTCGCCTACGTCTTCGTCTTCTCCCCCGAGGACCGGCCGCCCGCCTTCATCGTGATCCCCGTCGTCCTCTTCGCCCTCGGGACCTGGGGGGTGCACCTGGCGCGAGGGGCGTCGCGCCTGAAGTTCGGCGGGTCGTTCCTGCGCTACCGGGCCTTCCCGTTCTTCCTCGGGGAGCGGCTCTCGGCCACGCTCGAGGGGATCGACCGCCTGAAGGGGTTCACCCGGCTGACGCTGACGCTCCGCTGCGCGAGGGAGACGGTCGTCGGCTCCGGAAAGCAGCGCCGAGTCGAGAGGGAGGTGCTCTACGAGGAGCCGAAGGAGGTCTCCCCGGAGGAGGTCCTCTTCGGCACGGGCGACGCCGCGGGGGTCTTCCAGCTCGTCCGGAGGGTCGACCCGGGCGCGGCGCTCCCGATCACGTTCGAGCTCCCCGAGGCCGACCTCGGGTCGCACCTGTACGACTTCCCGAAGCGGAAGTGGGAGCTCGCGGTCGAGGCGGAGGTCCCGGGCGTCGACTACCGCGAGACCTTCCTCGTCCCGGTCTACCCGGCTCCGCGGAAGGGCGGGCCGGCGGCGGACCGGGAGTCGCCTCCGGGCGACGGGGCCTGATGGCCTCCGGGATGCATCGGAGACGAGCCATGACCTTCCTGTCCCGTTTTCCGCGGTCCGCCGTCTCCGTTCTCCTCCTCGTGACCGTCTCGGGGGCCGCCTGCACGTCGTCCGCGCGGGTCGCCGAGCGCCGCGCGCTCGTGGCCGCGGGCGAGGCGGTGAGGTCTCGCGAGACCGGTCACACGCACGAGGAGGTCCTGCAGGACTACGAGCTCTTCGTGCAGCGGGACGTGGACGTCGTTTCGGAGAAGGCGCTCGAGGAGAAGAAGCGCGTGGCCGCGAAGTACCGCTGGGTCTACCTGGGCGGGGCGGCGCTGGGGGTCGCCGGCGCCCTCTTGGCCACCGGCGGCTCGGACGGGGAGCCGTTCGTCAACACGACCGCCTCCGTCGTCGCCAGCGTGCTCGGCTTCGGGCTCGGGATCGCCGGGGGAGTGGCCGCAGCCGTGGAGGGGCGCGGGCTGGAGCGTTGCCGTGAGGAGCTGGAACGGCGCGAGGCGAGCCTGCGGGAGTGGGTCGTCTCGACGTTCCGCCCGACCGCCGAGCCGGTGACGGACACCCTCTGGCGCGAGTACGTCCGGAGGACGCACGAGCTGAAGGGGCTGGAGAGCTGCCTGCCCGTCCCGTGACCTCGGGCGCCGCCAGCGCCGGCGCTCCCGCCCGGCGGCCGCCGGGGACCGCCGGGCGGACGTAAGATGAGGCGGGATCTCGCCGTGGGAAGGAACGGGAAGACGGGGGCGCAGGCGTCGCTCCAGCCCTACTCGATGGCCGCTTTCTCGGCGGCGGGGAGCCTCCTCTTCGGGACCCCCTTCCTCCTCATGGGCCTCTTCGTCCTCGGCGTCGGCCTCGGGGTCGTCCCCGTGGAGAGCAGCGGCGGCGACGCGCCGATGGCGGTGATCGCCGGGATCGGCGGGCTCTTCGCCCTCGTCGGGGCCGCCTTCTGGGTCTCGGCGGGCAAGCGCTTCTACCGCCAGGCACGCTGGAACGCTGTCCGTCGGTCGCGCCCCTTCGAGCCGTGGGCCTGGGACCACGCCTGGGACCCCGCCGGAGCCCGGCACGGCGCCACCTTCGGCCTCTTCCGCGGCCTCGTGGCCTGCATCGGCGCCACGGCCTTCGCGGCGCCCTTCCACTGGTGGGCGTTCCACAGCGGGGAGGGGGTCGTCCCCGTCATGGCCGTGGCGGCCTTCCTCGACCTCCTCGCCCTCCTCTGCTGGGGCGGGCTCGTCTACGCCCTGGGCAGGGGCCTCAAGTACGGCGGCTCGTTCCTCCGGTACCGCGTCTTCCCCTTCTTCCTCGGCGAGCGGCTCGACGCCGACCTGGAGGGGCTCGACCGCCTCCGCGGCTTCCGGACGCTGACGGTGACCTTGCGGTGCGTCCAGGACCGGGTCACCCGGCAGGGGAAGTCGACGCAGGTCGACGCCGTCGCGGTCCACGAGGAGACGCGCGAGCTCTCCCCGGACGAGCTGCCCGTGGGGCGCGGCGGCGGGGCGGGGGTGTTCAAGCTCTTCCGGTTCGCGCCGCGAGCCGAGGGGCTTCCCGTCTCGTTCCAGCTCCCCTCGGGCGACCTGGAGACCGTCCTGTCCGCGTCGCCGGCCCGGAGGTGGGAGGTGGTCGTGAGGGCGGAGACGCCCGGGATCGACTACGAGGCCGTCTTCCTCGTCCCGGTCTACCGGCGTCCCGACGGGGCGACGCCCGCGATCCCCTGAGCCTCCCGGGCGGGGTGGGGCGAGATGCCTCACCGGACGCGCGACAATCCGGCCCGGAGCGCGGAACCTCCGGAGCGTCTCCTCGTAACTTCCCAGTAGAAGACCTCGTGGGGGATCGCCGCGCGGACCCCCGGACGGGAGGAGACGATGGGGAAGCTCTTCAGGATTCTGATCGGCCTCCTGGCGCTGGGCGGGGTGGCCGTGGCCCTCTACGCCTGGGCCAGCGCCGGCAAGAAGGGGGACGGGCTGAAGCTGGTCGAGGCCGAGAAGGGCTCGATCACCGAGAAGGCGCTGGCCGTCGGCCAGATCCAGCCGCGGCAGAAGTTCCAGGTCAAGTCGAAGATCTCAGGCATCGTGAAGGTCTGCCGGGTCGAGGTGGGGGACCGGGTGAAGACCGGCGACCCGCTCTTCGAGATCCAGCCCGACCCGACGCCGCTCGAGGTGACCGAGGTGGACCGGCGGGTCGAGTCGGCCCGCGCGACGTTCGAGCGCGCCAAGGCGGACTTCAGCAGGTCCGAGGAGCTCTTCCGGCAGGGGATCGTCCCGAAGTCGGACACGGACTCCAAGCGCGAGTCGTTCGAGCTGGCCCGGATCGCCCTGACGAAGGCCGAGCAGGACCGCGAGCTGACCCGCCGCGGGAAGATCACGACGGCCGGCTCGGCGGTCGACTCGATCATCCGGGCCCCGGCCGCGGGCACGATCCTGACCCGGTCGGTCAACCCGGGGGACCCGGTCGTCCCGCTGACCTCGTACCAGCCCGGCACCGAGCTGGCGACGATCGCCGAGATGTCGGACCTGATCTTCAAGGGGACGGTGGACGAGATCGACGTCGGCAAGCTGCACGTCGGCCTCGTGGCGCGGATCAAGGTGGGCGCGCTGCCGACGGACGTCGTGACCGGGAAGGTGGCGCGGATCGCGCCCCAGGCCCAGCAGAAGGACGGGGCGACGCTCTTCGACGTCGAGATCGAGCTGGAGCCCGGCCAGAAGGTGACGCTGCGCGCCGGCTACTCCGCCAACGCGGACCTGATCATCCGGGAGAAGTCGGACGTCGTGACCGTCCCCGAGCGGCTCGTCATCTTCGAGGACGGAGGCAAGAAGGCGTTCGTCGAGGTCCCGGCGGCCTCTCCCAAGGACCCGCCGAAGAAGGTCCCGGTGAAGCTCGGCATCTCCGACGGCCTGTCGGTGGAGGTCCTCGAGGGGCTGAAGAAGGGCGACAAGGTCGTCCAGCGGCCGCCCAAGGAGATCAGCTGACCCCGCCGGGCCCCGGCCGGGAGAGAGGCGGAAGATGTTCGTCGACGCGCTGCGGCAGCTCCACCGCGACCTGAAGAGCCAGAAGCTGAGGACGCTCCTGACGGTCTTCGGGCTCGTCTGGGGGACGGTCGCGGTGACGCTCCTCCTCGCCTTCGGCTCGGGGCTGAAGCGGCAGATGATCAAGGCCACCGCCGGGCTCGGCGACCGGATCGTCATCGCCTGGCCGGGCCTCACGTCGGTCCCCTACCAGGGGCTCGGCAAGGGGAGGCGGATCCGCCTGAACGAGGAGGACGTCGAGGCCGTGCGGCGCCAGGTCGAGGGGATGCGGGCGATCTCGAGCGAGTACTCCGACAGCTGGAAGCTCGTCTACAACCTGAAGACCTACCCGATCGACATCTCCGGCGTCTCCCCCGAGTTCGCCGAGATGCGGAACCTCATCCCGGTGCCGGGCGGCCGGTTCATCGACCCGCTGGACGTGGAGCAGCAGCGCCGGGTCGTCTTCCTCGGCAACAAGTTCGCCGAGGACGTCTTCGGCAAGGAGACGGACCCCGTCGGGAAGACGGTCCTGATGAACGGCTCGCCCTTCCTCGTCGTCGGCGTCCTGACCGAGAAGGAGCAGGACTCCAGCTACAACAGCCGCGACAGCGACCTGGCCTGGATCCCGGGCACGACGTTCCGGGCGCTGACCGGCCGGAAGTGGGTGAACAACCTGATCTTCCAGCCCGAGACGGCCGCGCAGTCCAAGGCCGTGACGGCTTCGGTGCGCGAGGCCTTCTCGCGCCGGGTCAAGTTCGACCCGGCCGACAAGGAGGCGCTGACGGTCTGGGACACGACGGAGCAGTTCAAGTTCTTCGAGGTCTTCATGCTGGCCTTCTCGGCGTTCCTCGGGATCGTCGGCTCGCTGACGCTCGTCGTGGGCGGGATCGGGGTCTCGAACATCATGAACATCGTCGTCGAGGAGCGGACCCGCGAGATCGGGATCAAGATGGCGCTGGGCGCGCGCCAGGGGCGCATCCTCCGGCAGTTCCTGGCCGAGACGCTCCTCCTGACGGCGATCGGGGGGGGGCTCGGCTTCGCGATCTCCCTCGGCATCTGCGCCGTCTTCCCGAAGCTGGGGCTGACGGAGTACGTCGGCGACCCGTCGGTCTCGCCCGCGGTCGCCGGGATCACCACGGCGATCCTCGGCGCCGTCGGCATTCTGGCGGGCTGGTTCCCGGCCCGCGACGCCTCCCGCCTCGACCCCGTCGTGGCGATGAAGCTGTAGGGGGCGCGCCGTGAAGACCGTCCTGTACCTCTTCCTCCAGTCGGCCACGATCGCCCGCAAGCGCGCCTTCCTGACGGTCGCCGCGATCGCCTGGGGGACCGTGGCGATCCTCCTCCTCCTCTCCTTCGGCGAGGGGCTCAGGCGCCAGCTCGACCGGAACGCGCGCGCCATGGGCGAGAACATCGCCGTGATGTGGATGAGCGAGACGACGAAACCCTGGAAGGGGATGAACCCGGGCCGGCCGATCCGGGTCCGGATCGACGACGTCCCGCTCCTGTCCGAGCGGCTGCCGGAGCTCGACTCGCTGAGCGGCGAGGCGATGAGCTGGCGGACGCTCCTGGCCTACGGGAAGAAGAGCGTCAACACGCTCGTGAGGGGGGTCAGCTACCCCTACGGCGAGGCCCGCAAGCAGTACCCCGCCGCGGGGGGCCGGTTCTTCTCGCCCGTCGACGAGGCGGAGCGCCGCCGCGTCATCTTCCTCGGCGACGAGCTGGCCAGGGACCTCTTCGGCGAGGAGGACCCCGTCGGCAAGACGATGCTCGTCAACAACAACGCCTTCACCGTCATCGGGGTCATGCAGAAGAAGACGCAGATGGGCTCGTACGGGCGGCCGGACAAGGCGCACTCGGTCATCCCGATCACGACCTGGAAGGCCGTCTTCGGCCGCGAGACGGTCAACACGCTCGTCGTGAGGGTGAGGAACCCGGAGGAGATGGAGTCCGCCTTGAGGCGCGTCCGCGAGGTCGTCGGGGCGCGCTACGGGTTCGACCCGACGGACGAGCGGGCGCTCCCGACCTGGAACACCGTCAAGTCGCAGAAGATCACGCGGAACGTCGCCCTGGGGATCCAGCTCTTCCTCGGGATCATCGGCGCCCTGACGCTCCTGATCGGCGGCGTCGGCGTGGCCAACATCATGTACGCGGTCGTCAAGGAGCGGACGCGCGAGATCGGCGTCAAGATGGCCCTCGGGGCCCGCGCCTCCTGGATCACCGGGCCCTTCGTCCTGGAGGGGCTCGTCTACACGTTCGTCGGCGGGGCCGCGGGGCTCGTCATCGCCACGCTCCTCGTGATCGGGATGGGCTTCGTCCCGACCGACGGGAACCAGGTGATGGAGTTCCTCGGGACGCCGAAGCTCTCCCCGCTGATCGGCCTGGCCACGGCCGGGATCCTCGGGACGATCGGCCTCCTCGCCGGCTACTTCCCGGCCCGCCGGGCCGCCGCGATCGACCCCGCCGCCACCCTTCGCTACGAGTAGAGGAGACGACGATGTCCGCCAGAAGGCCCGCCGCACCGCTCCCCCCCGGGGCCCCGATCATCGAGATGGCCGGGATCCGGAAGGTCTACGACACGGGCAAGGTGAAGGTGGAGGCGCTCGGCGGCGTCGACCTGACCGTGGCCAAGGGGGAGTTCGTCGCCATCGTGGGGCCGTCGGGCTCCGGGAAGTCGACGCTGATGAACCTGATCGGCTGCCTGGACACCCCCTCGGACGGCGAGTACCGGCTGGCCGGGGAGCTGGTCCGCGGCCTGTCCCGCGACGAGCTGGCCGACGTGAGGAACCGCCGCGTCGGCTTCGTCTTCCAGGCGTTCAACCTCCTCCCCCAGATCTCCGCTCTCGAGAACGTCGAGATGCCGCTCGTCTTCGGCGGGATCCCCCCGAGGGAGCGCCGGGCGAGGGCCGAGGAGCTCCTGACGCGCGTCGGGCTGGGCGACCGGATCGACCACAAGCCGACCGAGCTCTCGGGCGGGCAGATGCAGCGAGTGGCCATCGCCCGGGCGCTGGCGATGGACCCGGACGTGGTCCTGGCCGACGAGCCGACCGGGAACCTGGACACCCACTCCGGCACGGACGTCATGGGGGTCTTCCTCGACCTGTCGTCCCAGGGCCGGACGCTGGTCGTGATCACGCACGACCTGGCCCTCGCCCGGAGGGCCCACCGGATCGTCGAGATCCGCGACGGCCGGGTCGTGGCCGACCGGCCGGCGGTCGAGGCCGCGTAGTCCGGCCCGGCCCGGGGGAATGGCCCCCGGGCCCTCATGGTCCAGAATCCCCCCGGCGGCGAGAGGCCGCCGGGAGGTTGTGGATGGAGCTCCTCGACGTCCGCCGGAGCGTCCTCGTCGTCGTCGACCTGCAGGGCAAGCTGACCGAGATGGTCCACCAGCCGCGGGCCGTCCTGGAGGTCGCGCAGCGCCTCCTCCGGATGGCCGGGCTGTTCGGCGTGCCGGCCGTCCTGACGGAGCAGTACCCGAAGGGCCTCGGCCCGACGCACCCGGCGGTGAGGGCGGCCTTCGACGCCCTGACCGGCCCGAAGGCGTTCGTCGAGAAGACGAGCTTCGGCTGCTGCGGCGACCCCGGCTTCGAGCGGGCGGTCGCGGAGGTCCTCCCGGGCGTCGCCCCGGAACGGCGGCAGGTCGTCGTGGCAGGGATCGAGGCGCACGTCTGCGTGATGCAGACGGTCCTCGAGCTCCGGCGCGCCGGCAACGGCGTCTTCGTCTGCTGGGACGGCGTCAGCTCCCGCGGCGAGGAGTACCGCCGCAGGGCGCTGGACCGGATGACCGCCGCGGGGGCCGTCCTGACCAACCACGAGTCGGTGGCGTTCGAGTGGATGCGCGACAAGAACGACCCCCGGTTCAAGGCGGTCAGCGCCCTCCTGAAGGAAGGTCAGCCGGCCGGCTGAGGGGTCCTCCGGCAGGCCGTTTCGGGCGGGGGGCGCCGCTGCTGTAAACTCCCCGTTTTCAGGTGGAGGAAGCAAGAAGGGTATGAGAACGCCTCTGCGTGCCGTCCCGTTCGTCCTCGCGGCCCTTCTCGCCGCGGCCCCGGCCGCGGGGAAGCCGGCCACGTCGTCCAAGGCCTTCAAGTTCAAGGGGAGCAAGCTCGAGGTCGGGGCCGTCTACCGGTACGAGCAGAGCGACCTCGAGGGGAACCGGCCGGCCTCGGTCCTCGTCCACGTGGCCGCGAAGAACCGGGTCGAGGTCGTCCGGGCCGAGCCCGGCTCGGGGCGCGCCGACAGCTTCGTCATCGACGTCGACTGGGACCGCGGCGGGAGCCCGGCCCGGTACGAGCGCTGGATCTCTCGCAAGGACGGCGGCCAGAGCCGGGCCTACACGGTGACGTTCGGGGACGGGGACGGCACGGCGGTCTTCGCCCCCGAGGACCTGAAGGGCTTCCGGTCCGCCGGGGTCTCGGGACCGGTCACCGTGGCGTTCGACCAGTACCCGGTCCACTCCCTGGATGCCCTTCTGGCGACGTTGAACGTGGCGATGCGATTCCTGGCCGACCCGGCGAAGGAGTTCGAGATCGGCCTCCTCGCCGACGCCCCGGACCCGGCCACCGGCGCGCCGCTCGTCTACAAGGGGAAGGCGAAGGTGACGTTCCTCGAGGACGTCGACCGCGACGGCAAGGAGTGCCGCAAGTACCGGATCGCCGGACCGGCGACGGGCGAGCAGGAGGGGCTCCTCTGGGTCCACAAGGAGCAGGGGCACCTCGTCGACCTGGAGCTGCCGGTCCCGATGCTCCCCGACCAGAAGGACGCTCACCTCTCGCTCCAGGGGACGGAGACCGTCGACGAGACCGGCTGGAGCCGGTTGAAGGCCGAAGAGATCGCCAAGGCGATGAAGTAGGCGAAGGCCCGCGTTCGCGGGCCCGCCTCACCGTGGCGGGGGGGTTCGGGGGAACCGCACGGTCCCGGGTCCCCCGAGAACACGTCAGTCGAAGCGGACCGAGACGATCTTGGAGACTCCCGGCTCCTCCTGGGTCACGCCGTAGAGGGCCTGGGCCGTCTCCATCGTCCTCTTCGAGTGCGTGATCAGGACGAACTGCGTCTCCTCCGAGAGCTCGTGGAGGAGCGCCGTGAACCGGTCGATGTTCGCCTCGTCCAGGGGCGCGTCCACCTCGTCGAGGATGCAGAACGGCGCCGGTTTGTACTTGAAGATCGAGATCAGCAGCGCGACCGCGGTCAGGGCCTTCTCGCCCCCCGACAGGAGGCCGATCGTCTGGTTCCGCTTGCCGGGGGGCTGGGCCATGATCTCGATCCCCGACTCGAGCGGGTCGTCCTCGTCCAGGAGCTGCATCGAGGCCGAGCCCCCCCGGAAGAGGCGCTGGAAGACCTGCGCGAACCCGGCGTTGATCGCCAGGAAGGCCTCCTGGAACCGCTCGGAGGACGTGGCGTTGATCGTCCGGATCGTCTCCAGGATCTGGTCGAGCGACAGCTCGAGGTCGAGCTTCTGCGTCGACATCTCCTGGTGGCGCTTCGACTCGACCTCGTACTCCTCGAGGGCGGCGTGGTTCACCGGACCCAGCCGCTCCAGGGCGAGCGTCATCTGCGTCACGCGCTCGGAGAGCTCCCCCTCCTCGGGCGGCGCCTCGCCCTCCGCCGGCGCCACCGGAGGCAGCTCGCCGGGGGAGCAGCCGAACTCCGTCCGGCAGGTCTCCTCGAGGTGGTCGCGGTCGGCGCGGCGCCGCTCGACGAGGAGCTCGGCCTCGAAGCGCGCCCGCCGGGCCGCGTCGAGCCGCTCGCGCGCGGCGTGGACGGCCTGGTCGGCCGTCTCGAGGAGGCGGTGGCGCTCCTCGGCCGCCCCGTCGGCCTCGGCCCGGCGAGCCTCGGCGGCCGCGACCTCCGACGCCAGCGCCGACCGCTCCTGCCGGGTGGCCGCGCCCCTCTCGAGCGCCGCTTCCCGCTGCTCGTCCAGGCCGGCCAGCGCGGTCACCGCCTCCGAGAGGCGCCGGGCCGCGGCCTCGGCGCGCGCGCGGTGCCCCTCGTGGGCCTGGACGGCCGCGCGCCTCCGCTCGGCGAGGAGGTCCCGCTCGGACCGGGCGCGGGAGTCGCCCTCGGACGACGCCAGCCGGACCCGGCGAGCCTCCTCGACGGAGGCCTCCAGGTCGGAGATGGAGCTCTCGACGGCGGTCACCTCGGCCTGACGCCGCGAGGCGAGCGCGGCGGCCTCCTCGCGGGACTGGCGCGCCGCGAGGAGGTCACGGTTGACGTTGGACTCCTCCTCGTCGAGGACCCGGACCTCCTGCTCGGCCCGGGCCAGCTCGGCGCGCGCGCCGCCCAGGCGCGTGACGGCCTCGGAGTGCTCTCGCTCGGCGCGCCGCATCGCGGCGAACTCGCGCTCCAGGTCGGCGGCGAGGGCTCCCGCCCGCTCCGTCGTCCCCGAGATCTCGGTCTCCAGGCCGGCGAGCCGGGCGGAGAGCTCCTCGCGGTCCTGCGTCACGGCCTTCAGGTCGCGGCGGACGGTGAAGAGCCCCTCGCCGGGGACCTCCGTTCCGGCCGCCTCGACGACCGAGCCCTTGACGACGACGCCGTCGCGGGTGACGAGCGTCCGCTCGGGGTGCAGGGGGGCGAGGGCGAGCGCCTCGTCGACCCCCGAGACGACGACGGCGTCCGGAAGCGCCGAGGAGAGGGCTTCGTCCCCGGCCTTGGGGGCCAGCAGCTCGCGCGCGACGCCGAGGACCCGGGGGTCGTTCGGCTTGAGCGGGAACGGGGTGTCCGGGATCGGGTGGACGAACCGCGCGGTCCCCAGGCCCCGTTCCCGGACGGCGGCGAGGGCGGCCAGGAGCCCCTCCCGCGAGGCGACCACCGGCGCCTCGAGCGCGGGCCCGAGGGCCGCGTCGAGCGCCGTCTCGAACCCCTCGGCGGCGTCGAAGTGGTCCGCCAGGACCGCCGGTGTCGGCAGGCCCGCGGCCGAGAGGGCCTGGCGGGCGGCCTCGCCCCCCGCCTCCCGCTCGGCCAGGGTCGTCTCCAGGGAGGCCACGCGCCGGTCCAGCGCGTGGAAGCGCGCCTGGGCGGCGTCCCGCTCGGCGGTCAGGGACCGGAGCGACTCCTCGGCGGCCTTCCGGCCGACCCCGATCTCGTCCAGACGCGCCTTCGTCTCCTCCAGCGCCCGCGCCGCCCGCCCCTCGGCCTCCTCGGCCTCGGAGGCGACCCGCCGCCGCTCCTTGACGACCTCGCCGGCGTGCTCGCGTCGCTCTCCGAGCTTGGCGGCCGCGAAGCCGAGCCGCTCGACGAGGAGCGCCGCCTCCCGCTCGCGGTTCGCCGCCTCGGCGGCACGCGCGCCGGACGAGAGGAGGTCGCGTCTGGCCCCCTCTCTGGCTCGCGAGAGCTCCTCCTCGCGCCGGGCCGCGTCGGCCAGCTCGCGGGCCGCCTGCCGGGCGGCCGCCTCGGCCGCCTCGAGCGCCGACTCCAGCTCCGCGCGGGCCTCGGCCGCCCTGCCGGCCTCTGCGGCCTCGCGCAGGTGGTCGGCCTCGGCTTCCCGCCTCTGCGACTCCAGGAGCTCCTTGCGGGCCAGCGCCTCCTCGGCGTCGCGGTCCGCCGCGGCCACGGCGGCCTCGGCCGCCAGGAGCGCCTCCCGCGACCGGGCCAGCGCGTCGCCCAGCTCGCGGCGCCGGCGGTCGTCCTCGTCCGCGAGGCGGCGCGTCTCCTCGAACTCCGCGTCGAGCCGGCCCGCGGCCGAAAGCGCCTCTCCCTCGACGTCCGTCGCCGAGGCGAGCGACGCGTCGGCCTCGGCGAGGGCGGAGGCGAGCCTCTCGGCCCTCAGCCGGAGGAGGGTCCTCTTGGCCGCCGTGAGCGCCTCGGACTGCTCCTTCCAGCGGGCCGCCCGGGAGGCCTGCCGCTTGAGCGAGGCGCAGGTCCGCTCGATCTCCGAGACGATGTCGGCGAGCCTCAGGAGGTTGGCGCGGGTCTCCTCGAGCTTCACCTCGGCCTGGCGCTTGCGGATCTTGTACTTCGAGATCCCCGCCGCCTCCTCGATCAGCCGCCGCCGGTCCTGCGGCTTGGCCGAGAGGATCAGGTCGATCTTCTGCTGCTCGATGATGGCGTAGGCCCGGACGCCGAGGCCGGTCCCCAGGAGGAGGTCCTGGACGTCCTTCAGCCGGGCACGCTTGCCGTTGAGGATGTAGTCGCTCTCCCCGTCGCGGGCGACCCGCCGGGAGATCGTCACCTCGCCGCCGGTCTCGGCCCAGTGCGCCCCCCCGCGCGACTCGAGCGTCAGCGACACCTCGGCCATCCCGAGCGGCTTGCGCCGCGCCGACCCGCTGAAGATCACGTCCTCCATGCTGGTGCCGCGGAGGACGCGCGCGCTCTGCTCGCCGAGGACCCACATCACCGCGTCGCAGATGTTCGACTTCCCGGAGCCGTTCGGCCCCACGATGGCGGTGATGCGGCTGGGGAGGGTGAGCGCCGTCCGCTCGACGAACGACTTGAATCCCTGGATCTCGAGGCGTTTCAGTCGGAACATGGCGAAACCGGGGGGCGAACGCTAGCACGGACCGCGCGATGCGGCGAGGGGCCCGAGCGGGAGCGCAGGTGAACGCCGTCCGGGCGCCCGCGGCCCGGCCTCCTGCCCGCTACGGCGGGCCGGAGGGGGCGGCGTACAGGGCCCGGATCAGGCCGCCCCGTGAGGAGACCCCGAGCTTGGCGAAGACGTGCTTGAGGTGGTCCTTGACGGTGTACTCGCAGATGAAGAGCTCGGCGGCGATCTCGGCGTTCCGCAGTCCGCGCAGGACGCCCCCCACGACCTCGGCCTCCCGCCCGGAGACCCCCCGCGCCACGAGGTGAGGGCGGACGGCTTCCAGCGAGAGCGGGGCGGGCTCGTTCAACGTCACGACGCGGACGGAGCCTTCCTCGCCCTCGCCGGGCTCGACCGACTCGAGCTTCGCCTCGAGCGAGCGGCCGTTCGTCAGCGCGAGCCGTTCCCGGACGGGCCCCGCCGACGCCGTGGCCAGCCGGATCAGGACCGAGAGGAGGGGAGTCGTCCCGCGTTCGCCGGAGAGGACCGCCAGGCCCTCCTCCGTCTGCCGGGACAGGAGGGCGTCGGCGGCCTCGTTGGCGAAGAGGATCGTCCCAGAGGCGTCGAGGAGGAGCGTCGGCGACTCGGCCCTCTCCAGGGCCGAGAGGAGGAGCCTGCGGACGCGCCCGTCCACCTCGCTGCGCGCCGCGCACGCGAGGAGCTGGCCGACGAGCGGCCGGAGGATCTCTGCCCTGGCCCGCTCGGCCCCCGTCCAGGGGCGGGAGCGGCGCCTCTGCAGCGCCAGGGTCCCGTCCAGGAGGCCCGGGGCGGCGATCGGCACGAGGAGGACTCCCGGCCCCTCGGCCGGCGCCGGGCCGGGCCGGACCGTCCGTGCCTCGCCCCAGCCGGCGGGGGTCCAGCGCCGGCGGAACAACGCGCCCTCCGGGCCGGACCTCACCGTCAGCTCGACGGCGTCCGGGTCGAGGGCGGGGACGAGACTGTCCATCAGGCGCGTCAGCGCCGCGTCCTGCCGTCTCCTGAACGGTGCCGACTCGATCAGTGGCCCCGGCACGCTTCCCTCGCGCGCATTCTACCGGCCCGGCGTCGGGTCCCCGTGCGCTTTTTCGGAACACCAACGGCGTCGGCGTGGTAGGCTCCTGATCGCCGGCAAGCCGGTCCTGACCCTTCCCGAGGAGTCGTCCCCATGTTGAGCTTCGAAGTCCGCAAGCCGGGTGGCGAGTCGGAGGTCCGAAAGGTCAACCGCGACGTCATCCACATCGGTGCCTCGTCCGGGAACGACCTGGTCGTGCGCGCCCGCGGTGTCCTGGGGCGGCACGCCCGGATCTCGGTCGCCGGAGAGGAGCTGCGTCTCGACGTCCTGGGCTCCGCCCCCGGCTCCGACGTCCTCCTGAACGGCGCCGTCGTGAAATCGGCCTCGCTGGCCTCCGGAGACCGGATCCAGATCGGGGAAGCGACCGTCACGCTCCTGAACGGCCCCGCCCCGAACCCGAACCGCTTCTCGGCCCCACCGCCCCGAGGTCGAGACGCCTTCTCGATCGCCTCCGCGGCCCTGGCCCCGCCGCCGCCGGCCCCGGTCCCGGCCCCGGAGCGGCCGGCGCCGCCGCGACCCCGCGCCGTCGAGCCCGCGCC
>RHKY01000079.1 GCA_008363385.1 Acidobacteriota bacterium | reverse complement strand
AGTCCCCGCACGCAGCGCCGGCCGCATCGCCCTCTCCGCCAGCGACTCCATCCCGTCGACCGCCTCCAGGGAAAGGACGCTCTCCTGGATGTCCGGCGCCAGCAGCGTCAGGTCCATCAGCTGCGTCAGCCGCGCTCGCGTCAGCCCGAGCCTCCTCGCTGCATCCGCCTGGTCCTTCAGCTCCCCCCTGTCGATCGCACGCTGCACCGCGTGAGCCAGCGCCAGCTGCAGTGCGACCCGGGCCGGCCGCCGCTCGGGAGCCGGAGGCGGCGCCGGCTCGAAGCGCTTCCTCCGTCCTCGCCGGACCCGATGCAGCTGTCCGGTGACGACCTTCGCCTCCGGCTCGCGCCCGGTTCGCTTCGTCGCGCCGTCCCGCTCCGTCGTCACGCCACGGCCTCCCGGTCCTGGTCCTCGGCCCGTTCTCCCGTCCGGATCGCCGTCCCCAGGTCCGTGATCACGACCTTCACCTGGTTCTTTGGCTCATCGACCTCCACGGCCTGGACCACCGCCCGCAGGAGCCGTCCCCGGTTCGTCGGGGTCAGGACGTCCCAGACCGCCCCGAAGTCCTCCAGGCAGGTCCGCACCCAGGACGTCTCCACCTCCCCCGCATCGAGGGCCGACAGCTCCCTCTGGGCAGCCGCCAGCCGGGACTCGCATCGCCCCAGCTCCTCGCCCACCTCCCGGAGCCGGTCGTCCAGGAGCCGCCTGGCCGGTCCCTCGACCTCCGAGATCCTCTCCACGAGACGCTTCCCCTCGGCCGAGAGCCGGGCGATCTGGCCGGGGAGCCTCGTCCTCTCCGTCACCAGGTCCTTCCGCCTCTCGGCCACGCGCTTCCTGACCCCCTCCGCCACCTCGCCCGCCAGGTCACTCCCCTGGACGGCCTCCCTGAGCCGCTCGACCACGAACTCCTCGATCGCTGCCGCGGGGAGAGAGGCTGACGGGCAGGCGTCCTTGCCCTCCTTGTCCCGCTTCACGCACCGGTAGTACCGGTACTCGGTCTTCCCCTTCCTCGTCGAGGCCGGGGTGAAGGCCGAGCCGCAGCAGGAGCACCGGAGGAGGCCCCGGAGGATGTAGTCGGGGTTTCGGCCGTTCGGCTGGGTCTTCCGGGCCGCCCCGTCGAGGAGGGCGGTCACCCGGACGAAGGTCTCCCGGTCGACGATCGCCGGCTGCTCCCCCTCGTGGAGCACCCCCCCGGAGCGCATGTACCCGGCGTAGAGGGGGTTCCTCAGGAGCGGGGCGATGTCGGCCTTCGTGAAGGCCCGAGACGGCCGGAGGTGTCCCTTCTCGGACCGGTGGGGCTTCGTCTGGCGGTGGCGTTCGTTCAGGATCCTGGCGACCTCCAGGGTCGAGCGGTGGTCCAGGTACAGGGAGAACGCTTCCCGGACGACGACGGCCTCCAGCTCGTCGAGGAGGAGGCGCTTCTCCTCAACCCGGTAGCCGAGGGGGACGGGACCGCCGGTCCACTTCCCCTTCCTCCGGGCCGCCGCGATCTTGTCCCGGGTCCTCTCCCCGATCATCTCCCGCTCGAACTCGGCGAAGGACATGAGCATGTTGAGGGTGAGGCGGCCCATGGCGTCGGCCGTGGAGAAGTTCTGGGTGACGGAGACGAAGGAGGCCCCGGCTGCCCCGAACCTCTCCATGACGCGGGCGAAGTCGAGGAGGGAGCGGCTGAGGCGGTCGACCTTGTAGACGACCACGACGTCGACCTTGCCGGCCTCGACGTCGGCCAGGAGCCGCTGGAAGGCCGGGCGCTCGATGTTGGCCCCGGTGAAGCCTCCGTCGTCGTAGCGGCCTTCGAGGAGCGTCCAGCCGGGCTGGCGGTGGACGTAGGCGACGCAGGCCTCCCGCTGGGCGTCGAGGGAGTTGAACTCCTGCTCCAGGCCCGCCGAGGTGGACTTGCGGGTGTAAACCGCGCAGCGCTTCACCTCGACCGGGGGCGAGCCTGGCCGGGAGCTGGGGGTCTTCACGCCCCAGAGCCCTCCGGAGGCTTCCGAGTCCCGCCGGAGCGGCCGAAGAAAAAGAGGTAGCCGTTCCAGGGGGTGCCGGTGATGACGCGGGCGAGCTTGGAGAGGGAGCGGTAGCGCTCCCCCTGGTACTCGAAGCCGTCGGCCAGGACGGCGACCCGGTGCTCGGCCCCGCCGTGGGACCGGGTCAGCACGGTTCCGGGGGCGGGGAGGCGGGGGTCGCGGGCAGGGAGAAGAGAGGTCCGCGGGTCGCCGGGGCCGGAAACAGGGCGCTGATGGCCCCGGGCGCGCCCGGCCCTGGTGGCGGAGGAGGGTCCCGCCGAGGCTCCGCCCCCGGAAGGAGGGTCCCCCAGCTTGCCCTGGCGCCAGGGGGGAGGGGCGAGGCGGATCAGCTCGTCGATCCGGTCGAGCGCCCTCTGGGAGAGGCCCCCCTCGGCCAGCTCCTGGATCCGGTAGGCCAGGCGCTTCCTGAGGTACTGGCGGTTCCGGGAGCGGGGAGGGGAGCCGAAGAGGGTCTCGTACTGGGCGGCTAGCTCGGGGCCGGTCATGCGGGTGAGGGCCGCTAGCTTGGCCGCCGTGCTGGCGACGTTGGCCCGTTCGGCCCTGTCCGTGGCTGCCCGGCGTGTCATTCCCTCCCCTTCCTCCGGCGGCTCCTGGGGGCCGCCCAGCGGGGACATGAACGCTCTCTGTGGTGAACAAGGCAAGGCGATTCCGAGAGCGGGGTCAGGGGCGGGCATGGGGGACCTCGGGCGGTGCGGGAAGGGGGTCGAGGACAGGGGCGGAGGCCGGGCCCGGCCGATTCCATCCCGTGACGAGGAGCTGGAGGACGGCGGTGGCGAGGAGGTCGACGACCTCCGTGCGGACGGCAGCCAGCCCTACGGCTCCGACGGGCGGTCGATGATCGGCGCGTCTCTCTGCCATGGCCGGGTTGCGACCTCCGAGGGAGAAACGCCGGAATCGAGGGGCAAGTGGGACAGATGGGGTGACACCCTCGGCTTGCTACGCTGGAGTCGGGCGTCAACCGCTGCGCCGCAAGGCCTATGGCCTCGGGGTTGGAGGAGAGGATGGTCGAGATGGGACAGGACATGCCTCCAGGAGACGCAGAAGGGGCTCCAGATCCGATCGCGTCGCTCAGGAGCCACCTCCGCGAGTTCGGCGACTCGGCACATCAACGGGATCCTCTGCTCGACTCGGAGACGAAGGTGCTACTTGAGGCGGCGGCCCGATTGAAGCGTCTTGGCCACTCCCCGGCCGTTCTGCTCGTCAAGGCGTGCTCCGCTGAGCAGGAACTCCGGCGTCGCGTCGGCTTGTCTGACGAAGAGAATCGCTGGCCAACCGTCAAAGAACTTGCCCCCCTGCTGGCCGGACCCCGATCTGCGTGTCCCTGGCCGGCAGGTGACTTCATCTATGCGCCGAGCGTCACGGACCGGCTGGGCTTCCTTCGTCAGCAGAACGACGCACGAGACTCTGGGCCGCGAGGGAATCGTCCGCTCCCCTCGGGCCCGGAGCGACTGCTCTGGGACCCGGTCTTCCTAGACACACTCTGGAACCTCCGTCTCCTTCGCGGGGCGAACCGCGCAACGGAAGCGAACTGGGCTCCCAAGAAAGAGCTCGACCAGCTGACCGAGGCGCTGCGATTCAACGCAGGACGAGCTGGCCGCCGGCCGGTCAGGACCGTGGACCATGCAGTGGACACAGGACTCTTCTTGATCTACTGCGCTTTCCACGGAGTCCTCCGAGGGGCCCATCGAAAGGTCCCGCGACGGTTGAGAGCCGAGCATGAAATACGGGATGCGCTCGTGTCCCTCCGTTTTCCGCCGTATCTCATCGAGCGCCTGGCGCAGGAGGTTCACGAACATCGAGCACGGCGGCGCATCGGGCTCTCCCTCAGTGACCGGGCGGCGATGATGCTCGTTGAACTCGAAGGTAAGCGGGGTGCCTTCGGACTGCCCGAGCAGCTCACAGATTCCGAATCGATGGCGGACGAGGACGTGACCCAGCCTCTCACCGTCATGACCCGGAAGCCTGAGATCGATCCGCCGAGAACGCCGAAGGCCCGCGCGGCACATGAGAGGGCCGTGCGGGTGGCGATCCGCGTCGCCCGGGGGCGAGTCAAGCAGCTTCGAATGACGTGGAACGCGGGCACTCCGAATCCGAGCCAATAATCGCCGAGTTATTGGAAGAAATTCGGACGCCCTCGTCGGCTCCAATAGGAGCCGAAAGGGGGCGCGATGTTCACGCAACGCCATTCGGCCCTACATCGACCACGCCTGGCCGGTTTCGGGGGGGACTTTCGCTGTAGAGCTTGCGGCATTCTTCTCGGAACGCTGGACGGTACTGGCCTGTCGATCAGACGCGGCCAGCTACAGGCCACCGTTGACGGGCGGTTTCGGGCTTCCATCGTCTGCTACAGGCCTAGCTGCCGAGCCCTGAATATTCTGCGGGTCACCACTCCGGCACCGGGGCCCCCGGCCGGCTAGGTCGCCATCTCTCGATTCCGAGAAGACACCTGAGCGCATGACGCCATAACTCGGTCGCTGTGAGCGCACGACGCCCGACCGGAAAGGCGGGCGCCGATGCGCGCACGGTGGGAGGAGATCCGTGTCTCCCTTGCCGACTCCGTGATCACCATCGAGGCCGAGGGCGCGTTCAAACGGGCGAAGGAGAAGGAGGTGGCTCTCGCTCGCTTCGAAAGCCCTTCCAGTCTCCTGTCGTTCCTGACAAGCCGGGAAGGGGATCCCGACGAGAAGAACGCTATCTACCGTGTTCTCGTCCGGAACGTCCAGGCCCGGGCCGACTGGGCCGACCTGGGGACGTCTCTGCTTTGGCTGGGCCTCTGGCCGGGTCTCGATGCGGTCTTCCAAAGAAACCTCCGCTTCTTCGAGCAGGAGCCCGGGGAACTCGCCGCTCGGCTCTGCGAGCTGATGAGCCTCCAGGTCCACCGTGCAGACCTCTCCCGGATCCATCGGCTACCCGCCACCTTCTTGCGGAATGCGAATCGCGATCTCCGAAGGGGGAGGGCACGGGAGTGGGCCGAGAGCTGCCGCCTGGCGGACCTCCCTTCCGATGACCTGCTCGACACAGACGGGGGGGTGGAGGACTCATGGCTGGTCAGCGCCGAGACTGGCGGGGGCTCGTCCCTACGGGCCTGGCTCGAGGCCGAGGTCGGCCGGGACGCGGATCTCGTCGAAGCCGTCGCCGTCCACGGAGAGACACAGAAGGAGGCGGGAGCACGACGCGGCCTGACTCACGCGGCGGCCCGAAAACGCTACCGGCGCGCTCTGAAGCAGCTGTCCCATTCGGTACCAAAGGGTGGCGTTTTCCATGTGAAGGGAGCGCCACGACGATGACCGAGAAGAGCGCCCACACTTTTGTCAGGCTGCCCGGCCTCCTGCGCCGCTGGGAGATCGAGAGGGTGCTGGAGGCGGGAGCCGACTTCCACATCGAGGACGCCGGGACCTCCCCGGACGGGTCGCCGCTGTTCGCCGTCTACCGGCGTGGACCGGAAGGGCCCCATCCGGGTCAGGAGCGTGCGACTTCGTCCCCCCGCCGTCGGGAGGTGCGCCGGTGACGCCCGCGTCTAGCGACGGCTCTGCCCCCGCCGCGAGCGGGCTCGACTCTAAGAAGGACCCCTCCCGGAAGCCTCCGACGCTCACCATCTGCCCGGATGAGGTGCCGATCATCCTGGCGGCCTATCCACACTGGATTCGGTGGCGTTGGTCATGGGTCGAGAAGCAGCTCAAGTGGACGAAGGTGCCCGTCCACCCAACGCTCGCCCGTAATGCCTCCACCTCGAACCCCTCGACTTGGGGGAAGTTCGAGACGGCCGTCGCGAACCTGAACGTCCACGGTGTCGATGGCGTGGGGTTCGTCTTCACCGCCGCCGATCCGTTCTGCGGAATCGACATCGACTCGTGCCGGGATCCGAGGACAGGACTGATCTCCGAACTCGCGAGATCCGTGATGGAGGCGATCCCCTGCTACGCCGAAGTGAGCGTCAGCGGGACTGGAGTGCACGTCATCACCAGGGGGTCGCTGGGGGGCAGATCCGGGGGGAAGTCGGGAGCGCTGGAGGTGTACGACCGGGGCCGGTACTTCACGTTCACCGGCCACCGCCTGCTCCCCGGGAGGGCGGGGGAATGATCCCCGAGGGTCAAGCCGAGCTGGACGCATTTCTCGAGAAGTTCTTCCCGAAGCGGGCGAGTACAGGCCCACCCGAGAGACCCTCCCTCGCGAGGCCCAGCCCGGACATCGTCGATCGGGCGTCCAAGGCCCAGAACGGAGCCCGGTTCACCCGCCTCTGGTCCGGAGACTGGTCTGGCGAGTACCCGAGCCAGAGCGAAGCCGACCTGGCCCTCTGCTCGATGCTCGCCTTCTGGACACAGAAGGACGCCGCCCAGATCGACTCGCTCTTCCGGCAGTCGGGCCTCTTTCGCGAGAAGTGGGACGAGAGGCACTACGGGGACGGCCGGACCTACGGTCAGGAGACGATCGCAAGAGCCGTCGCGGGCTGCGTCGAGAGCTACGACGCCGAAAAGAGGCCGACCTCCGCGGTGCAGCAGGACCCGGCGAATGTCCGTCCCTCGATCCATCTCGAACCAGGTCAATTGCCTCGCGTCGTCGACGAGGCCGAGGAGGCCCTCCTGAACGCGAAGGGGGAAGGGCTCTTCCAGCGCGGGGGGGTCCTCGTTCGGCTGATCCGAACCGAGGCGGAGTCCGCCCGACGCGGACTGCGCCGTCACGCAGGGGCCCTTCTCATCAAGCCGACCGAGACCCCCTACCTGGTCGAGCGCCTGACGGCAGCGGCGACCTGGCTCAGGTACGACAAGCGGAGTCAGGGCTGGATCGCCTGCGACTGCCCCGAGCGGATGGCGGCGACGCTGGCCGCGCGAGGGACCTGGCGACTCCGCAACCTGACCGGCGTCGTCGAGGCCCCGACGCTTCGCGCCGACGGCTCCGTCCTCGACCTTCCCGGGTACGACGAAGTGACCGGGCTCTTCTACGACCCGGGCGCCACCGCCTTCCCGAGGCTGAAGGCCAGGCCGACCCGGGAGGACGCCCTGGAGGGACTCCGCGCCTTCCAAGCGGTCCTCTCGGGCTTCCCGTTCGTCGACCAGCCCGAGGACGGGCGGCCGGGCTCGGACCTCGCCGCGGCCGTGGCGGCGATCCTGACGGCGCTCGTTCGCAGGTCGCTCCGGAGCGCTCCGCTGTTCGCCTTCCGCGCCCCGAAGATGGGGAGCGGCAAGAGCCTCCTCGCCGACGTGGTCAGCATGGTGGCGGCCGGAAGGCCGTGCGCGGTGATGTCGCTCGGCGGCGACGCCAACGAGGAACGCAAGCGCTGGCTGTCGGTCCTCCTGGAGGGGGAGCCGGTCGTCTGCATCGACAACGTCGAGAGACCGCTGGGCGGGTCGACGCTCTGCTCGATCCTGACGCAGGAGACCTACAAGGACCGGATCCTCGGGATGAGCCGAACGGTCTCCGTCTCGACGGCCGTGACGCTCCTCTGCACGGGGAACAACCTGGTCTTCGACGGCGACCTGACGACGCGGGTGATTCCCTGCGATCTGGACCCCGGCGTGGAACGGCCCGAGGAGCGCCAGTTCGAAGTCAACCTCTACAGGCACGTCCCCCAGCACCGGGGTGAACTGGTCGTGGCCGGGCTGACGATCCTGCGGGCGTACGTCGTCGCCGGCAGGCCCGCGCAGCCGATCCCGACGTTCGGGAGGTTCGAGGAGTGGAGCGACCTGGTCCGGTCGGCCCTGGTCTGGCTTGGCACGGCCGACCCCTGCGCCGGGCGAGCCCGGATCGAGGAGCAGGACCCGACCCGGCAGCGGCTCGGTCAGCTTCTCACCGCCTGGAAGGAGGCCCTCCCCGGCCGCCATGCGACGGTGGCCGAGGCGATCCGGCTGGCCGAGGGAGACACACAGGGAGACGGTCCGGCTTCCGGTTCCGCGGCGTCACGACTCAGGGACGCACTTCTTGCTGTGGCCGCTGACCGCGGCGGGCGGATCAACCCCCGGTACGTGGGCAGCTTCCTCGTTCACCACGCGAGACGAATCGAGGGGGGGCTTCGCTTCGAGAGAGGGTCCAGCCGGGCCAACGTCGCCACGTGGGGGGTGTCGGAGGTCGCCGCGGAGGGGGTCCCAAGGGTTTCAAGGGTCTGTTCCTCCGCACGCGAGCGAACTGGCAGCGCAGAGGAGAAAGACATTCCCGTGGGGGACGTAGGGCATGACCCTTCGGACCCTTCAGACCCCCTGCGGACCTGTCCCGTGTGCCGAAGCACCGAGTTCTGGACGAGCGCCCACGGAGTGACGGTCTGCCGCCGGTGTCATCCCGGTATCCGATCTAACCACGAAGGGGGCGAGGCCCCCCCCGGGTCCTCGGTCGTCCGAGGTGGCTGAGTGATCTCGCCCGCTCACCTTCTAGAATGCCGCAGAGCGTCAACGCCGGATTCAGGGGTGAATGCAATGCAGCTCCCTGTGGTTGGTCCAGAAATCGTGGTTGGCCTCGTAGGCGCCACCGGAACCGATCTGGAACGAGTAGCGGAAGCGGTCGAAGGATCTCTGGTCACTGTCTCTTACAAAGGTACGGTGATCCACCTCAGCCGACATCTGAGTGAGATCGCAGGCCTCGTGAAGGCAGGCGCGACCGATGAGTACGAACGGCTGAAGCACCACATGGACGGCGGGGATAGGTTTCGTGAAACGCTTCAAGCCGCAGACGCCATGGCGAGACTTGGTCTGGCTCGAATCCGAGGCGAAAGAGAGGCCGCCACCGGAGACAAGAACACTCCCTCCAATCGACGGGCATACATCCTCCGATCGCTGAAGCATCCAAGGGAGGTCCAGACGCTCCGAGCGGTCTATGGCTCCTCCTTCATCTTGCTCGGGGCGTACTGCCCGAGGGCTCGACGCGTTGAAAGCCTCTCGCAGAGGATCGCTGCGTCGCGCCATGAGTTGAATCGGACCGACTTCAGGGCGAAGGCGGAAGAGCTGATCTGTCGCGACGAGTCCGGGCTAGCCGGTGCAACAGGCACACGAAGGGAGTACGGACAGAACGTGCGGGAGACGTTCCCACTCTCAGATGTGTTCATCAACGCCGCGGAGCCGGCCGCCCTGGAGGTCGAACTCCGCCGGTTCATTCAACTGTGGTTCGGTTTTCCTTTCGAGACGCCGACGAAAGACGAGTTCGGTATGTTTCACGCGCAAGCTGCAGCACTCCGCTCCGCGTCTCTCGCTCGGCAGGTTGGAGCCGCGATCTGCTCGAAACGAGGCGAGCTGCTCGCCGTCGGCTGTAACGACGTACCGCGACCCGGAGGTGGCCTCTACTGGTCTGGTGATCCCGACGATAACCGCGATCACATCCTTCGCTACGACACTAGCGATGCCATGAAGCGAACTGTGCTGGAGGACATTGTCGACCGCTTGATGGGACTGACGCCGGAGGGTCGGATGACAGGAGAGGAGATTCGCGAGTTCGTGAAGGAGACCCTCGAAGGCGATGAGGCCCCATTGATCAAGGAGGCGCGCCTCATGAAGCTCATCGAGTTCAGCAGGTCCGTTCACGCCGAGATGGCGGCGCTCACAGAGGCCGCGAAGAGGGGAGTGCCGATCGAAGGGAGCACCCTGTACACCACGACGTTTCCGTGTCACGACTGCGCGCGGCACTTGATCGCGGCGGGTGTCGGCCGCGTCGTCTACGTCGAACCCTATCCCAAGAGTCTCGCCGCTGAGCTGTACGAGAAGGAGATCGCTCTAGACCCCGAGTCCGCCGGGGACGGGTCCAGGGTGTGCTTTCAACCCTTTGTAGGAGTGGCGCCTCGTGCCTACATGACCTTGTTCCAGATGGAGAAACGAAAGGAGGTCGATGGCAGCGTGGTCCGGTGGCAAGGGGGGATCGCGGCACCGAAGCAAGCAGCTGGCGTCGACTACCTCTTGCGGGAGACCCTACAGCTGGCCGACTTTGACTCGGCGCTACAATCAAGAAGCATCACGCTGACGGAGTAAGGGAGGTGGCCAGCGTGTCCGAAAACGGTTGGCTCAAGGACGTCCTGAGGGACGTTCGATCTGAGGTCGCTTCTTGGCCTCAGTGGATGAAGAACGCAGGAACCAGTACTCCCGGCAATGTGACGAGTCACGAGCCGGAACGGACGGTGACGAGCGTGCAGGCTGGCGCTCCGGCGGCCATGGGAGAGCCCCCAGGCGTTCCAGAGTCGCGGCGCTAGCGGCTCCGGGTACTTTCGCAGTTGATCCGAAGTACGACGCGGTCGTAGTTACGACGGCTCCGCTCCAGGTAGCTGTCCCACCTGACGTGTCTGACTGGCGTTTCCATACCAGAGGCCCCCCTCGGCCTCCCGGGAGAGACGCCTTGAAGATCCGCGACCGCATCCTCGGCCTCCGCCGCATCCAGGCCGGCACCCTCCTCCCCAATCCCAAGAACTGGCGCACCCACCCCAAGGCTCAGCGCGAGGCCCTCCAGGGCCTCCTGGCCGAGATCGGCTACGCGGATGCCCTCCTGGCCCGCGAGACCCCCCAGGGCCTAGTGCTCATCGACGGGCACCTCCGGGCCGAGACCACCCCCGACACCGAGGTCCCCGTCCTTGTCCTGGACCTCGATGAGAAGGAGGCGGACAAGCTCCTGGCGACCCTCGACCCGCTGGCCGCCATGGCCGGGGCCGACGACGAGCGCCTCGCCTCCATTCTCGCCAGCGTCGAGACCGACAGCCAGGCCGTCCAAGCCATGCTCGCCCGCCTCGCCCGTGGCGCCGGCATCACCCTCCCCGGCCAGGAGCAGGACGTCGACGCCGAGCCCCAGCTCGAGCGGGCCGAGGAGCTGCGGAAGGCCTGGGGCGTCGAGAAGGGCCAACTCTGGCAGCTCGGGGACCACCGCCTCCTCTGCGGCGACTCGACCTCCCCCTCGGACGTCTCCCGCCTCATGGCCGGCGAGCGGGCCGTCCTCTTTGCCACCGACCCGCCTTACCTCGTCGACTACGACGGCACCAACCACCCCGGCACCAAGGTCAGCCAGCACCGCCCGTCCCTCAACAAGGACTGGAGCGCCACCTACCGCGACTTCGACCGATCCGAGCAGGGCGACGGTCTCTACGACGGCTTCATCGCCGCCGCCAAGGAGGCCGCCATCCGTCCCGACGCCGCCTGGTACTGCTGGCACGCCAGCCGCCGCCAGGCCATGGTCGAGGCCGCCTGGGAGAGGCACGGCGCCTTCGTCCACCAGCAGATCATCTGGGCCAAGGAGCGCCCGGTCCTCACCCGGAGCTGGTACCTCTGGCAGCACGAGCCCTGCTTCTTCGGCTGGGTCAAGGGCCAGAAGCCGCCCCGGGCCGCCACCGCCGGCCCCCTCGCCAGCGTCTGGACCCTCCCCTCCGTCTCCCGCTCCGAGGATCTGGACCACCCAACCTGCAAAGCCCTGGACTGCTTCGCCATCCCCATCCGGCAGCACACCCAGCCGGGGGATGTCTGCTACGAGCCGTTCTCGGGCTCGGGGACCCAGATCATCGCCGCCGAGAGGACCGGCCGGCGCTGCTTCGCCATGGAGATCGCCCCGGAGTTCGTGGCCGTGGCCCTCCAGCGCTTCAAGGACGCCACGGGCGGGTCGCCTGTCCTCCTGGAGCCCGCCCCATGAGCTGGGCCGCCGGCGAGACCCGCCTCTTCCGCTGGGATCACCGCACCTCCCGTCCGCACCTCCTCGTCCTTCTCCTCCTCGGCTGGACCATCGAAGGCTTCGACGAGCGCTACGGCAGCGTCCTCCTGGGCCACGACGACGCCACCAGGGCGGCTCCCGGGTCGGGGGAGGGGATGGGGGCGACCGTGGCCACGGAGCGCCCCTGCGGGCGCCCTGGCGCCACCGTCGGGGAGGAGACGCGCTGATGGGCCGGCCCACGCTCTACACCCCCGAGCGCCACCGGTCCATCGTCGCCGCCGTCCGGGCCGGCTCCTTCGCCTGGATCGCCGCCGAGGCCAACGGCGTCTCCCGCAGCACCTTCAAGAAGTGGATGACCAAGGGCGAGCGCTCCCGCCGCGAGCCCTACCGCTCCTTCGCCTCCGACATCCGGCAGGCCCGGGCCCAGGCCCGCCTCTCGGCCGAGCTGGAGGTCCGGCGCGAGGAGCCCTTCGCCTGGCTCCGGTACGGCCCCGGCCGCGAGAGGGTCGACGAGCCCGGCTGGACCGAGAGCCAGGAGATCAAGCACTCGGGGTCGGTCGAGGTCATCCACTCCACGGAGTGGGTCCGGATCGCCTCGGCCCTCCAGACCGCCCTCGAGCCCTTCCCCGAGGCACGGCTCGCCGTGGCCCAGGCCCTGGAACGGCTGGAGGCTCCCTCCCCGGACGCGGGTGCAGAGACTCCCCTCCTCGGGTCGGGCCTTCCCTCGGTCGACCTCCCGGAGGTCCCGTGAGGTCCTCCGTCTCCCGCCGGGCCCCGGCAAGCCTCGCTCAGGACCTCCAGATGCGCCTCGACCCGGCCGCCCTGATGTCCCGGGCCGGGATGCCCCCCGACCCGTGGCAGAGAGACCTCCTCCGCTCCAGGTCCGACCGGCTCCTCCTCATGTGCGCCAGGCAGACGGGGAAGAGCACGGTGACGGCCGCCATGGCCCTCCACGAGTGCTTCTACACCTCGGGCTCCCTCGTCCTCCTCCTCTCCCCCTCCCTGCGGCAGAGCCAGGAGGTCTTCCGGAAGGTGACCGACTTCAGGAACCGCCTCGGGGACGCCGTCCCGGTCAAGGACGAGTCGGCCCTGAGGGTCGAGTGGACGAACGGCTCGAGGATCGTCGCCCTGCCCGGGACGGAGGAGACGGTGAGGGGCTTCTCGGGGGTGAGGCTCCTGATCGTCGACGAGGCGGCACGGGTCCCCGACCCCCTCTACTTCGCCATTCGCCCGATGCTGGCGGTCTCCGGGGGCCGGATGGTCTGCCTGACGACGCCCTTCGGGAAGAGGGGGTTCTTCCACGAGGAGTGGACGGGCGTGAACCCCTGGGAGCGGATCCGGATCACCGCCCTGGACTGCCCGCGGATCTCGAAGGCCTTCCTGGAGGAGGAGAGGAACGCCCTGGGCGAGTGGTGGTTCAAGCAGGAGTACCTCTGCGAGTTCAGCGACACGACGGACCAGTTCTTCCGGACGGAGGACATCCTGCGGGCCTTCTCCGACGAGGTGGAGCCGCTGTTCCCCGGCCGGGCCGGGCCGAGGTCGGGACCGGAGGAGGAGGCCCTGGGCGGGCTTGTCACGGGAGAGGTGCGGTCGAGCCTCTGGGAGCCGGAGGACCTGTGAGGGGCCGCTTCACGATCGGGCTGGACCTGGGGCAGGCCTTCGACTTCACGGCGCTGGTGGTGCTGGAGGAGGGGGAGGGGCGTCTGTACGACCTGCGGCACGTGGAGCGGCACCGGGGGGAGCCGTACCCGGTGATCGTGGAGAGGACGAGGGATCTGGTCCTGAGGCTTCCGGGACCGGCCTGCCTGGCCGTGGACGCGACGGGGGTGGGGCGTCCGGTGGTGGACATGCTGAGGGAGGGCCGGGTCGGCGAGGAGGTGTACGGGATCACGCTGACGGGGGGAGAGGCGGCCGAGCGGAAGGGGGACGACTTCCACGTGCCGAAGCGGGAGGTGGTGGCGGCGGTGGCGGGGCTCCTCCAGACGGGGCGGTTGAGGATCCCGAGGAGGGTCCCCTACGCCTCGACGCTCGAGCGGGAGCTGAAGCGCTTCCGGGCCCGGATCACGCGCTCGGGGCACGACACGTACGAGGCGTGCCGGGAGTCGGACCACGACGACCTGGTCCTGGCCGTGGCGCTGGCTTCGTGGCTGAACGAGCGGGGGCGGGACGGCTGGCTGCTCCTGGGAAGGGAGTGCCTGGACCGGCGGCGGGGAGGACGAGAGGAAAGGGGAAGGGGGACGGGGCGGTGATGACGATCGCGGTGGACCTGGGGATGGGACCGGAGGTGACGGCGATCGTGGTGCTGGAGGCCAGGTCCTGGGAGTACGTGGAGACGAGGCGGATCGAGACGGTGCGGTCGACGACGTTTCAGCCGCTCTTCCGGGACCCGGAGGGGAAGCTGGTGGACCACCGTCCTCCGCCGTTGTTTCACCTGCGGCACCTGGAGCGGATGGCGGTGGGATGCCCGTACGCGACGGTGGTGGAGAGGGTGTCCGAGATCGCCCGAGGGCTGGGGTCCGTGAACCTGGCGCTGGACGCCACGGGGGTGGGCAAGGCGGCGGTGGACCTGTTCAAGGCGGGGGGCTTCTCGCCCTTCGTGGTGACGGTGACGGCCGGGGACGGGGTGGTGACCGAGGGGCTGAGCTACAAGGTGCCGAAGCGGGACGTGATCTCGACGGCGCAGGTGCATCTGCAGTCGGGGCGGCTGAGGATCGCGCGGGAGCTTCCGGGGGCGGACCTCCTGCTGCGGGAGCTGCAGGGCTTCCGGATGACGGTGGACCTGAGGAAGCCGGCCGAGGCGCTGGCGTGGCGGGAGCGGGCCAACGACGACCTGGTGCTGGCCCTGGCGGTGGGGCTCTGGATCGCCGAGCGGCATGACGGGGTGCCGGGCCCGATCGTCGTGGGGAAGTCGCAGATGGAGTGGGGGGATGAGCCGTCACGTCCGGGCGAGCGCTGGCCGTACGTGGGGACGTAGTGCGGGGGGGAGGAAGGCCGGCGGAACCCAAGCGCCGGGGGCGAGACGGGGGTCGAGGCGGCGGGAGGGGGCGACGACCGGGCGCCGCGAGAACCGAGGCGAGGAGGGCGCGAACGGGCCGAAACCTGCCCGAAACGGTCCGGTTACCTGCGGCTTATGCGCCGGAAACCGTCAGTTTCCTGTCAGTTATGCTCCAAAACCCCTTCCCCCGTCCGGAGGCGCCGAGAAGGCCGACCTCGACGGTCGCCCTGTAAACACTGATCGAAACGCGTGTCGGGCCGAAATCGCCGGGGCGGAGTTCTTCCCCCTGGCTGATCGGTCGGGCCGAATCGACGGCGTGACGTCGGGCGGGAGGTGATGTCGGCGCCCGCCTCGCAAGTGATTGAAAGCACGTTACTTGGACTTGCGCCCGATCGCATAATCTGGAGGGGGTCGGGGTTTCTGGAGGCCCTTCGTAAGTGGCGAGAGGTGGGGTACTTACTCGCTGGCCAGGGGCGGGTCACTTTGACTTTTCGTCTGTTACCGGACCTGTGTATGGAATGGGGCGTAAGTCTGGTTGTGAGGTGAGGGCGAGCGGATCCGGACGACGGCCCCGCGCCGAT
>RHKY01000078.1 GCA_008363385.1 Acidobacteriota bacterium | reverse complement strand
TACCGGGACGGGACTTCCACCCGCTGGAACCGCGGAGCCTGACGCGAAGCCTTCCTCCCACCTCAGCGTGAGCTGCTTCCCGTCTTCAGGACGCACCATTCCGCGATGCTACACTCGACCGGGCCAGCGACGCCCTTCCTGCGAGCGGCTCCCCGCCTTGTCCCGAGACCTGCCGAGCTTCCTGAGGGACGTCCGAGAGAGGGTCGACGAGCGCCTCCCGGTGCTCCTGGCGCGCTCCTTCCCGGGGGGGCCCGGGGACCCGCTCGACCCCCTCCCCGAGGCCGCCCGCGCGGCGCTCCTGTCGCCCGGCAAGCGGGTCCGCCCGGCGCTCGTCTTCCTCGCGGGCGAGCTCTTCGCGGCGCCGAAGGCCCGGCTCCTCGACCCCGCCTGCGCGGTCGAGATGGTCCACGCCGCCTCCCTCGTCCTGGACGACCTCCCCTCGATGGACGACGCCACGACCCGGCGCGGGCAGCCCGCCCTCCACGTCGCCCGGGGGGAGGACGTGGCGATCCTCTCGGCCGTCACGCTCCTGACCCGCGCCTTCGGGGTGCTGGCCGAGTCCGGGCTCTCGCTCGGCGGCCCGGCTGCCTCTATCCCCGCCGCGGCCGCCCTCGACCTGGTCTCCCGCCTGGCCGACGCGTGCGGCCTGGCCGGCCTCTCCTCGGGGCAGGCGCTGGACCTCCGCGTGCCGGCCGCGGACGCGACGTTCGACCGCCTGGAGACGATCCACGCGCGCAAGACGGGAGCCCTCTTCGTGGCGTGCGCCGAGTTCGGGGCCGTGGTCGGCGGCGCCCGCGAGAGGGAGCTGGCCGCGGTCCGCTCGTACGCCAAGAACGTCGGCCTGGCCTTCCAGATCGTCGACGACCTCCTGGAGGGCTCCTCGCCCGAGGCCACCGGGAAGGAGTCGCGCCGCGCCCCGGCGCCGAGCTTCGCCCGGCACGTCGGCGCCGAGGGGGCGCGGGGGCTCGTCGGGGAGCTGACGGCCCACGCCGTGGAGGCGATCGCCCCGTTCGGGACCCGCGGGAAGCTCCTGACCGAGTTCGCAGAGATGCTGCGCGACCGGACGGCGTAGGCCGGTCGCGCGGGCTGGTAACGTGGACGCGATGGGCGAGCCGCCGCCCCCCGGACCCGGGGCCCCGCTGACGCTCGCGGAGGCGCGCGAGCGGCTCCGGGCCCGCGGGTACCTCGACCGGGGCGTGGAGGGGGCCGTCCTGAAGGGGGCGCTGGCCGCCCGGACCCGGACCCGGGCCGTCGTCCTGGCGGCGCTCCTGGCGACGCTCCTTCTCTCGCTCCTCCTGGCCCTCGTCCAGACGGTCCTGATCGCCGTCGCGTCGGCGCTCCCCCTCGGCGACGCCGCGGTCCTCTTCGGCTGGCTCCTCCTCGGTGGGCTCGCGGTCGGCGGGGCCTGCGTCGGCCTCCTGATGGGGGCCGCGTGGCTGAGGGCCCGCGGGCGGGGCACCGGCGAGCTGGCCTCGACGGAGATCGGCGCGGCGTTCGGCCTCGTCGCCGGGGCGCTCGGCGCCCTGGCCGCCGCCCCGGCCGTGAGGGCCGCGGGGCCGGCGGGCGCGGTGGTCGTCCTCCTCCTCGTCGCCGGCCTCGTCTTCCTCTCCGTCCGGGTGGCGCGGAGCGTCGCGTTCGCGGTCTGGGTCGCCTCCGGGCGGGACCTCCTGGAGCGGCGCGGCCGCGCGGGAGCCCTCGTCGCCCTCGGGGCGGCGCTCCTCCTGGTCGTCGCCGGAGCGCTCCTCGCCCTCGGAGAGAAGCCCCCGGCCGAGGAGCCTCTCGTCGTCCGCGGCGGCACCGCGCGCGTCGTCGTCGTCGCGGTCGACGGCTGGTCGGACCGCTTCCTGGGCGCCTCGGCCGCCTCCCCCGGCTTCGGAAGCGCGGGCCTGCCGTACCTCAAGGACGTCCGCGACCCGGCCGCCTTCTGGACGACCGTCGCGACGGGGGAGCCGGTGGCGCGGCACGGGGTCGGCTCGCTCGACCTCGTCCGGGTGGCCGGCCTCCGCGGGACCGTCACGCCGGCCGCCGGGACGGGGTGGTACCTGGGACGCTTCCTGCCGGCCCTGGGGCTGGCGCGGCACGAGTCGGTCACCTCCGCCTCCCGGCGCGTCCCGGCCGCGTGGGAGGTGGCCCACCGGGGCGGCGTCGCCGCGCTCGTCGTCGGCTGGTGGACGACGTACCCGGCCACGGGGCCGGCCGGGACGGTCCTCTCGAACCACCTCTACTTCGCCGCCCGGGCCGGGTCGAGCCTCGCGGGCGAGGGGTGGCCTCCGGAGGCCGCTGAGAGGGCCGCGCGACTCGCCCCGCGGACGGGCCTCCCGGCCGAGGGTACCGAGCGGAGGGTGGCCGACGCGCGCGGGCTGGACGGGTTCGCCCTCCGCGCCTTCGAGGAGGAACTCTCGGCGGGGAAGCCCCGCCTGGCCATGCTCTACCTCCCGGGGCTCGACATCCTCTCGCAGGCGATGGCCGAGCCCTCCCTCCCCGCCGCCGACCGGGTCGTCCTGGCGACGGCGCTCACGGAGGAGGCCGAGCGGATCCGCGCGTTCCTCGCCGGGCCGGCGGTGACGGGCGCGGACCTCTCCGTCCTCCTCCTGGACGGCGGGCGCGAGTCTGAGGCGGGCCGCGTCGTCCTCGGCGGGCCGCTGGCGCGCCCGGGCGCCGCCGGGGCGATCCGGCCGGTGGACGTGGCGCCGACGTTCCTCTCGGCGCTCGGCGTCCCCGCCTCGCGCGCCACCGAGGGACGCGTCCGGGACGACCTCCTCGCCGAAGGGGCCGCCGTGACGGGGACCGTGGCCACGTGGGGCCGGAGGCGCGCGGCCTCCGCCCCGCCGGTCGACGCGCGGGAGTACGTCGAGAACCTGAGGAGCCTCGGGTACCTGAAGTAGAGGAGGCCCCCCGGTGCGCTATCGCGCGTCGGCAGGCGGCGCGGCGGCCTCGGCGGGCTCGGTCTCCGAAAGGACGTCGCGGATCGAGAAGGCCTCCGTCGGCCGGCGGTGCCGGCGGTCCTCCAGGTCCGCCAGGAAGGCGTCCACCACCCGCGGGTCGAACTGGCGGCCCCGCTCCTCCCCGAGCACCGCCACCGCCCGCTCGCGGCCGAGCGCCTTTCGGTACGGTCGGTTCGTCGTCATCGTGTCGTAGGCGTCGGCGACCGCGATGATCCGCGAGGCGAGCGGGATCTCGTCGCCCCGCAAGCCCTGCGGGTAGCCCGGGAACGGGCCGTCCGTGTCGCCGTCGAACCGCTCCTGGTGGGCCAGGATGACCGGCACTGCCGTCCTCAGGACGGCCGCCTTCTCGGCGATCCTCGCGCCGATGGCCGCGTGGGCGCGCATCTTCTCCAGGTCCTCGCCCCGGAGCGGCTCCGGCTTGAAGAGGATGCTGTCGGGGACCCCGAGCTTGCCGATGTCGTGGAGGAGCGCCGAGAGGCGGACGTCCTCGATCTCCTCCTCCGGCAGGCCGAGCCGCCGCGCGATCCTCACGCTGTAGAGCGAGACGCGCTGCATGTGCCCCTCGGTGTAGGGGTCGCGGGACTCAACGGCCGCCGTCAGGACGCCGGCGACGTAGGCGAGGTCGCTCTTCAGCGAGGCGTACGACGTCTTCAGCCGCCGGATCAGGCGGCGGTTCGCCTCGAACAGGCCGCCGGTGAGGAGGCCCAGGCCCACCCGGTCGATGGCCCCGAGCGAGGCGGCGATCACGGCGTCGGGGTTCCCGGAGGCCGACTTCAGCGCCCAGGCGATCGTCACCCAGCCGAGCGCCGAGCCCGAGAGGAGACCGCCGCGGAAGCCGAACGCGAAGGCGGCGACCATGACCGGGAAGCTGAACATCACCCCCGCGGCCGGGACCGCGACGCCGGAGGCCAGGACCACGGAGACCCCCACGGCCCAGGCCAGGACGACACCGAGGAGGAGCCGGCGGGCGGGGAGGCCGAGCGACGTCGGGGCCCGGGCCGCCGCGGCGAGCGCGGCGTGGTGGCGCCGGGCGCGAACCATCCGGAGCTGGCGTCCGACGAGGAGGGCAAGCTCCAGGACGGGCCAGCCGAGCATCAGGACCGCGCTGGCATCGCCGGCCCACCAGTAGACGCTCCCCTTCAGGAACGGGGAGGAGGCGCTCCCGAGGGTCGAGGCGATCGCGTTCCCGAGGACGGCGGCCAGGAACGTGTTGAGCCCGACCCCCGCGGCGAAGAAGACCAGCCGGGCGCGCGGCGTCCTCAGCTCCAGGTCGGCCCGGCGGAAGGCCCCGCGCCGCCGGAGGAGCTCGAAGACGAGCCACGGGAAGAGGGCCTCGAGGACGTTGACGAGCGTGAAGAGGAGCTCCGCGAGCCGGTTTCCGGTCCAGGGCGTCAGGAAGGTCCCGAGGCCGACGCCCGCGGCCGCGGCCGGGCCGAGGAGCATCGTGGCCGCGACGCCGATCCCCGAGGGGGGGTAGAGGAGGGACAGCTCGGGCGTGACGCGGAACCAGCTCTCGGTCAGGCGGTTCGCGGCCGCGTAGGCCGCCGCCGTGCCGAGGAAGACGAGGGCCGGTCGCAGGTTCCTCCGCATCGTCCGGTGTCCGGGAAGGCCGCCCGATTCTAGGACGCCCGCCCGCGGCCCGTACGCGGAGGCGAGCCGGCCGCCGCAGAACGTGGAACGGAGCCGACCCCCGAGCTCGAGGTTCTCCGGTTCGCGACGCTCCGGCGCGCGGCCGCGCTGGCCAGGCCGCGGTCGCGGAGGCACCCGAGATCATCTAGTCGTATGATCTAGTCTGTGAAGACTGTCGCCACAGACGCAGCGAGCGCTCTTTCCGTCGGCGCCTTCGAGGCGAAGACCCACCTCAGCCGCCTCCTCGAGAAGGTGAAGGACGGGGCGATCCTGACGATCACGGTCCGCGGAAAGGCCGTCGCCAAGCTCGTCCCGGCCGATGCCACGGTCCGGCTTCCCCGGCGCCCCGGTCTCGAGGGATGGCTCGCGCGCAGCGCGGACCTGAGGGCTCGGACCGCGCCCGGCGAGTCGGCGGCCGCGCTCGTTCACGGGGGCCGGCGGCCGTGAGCGTCGTGGTCGACGCGTCGCTGATGCTCGCGTGCGTCTTGCAGGACGAGCGAAGCGAGGCCGCCGTCGCCGTCGTCGCGGAGTGCGTCCGCGATGCCCAACCGCTCCTCGCCCCGTTCCACTTCCCGGTCGAGCTCGCTTCGGGCATCGAGCAGGCCGCCCGGCGGGGCCGGATCGCCGGTGGCGACCGGGTCCCTGCGTTTCGGACGGCCCTCGAGCCCGGGATCGACCTCGTCACGCTCCCCGTCGAAGGCGGGAACGGCATTCCGCCTCTCTTCGACCTCGTCGACCGGAGCCGCCTCAGGGTCTACGGCGCTCTCTACCTGCAGCTCGCTCTGGCCCGCGCGGTTCCCCTGGCCTCTCTGGACGACGACCTGCGCAGGGCGGCTCGGGCCGAGGGGGTCGACGTCCTCCCGGCCGCCGAACAGGGAGCGGGACGCACCCCCATCCGTCCGGGCCAGCGACGACGGCCGAGGCGAGGGTAGGCCCGGCGCGTCGCGCCCCCGACGTCCGCGGACGAGGATCTCTCCCGCCGGAATCGTGGAGAAGCTCCCCTCCTCCGTCTCGACGGCCAGTTCCATGGGTCCGGCCGCCGTGTCGCCAGGACCGGGCCTCGGGTAGCTCGGGCTCGCCCGTCCCCGACGCCTGCCCGCAGCTCGAACGCCGAGGCGAGCCGGCCGCCGTAGAACGTATAACGGAGCTCTGACCCCCCGCTCCCGCCGGCCGAAAGGTCGGGGGTGCGGGGGGAGGGACGGCGGGGATGGGGCCCCGCCGTCGCCGCATCGAGCGCGAAGCGCGCTGATCCTAGTGAGGCTGGACCCGGGCGGCGGTCCTCCCCCCGAACGTCACAGATTGCGGGTGCGGGTCATCATCGAGAAGAGGCGCGCCCCCTTCGGCACGGAGGCCGAGGCGTGGAAGAGGAGGACGATCCCGTCCTCCGGCGCGCGGACCTCGACGACGGCGTCGGCGGCGCGCGGCGGCAGCCGCCGGCACCGCTGGAAGTCGACGAGGCGGGCGACGAGGTCGCCGCGCTTCACCGGCGTCCCCGGGAGGACCGCGGCGTCGACGAGCCCCCCGGCCGGCGAGGAGAAGGAGCGGTAGTCGCCGAGCGGGCAGGCCACGACGCGGTGGGCCGGGACGTCCGGCTCGCCGTCCAGGACGCCGTAGTACCGGAGCGCCGAGGCGATCCGGCGGGCGTCCTCCTCCCCGGCCGAGACGGAGAAGGCGTTCATCGACCCGAGCTCGACGGTGAAGCCGTCCACGAACCGGGGGACGTCGTCCCGCCCGATGCGGGAGAAGGCGTCCGAGAGGTCCTGCCACGGGACGAAGCAGGCCTCGTCGAGCGCCCCGCCGAAGCGGTAGGGGACCTCCAGGACGAACGGGAAGCCGAAGGAGCGCGCCGCGGCGACCGCCCCCTCGGGGGCGTAGAGGTAGCGCGGGGCCCGGTCGCCGGTGTGGAGGTCCAGGACGACGTCGGCCTCGACGGCCATCTCCTGGATGGCCAGCGCGAACTCCAGCCGGGCGTCCATCCCCCACGTCCCGGCCTCGGCCTTGACCGCGGCCAGCGCCGCCTTGAGCGCCTCGCGGAAGTGGTCGCGGATCTCCCGGAGGGTGGCGTCCCGGTTCACGCCCGCGAAGGAGTCGACGTCGACGTAGCAGGCGGCCGAGCTGGAGCGCGAGGGGCCCGTCAGGTAGAGGTACCCCCGGTTGAAGTTGGCCCCGGTGCCGAAGTCGTAGACCCCCTCGACGTAGTCGCCCACCTGCTGGTTGGCCGAGATCGGGTTGACGCGGGGGACGAGGACGACCGTCCCGCGGACGCTCTCCCGCTCCAGGAGGTCGAACAGAGCCAGGACGGCGGCGTTGCCCTGGAGCTCGGCCCCGTGGACGTTGGCCTGCACGTGGGCGAGGGGCCGCTCGTCGCGCCCGCGGCAGACGAAGACGGGCGCCGTCATCTCGTGGCCGGTGGCGTTGGTGCGGAGGACGATCTCGCGTCTTTCCCAGCTCGGCATCGGAACCCCCCTGGTGGACTGCCTCATCTTACCCGCGCGCGCCGCCGCCGCGTTCGCTACACTCCGCCCGCCCGGCGCCCGGGAGGGTGCCGCGGCGGCAGGGAGAGACCGAGAGAAGGATGGCGGCGCCGGGATCGATCCTCGCGGTCGGCGGGGCGGAGGACAAGTTCAAGAAGCGGACGATCCTGGAGAGGTTCGTCCGCGAGGCGGGGGGGCCGGCGGCGCGCATCGCGGTCCTGCCGACCGCCTCCTCGATCCCCGAGGAGCGGGCGGTCTTCTACGGCGAGGTCTTCCGGGGCCTCGGCGTCGGCGAGACGTTCCACGTCCCGATCGTCACGCGGAAGGACGCTCAGGCGGCCGCGCACGCCGCCGCGATCCGCTCGGCCACGGGGGTGTTCCTGACGGGCGGGGACCAGTCGCGCCTGGTGTCGGTCCTCCACGGAACGCGCTCGTTCGAGGCGATCCGCGCGGGCCTCGTCGGCGGCGGGGTCGTGGCCGGGACGAGCGCGGGCGCCTCGGCCTTCTCGGCCACGATGATCGTCGGCGGCCAGACGGGCCTGAACCTGAGGCGCGACGGCGTCCGGCTGGCCCTCGGGCTGGGGATCATCACCCGCCTCATCATCGACCAGCACTTCTCGCAGCGGGACCGCCTCGGCCGGCTCCTGACCGCCGTCGCGGCCGAGCCGGAGCGGCTGGGCGTCGGGATCGACGAGGACACTGCGATCGTCTACTACGGCAACGGGGAGCTGGAGGTGATCGGGAGCGGCCAGGTCTTCATCCTGGACGCCTCGGCCGCGGCCGCGAACGGGATGAAGGGGACGCCGAAGACCCGCCCGTTCACCCTCTCCGGCGTGACGCTCCACGTCCTGACGGACGGAGACTGCTTCAACGTCGCCGAGCGACGCCTCTTCCGCCCCCGCGAGCGCCTCGCGGTCCTCGCGAAAGGCGCGTAGCCCGCGGGCTCAGGCGGCCGGGGCGCCCGGCGAGGCCCACGCCCGGCGGAGGATCGCCTCGTGGTGCCGCCCGTGCTCGTGGAGGAAGGCGACCGTCTCGGCCGGGCCGAGGGGGCCGGCGACGGGGTGACGGAAGAAGAGCGCTTGCTCCCGCTCCTCCCCGAGCCCCTCGAGGAGCGCGCGCAGCGCGGCGCCCCCTTCCGTCCAGCGCTCCTGCAGCCGTGCGAGAGGGACCGTCTCCTTCGGCAGGACCTGCGGCACGGGGGCCCGGAACCTCAGCGGCGACCTCATCGCGGCGACGAAGAGCGCGAAGCGGAGCCGCCCCGGGAGGCCCCCGTCGGGCTGCGGGGGGCCGAGCAGCTTCTTCCTCGCGTAGCCCACCACCCCCTCCTCGACGAGGACGAGGTGCTGGACGGTGTCGAGCGCGCTCCAGGCCGTTCCCCCCGGGCGCCACGTCAGGCGCGCCTCGCCGGCCGCGGCGAGGTCCCCGAGCAATCCGTCGCGCCACCGCTTCATCCCGTCGAGCTTCCGTGCCAGGCTCGTGTCCATGCGCCGGAGTCTCCCACGCCGGGGAGCGCTACTCGTCCCCGCGCTCGCCCGGCACGGTGAAGCGGGTCGAGAAGCGCCCGCGCCCCGGCGCGCCCCCGGCCCCCTCGACGCGGGAGAGGTCGAGCGTCACGGTGACCGTCTCGCCCGGCGTGAAGTCGCGCGACGGGACGAAGCGGAGCGCCTGCTCGGGGGCGAGCCACGCGACGGTCCCCTCGATCTCGCCCGAGGAGGTGCCGAGCGCCAGGACCGCCCCCTCCGCGATCCCGCCGGGCCTGAGCGGCCGGGTCAGGAGGAAGGTCACCGCCACCCGCCGCGCCGCCACGACCGAGTCCGGCGCCGGGAAGACGTCCGCCACGGCCGGGGCGAGCGAGGCGCGCTTGGACGCGGACGCCGTCCCCGTCGCGACGGCGTCCGCGGTGAGGTCGGCGACAACCGCGACGGCCTTCAGCGGGGGAGGCGGCGGCCGGGGGACGTCCGAGCTGTCCAGGACCACGATCGCCAGGATCACGAGCGCGACGACGGTCACCGCCGCCACGACGATCCAGAGGACGGGGACCTTCGAGAGGACGACGTCGGCATCCAGCGTCTCGCCCGCGCGGAGCAGGAGCTTCTTCGAGAGGGGTTCCGACAGGGGGACGACGTCGCCGTGCCGGTCGATCCGCTTCGTCGCCTCGAGACGGTAGCGCCCGGGCGGGAGGTCCTCGAGGCTCCAGCGCGAGGACATCGACCGCGCCACGACCACCTCGTCGCCCTCCTCCGGCGTCCTCACGAGGCGCGAGAAGACCGGGGCCGGGAGGGCGCGCTTGGCGTCGCGGTCCTTCGTCCTCTCGAAGAACGCCACCGACAGGGAGGCCGTCTCCTCGGTCGCCCCGAGCGGCCGGCGCGAGAGCCCGACCGAGACGCACCCGTCGAGCGCGAGAGGGCCGAGGGCGGCGAGGAGGAGGACCGCGAGGGCGCGCCGGAGCGGCTGGCGGCGGGCGCGGCCCTCAGCCGCCGTCATCCGGGACCTCGAGGATGACGTCGCCGTAGGCGTGTCCCTCCTTGGCACCGTGGTCCGAGTCGGTGTCCAGGGCGTCCTGCGCCTTCTTCAGCTTCCCGGTCCACTCCTGGTGCTTGGCCTGGAGGGCGGAGTCGGTGGCGTCGATCTTCCCGGACTCGAGCTCCGCGATCATCTTGTTCAGGTGCTCGAGGGCGATGTCGAGGTGCTTCTGCTCGTGGTTGTCCAGCTTGGCGATCATGGCGTCCCAGCTGGCCTGCGCCCCCTTGGTCGCCTTCGACTTGTTCTGCCAGGTCGGCAGGACCTTCAGGAGCGTGGCCTGCAGCTCGACGGCGCCGGTGTCCTGGTTCTGCCAGACGATCTTGATGTCCGCCGCGCCCCCCTTGCCCCACTCCCCGCCGCCGGAGGCGGTGGCTTTCTGGTTCAGCTCGGCGAAGACGTCGGCGATCTTCACCGCCGAGGTCACCTCGATGCCGCCGGTCGTCACCGGCTTGCTCTCGTCGTAGTTCCTCACGACCTTCGTGATCTTCCCGCTGGAGAGGGGCATGGCGTCGGCCCCGGCCGGCCCGGGGACGGACGGGTCGTGCCGCTGCGACGGCCGGGTCCCGAAGAATCGCTCCTGGTCGACCGAGTCCATCCCGAGCGGCCCGGGGACACGCGTCTCTCCCATGGTTCTCTCCTCGTCGCGGACTTCGGGAGGAGTCTGTCCCCGCGAGGCGGCCGCTGCAAGGTCGGTGCGCGCGAATCCCGCCCGGCGGTGACGCGCCTCACCCCCGTCCGGAGGCGGCGGGAGCGCCGCGGCGACGGCCTCGCTATGCTTCCCGCCCCCGAAGGAGACGCTCTCGACTTGCCGACCTCGATCCTCGCGCTCGCCACGACGCTCCACCTCGCGATCCTGGTGCTCCTCCGGCACCGCAGCCGGAGGGGCGGGCCGCTCCTCCTCCTGCCGTCGGCCGGCCTCGCCGCCGCGCCGTGGGTCGCGCCGGAGCCGGTGTGGCTCCTCTCCGGCCTGGCGCTCCACGCCGGCTGGTTCGTCCTGTCGGGGCGGCTCTTCGCCGGGGCGGGGTCGCCCGCCGCCTCCCCGCGAGCCGAGGCCGGGGGGCGCGCCGGCGCCAGCGCGGCCTCCGCGAGGCCCGCGCCGCCCGCCCCCGCCCGGCGTCAGGGCTTCGAGCCGGCGACCGTCCTGGCGGTCGTCGACGAGACGAGGGAGATCCGGACGTTCCGGCTCCGGCGGCCGGAGGGCTTCACCTTCGTCCCCGGGCAGTTCCTGATGGTCCGCGTCCTCCTCGACGGCAAGCCCGTGGTCCGCTGCTACTCGATCAGCTCCGCGCCGGAAGCGACCGGCTACCTCGAGATCTCCGTGAAGCGGCAGGGCCTCGTCTCGGGGGCGCTCCACGCGACCGTCCGCCCGGGCTCGGCGCTCGAGGTCAAGGGACCCGCCGGCTCCTTCACCTACCCAGGGGACGACGCGCGGCCGCTCGTCCTCCTCGCCGGGGGCGTCGGCATCACGCCGCTCGTCAGCATGCTCCGGCACGCCGTCGCCGCCGAGCCGACCCGGCCCGTGACGCTCCTCTACTCGGTCAAGGGCCCGGAGGACGTCGCCTTCGCCGACGAGCTGAGGTCGGTCGCCCGGCGCCACCCCCAGGTGCGGCTGGCCGTCACGTTCACCGCGCGGGCGCCGGAGGGGGCCCTCTCCGGTCGGATCGACGGAGCGCTCGTCTCCCGCCATGTCCCCGATCCGGCCGGGGCGGTCTACTGCGTCTGCGGCCCGCTCCCGATGATCGAGGCCTCCCGCGCCCTGCTCTCGTCCCTCGGCGTCCCCGCCGCGCAGGTGAGGGCGGAGGCGTTCGAGGCGGCCGTGGCGGCGGCCGCGACGGCCCCCGTACGGAAAGCCGACACCGGCATGGGGCAAGCGCTCCGTGTGGAGTTCACGCGGAGCGGCCGGTCGGCCGTGGCCGCCCCGGGGCGGTCGCTCCTGGAGGTCGCCGAGGAGGCCGGAGTCGAGGTCCCCAGCCTCTGCCGGGCCGGCGCCTGCGGGACCTGTAAGTCGAGGCTCGTCAACGGCGAAGTGGACTTCCCGGACGACCTCCTCGACCCCGGCGAGCGCCGGGAGGGGTGGATCCTCCCGTGCGTCGCCCGCCCCCTCACGGGCTGCGCCCTGGACGCCTGAGCGCCCCCGCGAAAGGTCCCGACACTACCGTCTGAAACCACCATTTCCACCGGGCGGGGTGGGCGGTTTTCGAGACGACATCTCAAGATCGTCTCGAGCCAGCGCAGGAGGCCGAGGTGATCACTGGCGTAGAGGCTGGAGGTGCACGCGGGGGCCTGCCGGTCCCGGAGGCGGGAACGGTACGGAGCGTCGCTCCCCGGCGCGAGCCGTGGCTGACGACGCGGGCCCTGATCAGCCCCCCCGTCCTGGCCGTCCTGGCCGCTGTCGCCGTCGCGGCCGTCCTCCTCGTCGCGTTCGACGGCGCGGCGTACTACTCGAGCCCGCTCCGGACCCGGGGATACCACCCGGCCCACCGGCTCCTCCGGCCGTCCGGGTCCGCCGGCCACCTGCTGGGGATCGCGGGGCTCCTCGTCATGGCGGGGACCCTCCTCTACCCGCTTCGCAAGCGCGCGCGTCCCCTCGCCCGCGCGGGAAGGCTGCCGGGGTGGCTGGAGGTCCACGTCTTCTGCGGCGTCCTGGGCCCCCTCCTCGTCACCTTCCACACCTCCTTCAAGTTCAACGGGATCGTCTCGGTCGCCTACTGGTCGATGGTCCTCGTCTCCGTGTCGGGCTTCGTCGGCCGGTACCTCTTCGTCCGGATCCCGAGGACGCAGCGGGGCGCCGAGGTGGCCGCGCGCGAGGTGGAGGAGCGGGCTCAGTCCCTCCGCCAGGAGCTCCTCGACACGACGCTGCCGACGGAGGTCCTCTCGCGGATCGAGGCGTTCGAGAGGGACGTCGTCCCGCCGCCGGGCGTCCGGCCGTCCCTGGCCGGGCTCTTCGCGGGCGACCTGGTCACGAGGGTGAAGCGGGGCCGCCTCCTCCGCGAGATCGAGCGGGCCGGGGTCGGCCACGAGCTCCTCGGCGAGGCGAGCCGGCTCGTCGCCGAGCGCGCCGCGCTCCTCCGCCGCGCCGCCTACCTGGCGCGGACGAAGCAGCTCTTCGGCCTCTGGCACGTCTTCCACGTCCCCCTCGTCTGGGTGACGTTCCTGATCGCGGCGCTCCACGTCGTCGTCGCCCTCTACTTCGGGTACGCCTTCGGCGGGCACCCGGGGAGGTGATCGTGAGGCCGTTCCCCCGCCCCTCCGTCCAAACGCCGCTCCTCCTCGCCGCGCTCCTCGCGGCAGAAGTGGGCGCCGCCTCGCCGCAGCTCGGGAGCCTCGTCTCGCCCGGGCCGCTCTCGAAGGCGCACGCCTCGCTCGAGGGGCTCGCGTCGTGCGAGAAGTGCCACGAGCGGGGCAAGGGCGTCTCGGCCTCGAAGTGCGTGGCCTGCCACAGGCCCGTCGCCGAGAGGATCGCCGCGCGCCGGGGGGTGCACCGCGACGTGAACGGCGACTGCACCTCCTGCCACGTCGAGCACGCGGGGGTCGACGCGGAGCTCCGCCCGTTCGAGACGGAGGGCTTCGACCACCGGGCCGAGACCGGCTTCCCGCTCGAGGGCCGGCACGCTCCCCTGGCCGGGAAGTGCGAGGCCTGCCACAGGACCCGCTCGTTCCTGAAGGCCGACCCCGCCTGCTCCTCCTGCCACGCCGACGTCCACAAGGGACGGCTCGGGGCGGACTGCCTCCGGTGCCACGACGCTTCGGTTCCGTTCCGCGAGGCGCGGTCCCGTTTCGACCACGCCAAGGCGGCGTTCGCCCTCACCGGGGCCCACCGGACGGTGGCGTGCGGGAAGTGCCACAAGGACGGGGCCTGGAAGGGGCTCCGGTTCGACACGTGCGCCTCCTGCCACGCCGACCCCCACCGCGCGGCCTTCGGCGCCGATTGCGCGTCGTGCCACACCGAGGAGAGCTTCCGGACCCGGAAGGTGGACCACGCCCGGACCCGCTTCCCGCTCCGGGGCCGGCACGCCGCCGTGGCCTGCGAGAGGTGCCACGCCGGGCCGGCCCTGAAGAAGCGCCCCGCCTTCGACCGGTGCGCGGCCTGCCACCAGGACCCGCACCGCGGGACGTTCCGGCAGGACTGCGCGGCGTGCCACACGGAGTCGGGGTTCCGCGGGGCGCCGTTCGACCACGCGGCGAAGACGACGTTCGCCCTCACGGGACGCCACGCCGAGGTTCCGTGCGCGGCCTGCCACCGCCCGAAGGGCCCGCCCGCGGTCCCGGCGAACGGGCCGCCGCGGGCCGCGGCGTCGGTCGACTTCCGCGGCCTGAAGGCGGACTGCGCCTCGTGTCACGCCGACGTCCACCGGGGCGATCTGGGCCGCGACTGCCGGGCGTGCCACGACACGCGGACGTTCCGGCTGCCGTCGTACCGGCACCGCGGGGAGGCGGCGTTCTTCTCCGCGGCGCACGCCGGGGTCGCGTGCGAGAAGTGCCACGCGCGGGGGGAGGCGGCCTCCGGCCGGAGGGCTCCGGCGACGGCCTGGGCGTTCCGGGGCCTCGCGCGGGACTGCGCCGGCTGTCACCGCGACCCGCACATGGGCCAGGTCCGCGGCGCCTGCGAGAGCTGCCACGCCGTCGAGGGCGCGAAGTTCGCGCCGGTCGCCTTCCGCCACGGCACGACCTCCTTCGCGCTGACCGGGCGGCACGCCTCGGCGCCGTGCGCGGCGTGCCACAAGAAGGAGACCGGGAGATTCCCCGCCGGGAGCGGCACGGCGACCCGCCTGACGGGGCTCCCCGCCGACTGCGGGGGCTGCCACAAGGACGTCCACCTCGGCCAGCTCGGGGCGCGGTGCGAGACCTGCCACACGACCGCCGGGTTCGCGGTGGCGACCTACCGCCACCGCTCCCGGCCCGACTTCTTCACCGGCAAGCACGCGGCCGCGGCCTGCGGGGCCTGCCACCGGAAGGAGGAGCGCGCGTATCCCGCCGGGAAGGGGACCGCGGTGAGGTTCACCGGCCTCCTCGGCAGCTGCGCGAGCTGCCACGCGGACGTCCACGAGGGGGCGATGGGGCCGGCGTGCGAGAGCTGCCACGGCCTGACGCAGCCGTTCCGGACGCCGTCGCGCGCGTTCCACAAGGTCGGGGCGTTTCCGCTCGAGGGGCGGCACCTCGAGACGCCCTGCGCGAGCTGCCACCTGAGCTCCGTCTTCAAGGGGACGCCCGGCGCCTGCTACGACTGCCACTGGGTCAGGCGCCAGGACGACCGCTTCCGGACCCGGCTCGGGACGGACTGCGCGACGTGCCACCGGCCGGTCTCGTGGAAGGCGGTCAACTGGTCGCACGAGGCAGGGACCGGCTTCGCCCTGAGCGGGGTGCACCGGACGCTCGACTGCGAGAAGTGCCACCCGGGCGGGACCTTCCAGAGGGGCGGCGTCTCGGGCTGCTTCTCGTGCCACGAGGACGACTACCGGGCGGCCAGGGACCCCGACCACGTCGCCGCGGGCTTCCCGACGGCGTGCGAGACGTGTCACCGGACGGGCGACACGACGTGGAAGGGGGCGGGTTTCACCCACGCCACCTTCCCCTTGCAGGGGGTCCACGCCACGCAGGCCTGCGCGTCGTGCCACCGGAACAACGTCTACCGGGGGACGCCGCGGGACTGCGTGGGCTGCCACCAGGCGGACTACAACCAGGCGGCCAACCCGAACCACCTTGCG
>RHKY01000017.1 GCA_008363385.1 Acidobacteriota bacterium | reverse complement strand
GCTCGTGGACCCCGAGATGGCCAACCAGAAGGAGCCCTCGGTGGCGGTCCAGGAGCCCTGGCAGCCGGACGGGCTGCCGGTGACGGTGACCGAGCCGCTACCGGCGCTGGCGCCGACGTTGGCCTGCGATGGGCTGAACGAGTAGCTGCAGCTAGTGGTCGCCGAGTACGCGACATAGAAGTAGGGCGAGTGAGTCGACGATCCTTCTGTGGACGTGAAGCTCACGGCAGAGCCGGAGGGGCTCCCTGACGGATACCGCAGGGCGATACCACGGTTGGAGTAGCTCCCGTCGTTCCAGCCTCTCGCAGCGGACGTGATATCCCACGCCCGCCAGCCGCTCGGGCACCCACTGGTTGGCATCGTGTCCTCGGCGACGGACTGGAATGCGGGGTAGTTCTCCCAGGTGGTGGTGCTTTCTCCCCAGTCCGGCGATCCCGAGATCCTGTGAGCCGAGATACTGGCGTTGCTAGGCACCGTTCCCGCGCAGCTCTCCGCATATGCCCAGAGCTGGGACTCGGTGATCGTACCGGCAACGCTGAATGGCGTGGCTCGCATGAACGCGAACGACGTCCCGCTGTACGTCCCGACCAGGAGATACTGCATGGACCCGAGCGCTGAGCTCGGCATTGCCGAGTAGACGTGGGTGTCCGCCGTGGCGTCTATGTACGAAGTCGCCTGCGGAGCCGGCGCCGCACCGGATCTCGACGCTGCACGATCATCTGCTGCCTCCAGGTCCTCGCCTGCCTCGATGCCGTCGCCCGCGCTCGGGGCTCCGATCACCACTCCCGGCGCACGAGGGGAAGGCACGGAGACGCTCTCCTGTGGATCACGGTTGACCGGCAGCACCAGGCCGAACGTCCCATCATCGAACTCGAAGTGGTAGGCGCCGGACCGCACCCACGCGTTCACGACGACCTTGCCTTCCTGGGCGACGACGCGACCTCGGTATCCCTCCAGGCGATCTCCGATGGCGACGACGTTGCCATCCTGCGCGGAGCCGGGAAGTCCCGGGGCGGGCGCCGTGAGAATGAGCAGGAGGCTCAGAAGGCCCCATCCAACGCCCAGGCGCCCGCCTGGGGCGGAAAGACCACCGATAAGGAGACGCGACGGGATGCGCATGACTCCACTCCTCCTGCCGGGCGTCGGCCCGGCACGGAGGCACGTGATCAACCCCCGTGCCAGGGTCGCGTGACCGCGGCGGCACGTCCCCGAGCTGATCCGAAAGGACCATCGATCCCGTGGGAGCCCGGGAGAACGTGATGCGAGTGACTCAAGTGGCCGGCACACGGGGGCGTCGCGGGAAACGGACTTCGCAGCGACTGGAAGCACACGTTCCGGGGACGGCGCGCCGGCTACGGCGAGAGTGGCGGCGACCCGGTGCGACCGGCGGCCGGGTCAGGGGATGCCAAGCCGGCGCCTCTTCGCCCGGAGTCCCGGACGGCTCAGCCCGAGAATCCGGGCGGCGCGTGTGATGTTGCCGCCGGCGGCATCGAGGGCTCGGATGATGGCCTCTCGTTCGGTCGAATCGACATGGGACCGAAGGCTGAGGTCCAGGTCCGCGGCGGCGGGCAAGAGGTCCGTCGACGGCGCCTCCGGGGTGGCATTGATCGGCACCGTCGCCACGGGGGCGGCTGACGTAGACCGCGCCTGCTCGCTCCGCTCCACCTCCCACCTCACCCGGCCGAAGTGATCGGCCTGGAGGAGGCCCTGGGCGGGGCAGAGGAGGACGGCGCGGCGGACGTCGTTGGCGAGCTCGCGGACGTTGCCGGGCCAATCGTGGCGGAGGAGGAGGTCGAGGGCCTTGCGGGAGACGCCGCGGATTGGCTTCCGCTCCTCTCTGGCCGCGTTGCGGACGAAGGCGGCGACGAGGTGCGGGATGTCGGCGCGGCGGTCCCGGAGCGGGGGGAGGTGGAACTGGAGGCCGGCGAGGCGGAAGAAGAGGTCGGCGCGGAAGCGGCCTTCGCGGACGAGGGCCGGCAGGTCGCGGTTCGACGCGGCGACCACGCGCAGGACGACCTTCCTCGGCGACGGGGCGCCGAGGGGGAGGACCTCGCGCTCCTGGAGGAACCGAAGGAGCTTGGCCTGGAGAGGGTCCGTGAGCTCTCCGACCTCGTCGAGGAAGAGGGTGCCCCCGTCGGCCTGCTGGAGGCGGCCGGGGCGCGGGTCGACGCCGGTGGCCACCCGCCCGTGGACGCCGAAGAGCTCGGCCTCGAGGAGCTCCGAGGGGATCGCCGCGCAGTTGATCGCGACGAACGGGCCGTCCGGCGACGGGCCCGACGCGTGGATCGTCCGCGCGATCAGCTCCTTGCCGGTGCCGGTCTCGCCGAGGAGGAGGACGTCCATCCGGCTCCTCACGGTCGCGGCCACCTGGGCGAGGAGCGAGCGGAAGCAGTCGGATTCCCCGACGACCATCCCTTCCGGCAGGACGAGACGGGAGAGGAGCGCGTCGTCCTCGGCGACGGGCGGGGCGGACGGGCGGGGGAGCCCGAGAAGCCGCGAGGCCACGTGCGCCAGGAGGTCGTCCCGCCAGGCCGGAGCCGGGCGCGACGGGTCGAGCGAGACGAGGAGCCCCCGCCGCGTCCGGGGGTTGCGCTCGAGGCGGATGCCTGCGCCGGCAGGGCCTGGGCGCGCCGCTTCCCGCCTTGAGACCAGCGCACCGAGCGCGTCCGCTCCGGGCACATCTCCGGCGGCCGCCTCGGCGAGGACTCGCCCGGCCTTCTCCTGCCGGAACAGGACGGCGTAACGAAGGCCGAGGACGGCCGCCGCGCTTCCGAGGAGGCTCGCGAGCCGAGGGTCCGAGGGATCCGGTTCCCGGCCGAGGGACTCCAGCTCGCGGATGAGCCCGAGGGCGGAGTCCTTCAGGCTCCCGGTCCGCGACGACGCCTCGACCGACTCCGTGCCCCCTGTCTCCGCCCTGTCCGCCCGAACCTCGTCGACCGGCGGCAGCTCCAGCGCCGGCTCCACGTCGGAGGTCTCGGCGTCCTCGACGGAGAGGAAGGCCTTCCCGATCTGCACGACGTCGCCGGGCCGAAGCCAGCACTCGGCGACGCGCTTGCCTCCGTGCCAGAGGCCGTTCTTCGAACCGGCGTCGGTGACGTGCAGGCCGGCGTTCGTGGGCTGAAGGGCCGCGTGGGTGCGCGAGACGCCGCTGAAGGGAGCGACGACCTCGTTCGTCCCCGCGGACCCGAGGCAGACGCTCCGCTCCGGGTACGGGAACTCCAGCCTCTCGCCCTGGCAGCGGACGACCAGCGTCAGCACGGGCGGATTCTCCGACGACCGGGCTCCCGGAGACAGGGAGCCGGATGATCCAACGTTCCCCGTCGGTGAGCGCGAACGGGCTATGCCGTCGCGAGGCGGAGACCGTGCTCCGCGAAGCGGTCGAAGTCGGAGGCGTTCGCGGTCGCGATCTCGGCGCGGGCGCGGATGGCGACCGCCGCGATCATGCAGTCGACGAGGGATCCGCGGCGCCTCCCGGTCGCGTTGAAGAGGAAGGCGGCGAGAGAGGCGTCGTCGTCCGAGAACGGAAGGACCTTGCCGACGACGATGCGGGCGAGACCCGCCTGCGTCCCGCTGAGGGGCCCGCAGAGGAGCTCGGTCCACGCGATCGCGCTCGCGGCGACCGGGACGCCGCGACGCAGCCACCCGCGGAGGGCCGCGTCCTCCTGGCTCCCTGGAAGCAGGGCGCGGATCAGGAAGCTCGTGTCGAGGTGGATCAACGCCGGGCCCGCTCGGCCCTCCGGGACGTGTCCCGGCGCTCCCGCCGTGCCCTCGCGGACCAGGCGGCTGCCCTGGCCGGCGTCAGGGAGACGCCCCTCTGGAGAGCCTCGAGCGCCCCGAGCGGGTCGTCGGGTTCGGAGAGACCCTCCCCGGCCGCCGCCCGGATCGCCCGCCGCAGGGCCTCGGACTTCGAGGTGCCCCAGCGGCGGGCGATCTCCTCGAGCCGGCTCACGGTCCCGGGATCGAGCGAGTACGTCGCCTTCACGGTCGCAGATGCCATACCACAAAGTTATGGCCATACTCGCCGTGTCGTCAAGCTGCTGAGACGCGGTCCGGCCTCCGGGCGCTCCTTAGAATCCGCTCCGCGGGGAGTGGATGACCGAGGCCCGGGAGACGACGACGTTCGGGGGCGGGGCGGTGGAAAGCGGATTTCCGGTCCGCCTGATGACGCCCGGCACGGAGCTGGGGGCGCGGTACGAGGTGCGGTCGGTCCTGGGGCGGGGGGGGACCGCGGTCGTCTACGCGGCCTGGGACCGGGAGCTGAAACGGGCGGTGGCGCTGAAGGTGCTGCGGGCCGACCGGGTCTCGGAGGCGATGCTGAAGCGCCTTCGGCGCGAGGCGGCGGTGGCGCGGGACGCGGCGAGCCCGCACCTGGTGCGGGTGTTCGACATCGGGCAGGCAGGGGACGCGGTCTTCCTGACGATGGAGCTGGTGGAGGGGGAGTCGCTCAGGGAGCGGCTCTCGCGGGGACCGCTGACGGAGGAGGAGGCTCTCGGGATCACGAAGCAGGTTCTGCGGGGGCTCTCGGCGCTGCACGGGCTCGGGATCGTCCACCGGGACGTCAAGCCGGGGAACGTGCTGCTGACGCCGTCGGGGGTGGCGAAGCTGGCGGACTTCGGGCTGGCGCTGGACACGGAGAGCGACGAGACGCGGGCGACGCAGACGGGGGGCCTGCTGGGGACGGTGGAGTACCTGGCGCCGGAGCAGGCGGTGGGCGGGGAGGTGGACGGGCGGGCGGACCTGTACGCGGTCGGGGTGATGCTGTTCGAGATGGTGACGGGGGAGGTGCCGTTCCGGAGGGGGACGTCGATCGCGACGGTTCTGGCGCACCTGAACGAGAGGGCGCGGGAGCTGAGGCAGGTGCGGCCGTCGACGCCCCGGTGGCTGTCGGAGGTGGTGGCGCGGCTGCTGTCGAAGGACCCGGGGGACCGCTACGCCACGGCCGAGGAGGTGCTCGCGGCGCTCGGGCGTCGGAGCGCGGGACGGGCGGGGACGCGCTCGACGAGGCGCCGGATCGCCCGCGCCGTGCTGGCCGCGCTCGTCCTCCTCGCCGGCGCGGGCGCGACGATCGTGACGGCACCCTGGCGGGGCCGCACGGTCGCCCGGATCGCCTCGGCGGGAACCGCGGGGATCCGCGCGCTCGACGAGGACGGGAAGGTCCTCTGGGAGCGGGACGACGTCCCCGAGTCGGGCTTCTGCGCTCTCGTGCACGTCCGGGGTTTGTCCCGTCAACGGGTCGTCGCGCTGCGGCACTCGCCCGGCGCGCGCCCGGCGGGACCCGAGGGTGCTCTCCTCTCGTTCCTGTCCCCGTCCACGGGCGCGGTGGAGCGAGAGATCCGCCTGGCCGCTCCGCACGCCGAGGCCTTCGCGGGCGAGCCAGCTCGATTCAGCCCGGCGGAGGTGAGGGCCCTGGACCTCGACGACGACGGGGCCGACGAGGTCCTCGCGACCTTCGTCCACTACAACTCCGCTCCGAGCTACGTCGTCCTCTACGAGCCGGCCCGCGAGGAGTCCCGGCTCGTCTTCCTCGGCACCGGGTACCACTACGTCTCAGGGGCCGCCGACCTGGACGGAGACGGGCGGAAGGAGGTCGTCCTCCATGGGACCGCCAACGGTCTCGGGTGGTACTCGGCCGTCGCCGCCGTGCCGGCGGCATCGCTGCCGGAGCAGGAGCGGCGGTCGGCTCGAGCCGACAATCCCCCCGTCTGCTCGCCCGACCTCCCTCCGTCCTCGGGAACGGAGACCCGCTCCTGGTACACGCTCGTGGGGCCGCCTTACGGTGACGCGGCGCAGCGGTCCACCGCGAGGCTGGACACCTCCGGGGGGCGCCTCGTCCTCGACGGGGACGAACGCTGGGAGTTCACGCTCGACGGTTTCCGCGTGCGCGCGACGAGTGCCCCGCCCCCGAACGGACGCGGGGAGAAGCGGCGAACCGCCTACCAGGAGCTGCGCGCCGCCGGGATCGCGGCACGGACCGAGACGTGGCCTGATGGGCTGCGGCACGCGCGGGAAGCTGCTGCCGCGGCGAGCGGGGCCGGCGAGGCTCTCCTCGCGGAGTGGGCGCGGCGGGTGGAGGCGGGCCTCCTCGTCCGATCCGGGGCTGTCGAGGACGGCGTGGCCCGGTTTGAGGAGCTGATGCGGACGACGGAGGTGCCGGCCCTCGTCGCGTTCGACGCCGGGCGCGCGCTGCACAGGGCCGGCGAGCTGCGACCGGCCGTGGACTGGTACGTCCGGCTCGCAGGAGGTGCCGGGACAGGAACGGGGCGCAATCCCTGGGAGGCGCTGGAGGGGGCGGTCCTCGCGCTCGCGGAAACGGGCCGGTTCGACGAGGCCGCGAGGGTCGTCGTCCGTTTCCGGGGGGCCTTCGGCGAGGGGGCCCCGCACGCGTCGATGTACGCGGCGTTCGTCGACTGGAAGCGGGGCCTGGCGCCGGGCCCGGAACGGTTCGAGTCGGAGAGCGCTCTCGACCTCCACCGTTACTGGCAGCTCGAGGCGCGGCTCGCGCGGGGAGAGAGCGCGACGGCCCTCCTCTCGACGCTCGACGCAGTCGACGACCCTTCGAACGCGCTCGGCGAGCTGCGGCGGCTCCTCCGGGCGGAGCTGCGGATGCGGGCCGGAGCGCCGGCCGCCGAGGTCCTCGACTCGGCGCGGGCGGCGCTCACCGCGCTCCGTGGGGCGCGGACGCAGGAGCCGATCGCGCGGGCCCATCTCGACGTGGCCACCGCGCGGTTCGCCCGCATCGCCGAGGCCGCCGGGAAGCGGGACGAGGTGAAGGAGACCCGAGCGTTCCTCGCGCGCGTCTGGGGGAAGAGCGAGCGCGCGATCCGGAGGCAGGCGTCGTGAGCTCCCCGCCCTCGTGGCTCAGGGCCGGCCTCTGGGTCGCCGGGATCCTCGTCGCGCTCTACCTCCTCGACCGTCTCCTCCTGGCGGCCGAGGCGCGCGGGTGGATCTACTGGCGGAGGCGGAAGGCCTCTCCCGGCACGCTCGGGAGCGCCGTGGCTTCGGCCCACGCCCTCCTGGAACCCGACCGGCGGCACCTGGTCGAGGAGAGACGGGCGGTGCGGGTGGAGGAGGACGAGGAGGGCGGCCCGCCCGACACCGGCGGAACCACTTCCGGCTCAGAGCGGTCAAATCACTGAGGAGGATTGACTTCCTGGAGCTTCGTGAATATCTTAGCGCTATAGACGCAGATTTGTATCTGCGTCAAAACCCTGAGATCCTCCGGGGCGTAGGAGTGCCATGAGCGAGCCTCTCCACCTCCCGATCCTCCCGCTCAGGAACGTGGTGCTGTTCCCGGGCGTCAGCGCGCCGATCGCGGCCGGGCGCCCCGGGACGCTGAAGGCGATCGAGGCGTCGCTGAAGAGGCCCGACCACCTGATCTTCGCCCTCACGCAGCGTCAGGACGTGGAGAACGTGACGCCGGAGGGGCTCTTCACGACCGGCACGGTCGCGGCGCTCGGCCCCGTCCAGCGCGGCGTCGGCGGGGCCCGCCTCCTCCTGCAGGGCAAGCAGCGCGGCGTGGCGATGCGGATCGTCGAGCACGACGGGATGCTGGAGGCGGTCGTGGTGCCCGCCTCGGAGCTGGCGCCGATCGACCCGAAGGACCCGACCTACCTCGCCCTCGTCAGGGAGCTCCACGAGCGGTCGCTCGAGCTGGGGAAGAAGCTCGGCCTGAACGAGGAGGTCGTCGAGCAGGTCCTCAACGAGGCGGGCGACCCCGGGAAGATGGCGGACCTCGTCGCCGGGTACATCGACATCCCGGTCCCGGAGCGCCAGCAGCTCCTCGAGACGCTCTCGGTCGAGGACCGCGTCCGGCGCGTCCTCGTCCACGTCCAGCGGCAGATCGGCTTCCTGGAGGCCCAGGAGGACATCAAGTCCAAGGTGCAGGCCGAGCTGGGCGACCGCCAGCGCGAGATGTTCCTGCGCCAGCAGCTCCGGACGATCCAGAAGGAGCTGGGGGAGTCGGACGAGGGCCCGGACTCCGAGGAGTTCAAGGAGCTGAAGGCCAAGCTCGACGCGCTCGAGGTCTCCGAGGAGGTCCGAAAGGAGATCGACCGCGAGTGGAGCCGCCTGACGCGCCTCTCGCGCGAGTCTATGGAGTCGCAGGTCCTCAGGAACTACCTCGAGTTCGTGGCCGAGATCCCCTGGTCGAAGCGGAGCGAGGACCACCTCGACGTGGCCGAGGCGGCCTCGATCCTGGACGAGGACCACTACGCGCTCACGGACGTCAAGGACCGGATCCTGGAGTTCCTCGCCGTCCGCCAGCTCCTGGCCCGGCGCGAGAAGGAGCAGGCCAAGCCCGCGGAGGGCGGAGACGCCGCCGCGCCGAAGGAGGGGCCGCAGGAGACGCCGAAAGAAGCCCCGAAGGAGGCCCCGAAGAAGGGAGCCTTCGACGGGCCGCCCCACAAGGGGAAGATCCTCCTCTTCGTCGGGCCGCCCGGCGTCGGCAAGACCTCGATCGCCAAGTCGATCGCGCGGGCCATGGGGCGGAAGTACGTCCGGATCTCGCTGGGCGGCGCCCGGGACGAGGCCGACGTGCGCGGCCACCGCCGGACGTACGTCGGCGCGATGCCGGGGCGGATCCTGCAGGGGATGCGGCAGGCGGGGACGAAGAACCCGGTCTTCCTCCTGGACGAGGTCGACAAGCTGGGGGTCTCGTTCCAGGGCGACCCGGCCGCGGCCCTCCTCGAGGTGCTCGACCCGGCCCAGAACGACAGCTTCACGGACCACTACCTGAACCTGCCGTTCGACCTCTCCGAGGTCCTCTTCATCGCCACGGCCAACTTCCTGCAGGGGATCCCCGCGCCGCTCCTCGACCGGCTGGAGATGGTGGAGTTCTCCGGCTACACCGAGCGCGAGAAGCTGGCCATCGCCCGGCACTACCTCGTCCCGCGCCAGCTCGTCGAGAACGGGCTCGAGCCGGGGCAGCTGACGATCACCGACGGGGCCATCTCGGCCATCGTCACGGGCTACACGCGCGAGTCGGGGGTGCGGCAGCTGGAGCGCGAGATCGGGAAGCTCTCCCGGAAGGTGGCGCGGAGGATCGCCGCGGGCGAGACCGCCGCGATGACGGTCGAGGCCGACGACGTCCGGCCCGTCCTCGGGCGTCAGCGGATCCACCCGGAGCGGAAGTTCCGAGAGGACCAGACCGGGCTGGCGACGGGGATGTACTACACGCCGGCCGGCGGCGACATCATGTTCGTCGAGGCGACGCTGATGCGCGGCAAGGGCGAGGTCCTCCTGACCGGGCAGCTGGGCGACGTCATGAAGGAGTCGGCCCGCGCGGCGTGGACGTACGCCCGCTCGCACGCGGCGACCCTCGGCATCGACGAGACGTCCTTCGAGCGGGACCTCCACATCCACGTCCCCGCCGGGGCGATCCCGAAGGACGGCCCGTCGGCGGGGGTCACGATGGCCACAGCCGTCGTCTCGGCGCTCTCCCGCCGGGCCGTCCGCCACGACCTGGCGATGACGGGCGAGATCACGCTGTCGGGGCGGGTCCTCCCGATCGGCGGCGTCAAGGAGAAGGTCCTCGGCGCCGCGCGCGCCGGGATCACGGCGATCGTCCTCCCGAAGGAGAACGAGCCGGACCTCGAGGACCTCCCCGCGGACGTCCGCGAGACGACCGAGATCCACCTGGTCTCGGGCCTGGACGAGGTCCTCGCCGTGGCCCTGCGCGGAGCCTCGCTCGAGGAGGGGCACCTGCGCTTCGCGGACGCCGCGCGGGCACAGGCGGGGCTCCAGACCCCGCAGTGACGTTCCGGGGAGACCCGGCCGTCAGCGGGACGGGCGCTTCGCCGGGGGCAACAGCTCGAGCGCGTACCGGACGGGGACGCCGAAGTTGGCCCCCCCGAACCCGGAGAGGATCGCGGCGTTGACGCCGATGACCTCGCCGGAGAGGTCGAGGATCGGCCCGCCGCTTCCGCCGATCGTGGTCTGCGCGTCGTAGACGAGCTGGTTCGGCAGGACGTCGCCGAGGTGCCCCTGCGTGGCGAGCGGGCGGACCATCCCGCGTCGCGCCAGCTCGCGCGAGGCCTTCTCGGGGTCGCCGCCGGTGGCCGTGACGAGCTCGGCGACGACGGAGTCGTCCAGGCGCGCCAGCAGGGCGTCCAGGCCGGCCGGGTAGCCGAGGAGGAGGACCGGCTGCCCCGTCGCCGGCTGCCTCTTCCTCTGGAGCGGGAGGACCGGGACCTTCCTCCCCCCGAGCGAGGCCGAAAGGAGCGCGACGTCGGCCGCCTCCGAGACGCGAACGACCGAGAGGTCGAAGGGGTCCGGGACGCCGGGGAAGTAGACCCGGAGCGCCCGGCGGACGGGCGCGGCGCCGGTCGTCCTCAGCGCCTCGACCCGCTCGTCCTTCCACCACGGCTCGGCGACGTGGCGGTTGGTCAGGACCAGTCCGGAGGCGGAGACGAGGAAGCCGGTCCCCGAGTAGTAGATCTCTCCCACCGGGACGGACTTCCCCCCGGGGGCCTCCACCGTGAGCGGCGCCCCCTCGGCGTCGAGGAGCGTGTACGTCCCCTCGACGAAGCCCACGCCGCCCTGCAGCTGCCGCAGGAGCCTCTCCGCCGACGAGCGCTCGTCGGCGAGGGCCTTCTGCCGGGCGTGGGTCTCCTCCAGGCGGCGCTCGAGGGCCGCGATATCGTCCCCCTTGCGCGAGGCGTCGGCCTCGGCCCCGACGAGCCGCTCGCGCAGCTCCTGCTCTTGCGCCTTCAGGGCGAGGATCTGCCCGCGGGTCTCCGCCTCCAGCCGCTCCTGCTCGCGCGCGGCCCTCTGCCGCTCGGCGCCGACGGCCCGGAGGAGGGAGATCCGGAGGCTCCGGTCCCGCTCGATCTGCCCGCGCAGGCCTCCGATCTCCCGGCTCATCCGGCGCTTCTCCAGAGTGCCCCAGACGAGCGCCGCGACCGAGACGAGGAGCGCGGCGGCCGCCAGGGCCGCGACGACGCGCCGGGGGGACCGGGGGCGCCTCGGCCCCGTGCCGTGGAGGCGCCTCTCCAGCCCGCGCGCGGGGGCGAAGGCCCCGTTGCGAGGGCCCGAGTCCTTGCCGCGGTGCTCCCCCGAGAGGGCCCGCGAAGGGGACTGGAGCCGCCCGCGGAACCTCGGCCCGCCGGGCCCCAGCTCGACCACGTCGGCGGGCGCCAGGGCCATCTCGCCCACCGGGAAGCCGTTGACGAGCGTCCCGGCCGGAGAGCCGAGGTCCCGGACGACGAGGTCGCCCCTCTTCACGAGGAGCTCGGCGTGCTCCTCGGCGGGGAGGCCGGTCAGGTCGACGGCGAAGCGGACGTCCGAGGCCGGCCCGCTCCCGAGGAGGACGCGCTCCCCCTCCACGGCCTCGGTCTCGCCGTGTCGACCCGAGCCGAGGTGGGTCAGGAGGATCGGCATGAGGGCGCCGGCGCCCTCGCAAGGATAGCCGCGCCCACCCGGGCCGTCCCGGAAAAGGCGAGGGCCGCCGGGGGTGGGACCCGGCGGCCTGGGCTCGGAGGGGCCTGCCGTGCGGCAGGCGGGGGGGTCAGTTGGAGGCGAAGACGGTCGGCGAGCCGCTCACGCCGCTGTTGCGCGTCGCGATGGCGTGGACGGACGGGTCGGCGGTCTCGACCGAGAGGAGCGCGCCGTCGGCGGCGCCGCCGGGGAAGAGGTCCGAGAGCCGCAGGGCCAGGTAGGCGTCGCGGGAGAGCGTCAGCGTGACAGGGGCCGGCCCGGGCATCAGACGGAACGTGACGTCGAAGGCGTCGCCGGTCGAGGTCGAGGAGAAGACGTTGACCCGCGGGTTCCCGGCGGCCGGGGCGAGCAGGATCCGCCCGGCGCGGGCGTTCTCGGACGAGGCGGCGAACGCCGGGAGCGTGGTCCCGATCCGGCCGGTCTCGCCGTGGTCGTAGTAGGTCTCGGCCAGGGCGTCCGCCGGCGCCGCCGGGACGAAGCCGCGCACCTCGAGGACCCCCTCGGCGTCGGCCGAGAGGCCGAGGAGGGCGCCGACCACGTCGACGACCTGGCGGGCGGAGAGCGGCGGGACTTCCAGGTCGGCCGGGTCCGAGGCGAGGCCGGTCCGCGACCGGAAGCGGAGCGTCGCGCGGACCGTCGCGCCGGAGCGGTTGACGAGGGTGAGGTCGCTGCGGATCGGGCCGTGGAGCCCCCGCGTCCGGATGACGGCCGGGAAGACGAGCTCGGCGGGGTCGGCCGCGGCCGCGCGCCGTGCGGGGCCGAGGGCGAACACGAGGCCCGCCGGCGCCTCGTCGAGGACGGCGCCGCACGGGCTCTGGATCCAGCCGTCGCAACGGGAGAAGCGGGCGAGCGAGAGGGTCACGTGCACCTCCGCCGCCTCCAGCCGCTCCAGCCGGACGACGGCGTCGAGGGGCCCGCCCGCGGCGAGCGGCGCGGGCGCGGCGAACGCGTTGGCGGCGGAGGCCGCCAGGAGCTGCTCGCCCGCGGCCGTCGCGGCGACGGAGGCCACGGGGCGGTCCGTCCTCACCTGGAGGGCGAAGTCGCCCGACTCGAACGAGAGGCCCAGGTAGACGTACCGGCCGAGCGAGCCGTCGGGCCGCGCGAAGCTGACGCGCAGGCGCCCGGCGTCGGTGGCGGCGAGGCGGGGGACGGCCGCGGCCGCCGAGGAGGCCGAAGGCGAGAGCGACGCGGGCGAGGCGGCCGAGTCGGTCGGGGGAGAGACCGTCACGAAGGGGACGCCGGCCGGGGCCGCGGCGGCGTCCGGGGCCACGAGGGCTCCCGTCAGCGCGGCGAGGGCCGCGGCGGCGACACCGGGCAGAAGGCGCGATCCGCACAGGGTTCTCATCTGTTCCTCCCGCTCTCTCTTTGCGGGACCCGCCCGTCGGAGAGGCGCTTCCGCTCGTCGCGCGGGGCCCGGGCCCGCCGCTCGCCGCGGAGCCGCTCCTCCCGGTGGGTTCCCGACGCCTCTTCGGCGTCACGGAGCGTGTTCGAGAGGGAGTGACGCGGGAGCGTATGACCTCACCGCATATCGCGAAGGGGACCGGGGAGGCAGGGGGCGGAGAGGCGAGAATCGGCCGGTGAAGGCCGCATCGCTCCTCCTCGCCGCCGCCCTCCTCGCCCCGGGACCGCCGGGGCTCGCGCTCGGCGAGGACGGCCTCGCCGACGCCGTCGCGGCCGAGGCGCGCCGCTGTGGCGGACACGTCGGCGTGCACGCGCTCCACCTCCCCTCCGGCCGGTCGTTCTCGCTCGAGGCGGGGACGCCCTTCCCGATGGCCAGCGTCTACAAGCTCCCGATCGCCCTCGCCGTCCTCGGCGCGGTCGACGCCGGGCAGCTCACGCTCGACGAGGCCCTGCCGGTCGAGGAGGGGGACTTCCGGCGCGGGATGGGCGTCCCGGCCCGGGAGCGCTTCCGCGCCGGGGTCCCGCTGCGGGTCGAGGAGGCGTTGCGGCTGATGGTGAGGGAGAGCGACAACACGGCGACGGACCTCCTCCTCCGCCGGATCGGGGGACCGGCCGCCGTCCAGGCCCGCCTCGGCGAGCTCGGGCTCGCGGGCGTGCGGGTCGACCGGACCGAGATCCGGATGGCGGCCGACGGCGAGGGGGTGACCCAGCTGCCGCCCGGGGAGCGCTGCACCCCGGAGGAGTACGAGAGGCGCCGCGCCGCCGTGCCGGAGGAGGCGCGCCGTGCGGCGGCCCGGGCCTTCCTCACCGACCCCCGCGACACCGCGACGCCCGCCGGGATGACGGCGCTCCTGGCCCGGCTCGTCGCGGGCGATCTCCTCTCGGGCCCCTCGACGAGCCGGCTCCTCGGCTGGATGCGAGACAGCCCGACGGGAGCGCGCCGGATCCGCGCCGGCGCGCCCGCGGGCTCCGTCGTGCAGGACAAGACGGGGACGCACTGGAGCGGCGCCAACGACGTCGGCGTCGTCGACCTCCCCGAAGGGGCGGGCCGCCTCCTCCTCGCTGTCTTCGTGAAGGGGTCGGACCTTCCCGTCCCCGAGCAGGAGGACGCGATCGCCGGGATCGCGCGGCTCCTCGCCGCCCGGCTCTCCCCGCCCCGGGAGCGGGCCGCGGCCCCCGCGTCCCGCTGAGAGGACTCCCCGGGCCGCCTCCTCCTGGCGCCGGGATTGCGTCTCGCGGGCAGGCCTGCCGTGCGGGCACCCCCCCGCGTTGACGCGGTCGGGGCTATCATGTTGTTACACGAAGGAGGAGTCCCCGATGCTGGTGGAAAGCCGGGCCGACCTGCTCCTCGCTCCCCTCGTCGACGCGTTCCTCACCCACACCGACGAAGAAGACCCGAAGCTCGCCCGAGAGCTCCGAAAGCTCGACGCCGAGGGGCGGAACAACCTCGGCGGGATCCTCGGCCGCTTCGACGAGAGGCGGACGGCCGCCCTCGACGCCACCGAGCGGCTCCTGGCCCGCCGGGTCCTCCTGAGGCTCCGGCGCCCGACGACGCAGAGCTTCGTCCTGACGAACAAGATCCTCGACTACCTCGACCTGAACGCCGACTCCCTCCTCTCGGAGAAGGAGGTCGCGCTCTGCGTCGAGATCTTCGAGCGCTGCTCGGCCCTGGGGGCGGCCAAGGGCACCCTCTCGGAGCGGGAGCTGAAGAGGGTCTACTCGATCCTCCGGCACCTCGACGCCGACGACGACCACGCGCTGAACGCGCGAGAGCGCGCGGTCCTGCGGCAGGCCCTCGAGGACCCGGCGAAGTTCTTCGAGCGCTACCACGAGGAGAGCCAGGTCCTCCACCGCGCCGAGCTGGCCGCCCACGGCCGCTGAGCGGAAGGCCCGCGGACCAGGCCCGGAGAAGGAAGCAGGCCCGCGTGAGCGGGCCCGCCTTTCCACCTATTGGCACGCTGGGGGGAGGGTGCGGGAGGGCCCGGCGTCTGGCCGCGCCCCGGGGGCGCGGCGGGGGCCCTCCCGCGGCATGTCAGCTCCCGGCGAACTGCACTCCCTCGAACACCAGCGTCGGCGTCCTCAGCGACGAGTACGGGTACGGGTCGTTCCCGACGGCCGCGAGGCGCTTCCAGAACTCGAGGTGATTGCCCGAGATGTTCATCTCGCCGATCGGCTCGGCGCGCTTGCCGCCCCGGACGCGGAAGCCCTGGACGCCGAGCGAGAAGTCGCCGGTCGTCGGGTTGGAGTTGCCGCCGAGGAAGTCGGTGACGAGGATCCCGTCCTTCATGTCGGAGAGGAGCGCGACGGGGCCCTTGTCGCCGAGCTTCCAGGCCAGGTTCGAGGCGCCGCCCGTCGTCGGGGCGATCCCCAGCTTCTTGCCGTAGTACGTGTCGACGTAGTAGTTGCGCAGGACGCCCGACTCGAAGACCGGCATCCTCTTCGCCGCGATCCCCTCGCCGTCGAACAGGCGCGAGCCGAAGCCCTTCGGCACCAGCGGGTCGTCGGTGAGCGTCAGGAGGGGGCCGCCGATCGCCTGGCCGACCTTCCCCTCCAGGAACGAGCGCTTCTGCTGGATCGAGCCGGCGGACAGCGGGCCGAGGAGGTACGACACGAGCCGGCCCGCGGCGCGGCTCTCGACGGCCATCGTCAGGACGGCCGTCTCCCCTTTCTTCGACCCGAGGCGGGAGAGGGCGCGCTCGGTGGCCTCCTTGCCGACGGCGGCCACCTGGGGCAGCTCGCCGAAGAAGCGGCTCCCGGCGTAGGCGTAGTCCTCCGGGCGGCGCCCGTCGGCGTCCTTCACGCTGACCTCGGCCGACGAGTAGAAGACGGTGTCCCGCCGCCGCCCCTCGAAGCCGTTCGAGGCGACGCGGAACGTGTCGGAGAGCGTGTCGCTGAAGCTCGTCGTCACGGAGAGGATCGCCTCGCTCCCCTTGACGCCGCGCGCGGCGGCCTCCAGCTCCTTGACGATCCGGCGCCTCTCGTCGGCCGTGACCTCGCCGTACTTCGGGTCCTCCAGCAGGAGGTCGGCCCTGGCCTGCCCCTCGTAGAGCTTCGGGTCGGGGAGGCTGCGGAACGGGTCCTTCTCGAGCGCGCGCGTCAGCGCGATCGAGTCGGAGATGAACTTGGCCAGCGCCTCCGCGCGCAGGTCGCTCGAGGAGACGGAGGCGTACCGGCCGTCGACGTAGAGGGAGAGGCCGACGCCCCGCGTCGTCGCCTCGTGGACCTTCTCCAGCGCGCCGTCGCGCCACGTGGTCTCCACCTCGCGGACGCGGTAGGCGCGGGCGCTGGCCTCCTTGGCCCCCTTCGAAAGGGCGACCTTGACGGCCGAGCGGGCGGTTTCGAGCAGCTCGTCCTTGGCCACGGCGTCCCCCCTCCTCACGCCTTCTTCCCGCGCCCGCCCACCGTGATCGAGGCGACGCGGACCGTCGGGATCCCCTGCGAGACCGGGACGCTCTGCCCGTTCTTGCCGCAGGTCCACCCGCCCTCGTCGATGACGAGGTCGTCGGCCACCATGTCCACCTTCTCGAGGACCTTCGGGCCGTTGCCGATGATGTTGACCTCCTTGATCGGGGCCGTGAGCTTGCCCTTCTCGATCAGGTAGCCGTTCTTGACGTAGAAGGTGAAGTCGCCCGCGCCGATCTGCACCTGCCCGTTCGAGAAGTTGGTGCAGTAGATCCCCTTCTCGACCGACGCGATGATCTCGTCCTTCTTGTGGGGGCCCGGCATCATGTACGTCGAGCGCATCCGGGGCATCGGGGCGTACTGGTAGCTCTCGCGGCGGCCGTTGCCCGTCGGCTTGACGCCGTAGTGCTTGGCCGAGATCGAGTCGTGGAGGTACGTCGTCAGGACGCCGTTCTCGACGAGCATCGTCCGCCCGGCCGAGTTCCCCTCGTCGTCGACGTTGATGGCGCCCCGCGCGGCCTCCTGCGTCCCGTCGTCGACGATGTTGACGAACTTGTGGGCGACGGGCTTGCCGATCTTGTCGGAGTAGATCGAGACGTTCTTCCGGTTGAAGTCGGCCTCCATCCCGTGCCCGATCGCCTCGTGGAGGAGGATCCCGGAGGCGCCGGCCCCCAGGACGACCGGCATCTCGCCCGCGGGCGGCGTGACCGCCTCGAAGAGGACCATCGTCCGCGCGACCGCCTCGTTCACCATCCGGGTCAGCCGGTCGGGCGTGTAGTAGCCGATGTCGGCGCGGGCGGCCACGTTGTAGCCGTTCTGCTCGCGCCGGCCGTCCTGCTCCGCCACGCAGGAGAGGTAGAGCCGCGTCATCGGCTGGAGGTCCTCGACGATCCGGCCGGTGGAGTCGGCGATCAGGACCGCCCCGCCCTCGTCCGCGAAGGCCACGCTCACCTTCTTCACCCGCTTGTCGGCGGCGAAGACCCGCTCGTTCAGGCCGGTCAGGAAGGGGAGCTTCTCGCCGGGGGGGACGTCCTCCCAGCGGCGCTTGACCGGGTAGCGCGTCGCGGCGCGCGTCTCGACCCGGAACCCCTTCGGGCCCTCCTTCGCCGGGCCGTCGGCGATGGCGGCGGCGGTGCGGGCCGTCTGGCGGAGCGCGTCGAGCGTCAGGTCCTCGGTGTAGCCGTAGCCGGTCTGGTCCCCCTTGACGACCCGGACCCCGACGCCCAGCTCGACCGACGCGTAGGCGCGGTTGACGGCGCCGTCCTCCAGCCCCAGGTTGTTGGCGACCCGGTGCTGGAAGAAGACGTCGGCGTAGTCGCCCCCGCGCGAGAGGGCCGCGGCGAGGGTGCTCCGGATCAGCTCCTCGGTCACGCCGAACTGCGCGAAGTACCCGATCCCGGCCTTCGGGCCCTCGGAGGCGGCCAGCGCCGAGGAGAGGTTGAGGACGAGGTCGGGCACGGCGGCGGCCCCGAAGGCGGCGCCGCCGAGGCCGATCAGCTTTCTTCGGCTCATCGTTCCTGGATTCTCGGGCATGGAAGGGTCCTCCTCGACTGGTGAGGTGTGTCAGAAGGTCACAGCGGTGGGGAGAGCAAGGCCGTGATTCTACGGCCCCGGCGCCGCGGATGTTTCTCCGGCCGGCCCCTCGCCGGGCGACCAGGGGGGCGCTGACCCGGGGCGGGGCCCGTGCGGGCGGGGGTCTTTGACAAGTGGCGCCCGAAACGGAGAAACTAAGCGTTTAGGCCGGCCGGGCTGCGCCTCGCGCGGCATCCGGCGGCCCGCTCCGCCCGTAGCCGTCCCGAGGGTCGCCGACCGCCCGGCGGGACGCCCCGGCGGAAGAAGAGAGGAGACGAATGAGCACGGTCCTGACCGAGACGAACCCCTTCGCCGCCGCCCGCGCCGCGGGCCGGGTCCCCTTCCAGGTGAAGGACCTCTCCCTGGCCGAGTGGGGTCGCAAGGAGATCCGGCTCGCCGAGCAGGAGATGCCGGGGCTGATGGCCCTCCGGGCCCGGTACGGCAAGGAGAAGCCGCTGTCGGGGGAGCGGGTGATGGGGAGCCTGCACATGACCGTGCAGACGGCCGTCCTGATCGAGACCCTGGCCGAGCTCGGGGCGGACGTCCGCTGGGTCTCGTGCAACATCTTCTCGACCCAGGACCACGCCGCCGCGGCCGTCGTCGTGGGCCGGCCCGAGACCGGCGGGACCCCCGAGGACCCGCGCGGCACGGCGGTCTTCGCCTGGAAGGGCGAGACGCTGCCGGAGTACTGGTCCTGCACGCGCGAGGCGCTCGTCTGGCCGGACGGTAGCGGGCCGACGCTGATCGTCGACGACGGCGGGGACGCGACCCTCCTCGTCCACAAGGGGCTCGAGTTCGAGAAGGCCGGGGCCGTCCCCGCCTTCGACCCGCAGAACGACCCCGAGGAGTGGGGCGTGATCCTCGACCTCGTCCGGGGCGAGCTGAAGAGGAGCCCGGGCCTCTTCGCCCGGGTCGCGGCCGATGTCAAGGGCGTCTCCGAGGAGACGACGACCGGCGTCCACCGCCTCTACCAGATGGAGTCGGAAGGGACGCTCCTCTTCCCGGCCATCAACGTGAACGACTCCGTCACGAAGTCGAAGTTCGACAACGTCTACGGCTGCCGCCACTCCGTCGTGGACGGCCTGAACCGGGCCTCGGACGTCATGCTCGGCGGCAAGGTGGCCGTCGTGATGGGCTTCGGCGAGGTGGGGAAGGGATGCGCCGAGGCGCTCCGCGGCCAGGGCTGCCGCGTCATCGTGACCGAGATCGACCCGATCTGCGCCCTGCAGGCGGCCATGCAGGGGTACGAGGTGAAGACGCTCGAGGACGTCGTCGAGACGGCCGACGTCTTCATCACCGCCACGGGGAACCTGGACGTGGTCACCGCCGAGCACATGGCCCGGATGAAGGACAAGGCCATCGTCGGCAACATCGGCCACTTCGACAACGAGATCGACATGGCGGGCCTCAAGAGGACCCCGGGCATCCAGAGGGTCAACATCAAGCCGCAGTACGACGAGTGGCGCTTCCCCGACGGCCACTCGGTGATGGTCCTGGCCGAGGGGCGGCTCCTGAACCTCGGCTGCGCCACCGGGCACCCGAGCTTCGTGATGTCCTCCTCGTTCACGAACCAGGTCCTCGCCCAGCTGGACCTGGCGAAGAGCGGCCGCACCTACCCGAAGAAGGTCTTCACGCTCCCGAAGAAGCTCGACGAGGAGGTGGCGCGGCTGCACCTGGCGCACCTCGGCGTCAAGCTGACGGCGCTGACCGAGAAGCAGGCGAAGTACCTCGGGGTGCCGGCGGAGGGGCCGTACAAGCCCGACCACTACAGGTATTAGGGGGAACCCGGGCCCGGGTGCCCCCTCTCACCCCCTCCGCGCCGGAGAGGAGAGGCCCGCACGCGCGGGCCTTTCTGCTTGATGGGGAACCCGGGGACGGGCTAGGTTGTCCTCTCCACGTTCCGGTCCGGCGTTTACGCGCGGACCGCCCCGGGCCGGCGGAGATCACGGCGGCGAGGTCCGGGAGCCCCGGCAATTTGACTCGGGCGAGCGGTTGGCGGATCCTCCGCGGCAACAGAGACTTGGTCTCCAGGAGGATCCCATGGCCACGCGCCGCCGTGCCGCTGCCACCGTGCTCGCCCTCTCCCTCGTCGCCCCCGCTTCGGCGCTCCCCGGCGCCGAGGCCGTCCCGCCCCCGAAGAGGGTCTCGCAGGAGATGCGGGCCCGGGGCCAGAGCAAGGTCCCCGGACGGGCCGAGTACATGGCCCTGCGCCGCAAGGCGGACCCCGGCGTGAACCGCGCCGTCGCCCGCCGGGAGGCGCTCGCGTTGAAGGCCCGCTCCGCCACGAAGCGCCCCTCCGTGACGGCCCTCGGGACGACCTGGACGCCGATCGGCCCCGCGCCCGTCACGCAGGGCCAGACGAACACGAACGGCGGGGCGCGCGCCAACGTCTCCGGGCGGTTCACCGGGATCGCCGTGGGCGGCGGGGCCGTCTACGTCGCCGCCGCGCAGGGCGGCCTCTGGAAGACCGTGGACAACGGGACGACCTGGAGCTCCCTGGGCGACGGCTCGTTCGGGACGATGGCGGTCGGCTCGGTCGCCGTCGACCCGCAGAGCACGAACACCGTCTGGGTCGGGACGGGCGAGGCGAACGGCTCCCTCGACAACTACGGCGGGGAAGGGGTCTGGAAGTCGACCGACGGGGGCCTCTCCTGGACCGGCCCGCTGCCGGCCTCGAACAACCCGTTCACGGGCGTCGGGATCGGGGCGCTCGTCGTCGACCGGACGAACTCGCAGCGCGTCCTGGCCTGCACGCACCAGTCGAACTGGGGGAGCGGCAACGAGTCGACGCCGGGGACGCAGGCCTGGGGCGTCTACCGGACGACGGACGGCGGCGCGAGCTGGACGAACGAGCTCTCCGGGAGCTTCAACTGCTCCAACCTGGTCCAGGACCCGGTGAACGCCAACCGCTGGTTCGCCGCCATGGACCAGATCGGCCTCCCGGCCGGGTCGAACACGTTCAACGGCGGCCTCCTCCGCTCGACGGACTCGGGCGACAACTGGATCCAGCTGGCGGGCAACCCGCAGAGCCTCCCCGGCGTGACGCAGCCGCTCCCCCCCAACAGCGGCGTCACGCCGAACGAGTGGCTCCGCGCCTGGGTCACGGCGTCGGCCGCCAGCGGCGCCGCCGACGACGCCGTCACGCTCTACGTCGGGATGGGGATGCTGAACACGAACCCGACGCCCGACGGAAGGATCTACAAGTCGACCGACAGCGGCCTGAACTGGCAGGAGCTGACGAACGCGAAGGGGTACTGCGCGCCGCAGTGCTTCTACGACCTCCCCGTGTACGCGGTCCCGACGGCCCCGGACACGGTCGTCCACGGCGGAGCGGCCAACGACACGACGAGCGGGTCGAACGTCGCGAGCCTCCGCGTCTCGACGAACGGAGGCTCGGCGTGGACGGACCGGAACACGGGCCTCCACTCCGACATGCACTTCGTCGCCGCCGAGCCCGGGTCGACGACCAACCTCTGGCTCGCCAACGACGGCGGGATCTGGCGCTCGACGAACACCGGGCAGAGCTGGACGAACGTCAACACGAACCTCTCCGTGACGCAGTTCGTCGGGTTCGACCTCGACCCCGTGAGCGCCACCGTCGCCTACGGCGGGACGCAGGACAACGGGACGAACTCCTGGAGCGGCTCCGACGCCTGGTTCCACAGCGACGACGGCGACGGCGGGTACTCCGTCATCAACCAGGCCACGCCGACGAACGTCGCGCACACGTACTTCAACCTCTCCGGGATCCTGATCGGAGCGGGCGTGGCCTTCACCGGGCCGTCCTCCCCGCCGAGCGGGTACACCTTCGTCGGCAACGACGGGAGCCGGAACAACGGGATCAACCTGAACGACCGCGTCCTCTTCTACCCGCCGTTCGTGCGCGACACCGGCCTCCTGGCCGCCCGGAACACCGTCTACTTCGGGACGAACAAGCTCTACCGGGCGACGAACTTCTGGGCCGGCGCGCTCCTCGTCCAGGGCGGGGCGCTGAACACGCCGATCTTCACCGACATCAGCGGCGGCCAGGACTTCGGCTCGCCGAACGCCTCGATCAGCGCCATCGAGCCGGTCGCCAACGTCGGCACCCCCGGGGCCGACGCGCAGCACATCCTGGTCGGGACGGGCGACGGCTCGATCTGGTACACGACGAACGGCGGCGCGAACTGGACCTCCTCGGCCGGTTCGCCCGGCGTCTTCGTCTCGGACTTCGCGGTCGACCCGTCGACGCTCGGCAACCCCGGGAACGTCGTCGTCTACGCGTCGGTCTCCGGCTTCATCAGCGTCGCGGGGCGCAACGTGGTCAAGTCGACGAACGGCGGCGTCTCCTGGGCCTACTCGGGGACGGGCCTGCCGCAGGTCCCGGTCAACACGGTCCTCGTCGACCCGGTCGTCAACACCCGCGTCTGGGCCGGGACCGACGTCGGCGTCTTCCTCTCGACGGACTCCGGCGCCTCGTGGACCGACTACAGCGCCGGGATGCCCAACGTCGCCGTCTGGGACCTCAAGGCGAGCGGCGCCGGGGCGGGGGACATGCTGATCGCGGCCACGCACGGGCGGGGGATGTACCGGCTCACGCCGCTGACGCCGGCCACGCTGACGGGCTTCGACGCCGAGTGACGGGCGGGGCGGGGCCGGCCCCGGCCGGCCCCCGCCGTTCCCCGGCCAGCTACTGGAACCAGCCGTTCACGTCCAGGACGAGGTGGACGGTCCCGGCCACCTGCCCGTAGACCGCCGTGACGCTCCCGTCGGGGCCGAGCGGGACGACGGCGTTGTTGGCCCGCGTGGCGCCGGCGCCGAAGTTGACCGTCGAGGTCGGCGGGACGGCCGAGCCGGTCGCGAAGAGGGTCAGGAACCCGGCCGCCGCGGGAGACGTCACGGTGACGTTCAGCGAGGCGGCCCGCGCCCCGTACGGCACGCCGCACCGGCCCGCGACCGGGACCGCCCGGGCGACCCCCGCCCGGAGGGCGGGCGCCTCGGCGAACCGCGTGTCGGCCAGCCGGCAGGGCGCCGCGACGTGGAAGCGGCTCGAGGCGGGCGGGGCGGCCCGCTCCACGGCGCCCACGTCTGGGCCGGCCCCGGAGAAGCCGTCGTTGATCCCCGGAAGGAGGAGCCCGGCGTCCACCAGCGGGCTCCCGGGCTGCGGCGTGAAGTCCCCCGCGGCGGGCGCCGCGAGGAGGGGAGCCGCCGAGGTCCCGGCCGGCTCCTGGCCCGTCCCGGACCGGAACGCGGCGAACGTGGCGTAGCTCGTCCCGGTCCAGGAGGCGAAGCGGGAGGGATCCGTCGTGTAGAGGTCGTCCCCGTCGCCGTCCCAGGCGATCGGGTTGACCTTGTAGACGGCCCAGCGCGTCCCGGAGATCACGTTGTTCCGGGACCGGACGAAGGTCGAGGCTCCCGGGTTCAGGAGCGCCAGGCCGTCGGTCGAGGGCGCGTCGGTGAGGAACGTGTTCTGGAGGAGGAGGAGCGGGCCGACCGGCTCGGGGTAGCCGCTGTTGACCTTCAGCGGGCTCGCGAGGTACCCGTCGACCTGGCTCGTCCGCGTGCTGCCGAAGCGCCAGGCGACGTTCCTCACGATCCAGAGCGGGCCGACCTCCGCCGGGGCCACCGCGAACGCCATGTGGACGTCGCTCACCCGGTTGCGGAAGAGACGGACGTTGGCGCAGTGCCCCTCGGGCTCGAAGGCGTCGTCGGTGATCTCCGACAGGACGTTGTCCGAGACGTCGGTCTCGTTCGTCGTCCCGCCCGGGGGCGGGAGCGAGCCGCACGGGGCGACGCCGTTGAAGACCCCCCGGATCGCGTTCCGCCGCACGACGTTCCCGCGTCCCACGTCGTCCGTCAGGACGACGGCGTTGTTCTCGGCGCTCGAGCCCTTCGTGAAGCCCCAGGGCCAGCCCGGGATCGAGGTGTCCCAGATCTCGTTGTCCTCCACGCGGTGGCGGTCGCCCCCCTTGACCCAGACGCCGGCCGAGCCGTTCTCGTGGATCCGGCAGCGCACGACCGCGTCGTCGGAGGCCCACCGGAGGTAGACGCCCTTGCCGTAGTCGCCCGCGCCGTGGTGCCGGATCTCGAGCGCCTCGATCCTCACGTTCGAGACGCCGTCGAGCGTGAAGCCGTTCTCCCGCCGGGCGACGTGCATCGTCCGGGCCGACGGCGCGCTCCCGTCGGCGTTCTTCACGTGGAGCGTCGTCCCGTCGAAGTGGAAGCCCCCCGGCGCGCCGGCGCCGAGCGCCTGCAGCGCGGCGAGGCTGTCGTACCGGTAGAGGCGCCCCTGGTCGGTCACGACGTGTCCCGTCGTGAACCCGGGAACGAGGGACCAGGTCCCGCCGGCTCCCGCCGACCAGGCCACACCCGCGGCGATCGTGCCGTCGGCCCCGTCGAGGACGGCCCCGTCCTCTCCGCGGAAGACGATCGGCTGCGACGCCGTCCCCGACCGGGGGACGGTCACCGCCTCGCGGTAGACACCGGCGCGGATCCTCACGAGGTCCCCCGGCTGCGAGAGGTCCGCCGCCCGCTGGATCGTCCGGAGCGGCGCCGAAGGGTCGGTCCCGGGGTTCCCGTCGTCTCCGCCCGGCGCCACCCAGAGCGTCCGGAGCGTCGGCTCGGGGAGAACCTCGGGCCGCGTCGAGAAGGTCGCCACCGCCGTTGCCGCCCCGGTCACGCCGTCGGGGTCGGAGAGCGTGACGCGGGCCTCGTACGCCGTTCCGGGGACGAGTCCGAAGAGGCTTCCCGAGAAGCGCGCGGCCGAGACGCGCACCAGCGGCTGCGCCGGCGCGAACGCGCCGCCGACCGAGCGCCACTCGAGCGTGGCGGTCGCGTCGCCGTCGGCGTCCCCCGAGACCGTCGCGACGACCCCGGCGGCGTGCAGGTTCCCGTACGCCTCCGCGGAGGCGAGCGTGGCGGCGTCCTGCGCCGCGGCGAGCGGCGCGACGAGCAGTCCCGGGAGGAGCGCCGTCCGGAGGAAGGGAAACCGAATCGGCGGCAAGGCCGGCCTTGTTCGAAGGACCAAGAGGCACCTCCGGGAGCGAACGTTCGGGTCGACGGCGGGCCGGCAGGAACCAGTTTACGACGGGGGATGGGGCTCGCACGCGGACCTCGGCCCCCCGGCGGCGGCCTCCTGAAGCGCGGGACCGGGCGCCGGTCGGCGGGTCCCGGCTCTGCTCCGGACCCGCCCCTGACGCCCGCGTATGATCGGTTCGGACCGGGGAAGGGAGCGCGCATCTCGAACGATCGGTCGGAGCCAACCGGAACGTCGCCGCTCGTGGCCCGCCTCCAGGAGCGCGCCCCTCTCGATCAGCTCGCCCTGAAGGACCGCGCGCTCGACGTGGCGGCCGAGGGCGTCACCATCGCCGACGCCCGCCTCCCGGACCGCCCCCTCATCTACGTGAACGAAGGCTTCGAGCGGGTGACCGGCTACCCCGCCGCCGAGGTCCTGGGGAGGAACTGCCGGTTCCTCCAGGGGCCCGACACGGATCCTTCCGCGGTGGCGGAGATCCGCGCGGCCGTCGCGGAGGAGCGCGAGTGCGTCGTCGAGATCCTGAACTACCGGAGGGACGGGACGCCGTTCTGGAACCGGCTCTCGATCACGCCTGTCCGGGACGAGAAGGGCGAGGTCACCCACTTCATCGGGATCCAGTCGGACGTCAGCGCGCGCCGGCAGGCCGAGGAAGGGCTGCGGCGAGCCAAGGAGGCGCTCGAGCAGGACCTCCGGCTGGCGGCACGGGTGCAGCAGTCCCTGCTCCCGCCGCCGGAGACGGCCTTTCCGGGGCTCCGTTTCGCGCGCGCCTTCCATCCCTGCACGGACCTCGCGGGGGACGGCATGGGCGTCTTCCCCCTCCCCGGCGGCTCGGTCGGGCTGTACCTGCTGGACGTGAGCGGGCACGGAGTGGGGGCCGCCCTCCTCTCGTTCGCCCTGAACCACCTCCTGTCGCCCTCCCGGGAGGGATCGCCGCTCGTCGAGGGCACGGGGGACGGGCACGGCGTCGTTCCGCCCGCGCGCCTGGCCGGACGCCTCAACCGGCAGTTCCCCATGGAGCGGACGCGGCAGTACTTCACGCTGGTCTACGGGGCGTACGACGGGTCCGGCGGGCAGTTCCGGTACGTCGTCGCCGGCCACCCGTCGCCCATCCTCCTGCCCGCGGCCGGGCCTCCCGCGCCGGTTCCCGGTCGAGGGCTGCCGATCGGCATGATCGAGCACGCGACCTACCAGGACGAGACCGTCGTCCTCCAGCCGGGGGACCGCCTCTACCTCTACACCGACGGCGTCCTCGAGGCGACCGACGAGGCGGACGAGGAGTTCGGCTCGACGCGGCTGATGGCCCTGCTCGAACGCGTGCGGGACCGGCCCCTCGGCGAGGGCCTCGACCTCGTCGCGGACGCCGTGCGGGACTGGTCGGCGGGAGGCCTCCGGGACGACGTCTCCCTGCTCGCGATCGAAAGGGCCGTCGCGCCTCCCGGGTCCGGGGTCGCGCGTGGGTCCGCGACCGCGGCGTAGGCTCTCTCGCTGCGCCGTCGCCCGCGCGAGGCCCGGCACCTGGCGCGTATGCTCGCGGTCGAGGAGACGACGATGAAGCCCCTGCCGATCCTCGCGACGGTGGTCGCCCTCGCGGGGTGCTCGCCGAGCACGACGGAACGCCTCGGTCTGCCACCCCTCGAGACCGTGCCCCATGTCGACCTCGCGCGGTACGTCGGGACCTGGTACGAGATCGCCAGCTTCCCGCAGAGCTTCCAGGAGGGCTGCGTCGCCACGACGGCGACTTACACGATCCGGGGCGACGGCGACATCGACGTCCTGAACCGCTGCCGGAAGGACTCGCTCGACGGCGAGGAGAAGTCGGCGCGCGGCCGCGCGAGGGTCGTGGACAGGTCCACGAACGCGAAGCTCGAGGTGAGCTTCTTCCGCCCGTTCTGGGGCGACTACTGGATCGTCGACCTCGGCGCCGACTACGACTTCGCCGTCGTCGGTCACCCCGGCCGGGACTACCTGTGGATCCTGAGCCGGGCCCCGACGATGCCCGAGGCGACCAACGGGGGCATCCTCGCGCGGCTCCAGGCCCAGGGTTACGACACGTCCCGCCTGAAGCGAACGTTGCACTGAGGCGAACGGCGAGGAGGCCGGGCTCGAAGCTCGAGGCGCCGACGGCGAGCGGGACCCTCTCTTCCCCCGGAGGCCCTCCCTCTCAGAACTTGTAGGTGAGCCCCCAGAGGAGGTGGACGGAGGTGATCCCGAGCTCGCCGGCGGGGGTCGTGCCCTCCGGGTCGTCCCGGAACGGTGCGGCCTCGTTCCCCCACTCGTACGCGAAGCCGAGGGACCCCGAGAGGTGGGCCCAGTTCAGCGAGACGCCCGCCGAGACGCCGTAGACGTCGACGGCCGTGAAGACCGACTCCTCGCCCACGGGCGAGAAGGCGGTGAAGAACCCGAGGTGGACGGACGTCTTCGGCGTGAGGTCGTACCGCCCCCCCAGGGCGACGTTCGTGACGGAGCGCCGCTCGTCGTGGGCGGGAGCGAAGGCGACCGGCCCCGAGGAGCCCGCCCCCCCCGACCCCGACGTCCAGCCGCCGGTCACCTGGCTCGAGAAGAGCTCGTAGGGCGAGACACCCGCGACGTACTTCGCGTTGGCCTCCACCTCGCCGCGCGCGAAGCGCCAGGAGAGCCCGAGGCTGACGCGGGCCGGGTGCTTCACGCGGAACTCCGCTTCCGGGTCGCGGAACGAGAGCGACCGGAAGGCGGCGCCGGTGGCCGTCGACTCGACCGCGAAGAGCCCCGTCGAGCCGCCGAGGGCGAGGCCGGGAGCCGCGGCGACGATTCCGAGCGTGACGCTCGGCGAGAGGTCCCACTGGAGCCCGCCCGCCAGGACGAGGTCGTAGCTCGTGCCGTCGACGCGGAACGTCCGCTGGGTGGCGCCGGCGCCGCTCCCGAGGGCGGCCTGGGCGAAGGCCTCCTGCGTCTGCGTGAGCGTGAGGAAGGAGAGGCCGAGCGACGCGCCGACGCGGAGGGAGGGCTTCAGGGCGTACCCGGCCGCGACCGTCGGGACGATGTCGGAGTAGGAGCCGTCGGCCGAGTAGAGGAGGTCCACCGCGCCGCCGGGCGTCCCGACGGGGCCGCTCAGCTGCAGCGTCGGCTTCCACGACACGGGGGTCGGGATCGCGAAGCCGAGGCTCAGCCTCTCGCTCTTCAGCGTCTCGGCCCCGATCACGAAGCCGAAGAGCCGTCCGTTGCTGCTGATGCGCGAGCCGGTGTCGGCGACCTGGCCCACCTCGCCGCTGTAGAAGGTCCACTCGTAGGCGGCCGAGGCGGCGCTCACGGAGCTCTTCCTCGAGAGGCCGAGCCCCGCGGGGTTGTAGTAGACGGCGCCGACGTCCGTCGCGCGGGCCGTGTACGCCCCCCCCTCGATCCCCTCGATCTGCCCGGCCGGGTTGCGCCCCTCGTTCGGCAGGACGAAGAGAGGCGGGGCGGTGATCGTGACGACCTGCCCGGCGGCGGGAAGCGACAGGAGGAGGGCGAGGAGAGGGAGTCGGCGCATCGGAAGTCCTTCGCGAGGGAGAGTTCCGGGGCGAACGAGCGAGTGTAGGACGCGACGCGCTCCACGCGCAGCGGCTGCCGCTCCCGAGGGCGGGGTCTCCAGCCACCCCCTATAATCCCGCCCCACCAGGGAGACCGAGGATGCACGTCGGCACCGGGCCGCGACTGGGCCCCAGCGATCCCCGTCTACCGCCGTTCGCGGATGAGACGAAATCTCGCTTCACCGCGAGCCGGTGCGGTGCGTGCGGGCCACCCGTCCCCCCGCGACGCTGCCCATGACGATCGCTCCCGGCACCCGACTGGGTCCGTACGAGATCACCGGCAAGCTCGGAGAGGGCGGGATGGGCGAGGTCTTTCGCGCGCGCGACACGAAGCTGGGACGTGAGGCGGCGATCAAGGTGCTGCCGCCCGGCTTCGCCGCCGACGCCGACCGCGTGGCGCGCTTCCGGCGCGAGGCGCAGATCCTCGCCTCTCTGGGCCATCCGGGCATCGCCGCCATCTACGGCCTGGAGGAGGTCGAGGGGACCCTCGCCCTCGCGATGGAGCTCGCCCCGGGGGAGGAGCTGGCCGAGCGGCTGAAGCGCGGCCCTCTTCCCGTCGACGAGGCCCTCGCGATCGCCCGGCAGGTCGCCGAAGCGCTCGAGGAGGCCCACGAGAAGGGGATCGTCCACCGCGACCTGAAGCCCGCGAACGTGAAGGTGACGCCGGACGGCAAGGTCAAGGTCCTCGACTTCGGACTCGCCAAGGCGATGGACCCGGCCGCGGGTGCCGCGTCCGCCGCCGACCTCGCCCGCTCGCCGACCCTCATGAACTCGCCGACGCTGACCGCCGCGCCCGGCACTCAGCTCGGCGTCATCCTCGGGACCGCGGCCTACATGGCCCCGGAGCAGGCGAAGGGGAAAGCCGTGGACCGGCGCGCGGACATCTGGGCCTTCGGCGTGGTCCTCTTCGAGATGCTCTCGGGGCGCCGGCTCTTCGACGGCGAGACCGTCTCGGAGGTGCTCGCGGCCGTCATCCGCGAGGAGGTCGACTGGGGCCGCCTTCCGGCGGCGACGCCGCCGGCCGTGCGACGCCTCCTGCGGCGCTGCCTGGAGCGGGACCCGCGGCTGCGCCTGCGGGACGTGGGCGAGGCCCGGATCGCGCTCGCCGCGGCGGCGGGCGGAGAGGAGGACGAGCCCGCGAGCGCGCGTCGAGCCACCCCGCCGCCCCTGCGCGAGCGCCTCGCCTGGGCTCTCGCCGCGCTCTCGACCGTCGTCGCGGTCGGGATCGGCGGGACCTGGGCGGCCCGGCGGGATCGCGGCGAGCGTCCCGACGGGCCCCGTGTCGTCCGCTCCGTGCTGCCCCTCCCGGCCGGCGTCTCCATCGAGCTCGACGGAGAGCGCGCCGGGATGCCGGCCCTCTCGCACGACGGGAGGCGGGTCGCCTTCGGCGCGCGCGAGGGCGCCGGGCCGATGCGGATCTGGGTGCAGGAGCTCGCCACGGGCGCCGCGCGGCCCCTGCCGGGGACGGAAGGGGGCTACCGTCCGTTCTGGTCTCCCGACGACCGGCGGATCGGCTTCTTCACCTGGAGCCACCTCGCGACGACCCCGGCCGACGGGGGCGCTGTCCGGCGCCTCGCCCCGGCGCGCGACGCGCGCGGCGGGACCTGGAACCGCGCCGGCACGATCCTCTACGCGCCCCACCAGTTCGGCCCCCTGCGGGCGATTCCCGAGCAGGGCGGGCAGCCGGTCCCGGCCACCTCGCTCGGGGGGTCCGACCGGTCGGGGACCCATCGCTTCCCGTGGTTCCTGCCGGACGGCGAGCGGTTCCTCTACCTCGAGCGCAAGTCCCGTTTCGGGCCGGTCCGCGGCGCCGGCGTGAGGATCGGCCGGCTCGGCTCCCCGGAGTCCTCCGTCGAGCTGACGGCCGGTGCCACGAACGCGATCGTGGCGGACGGCCACGTCCTCTTCGCCCGGGACGGGGCCCTGGTGGCCCAGCGCCTCGACCTGCGCCGGCAGGCGCTCGCGGGGGAGGCGAGGCCCCTGGTGACCGACCTCCTCTTCAACCTCCGCTTCAGCTACGGCGTCTTCTCGGCAGGCGACCACGGGATCCTCGCCTTCCTCACGGGACACCAGAGCGACCTCTCGCAGCTCGTCTGGCGCGACCGGGCCGGCCAGCGTCTGGGCACGCTCGGAGCGCCGGGGATCCTGTCCGGGCTCGGCGGGCTCGCGCTCTCCCGAAACGGCCGATGGGCCGCCGTCTCGCGGATCGAGGAGGGGGCGGCCGACGCCGACATCTGGCTCTACGACCTGGCCCGCGGCAATGAGACGCGCCTCGCCCGTCCGGGCGTGGACGACTCGAACCCGGTCTTCTCCCCTGACGGCGGCGCCCTCTTCTTCGCCTCGTTCCGGGACGGCTCGCGCGGCGAGCAGGCGATCGTCGTCCGCAGGGACCTGTCGACCGGCGAGGAGGCCGTACTCCTGTCCGGCGGCGCCGGCTACCTCATGCCGATGTCGGTCTCGCCCGATGGGTCGTGGCTGGCCTTCGACCGAGGTGACGACGAATCCATCGGCCGGCACGACGTCGCCCTCCACCCGCTGGTCGGCGAGGGCGCCTCCCGCGATCTCGTCGCCACTCCGGCGGACGACTCCGCCGGGCAGGTCTCGCCCGACGGCCGCTGGCTCGCGTGGAGCTCGGACACGTCTGGCCAGTACGAGGTCTACGTGACGTCCTTCCCCCAGGCAAGGACACCCGTCCAGGTCTCCCGCGCCGGCGGAGTGCAGCCGCGCTGGAACCCGGCCGGGGGCGAGCTCTACTTCAAGACCCCCGACAACCAGCTGACCGTCGTACCGGTCGAGAGCGGGTCGGCGAACTTCTCGGTCGGCGCGCCGCTCCCCCTGTTCCAGGTCGTGGAGTTCCTCGGCTGGACCTACGACGTCTCGCCCGACGGACAGAGGTTCCTCGTCCGCGAGCCGCTCGCAGAGGGCGACGCCTCTCCGGTCACGCTCCTCACGGACTGGCAGACGCTCCTGGAGACCCCGTGACGATCGCGCCCTGCGTCAGCCCGTAGGCCGCAGGGAGATCCGGCCGGGGAGGGGCGGCGCGGCGGGACCCGCCGCCGCGCGCCGGCCGAGGCAGGCCGAAAGGGCGTCGGCGTCGAGCGGCTCGCCCTCGCCGGGAGCGAGGCGGCGGGACGAGGCGAGCTCGGCGAAGCCGTCGCCGCCGGCGGCGAGGTGGCTCGAGGCGGCGACGCGGTAGAGGGCGTCGTCGCGCAGCGGCGCGCCGCCGACGGTCACCTCGAGGAGCCGCTCTCCCGCCGGGGCCGAGAGGTCGGCCGCGTACGTCAGCCCCGAGACCTGGAGGAGGCTGGCCGAGCCGCGGGGCGAGACGCCGAGGCCGCGCTCCAGCGTGGCGCGGAGCGCGGCGCCGGACGTCTCGAGCAGGACGACGCGGTTGCCGAACGGGAGGACGGCGACGGCGTGACGCTTCGTCAGGGTGCCCGCCGGCAGGCCGGCACGAAGGCTGGACCCGGCGACGAGAGCGACGTCGGCGCGGGTCGCCTCCCGGAAGGCGTCGGCGACGAGGTTGCCGAGCCCGGTCTCGTGCTGGCGGCTTCCCTCGGCCGGCAGGGGTGCGGCGAGCGCGCCGATCGGAGCGGAGAGCCTCTCGTGGAGGAGAGCCGTGTAGCGCCGTTCCGTCTCGGCGAGGGCCGGGTCGGGGGGCACCGTCGCGTCGACCGGGTGGGCCGCGACCGAGGCCCGGATCGCCCCGCGCGTCCCCGAGAGGGTGAGCGCGACGACCGACCCGAGGTTCCCGCACGGCGAGGCGATCGGGCGCCCCCCGACGAAGCGGACGACGGAGGCCGACTCGGACTGCTCCTCGGTGAGGATCGCGTCGAGGAGCGGCACCTCGCGCAGGAGCCGCTCGTTCACGTCGGGGCTCGCCTGGGTCAGCGCCACGACCGCCTCGGCCCCCTCGCGCTTCAGCGCCGTGGCCTCGCGACGGGCGGCCGGCACGAGCTCCTCCTGCCGGACGGTCCCCTCCTGGAGCGTCGTCTCGAAGTCGTCGGTGAGGCCGACGAATCCCACGCGCCTCCCGGAGAGCCGCAGGAGCCGGCGGGTGGGGAGCCCCGCGAAGGGGCCGCCGTCCGCCTCCACGAGGTTCGCGGTGGTCCACGCGAACGCCGAGCGCCGGACCAGACGGCGGGCGTGCCCGGCGCCGAAGTCGAAGTCGTGCTGGCCGAAGCTCGCCAGCGAGACGCCGGCGCGCGCGAGCGCGTCGACCATCGGCTCACCGCGGAAGACGCCGCCGAACAGGGTCCCCCCGGCCAGGTCCCCGCCGAAGACGAAGAGCGCGCCCGGGCGCTCGCGGCGGAGCCGGTCGACGACCGTCTTCAGCCGCGCCACGCCGCCCCGCTCGCCGTGGCGGTCGACGACCGGCGCGATCTCGTGCGCGTCGTTGACGTAGAGGACCGTCGCTTCCCCGCCCCCGCAGCCGGCGGCGGCCAGGAGGAGGGCGAGAAGCCCTCCCCGGGCCGTCCGCCCCCCCGGTCGCCGGGTCACGACCTCGCCGGCCACCACTCCGTCGCCGTCGCGGTCGGGTCGACGGTCGTCCCCGCCTCGCCCCGGAGCATCCGGGCGGTGTCCTCGAGGGCCCCGATGCACGCGGGCTTGCCCGTCATCTCGGCGAACTCGCACGCCGCCTCCACCTTCGGGCCCATCGAGCCGGCGGGGAAGGAGAGCTTGCGGATCTCGGCGGGGGAGATCCGCCGGATCGCGCGGGCCTGGGGGGTCCCCCAGCCGACGTAGACGCCGTCGGCGTCGGTCGCCATGACGAACGCGTCGGCCCCCACCTCGCGGGCGAGGAGGGAGCTGGCGAGGTCCTTGTCGATGACCGCCTCGATCCCGACGAGCTTGCGCCCCGGCTGGTACATCGTCGGGATCCCCCCGCCCCCGGCGAAGATCACGACGGTCCCCTTCTCGAGCAGCCACTTGACCGGACGGATCTCGAAGATCCGCTTCGGCTTCGGGGACGGGACGACGCGGCGCCAGCCGTTGCCGTCCGGCCGGAAGTGCCACCCCTTCCCGGCAGCGATCCGGTCGGCCTCCTCCTTGCCGTAGACCGGGCCGATCGGCTTCGTCGGGTTCTGGAACGCCGGGTCTCCGGGGTCGACCTCGGTCATCGACAGGATCGTCGCGAACGGGCGCTCGAACGGCAGGAGGTTCCCGAGCTCCTGCTCGATCATGTAGCCGATCATCCCCTCGGTCTCGGCGCCGAGGACGTCGAGCGGGTACGACTCGACGGCCGAGTGGGCCGCCTGCTGGAGGGCCAGGAGCCCAACCTGCGGGCCGTTCCCGTGCGAGATGACGATCTCGTTCCCCTCGGCGATCGGGGCGATCGTCTCGCAGGCGAGGCGCACGTTGGCCCGCTGGTTCTCGGCGGTCATCGGCTCCCCGCGCTTCAGGAGGGCGTTCCCGCCCAGGGCGACGACGATGCGCACGGTCTCCCCCTAGTCCGCGAGAGTGGCGACCAGCACGGCCTTGATCGTGTGGACGCGGTTCTCGGCCTGGTCGAAGACGACGGAGGCCTTCGACTCGAAGACCTCGTCGGTGGCTTCCATCGCCTCGATCCCGAACTTCTTCCAGATCTCCTCGCCGACCTTCGTCTCGCGGTTGTGGAACGACGGGAGGCAGTGGAGGAACTTGGCCTTCGGGTTCCCGGTGGCCGCCATCAGCGCGGCGTTGACCTGGTAGGGCGCGAGCAGCTTGATCCGCTCGGCCCAGACCGAGTCGGGCTCGCCCATGGAGACCCAGACGTCGGTGTGGACGAAGTCGACGCCCCTCACGGCCTCCTTCGGGTCCTCGGTCAGCGTCACCTTCCCGCCGTGCGCGGCGGCCAGCTCGTTCGCCTTGGCCACGAGCGACGCTTCCGGCCAGAGGTGCTTCGGGGCGCCGAGCCTCACGTCCATCCCCATCAGCGCCCCGCCCAGCATCAGCGTGTTGCCCATGTTGTTCCGGGCGTCGCCGACGTAGGCGAACGACTGCGCGTGGAGCGGCTCGTCGGAGTGCTCGCGCATCGTCAGGAGGTCGGCCAGGATCTGGGTCGGGTGGAACTCGTCGGTCAGGCCGTTGTAGACCGGGACGCCCGCCCACCGGGCCAGCTCCTCGACGATCGCCTGGCCGTAGCCGCGGTACTCGATGGCGTCGTACATCCGCCCGAGGACCCGGGCCGTGTCCTTCATCGACTCCTTCTTGCCGATCTGCGAGCCCGAGGGGCCGAGGTAGGTGACGTTGGCCCCCTGGTCGTAGCAGGCGACCTCGAAGGCGCAGCGGGTCCGGGTGGAGTCCTTCTCGAAGATCAGGGCGACGTTCTTCCCCGTCAGGCGCGGCTGCTCGGTCCGGGCGTACTTGGCGCGCTTCAGGTCCCGCGCGAGGTCGAGGAGGTAGAGGACCTCCTTCTGCGTGAAGTCGTGGATCGTCAGGAAGTGGCGGTTCCTCAGGTTGAACGGCATGTCGTCCTCTCGCGTTTCCGGCTCCCCGGAGGACGGCGGACCCGCGGGCCCTGCGCGCCGACGCGCTGCCACGCGGCCGGGTGCGTCCGCCCCGTGGACGGGGGCTCTTGCCCGGCGGGCGGGGGGATTCTACGCGAGGAGGGCCGCCGGGACCCGCTCCCGCGGGCGTGCCGGGGGCGTGCCAGAATCGCCTCCGGACCGAAGATGCTGCGCTTCCTCCCCCCCGGTCTCCGCGGGAGCCTGGCCCTCGTGGTCTTCGTCCTGAACACCCTGTTCTGGTGCTCGATCCTCTACCTCGTCACCGCGCTGCGCCTCCTCGTCCCCGTCCCGGCCTTCGTCCGGCTCTGCCGCCGGCTCTCGATGACGATCGCCACGGCCTGGATCGGGGGGAACGTCCTGGGGCTGAAGGCGCTGACCCGGATCGAGTGGAACGTCACGGGGATGGAGGGGCTCGAGCGAAAAGCCTGGTACGTCGTGACGCCGAACCACGTCTCTTGGGTCGACATCGTGATCGTCCAGTGGCTCTTCAACCGGAAGATCCCGATGCTGAAGTTCTTCCTGAAGGAGGAGCTGAAGAAGGTCCCGGTCCTGGGCCTGGCCTGGTGGTGCCTCGAGTTCCCGTTCATGAAGCGGATCCCGCGGGCGGTCCTCGAGCAGCGCCCGGAGCTGAAGGGGAAGGACCTCGAGACGACGAAGGAGGCCTGCGAGCGGTTCGCGGACCTCCCGGTCTCGGTCCTGAACTTCCTGGAGGGGACGCGCTTCAGCGAGCGGAAGCGGGTGGACCGCGGGTCGCCCTACCGGCACCTCCTCTCGCCGAAGGCCGGGGGGCTGGCGCAGGTCGTCTCGACCCTCGGCCCCCGGATCCGGTCGCTCCTGGACGTGACGGTCTTCTACCCCGGCGGGGCGCCGACGTTCTGGGGGCTCCTCTCCGGGAGGCTCGAGAAGGTCGTCGTCCGCGTGGAGGCCGTCCCCCTCGACCCGGCCTGGTTCGGGGCCGACTACGAGGCGGACGCGGCGTTCCGGGAGGGGTTCCAGGCCTTCGTCGGCGACCTCTGGAAGAGGAAGGACGATCGGATCGACGCGCTCCTCGCCTCGGCGCGTCCCGGGTTGCCGGCTGTCCCGGCCGGGCGGATACTCTGAGCAGCGGCTCAGCCCCGCGACGGAGGGCCGGACGATGGTGATCGAGAAGAAGACGACGGACGTGGAAGCGCCGCCGAAGGTGTCGATCGAGGAGGCCTGGGCGCGCCTGCAGGAGGAGTGGCGGAAGCGGGAGGCCGAGGACCGGTCGCTCCTGGACGACCTGCGCGAGCGCCACCGGATCGTGCCCTCGGCCCCCGCGCCGGGAAAGAAGACCTGACCTCCCCGGGCGGACCGGGCCCGGGCGCGCCAGGCTACAGGCCGGAGAAGTAGGGCTCTTCCTTCGCGATCCCGACGATCTTGGCGACGACGAAGGTCCCGGCGTCGATCTGTGCGCCGATGGCGAACTGCCATCCGCTCCAGTTGACGCGGAAGTCGGCGCCTCCCGGGAGCTTGAACCTCACGAGGAAGGTCTGGTACCCGCCGGCCACCACCGCACAGCCGTGCGTGTACATCCCCATCGTCCCGCCGACCCAGCTCTCGCAGGGGGGGTTGAGGATCACGTTCTTCTCCCAGTCCGTCGCGGAGGGGAAGGTGAAACCGGCGCTGGCGCCCAGCCCTCCTCCGGCGACGTTGTAGGTCCGCTCCCAGCAGGCCTCGAGGTCGCGGACGATCAGGACGCCGGAGACGCCCGCGGCGACGCTCACGGAGGCCCCGCCGCCGATGAACTGCACGTCGATCCGGCGGCCGGCCCCGCGCTTGTCGAACGCCATCGAGCCGGGCACGAGCTTCCCCACGTACCGTGTCATCGGAGCCTTCGGGGCCGTCGAGACCTCGAAGTCCAGCGAGGCGTCCCCGAGGAGCTTGCCCCGGAAGCTCCCCGAGTACGTCTTCCCGTCGGGCCCGGGGACCTTCGCGTAGTCGCCTCGGATCCGCGGCCCGTCCGTCCTGAGCCCGGTCACCGGGAACTCGTCGATGCTGTAGGTGCCCGTCGACCACCAGCCGGACACCTCCGTCATCGGGATGACGACGGCGGTCCGGCTCCGGGCGTCGTACCGGAGCCGGCCGATCAGCTTCGCGCCGCCGAAGACCCACTCCCCGCCCGGGAAGCTCTTCATCGCCCTCTCCTCCTCCGCGGCCCGGCGGCCCGCGACGCCGGGCCAGGGGCGATTCTACGACCTCGGAGAGCGGCGAATCCGGGCTTCCCGGCTACTCGGCCGTGAAGCCCTGCAGCTCGACCGGCAAGGCTCCCGGCAGGAAGACGAGGCCGAGGAGGTTCCCGGTTCCGGTCGAGCCAACGAGGGTGGCGGCGCCGGTCGCCAGGTTCAGCGTGTAGAGCGAGTCGGTGTTGTTGTCGACGAGGTACATCTGTCCGTCGGCCGTGTCGAACGCGAGCCCGTTCGGGTTCGTGGGCCCGTTCAGGGTGCCGACGAGGGTGACGGCGCCGGTCGCCAGGTTCAGCGTGTAGAGGGAGTCTGTGCCGGAGTTGGTCAGGTACATCACGCCGGTGTTCGGGTTCCACCCGAGGTTGGAGAAAGAGGTGAGCCCCGTCGTGCCGACCAGGCTGGCGGCGCCCGTCGTCTTGTCGATCTGGTACAGCCCGTTGTCGTGAGAGGAGAGCCCGTAGAGGGTGTCCGTCGCCGGGACGTACTCCAGGCCGTGCATCACGATCGCCGCGTCGCCGTAGGCCCCGACGAGCGTCGCGTTACCGGTCGGGACGTCCAGCGTGTAGAGCGAGTCGTTGCTCGTGGATGTCAGGTAGACGGTGTTGCCGGCGCCGAGGGCCAGGCCGCCCGTCGTCCCGGCGCCGACGCTGGCGGTCGAGATCGGCGTCTTCGCCCCCGTGGCGACGTCGATCTCGGAGACCGCGCGAGAGCTGTCGATGGCCACCATGTGCTGCGCCAGCGCGGGTGACGAACAGACGAGGACCGCGACACCAAAGAGAATGCGTCTCAGCATGGTGGCGGACTATAGGGGAAGCAAGCGATCCTGGCAACCTGCCGCAGAAACGCGCACGGGGGCCGCAGTCCGTCGGACGCCCGCGACGGCGCGCGCCATCCGCCCGAAGATGAGGGCGTGGACGGGGAGGAGGGCCCACCAGTACAGCCGGCCCCAGAGCCCCGAGGGGTGGAACTCGGCCACCTGCGTCAGGACGGAGCCGTTCCCCTCTCCCGGATTCACCCGGAACGTCAGCCGCGCCTTTCCCGGGAGGCGCATCTCCGCGCGGAGCGTCAGGAGCCGTCCCTCCTCGTACCGCTCCACGCGCCAGAAGTCGACCGGGTCGCCGACGGCGAGCGCCTCGGGGTCGCGGCGCCCCCTCCGCATCCCGACGCCGCCGACGAGGCGGTCGAGCGCTCCGCGCAGCTCCCACAGGGCGTCGGCGTAGTACCAGCCGGCCGCCCCGCCGACCCTCCGGACGCGCGCGAACACCGCCTCTGGGGCGAGCGGGCTCTCGACCTGGCGCCGGTCGGAGAGCACCGGGGCGCCGTCGGGCCACGGCTCGGAGGCGGCCGTCGTCGTCGCGTCGGTCCAGCGCGACTCGGCCGCGTGCCGTCCGTCGACCTCGAGCGCGCGCTCGACGGCCGCGCGGAACGGGGTGAGCGGGATCGGGATCCACTCCCGGATCCGCCGGTCGCGGCAGACGACGTCGTTTCGCAGGCCCTCGACGAGCGGCCGCGCCAGCGACATCGGCACCGACGTGACGAGGTTGAGCCAGTAGGCCGACAGGCGCGGCGTCAGGAGCGGGACGGTGAGGATCCGGATCCGCCTCCCCATCACCTCGCCGGTGACGCGCATCAGGTCGGCGTACGTCAGCACCTCTCCGCCCCCGATCTCCAGGACCTGGCCCGCCGTCCGCGGCTCGTCGAGGACGCCGGCGAGGTACGAGAGGACGTCGCGGACGGCGATCGGCTCGCAGCGGGAGGAGACCCAGCGAGGGCAGACCATCACCGGAAGGCGCCGGGCCAGGTCCCTCACGATCTCGAACGAGGCGCTCCCGGCGCCGACGATGATCGCCGCGCGCAGCTCCGTGACCGGGACGGGCCCCTCGCGCAGGACGTCTCCGGTCTCCTGCCGGCTGGCCAGGCGCTCGGAGAGCCCCGCCCCCGCCTCGCCGAGGCCGCCGAGGTAGACGATCCGCTTCACGCCCGCCTCCGCGGCGGCGCGCGCGAAGGCGCGGGCCGCCTCGCGGTCCCGGGCGGCGAAGTCGCCCCCCGCCGTCGTCATCGAGTGGACCAGGTAGTACGCGACGTCCACGCCCGAGAAGGCCGCCGGGAGCGTCGAGGGGTCGAGGACGTCCCCCCGGACGACGTCCGCCGGGTCCCACCCCTTCGCCAGGAGCTTCCCCGGGTCCCGCGCCAGCGCGCGCACCTGATGGCCGAGCGAGCGGAGGCGCGGCGCCAGCCGCGAGCCGATGTAGCCGGTGGCGCCGGTGAGGAGGATCCGCACGCGCCTCCTACGAGGCGGCGAGGCCGGCCGGTTTCCCCCGACCGGGCGAGGCCGGTCCCGGGCTCCTAGAATGGGCCGTGCCTCGCGCGACAGGGACGGCGTCGGCGGCCCTCTGCCGGGCGGCGGTGGCCGTGACGCTCGTTCTCGCTTCCGGGCGCGCCGCAGCTCTCGACCCGTCCGTCCCCCTGTCGCAGTACGCCCTCGACACCTGGCAGGAGGGGCTCCCGCAGGCGAGCGTCCACGCCGTCCTCCAGGCACGGGACGGATACCTCTGGCTCGGGACGTACGAGGGGCTCGTCCGGTTCAGCGGCGTGGCGTTCGTCGTCCACGACCGCGACCGGACGGCCGCCCTGACGAGCAACAGCGTCCGGACCCTCCTCGAGGCGCCCGACGGGGCTCTCTGGATCGCGACGCTCGGCGGGGGCGTCGTCCGGATGAAGGACGGGCGGTTCGACCGCCTGGACGAGCGGACCGGCCTTCCCAGCGACTACGTCCACGCCCTCGCCGCGGACGGCACGGGCACGGTCTGGGCCGGGACCGACCGGGGCCTGGCTCGCCTCGGGACGGGCGGCGTCGAGAGCGTCCCTCTTCCGGTCGAGGGGCCGCCGCCGTCCGTCCGGAGCCTCCTCGTCGGTTCCGACGGGGCCGTCTGGGTGGGTACGCAGAAGGACGGCCTCTTCGTCCTGCGGTCCGGGGGGGTCGCCCGGATCACCTCGGGGCAGGGGCTTCCGGGGAACTCCGTCTTCGCGCTGGCGCCCGCGGCGGGCGGCGCGGTCTGGGTCGGCCTCTACGACGGAGGCCTGGCGCTCGTCGAGGCGGGACGCGTCCTCCCCGCGGCCCAGGCGCTCCCCTCCAAGCGGGTCTGGTGCCTCCTCGCCGAGCCGGACGGGACCCTCTGGATCGGGACGGAGGGGGGCGGCGTCTCCCGGCTGTCGCGGGGGAGGCTCGAGACGCTCTCGACGCGCGAGGGGCTCCCGCACGGGTTCGTCCGCTCCCTGGCCTTCGACCGCGAGGGGAGCCTCTGGGTCGGGACGAACGCCGGCCTGTCGCGCCTGAGGGACCGGAAGGTGACGGTCTACGGCGCGCGCCAGGGCCTCCTCGACGAGAACGCCCGGTCGGTCTGCGAGGACGGCGCGGGGACCGTCTGGGTCGCCACGGACTCCGACGGCCTCTTCCGCGTCGACGGGGAGCGCGTCGTCAGGCCCCCCGGCGAGGCGGCGCTCGCCGGCCGCGAGCTCCGGTCCGTCGTCCCGGACGGGCGCGGGGGCGTCTGGGCCGGGTCGAACGGCCAGGGCCTCTTCCACGTCGGCCGTGAGGGCGTGACGCGGCTGGGACGGGCCGAGGGGCTCCCCTCCGAGACGGTCTACGCGCTCGCCGTGGGCCCCGACGGGACGGTCTGGGCGGGGACGTGGGACGCCGGCCTCTGCCGGCTGGAGGACGGGCGCTGCCAGGTCCTGGGGCGGGCGCAGGGGCTGCCGAGCGAGACGATCCGCGCCCTCCTCCCGCGCGCCGACGGGACTCTCCTCGTGGGGACCGACGGCGGCGGCGTGGCGGTCCTCTCCGGCGGAAAGGTCTCCGTCCTCTCGACGCGGGAGGGGCTCTCGAACGACACGGTCTTCTGCTTCCACGAGGACGGGCGGGGCGACGTCTGGGTCGGGACGGCCGCCGGGCTGAACCGGGTCTCGGGGGGCCGGGTCTTCGCGTTCCGGAAGAGCCACGGCCTCCACGACGAGAAGGTCTTCGCGATCCTCGAGGACGCCGAGGAGGCGCTCTGGCTCTCCTCGAACAAGGGGATCTTCCGCGTCCGGCGGAGCGACCTCGACGCCGTGGCCGAGGGGAAGCGGGCGGCCTTCTCGGGGCTCGCCCTCGGGCGCGCCGACGGGATGCCGGCGGACCAGTGCAACGGCGCCTCCAGCCCGGCCGGCTGGCACGCCCGCGACGGGCGGCTCTGGTTCCCGACCGTCCGCGGCGTCGTGGTCGTGGAGCCCGGCCGGCTGCGCCGCAACCTCCTCCCGCCGCCGGTCGTCGTCGACGCGGTCGTGGCCGGGGGGCGCGTCCTTTCCCCTGCCGGAGCCGCGGAGCTCCCCGGCGGGACCGGGAAGCTGGAGGTCCGGTACGACGCCCTCTCGTTCCTCGTCCCCTCGCGCGTCCGCTTCCGGTACCGGCTGGAAGGGTGGGACGCCTCCTGGGTGGAGGCCGGCACCCGGCGCGAGGCCTTCTACACGAACCTCCCTCCGGGCTCGTACCGCTTCCGCGTCGTGGCGGCGAACAACGACGGCGTCTGGAACGAGCAGGGGGCGGCGTGGGCGTTCCGGCTGCGCCCGCGGCTCCACCAGACGTGGCCCTTCCGCCTCGGCGTCGCGGCCGCGGCCGTCGCCCTCGGGGCCGGCCTGTACGCGGCCCGGGTCCGCGGGCTGAGGACCCGGCAGACGCTCCTCGAACGCCTCGTCGAGGAGCGGACGCGCAGCCTCTCCGAGGAGAAGGAGCGGGCCGAGGCGCTCCGGGCGCGGGCCGAGGCGGCCTCGTCGGCCGCGGAGGAGGCCAGCCGGGCCAAGAGCCAGTTCCTGGCCAACATGAGCCACGAGCTGAGGACGCCGCTCAACGCGGTCATCGGGTACACGGAGCTGCTGGCCGAGGACGCCCGCACGCGCGGGGACGCCGCAGCCACGGGAGACCTGGAGAGGATCCGCTCCGCAGCGGACCACCTCCTCGCCCTGATCGACGACGTCCTGGACCTGTCGAAGATCGAGGCGGGACGGATGGAGGTCCGGGCCACGGCCGTCGACGTCGCCGACCTCTTCGCCGAGGTGGAGCGGACCGTCGAGCCGCTGGTCGAGGGGCACGGCAGCCGCCTCGTCGTCGAGGTGGCCCCCGGGGTCGGGACGATGGTCACGGACCACGTGAGGCTGCGGCAGGTCCTCCTGAACCTCCTCTCCAACGCCGCGAAGTTCACAGAGAGGGGGACCGTCCGGCTCTCGGCGGTGCGGGAGGAGCGCGGCGGCGCGGGCTGGCTCGTCTTCGAGGTCTGGGACACGGGGATCGGCATGACGCCCGCGCAGGTGGCCCGGCTCTTCGCGCCGTTCACGCAGGCCGACGCCACGACGTCCCGCCGCTACGGGGGGACGGGCCTCGGCCTGGCCCTCTCGCGCCGCCTGGCGCGCCTGCTCGGCGGCGACGTGACGGTCGAGAGCGAGGAGGGGAAGGGCTCCACGTTCCGGGTCGAGGTCCCCGAGCGCCTGCCCGGCGCCCCGGCGAGCGGCTGAGGCCCTCCTCCGCGCGCCGGAGCCCTACCCGAACTTCGTCGTCACCTTGGACTGGAAGCTCTCGACGAAGTACTCGTAGTTGTCGGCGTTCTCGAGCGCCTGCGCCTTGTTCGGCCCCGTCACCAGCGCGTGGGCGTCGGCCTCGCCGTAGGCGTGGTCGTCCGTGTTCTTCAGGAGGTGGGTCATCTCGTGGATGATCACGCCCGACATGCTGTCCTTGCCGTGCCGGGAGGCGTCGGCGAAGAAGTCCTTCCCCAGGAAGACGTGGTACTCCCCGGGGCGCTGGACGTCGGCGTAGACGAAGCCGTAGCTGTCGTCCGGCCCCAGGGCGTTGGCCCCCTGGTCCCGCAGCCACTTCGGCGTGTCGTTCTTGGCGAGCGTCGTCGGCGCCTTGTCCCCCCGGTAGTAGAGCGTGATCCGCCGGGCGCAGACCACGTCGTGCACGGCCTTCAGCACGTCCTTCACCTTCGTCAGGGCCGCGTCGGTCATCGGCTTGGCGAAGTAGTACTCGAACCGCTTCTTCTCGTGCGTGTCCATCTTGACGCGGGCCAGGCCGATCCAGGCCTGCGTCAGGAGCTGGGAGGCCCGCTTCACGGCGGGAGCCAGGTTCGTCCGGTGGAGGCTCGAGGCGTACTGGAAGGACGGCGCGAGGATCGGCTCGCCGAAGATCTGCGGCGTCTCCTTCTTCTTCTGCTTGTCCGCCCACTTGTAGTAGACGGACCGGATGTCGGTCTTCACCGACTCGGCCGAGGCGAGCGCCGCCTTCCCCGTGGCGGTCTCCAGGTGCGTCTTCAGGCCGCGGACGTCCGCGTCCGACCTGCCGCCCAGCGTCCGCTCGATCAGGAGATAGGCGCGCTGGTACTGGCGCAGCTCGGTCTTCCCCTCGTCCTTGAAGAGGCCCCGGAAGCCGCCGATGGAGATGAGGCCGGAGATCCCCTTGACGTCCTGGTGCTCCTCCAGCCAGTCCCAGGTGGCCCCTTTCGCCTTGTCGCCGTCCGTGGACGACCCGCGGCCGGCGAAGGCCCTCTTGATGTGGTCCAGTGCGTCGCTGATGCGGTCCCCAGCCTTCTTGGCCATGCGCCAGCCTCCTCTCCTTCGGTGGACGGTCCGTGCGGACAATCTGTCCCTGCCGGGGAGCCGTGTCAACCGGGCCGCCGGTGAGGGCCCCTCAGCGGAAGCCGCGGACGTCGTGGGGACGGTACGGGGCCTCCAGGGCCGCGACCTCCTCCTCCGAGAGGGTCAGGTCGAGCGCCCGGATGGCCGAGTCGAGGTGGGCGAGCTTCGTCGCCCCGACGATCGGCGCCGTCACCCCGGGCCGGGAGAGGAGCCAGGCCAGCGCGACCTGGGCCGGCTCGACGTCCCGCGCGCGGGCCACGGCCTTGACCGCCTCGATGACGTCGGCGTCGTTCGGGTGGTCGTAGAGCTGCCGGGTGTAGTCGTCGTGGGCGGCCCGGGGCGTCGAGGTGACGTCGGAGGGTCCCGTCCGCGTCCCGGCCAGGAGCCCCCGGGCCAGCGGGGACCACGGCAGCACCGCGATCCCCTCCTCCCGGCAGAGGGGGAGCATCTCCCGCTCCTCCTCGCGGTAGAGGAGGTTGTAGTGGTTCTGCATCGAGACGAAGCGGGGGAAGCCGTGCCGCTCGGAGACCGCGAGCGCCCGGGCGAACCGCCACGCGGGCCCCGAGGAGGCCCCGACGTACCGGACCTTCCCCTGGCGCACCAGGAGGTCCATCGCGGCGAGCGTCTCCTCCCACGGGACCGCCCGGTCGAACCGGTGGATCTGGTAGAGGTCGACCGTCTCGACGCCGAGGCGCCGGAGGCTCGCCTCGCACGCCTGGACGACGTGCTTCCGCGAGAGGCCGCCGCTGTTCGGGCCGTCCCCCATCGGGAAGAAGACCTTCGTGGCCAGGACGACCTCGTCGAGCCGGGCCATCTCGCGGAGGAGCTTCCCGGTGACCTCCTCGCTCCGGCCGAGCGAGTACATGTCGGCGGTGTCGAAGAAGTTGATCCCGGCCTCGAGCGCCCGCGCGAAGAACGGGCGCGCCTCCTCCTCGCGGAGGACCCAGGGGCGCCACGCGGGGTCGCCGTAGCTCATGCAGCCGAAGCAGAGGCGGGAGACGGTGACGCCGGTCCGGCCGAGCGTGGTCGTCTTCATCGGCGGGACTCTACCGCCGGGGACGCCCCGCCGCGAGGGGCCGTCAGGGGCAGGAGAACGGCGCGTCTCGGATCAGCTGGAAGGGCGTCCCGAGCGGGTTCGTCCAGCTCTTTCCGGCGCCGGACGTCGTGTCCGTCACCGTCAGCGAGACCTCCACGTCGGTCAGGCCGGTGGCGTAGACGGCCCAGCGGCCGTTCACGGAGCAGAAGTCGAGGACCTTGACGACCGACTCGACGTTCTCCCGCGCGAAGAACCAGAAGTACCCGGTGTCGCTCGTCAGGGGAACGGCCTGCGCGCTCCCCGCGTGCCCCGCGTAGTCGCGGTACGTGGCGGTCACCCGGAAGCGCGAGCCGTTCAGGCAGAGCGTCGTCGCGTCGGCCGTGCACGCCGAGCCGCCGCCACCCGAGCCGGCGTACTCGTAGGCGCCGATGTCCGGCGCGCTCCCCTGCGGACGCGGGACGCCGAGGAGGTCGCGAGAGAGCGGGGGCGAGAGGAGAACCGCCGCGTCGACGGCGGGGCTCCCTTCCGCCAGCCGGAAGTCGTTCCCCGCCGCGTCCACGAACCGCGGGTCGGCGACGATGGCGGACGTGTCCCACGACGGGGCCGTCCCCGCGCCGGAGAAGAGGTTCCCTCCCGCGTGCGGCGGCAGGTCGCCGGTGGCGGGCGCGGCGTACGGCGTCCCCGTCGAGACGACGACGTTGTTCCGGATCGTCACGGAGGAGTACGGCAGCCCCTCCGGCTGGACGTAGAGCTGGCCGCTCTCGTCGGGGATCGGGCCGTCGGGGTAACCGCAGCCGACGACCGTGTTGTGGGCGACGAGGACCGTCGTGCCCGGCGCCTCCTCGTGCCCGGCGGCGACCCGGATCCCGGCGTGGCTCGACACGTCGTCGGGCCACTCGGGGCCGAGCCCCGCCCTCACGACGAGGTTGTTCACGATCTCGTTCCGCCCGGTGACGTACGAGCCGAGGAGGATCCCGTCCCCGTGCTGGTTCACGACGGCGTTGTCGTGGATCCGGTGGTCCGCGAGGAAGGCCGAGTTCGCCTGCTCGCTGTAGGCGTTGATCCCCCGGTTGCAGCGGTTGTCGTGGATGTGGTTCCAGGCCACCTCCCGGTTGCGCTCTGCCGGGGCCCGCGGCGGGTCGTCGCGGCGCGTGCCGTTCAGGTAGATGGCGTGGTAGAGCTTCCCCGACTGCGCCCCCCCGATGGACGTCAGCTCGTTGCCGAGGACCTCGACGTCCGACCCCCAGACGCCGATCGCACCGTCCAGCCCGTCCCCCTCGGGCGCGGTCACGAAGTTGCCGACGAGCCGGGAGCCGTCGAAGCCCTGCAGGCCGACCTCTCGCGTCGTGACGGTGAAGCCCGAGAGGACCCAGTGCGAGGACGGCCGGTCCAGCTCGCCGTCGTACGCGAAGAAGGCGCGTCCGACGCCGGCTGCCCCCACGCGCGACCGGCCGCCCGGCGACACGACGAGCGCTTTCGGCCGCCCCGGCTCCCCGCTCGCCCCGAGCGCGACGGCGGCGTCGTACGCAGACGCCGTCGTCTGGTCGACGCCGTCGCCCACGTACGTCACGTCCCCGGGGAGCATCGCCGCGACCGCCGCCGGGATCGTCCGCCACGGCTTCGCGTAGCTCCCGTCGCCGGTGGCGTCGTCCCCGCTCGTCCGGACGAAGAGGACTCGCCCGTCGCGGACCGTGAACGGGAGCGGGTTGGAGGTCCGTCCGCCCCGCGTCGCCGTGATCGTCCCGGCGCCGGCGGCGGCGAGGTGGCTGACCTGGAAGCTCAGCTTCTGCATCCGGTGCCAGGCCCAGAGGTCGGCGGGGGCGTCGGCGTTCGCGAGCCTCACGACGCGAGCCGCGGTCGCCCCGCCGCAGGTCACGACGACGTCGGCCGGGACCGAGCCGAGGCCGCGTCCCCACACCGTGACGACGACCCCGTCCTGCCCGGCGGCCGCTCCGCCGGACGGGTCCCCGTTGCCCGTGGCGGGCCCGCTCGCCAGGTCGGAGAAGTAGAGGACCGGGTCGGTCGCCTGCGCCGCGGACGGCCCGCCGGAGAGGAGCGCCGCCAGGGACACGCAGGGGAGGAGCGCCCGGAGGAGGAGGACGGTCCGCAACGGGCTGGACATGGCTTTCGACGCTCTATTCAGAACCCGCCGGATGCCGGGGCCGAGAGGACCTGCCGGACCTCTCGCCGGACGGTGTCCGAGACGGCGGTCGGGGCGGTGGCGTGGGTGATCGGGTCCGGACGCGGAGGCACGACGAGCCAGACCTGCTGCCGGCGGTTGTCGGCGTGCCGCATCTCGTGGCCGTGGAAGTCCTCTCCCGCCGTGGCCTGGAAGTAGTTCAGGTGTCGGCGCACGAGGGGTCGAGGCGCGTCCGGCAGGGGCATGCAGACCTGGTTCCTCCGCCAGCGCTCCCAGCTGGCGATCGAGGCGTCGACGGTGACGAGGAGGTCCACGCGCAGCGCCCCCCCTTCGCGGCGGTCGGCCTCGGTCGGCGGGCCCGCGAGCGCCCCGGGCCGGCCCCGGCGGAAGCTGTACCAGCCGTAGTGCCGGGCGAGCTGGAGACAGAAGCCGAGGGCGTTGTACGCCCCTGAGCTGTAGCCGAAGACGACGAGAGGTGCCCGGGGGTCGAAGTCGCCGCACGCGGCGCCGAACTCGGCGAGGGCCGTCCGGAGGGTGACCGAGCTCTCCTCGGCCGGCACCCGGACCGGGTCGTACTGCAGGACCCGTCCCGGCTGCGCGAAGAGGGGGCCGATCGCCTGGAGAGCCTCGCTGGAGGGGGTGCGTCCCGCCGTCCCGTCCTCCCGCGACTCCTCGCGGCTGACGCCGGGACCCCCGCGGGGTCTGGACCCCTTGTACCCGCCGAAGAAGACGAGGGTGGGCCGGAGCGGTCCGTGGAGGCCGAAGCGCGCGGCGAGCCGGACGACCTCGGCGCGGTCGTCGGCGAGGTCGCGCGACCCGTTCCTGGAGATGTCGATCGACATGACGTCGCTCCTGGCCGGCAGCGGACGCCGGCCGGAGGGAATCTGGTCCCGGCGGCGCTGGAAGTCCTGCGCCGCTCCTGAAGGAACCGTGTCGAATCGGTGACGATCCGGGTTGCCCGTGAGGAGGATCACGCTGAATACTCGGTCCCGGCGGGAGTGCCGGTGATCCACCGCTTCCTCGGCCTGGCGCTCGACGAGGAGACGTTCGAGCTTCGCGCGGGGGGCCGTCCCCTCAAGCTCGAGCCGCGGGCCCTCGACGTCCTCCTCTACCTGGTCCGGAACCGGGACCGGGTTGTCCCGAAGGAGGAGCTCCTCGAGAAGGTCTGGGGGGTCCGGTTCGTCAGCGAGTCGGCCCTGTTCCACGCCGTCAAGAAGGCGCGGCAGGCGGTGGCGGAGGCGACGGCCGAGGAGGTGATCCGGACCGTCCACGGGCGCGGCTTCCGGTTCGTCGCCCCGCTGGAGCAGGAGGGGGACGGCGAGCTTCGGCCGGTCCCGCCTGCCGCGGAGCCGGAGCCAGCGGCGACCTCGGGGGCGACCCCGGGAACGAGGCGGCTCCTCGTCCCGGCGGTCGTCCTGGCGGCTGCCGCGGCGGCGGTCCTCGCGCTCGTCCAGGCGGGTGGCCGGTTCCGGGGCGAGCCGCGGACGCCGCCCCCCCCGACGCGCCCCGCGGCGGCCGCGGGCACGCCCCTCCGTCAGCTGACGTCCGGCCTCTCGACGGCGGTCAAGCCCGCCTTCTCGCCCGACGGGAAGGTCCTCCTCTACGTCTCGTACGAGCCCGAGTCGCCCGACCGGCTCGACGTCTACGTCATGCCCTCGCAGGGCGGGACCTCGTGGAGGCTCACCGAGCGGGTCCACGCCAGCGGCGACCTTCCCGTCTTCACGGCCGACTCGCGGGAGATCGTCTTCTCCCGGTTCCGGACCGGGGCCGACGGAACCCACCTGCCCGACCTCTGGCGCGTCGGGAGCATGGGGGGGCCGCCGCGGCTCTGGGTCGAGGGGGCGACGGGCGCCGGGTTCTCGCCCGACGGGCGGCTCGTCGCGTACACGAGGGTCCTCGCCGACCGGGCGTCGCTCGTCCTCGGGCCCGTGGATGCCCCCGAGAAGGCGGCGGAGGTGGCCTCGCCCGGATGGGTCCCGCGCTTCTCCCCGGACGCGAGCCGGCTCGCGTTCACGACGAGCGACCCGAACGGCGGGGCCGGGCACCTCCTCTGCCGGTCGATCGCCTCGGGCGAGGTCCGGCAGCTGACGTCCGACCCGATGCAGATGTACGGCCTCGCCTGGCTCCCCGACGGCCGGTCGCTCGTCTTCTCGGGGCGCGCGCGCGGAGGCCGCTTCCTCCTCTGGAGGGTCCGGCTCGAAGGAGGCCCGCCGGAACCGACGACGCTCGGCGTGGGCGACTTCTCCTCGCCCAGCGTCTCGCGGGACGGCTCCCTCCTGGCGTTCGCCCACGGGAACGACCTCGCCAACCTCCTCGTGGCGGACGGGCCGGGGGAGAGCGAGGGCCGCGCCCTGACCGACGACGAGTACCACCGGTGGCCGCGGCTCTCTCCCGACGGCCGCCTCGTCGTCTCCGTCCTGCAACGGGCCGACGTCGTGGACGAGCTGGTCACGACGGACGTCGCGACCCGGAAACGGACGAGGCTCTTCACCGGCGACGTGCGCCACCCCTGCTGGGTGGGCTCGCGAACCGTGGCGTTCCTCGCCGGGCCGACGGACGGCCCCACCCGGGTGGTCGCCGTGGACGTCTCGACGCAGGCGGACGTCGAGCTGACGCGCTTCGACTTCGCCGCCGGGTCGCTCGCGGTGGCTCCCGGGGGGAGGCGGATCGCGGTGGCGCGTCCGGAAGCGGGGACCTCGGAGGCCCTGGTCGTGCGGGACCTCGACGCGCGCTCGGACGACGAGGTCGGACGGGGACAGGCCTACCACGGCCTGCGCTTCGGTCCGGGCGGCGCGATCGCCTGGAGCGGCCCTCAGCGGTCGGGGACGCCCGCGACGAACGGAGTCTGGCTCCTGCCGGCCGGGGCGGCCTCGCCCGTGCGCCTGGCGCCCGACGGCTACGGGCCGCTCTTCAGCCTCGACGGGTCGTCGGTCCTCTTCGCCCGGGCGGACGAGTCCGGCGGGCTCTACCGGGTGCCGGTCGCGGGCGGGAGGGCCGAGAGGCTCCGCGGGTTCGGCCGGGGCGTCTCCGACTTCGACCGGGTGGGCGACCGTCTCGCCTGGGTCCAGGAATCGGGCCGCAACCAGGTCTACGTCCTGCCCCTCCGGTAGACCGTCCTCCGCCCGTCAGGAATCGCTCACGAATCCGGCGAGACGCCGCCGCCTTCCGGCTCCACGTTCGGGACGGGAGGAGAGCCGCGATGCGGGAGAGACCGTTCCGTCGTCCGGCGCCCTTCGGCGTGCTCCTCGTCCTCGTCGCCGGCAGCGCGGCCTCCGCTCCGCCCCCGCGCCCGGCGAGACCCGACCTCGTCGTGACCGTCGAGGTCCACCGCGAGCTGCGGTCCGACGGGTGGCTCGTGAGGCTCCGCGTCGACCTGCGGAACGAAGGCGACGCGCCGGCCGGGCCCTCCACCGCCGGCGCCTGGTGCCGGGCCGTCGAAGGGGGCCCGTGCCCCGCGCTCGAGGGGTCGTACGACGTCGGGCCGGCGCCCGCGCCCGGCGCCACGGGCGTCGTGAGGCTCCCGTCCCCGGCGCTGCCTCCCGGCGGGAGCGCCTTCGTCTTCGGTCCCCGGACGAAACCCTGGCCGAGCGGCGTCTACCTGCTCGGCGCCGCCGCGGACGTCCTCTCGGCGGTCGAGGAGAGCACCGAGGGGAACAACGCCGCCACGGCGAGCGTCCGGGTCCCCTGACGGGGCCGCCTGCCGCTGCCGCTCCGCTCAGCGGCGCCGGAGCGGCGCCAGCGGCTCGCCCCGCTTCAGCCGCCAGGCCCCGGCGGGGACCTCGCCGAGGTCCTCGACCGTCCCGTCGGGCCAGCGGACCGAGACGCGGGCCTTCTCGGCGTCCCCGAGGCCGAAGTGGAGCGGCGCCCAGGAGCCGCTCGCGTAGGCCAGGACGACGTGGAAGTCCTTCCTCTTCCGGCGGGCGGGGGTCTCGACCGTCACGCGCGTCCCGAGGACCGTGCGCCCGTCTGCCCCGGCGACGGGGAGGATCTCGAGCGAGCGGCCGCCCGCGACCTGGTTTCGCAGGACGATCGCCGGCTTGTCCATCGGGTTCAGGACGACGTCGAGCCGCCCGTCGCCGTCCAGGTCGCCGGTCGAGATGCCGCGCCCGACGAGGACGAGGCGGCCCACGTCGCCGGCCTCGGCGGAGACGTCCCGGAACTTCAGCGCCCCGGGCTCGCTCTCGTTCCTGAAGAGGAGCTGGCGCTGGGCGTAGCTCTTCTCGCCGACGCCGAAGTTCTTGGCGATCGGGTTGAAGAACTGCGAGACGACCGTCCAGAGCCGGTTCAGGATCTGGCCGTTCGTCATCATCAGGTCCTCGCGCCCGTCGTCGTCGTAGTCGAGGGCGATCGTCCCCCAGCCGACGAGCGGGATCGAGGGGTCCTGGTCCCCGCCGAAGGCAGAGCGCTCGGACTGCTCGAAGACCTCGCCCTCCACGTTCCGGTAGAGCGAGTTGGGCTCGCCGCCGAAGTTCGTGATCAGGAGGTCCGTCCTCTCGTCGCCGTCCAGGTCCGTCGCCACGAGCCCCATCCCGCTCCGGGTCTTCCGGCCGAACGCGGTCGGCCCCTCCTGCGGGTAGCCCGTGCCCGTCTCCTCCGAGACGTCCCGGAACCGGACGGCGCCCCCCTCGCTCTCGTTGTGGAAGAGCGTGTTCCGCCACTGGTCGTTCGAGAGGTAGAGGTCGGTCCTCCCGTCCGAGTCGTAGTCGAGGGCCACGGCGCCGATCGTCTTCGAGCCCGGGTCCGCGGCGCCCGACTCGGCCGTGGCGTCCCGCCACTTCCACGGCGCGACCCAGAGAGCGAAGAGGTTGTCCTGCCCGTCGTACTCGTCGGGCGTCATGAAGGCGGTCGCCTTCGTCTTCGACTCCCGGTCCGGGTCGGTCTCGAGGTAGTGGCCGACGTAGACGTCCACGTCGCCGTCCCCGTCGGCGTCGAGGGGCGCGATGCCGATCGAGAACTTCCCGCTCTCGAGGCCCGTCTCCGGGGCGAGCGCGAACGTGCCGTTCCCCTCGTTCTTCCAGACGGTGTTCGGCTCGCCGGCGTTGCCGACGACGAGGTCCGGGTCGCCGTCATTGTCCAGGTCGGCCCAGATCCCCGAGACTCCCCAGTTGCAGGCGCGGATGCCGGAGCGCTCCGTGACGTCCTCGAACGTCCCGTTCCCGCGGTTCCTGAAGAGGCGCGAGCAGAAGTCGAGCGGCTGCGTGTGCCCGGCCTTCCGGTACTTCTTGGCGCTCTTGACCTGCTGGACGAGGAAGAGGTCGAGCCAGCCGTCGCCGTCGTAGTCGGCCAGGCAGGCGCCGCCCCCCATCGTCGGGATCAGCTTGCCGTCGAAGAAGTCCCCCTTGAACCGGAACTTCACGCCGGACTCCTTCGTGACGTTCCGGAGGATGTCGCCCGTGACGTTCTTGCGCTTGGAGCTCTCGGTCCCCAAGACGAGCGAGCAGCCCGGGAGGAGGGCGAGGAGGGCGGGGAGGAGGAGGAGCGCGGGCCGGCTGAGGCGGGAGGCCATCCGCCCCGATTGTCGCCTGATCGCCCGACGGGGAGCGGCTCAGCGCGAGAAGTCGATCCGCGCGACGTCCTTCCAGGGGACGTAGGTCCTCTTCGCCGTCCCTTCCAGGACGAAGACCCCCGCGTTGGCCGGGGTGACGTCGGTCGACTCCTCCAGCTTCAGCTCCTCGCTGCGGCCCTTCAGGACGACCCTCGCCCCGGTCGAGCCGGCCGGGGAGACCGACGCGACCATCCAGAACGGGATCGAGTACTCGAGACGGGAGCTCGTCCCGTCCAGCGTCTCCCACCCCTCGCTCTCGTCGGCGTCGAAGACGACCCGTCCCGAGTGGACTGCGCCGGCGCGTGTCGTCACCTTCCCCTCCAGAGGCCCGAGGGCGGGGAAGTCGTCGTACCCGGGCCCGGAGCCGGCCTCCTCGAAGTCCACCCGGTCGAACGCCCGCCACGGCACGAGCACCCGTCCGAAGCGCGGGTCGTCGACGAAGATTCCGCGGTTGTCTCCGTCCACGTCATTCGTGCCGCGGAGGACGAGCGTCCGCCCGTCCTTCAGCGTGACCGACGAGGAGCTCCTCCCGCGACGCTCGATCGACCGGATCTTCCCCATCTCGACGGCCAGCTTGCCGTCCTCGGTCTCGCCGTCGAGGAGGTCGGTCGTCAGGCACTCCTCCTTGTCCCACTGGACGAAGCCCCGGAGCGTCTCCGACGTCGTCCGGACGGTCCCGAAGAGGCGGCCGGGCAGGCCGGGGAGGTCCGCGGGAGCCGGCTTGAAGTCGATCCGCCGGATCCGCTCCCAGTCGAGCTTCACCTCGCCGATCGTGCGGTCCCACACGGTGACGCGCCCGCCGAGGTCGTTCGACCCGCCGTCGGCCTCGACCGTGGCGCCGCTCTTGAGGACGAGCTTCGCCTCGTCGGAGCCCTCGGGGAGGATGGACCTGAGGTCCCCGAAGCGGACGACGAGCTGCCGGGTCGGGCCCTCGTCCCACCGCATCCCGAGGCTCCTGCCGAGGACGCGGAGCGTCTGCTCGCCTTCCTGGTGCTCCCTGGGGATCTCGCGCGCCAGCGGGCGGGAGGCCTTGCTCGCGTTGAAGTGGTCGGTCCAGAAGGCCTCCTCCTTCCCCCAGCGGAGGCGCCCCTCGTACGTGGCGCCGCTCGTCGTCGACACGGTGCCGTAGAGGAACCCCTTGGAATCCGCGGCGGCGGCTCCGGGAGCCGGGAGCCAGAGCAGGAGGGCGAGGGCCAGGGGCAGGGTCGGGAAGGCTCGGTTCTTCACGGTCGGCTCCTTCTGGGTCAGGACGGGAGTCGGGGGGGGGAGGGGCGTGCGGCCTCGGCCGGCCCCTCCTCTCCCGCCTCGCCGGGCTCGGCCTCGCGGGCGTCCTCGTCCTCGGGCGAACCTTCGCGCCCGAGGACGAAGCGGAGGACCCGCTCGGTCTCGCGGTGGTACTTCCGGTCGGCCGAGAGGATCTCGGCCAGGAGGGAGACGAAGCGCTCGTCGGTCATCCGGCCCCGCGCCCCCTCCACGACGATCTCGGTCAGCTTCGCCGGCGAGGCCACCCCGACGGAGCCGGCCGTCCCGCCCGGCAAGGGGCTTCGCCGCGTCAGGACGAAGGCGAGGACGACCGCGGCGGCGAGCGCGGCGGCGGCGGCCCACCGGCGCCTCCGGCCCCCGGGAGCCCCGAGGCGGAGGGGGGCCGCCTCCCGCTCGCGGCCGCGGGCTTCGAAGCGCCGCGACAGCTCGGCCGGCACGGGGGGCGCCGGGCGGGAAGCGAGCCGCTCGGCCAGCTCGCGGGAGGCGAGGTAGAAGCGCCGGCACGCCTCGCAGGACGCCACGTGGTCGACCGCCGGGAGCGCGTCGGGGAAGGGGAGCTCTCCGTCGAGGAAGGCGGAGATCGACTCGGAGAAGGCTTCGCAGGCTCCGGCGCTCGTCGTTCGGCTCATCGGCTGGCTCCCCGGCGGTAGGTCTCGAGCGCGGAGGCCAGGCGGCGCCGCGCGCGGTAGACGTGGACCTTGACCTGGGCGAGGGTCGTCCCGGTCGCCCGGGCGACCTCCTCGTAGGAGCGCCCGTCCAGCACCGCCAGCTCGAAGGCCTCGCGGTGGCTCCGCGGGAGGGTGGCCAGCTCGCGCGAGAGGGCGGCGGAGAGGAAGCGATACGAGGCCTCGCCGTCCGGGCCGGGCTCGCCCGCGGACATCTCCTCGATCGGGTCGGGCGCCCCCGTCGCGGGCTTCACGGGGCGAGGCCTTCGCAAGCTGTTGAGCGTCAGGTGCTTGGCCGTCGCGAAGAGGTACGAGCGGAGGTTCTCGATCCGGTCCGGGGAGCCCGCGCGCATGGCGCGCAGGAAGGTCTCCTGGAGGAGATCCTCGGCGTCGGCGGGCGGGAGGCGCCTCCTCAGGAACTGGAGGACCGGGCCCGAGTGGTCCGAGAAGGCGCTCCGCCAGGCGGCGGACTCGGTCGAGACGGCTTCGAGGCCTGTCATCCTCCCTCCAGAGACACCCGACCGGGACGGAAGTTACACGTCCCGCCCCCGTGAAGGCGGGGCGCGCGAGAGATCGCCCGCTCAGCGCCCGTCCAGGAGGCGGAGGACGTCGGGGTCGCCCGGCCGCAAGGCCAGGGCCTCGCGGAGGGCAGCGGTCGCCTCCGGGTGCCTCCCGCGCGCCTCCTCGGCCCGCGCCACGGCCAGGAGCGGCTCCACCGAGCGCGGGGAGAGGGCGTGGGCCTTCCGGAAGCTCCGGACGGCGTCCGGGAGCTTGCCGAGGGCCAGCTCCAGGTTCCCGCGGAGGAGCCACGTCGGGCCGGGCGCCCGCCCGAGGTCGGCGGCCCTGAGGAGCCGGAGCGCCTCCTGCCGCTCGCCCCGCGCGGCCAGGAGGCTCGCCAGGTCGTGGGCCGCGCTCACCTCGCCGGGGTCGCGGGCCCGGGCGGTGCGGAAGGCGGTCTCGGCGTCGGCGACGCGGCCCACGTGCCAGAGCGCCACCCCGAGGCCGACGTGGAGCGCGGCGATCTCCGGCCCGAGCCGGACGGCGTCCGACAGGACCGACAGGGCCTTCTCGGGGCGCCCCGCGCGGATCTCGTCGACGCCGAGGTTCCCGAGGAACACGGCCGCCAGCTCCAGGTCCGACAGCGGGCGGATGCCCGCGGCGGCGTCGGCTTCGGCGCTGAAGAAGTCGAAGACGAGGAGCCTCGGCCCCCAAGGCATCGTCGCCACGACGTGCGACCGGACGACGACCAGGTCCCCCTCCTTCTCGGCGCCGCGCCGCCCCGCGGCCAGGCCAGCCGACAGCGGCAGGCCCAGGGAGCGGCCGAGGGCGAGGAAGAGGTTCGTGAAGGCGACGCAGTTGCCGCCTCTCCGCTCGAAGGCCTCCGGAGCGGGGAGGGTGCCCCGTTCGTCGTAGGCGAACCGGAACCGTGACGGGTCGTAGAGCGCCCGCTGGAGCGCGGCGAGCCGCTCCGGCGCGGGACGGCCGGCCGGCGCGGCCTCCTCGGCGAACCGGCGCATCTCCTCCGTGACCCGGAGGGGGTCGGGGACCGAGGCCGGGTCGACCCTTCGCTCGGCGAGCGCCTCGGCCCAGGGCTTCTCTGTCCCGCCGGCGGCGGCGAGGGCAGGGGAGGCCAGGAAGAACGCGAAAGCGGCTGCGAGGAGGTTCCGGCGTCGGCTCACGGCGGCTCCCCGGCCGGCCCTCTTCAGCGACGGAGCGCCCGCCGCGCGTCGAGGCGGCCGTCCCGGAGCGCGTACAGCTTGTTGGCGGCGACGTCCCGGAAGACGAGCGCCGGCTCGGTCCCCCCGGGCAGGATCACCTCGACCGTCTCGGCGGCAAGGGCCTGGCCGAGGCCGAAGTGGAGCGGCGTCCAGGCCCCGGAGGCGTAGGACGGCCTCAGGAGGAACTCCTTGACCTGCCGCCGCCCCCCCGCCGTGACGACCACCTTCGTGCCGAGGGGGGTCCGGCGGTCCTTCCCCGCGACGGGGAGGATCTCGAGCGCGTTGGCCCCGGGGACGCGGGTGTCGTTCCTGAAGAGCCGGATCCCTCCCTTGACCGCCGCCAGGGCGACGTCGAGGCGGCCGTCCCCGTCCACGTCCCCCGTGGCCAGGCCGCGCGCCGAGACCTTCGTCCGCCCCCAGTCGCCGGCCGTGCCGCTCACGGCGGCGAACCGCCCGTCGCCGAGGTTGCGCCAGACGAGCGGCGGCTGCTTGTAGCTCCGGTCGCCGCGGTTGTAGAACTTGAAGTCCTCCCTCCGGAAGAGCGAGCCGAAGACGTTGAAGATCTTCGGGATCAGGCTCCCCGAGGCCGCCACCACGTCGGGCCGACCGTCGTCGTCGAGGTCGGGGAAGTCGGAGCCCCACTGCACCTGCGGGTGGGAGGCCCGGGCGATCCCCGACGTCTCCGTGGCGTCGTCGAAGAGCACCCCCTCCACGTTCCGGTAGAGGCTGTTGGGCTCGCCCGCGTAGTTCGTCACCATGACCTCGGGCCGGCCGTCCCCGTCCAGGTCGCCGACGGACAGCCCCATCCCGGCGCGCGCCTCCGGCTGCTCGCGCTTGCCGGCGCCGGCCTCGTCCGTGACGTCCTCGAACGTGCCGTCCCCGCGCCCGCGCCAGAGCTTGTTCGGCACCCGGTCGTTCGTGACGTAGAGGTCGCTCACGCCGTCCCCGTCGTAGTCGAAGAAGACCGCCGCCAGCCCCTTCCCCTCCCGGTTCGTCACGCCCGCCGCGGCGGCGCGGTCCTCGAACGTCCCGTCCTCCCGCTGGACGAAGAGGTAGGCGTCCTGCCCGGCGTAGTCCTCGGGGAGCCGGAGCTGGAACTGCGGGAAGGAGTTCTCGCGGACGTAGTCGGTCTCCAGGTAGTTCAGGACGTAGAGGTCGACCCGCCCGTCGCCGGTCACGTCGCCGGCGGCCAGGCCGATGGCGAACCGCTCGGCCACGATCCCGCGCGCGCGGTCCACCGCCTCGAACGTCCCGCCGTGGTTCATCCAGACCTCGGTCCGGCCCAGGCCGGTGACGACGAGGTCGAGGCGGCCGTTCGAGTCGAGGTCCACCCACGACGCCCCCATCGTCCAGCCGCAGGAGCGGACGCGGGACCGCTCCGTGACGTCCTCGAACGTCCCGTCGCCCCGGTTCCTGTAGAGGACGCCGCAGGGCCCCGCCAAGGGCTTCCGGCCGTCGGCCACCGAGCCGGTGAAGAAGAGGTCCAGCGCGTCGTCGCCGTCGAAGTCGCCGGCGGCCACGCCGCCCCCCATCGTCGCCAGCATCCGTCCGCGCCTGAGGTCCGTCACGAACTCGAACGTCAGCCCCGCCCTGGCCGTCACGTCGGAGAAGGTGAGGACCGGCGCCGCCTCGCCGCCGAGGCGCAGGGCCAGGAGGAGCGCGACGGCGAGCCCGGCGGCGGCCACGGCGGCCCCGCGGGCCGGCCCCCGGGGCACGAGCCCCCTCAACGCCCGCCGCCCGCCCCGAGGCGGTGGTCGCGGACCGCCTTCCAGAAGGCCTCGGGGCCCGTCGGCCGGGTCATCCACTCCTGGAGGAACGCCGGGTCCGGGTGCCGTTCCCCCTCCGGGGGCGGGTAGGCGGACATCCCGTGGAAGGGCCACGGCTCGACGCTCTCGCCGGTCACCGTGTTCTTGTCGAAGTCCTTGTCCCAGCCGTCCGAGACGAGCACCCAGTCCCGCCGGAAGCCGGGCGGAAGGGGGGGGAGCGCCGTGGCGTCGTACTCGATCCGGATCGCGTCGCCCCCCTGGAAGGCGACGTACCTGTCGTCGGTGGCGCGGAGGAGCTCGGTGACGTCGCCCAGCCGCGTCAGCCGCCCCGGGACGTCGGGCCAGAGCGGGCCAGGAGTCACGTCGTCGTGGTCGAAGAGCTCCGGCCCGTCCGGCGTCTCCCGGTACCGCCTCGAGAAGCCGCGCACGGTGAGCGTGGCCCGCTCCGGCGGGAGCAGCGTCGAGACGACCGGGACCGGCGGGTCGTTCACCGTCACGAAGGCCTGGTCCCAGAAGATCGCCATCGTCGTCCGGATCCTCACGCGCGGGTCGGAGGGGTCGAGGAGGCCCGTCAGGTCGACCGGCATCGTCTTCGTCTTCCCCGCGGGGAAGCCGAGCGAGGCGATCGCCGTCCTCCAGCCCCCCTTGCCGTCCGGCACCTCCAGGACGGGCGGGAAGTGGGCCAGGTCCTTCCGCTGGGAGATCGAGACGTTGATCGAGGTGTCGGTGTAGAAGATCCAGCCGTCCAGGAAGAGGACGACGCGGTCCGTCCGCCGGACCGGGCCCAGGTCGAGGACGAGGGCGTGCTCGTTGCGGACCCCCTGGTAGCGCGTCTCGGGGCCGGGGTCGACGTACCGCTTGTCCCGGTAGAGGAGGCGCGCGAGGACGTCGGCCTCCCGCCCCGAGGCGTCGCTCGTGGCCGCGCGAGGGGGGCGGGGGAAGGCGACGGTGAAGAGCTTCCTCTCGAGCGGCTCGGTGGTCATCCGCTCGTTCGGGACGACGAGCGTCCCGTCCGGGTGGTCCACGGCGACGAGCGTCGCCTCGTCGAGGTACGCCACCTCCCACAGCTCCTCGGTGTAGTCCAGGAGGAGGCGGCCGTCGGGCGTCGGCTGCAGGAGGCCCCCGTCGACGTGGAGCCACTCCAGCGTGTCGGCCCCCGCCAGGTGGACGCCGTCGTAGAGGAGCCCGATCGGCGCGCGGCCCAGCGCGTCGCTGACGAACCCCCACTCCCCCGTCGCGCCGTTGAGGGCGTAGACGAACGGGCAGGAGCCCTTCAGGATCTGGACCTCCTTCACCACCGTCCGCGCCCTCTGGTCGAGGCTGTTCTGGGGGACCCCGTTCGTGAAGAGGGTCCTCACGACGTCGGCCTTCGTCCTCGGCCCGAGGCCGAAGTGCGTCGGCAGGACGCCGACCGTCCGGGCGACGTAGAGGTCGCCCGCCTTCACCTCGACGGTCGACCCGAGCCCGGCCCGGTTCACCTTCCCCGAGCCGGTCTGGAGCCCCTCCAGGACGACGACGAGCCAGCCGTTGGCGTTCCCTCCGTCGTTCGTCAGGAGGACCGGCTTGCCGCCCGAGGAGAGGACGAGGTCGAGGTCCCCGTCGGAGTCGGCGTCGAGGGCGGCCATCCTCTCGGCCGGCCCCGTCCCCTTCGGCAGGGTCGCCCACTCGGCGAAGGCCCCCCCGGTGTTCCGGAACGCCGCCGTCGCCGAGGCGCCCGAGACGACGAGGTCCGGGAAGCCGTCGTTGTCCAGGTCCGCCAGGACGACCGCGCGGGGGTCGAACGCCGCGGGCAGCTTCGCCAGGTCCCCGGGCGGAAGCCGCGCGAAGCCGCCGTCGCCGGTCCCGCGGAGGACGGCGGCCCCGTCCTTCGTCGCGACGGCGAGGTCCGGGACGCCGTCGGCGTCCAGGTCCGCGGCGTCGAGCGCCGCCGCCCGCTGCGCGTCGACGGGGAGGCTCCGGAACCGCCCCTGGCGCTGGTTGGAGCGGAGGACGACCTTCCCCGACGCCTCCACGCAGGCCAGGTCGAGGTCCCCGTCCCGGTCGAAGTCCGAGACGACGCACCCCGTCGACCGGAAGGCCGGGTCGCCCGTCCCCGCCGTCACGTCCGTGAAGGTCCCGTCCATGTTGTTGCGCAGCAGCTTGTCGGGGCCGGGGCCCGAAGCGAGGTAGACGTCCAGGTCGCCGTCCAGGTCGTGGTCGAGGAAGGTCGCCGCCCCGTGCGGCGCGGGGACAGCGTAGACCTCCGCCTTGCCGGTTCCGGAGAGGTCGACGCGGCGCAGCGTGACGCCGGGGTCCTCCGCCTTCCCCCCCGAGGCCCGGAAGGAGACCGGGATCGCCGCGGAGGACCTCGGCCGGAGCGAGGCCTCGACCTCCGGCTTGAGCGTGTCGAGCGGCAGCCCGACGACGTTCGTGAAGAGCTCGGCGAGCGACTGCTGGTACTGCGGCGTCACCCGGAGGAGGTTCTCCAGGACGCGCGCCTTCAGCCCGGCCGTCTTGAAGTCTCCCTTCCGGAACGCCTCCTGCGACTCGCCGAGGAACCGCTTCGTCTTGGCGTCGGCGTCCGCGAGGATCGAGGCGACCTCGGCGAGGTTGGCGCCCGCCTCGGCGGCGGACCCCGCCTCCAGGTCGTGGAGGAGGAGCTTCAGCCGCGACGGGAGGTTCGAGGGGGAGACGGCCACGATCTCGGCCAGGGCCTTCCGGCGCGCCTCCTTCAGCGCGGGGGCCGGCTGGGGAAGCGCCTCCACCGACCGGACGAACCGCCAGCGCGACTCGAGGTCCCTCGGGTTCACCGCCGCGGCCCGGGCGAGCGCCGCGCGCGCCTCCTCGGGCCGGTTGCGGGCGTCCTCGATCGCGGCCCGGATGGCGAGCAGGTCGCTCCGTTCCCCGCCCGCCTTCGTCGCCTTCCCGAGGAGGGTGTCGGCGGCGGCGAAGTCGTTGTCGCGGAGCGCGGCGACCGCCGCGTTGGCGTACGGCAGGGGGTCGTCGGGGACCAGCTCCGCGAGGCGCTCGAACGACCGGCGCGCGTCCCTGTTCTTCCCCTCCTCCAGCTGGGCGAGGCCCAGGTTGCGGGCCGAGAGGATCTTCGACGCCTTCTCGGGGGGAATCGGAGCGGGCGCGGGGGCGGCGGCGGCAGGAACGGCGAGGAGGAGCGCGGCGAAGGAGACGGGCAGGGCGCGGACCATGGCAGCCGATTATCGGCCCGGGCCGGGGGCGTCTCCCCTCCTCGCGTGGCGGTGCGCCCCGCTCGCCGGCGGGGGATCTGTTAACCTGGGGCCGGCCACGTTGGCTCACTGCGCTCCCTGGCTGGCCACCCACGTGGCGGACGGCGCGGCATGGCGAACCCAGCAGGCCCCGTCCTTCTCGCGCTTCCTCCCCACTCTCTCCAAGTCGCTCTCGGTCCAACCGAGGGCTCGCACACGAGGACCCCAGATGAAGATCTACGTCGGAAACCTCTCCTACTCCACCAACGACGCCACCCTCGCCGAGCTCTTCTCGCCGTTCGGCCAGGTCGAGTCGGCCCGCGTCATCACCGACCGCGACACCGGCTCCTCGAAGGGCTTCGGCTTCGTCGAGATGGCGGACGCCGACGCGAAGAAGGCCATGAGCGCCCTCAACGGCCGAGAGGTCGACGGCCGCTCGCTCCGCGTCAACGAGGCCAAGCCGCAGGAGAGCCGCGGCGGCGGCCGGAGCCGGTACTAGCTCGTACCGGCCCGGATCGGCGCCGGGAGGCTGGGTCCACCCCCGTCTCCCGGCCGCCGGTCCCCTCTGCCCGCCCGAAGGGGCCGGCCGGGCTCCTCGTCGCCGTCGTCGGAGCCCGCGCCGCGGGCGGGCGCTTTCGGAAGCGCAAGCCGTCCGAGCGTCCCGAATCCTCCGAAGCGTGTTGACAGCCGCTCGGGTCAAACGCAGATTGACCTCCAGAAGAGGTGCACCGGTGTGTCGTCTGCGCACCGGAACGACGTCTGATCGCAGCCACGCGGACACGGGAGCCCAGGAGCGGGGTCTCGTCCGCGTCGGGCGCGTCCCGCCGACGAATCGTCCGATTCCATCGGATCACGAGGAGGAGCCATGAACTTCGCCGTCAAGGTGGACCCCGGGACCTGGCAGCGCTACATCGCGGTCCCCGTCAAGGGGAAGGCGATCCTGATGGACCCCTTCACGAACAAGGGATCCGCCTTCACGAACCGCGAGCGGGAGGAGCTGGACCTGCACGGGCTCCTGCCGGCCGCCGTCTGCACCATCGAGCAGCAGCTCGTGAGGGTGTACGAGAACTTCCAGGCCAAGACGACGCCGCTCGAGAGGTTCGTCTACCTGACGAGCCTGCAGGACCGGAACGAGACCCTCTTCTACCGGATGGTCCACGAGAAGATCGACGAGATGATGCCGATCGTCTACACGCCCGTCGTCGGCGAGGCGTGCCAGAAGTTCTCGCACATCTACCGCCGCGGGCGGGGGCTCTACGTCACGTACGAGCACCGGAACATCATCGAGAAGGTCCTCCGCAACTACCACACGACCGACCCCTCGATCATCGTCGTGACCGACGGGGAGCGGATCCTCGGCCTCGGCGACCAGGGCGCCGGCGGGATGGGGATCCCGATCGGCAAGCTCTGCCTCTACACCCTCTGCGCGGGGGTCTCGCCGTACTCGACGCTCCCGATCACGCTCGACGTCGGGACGGACAACGAGGAGAGGCTGAAGGACCCGCTCTACCTCGGCCTGCGTCACAAGCGGATCCGCGGGCAGGAGTACCAGGACTTCGTCGACCGGTTCGTGGCGGCCGTGAGGAAGGTCTACCCGAACGTCCTCTTCCAGTGGGAGGACTTCCTCAAGGGGAACGCCATCAAGCAGCTCGACCGGTTCCGGCACACGCTGCCGAGCTTCAACGACGACGTCCAGGGGACCGCGGCCGTCGTCATCGCCGGCGCGTACGCCGCGATGAGGATCACGAAGCAGGCGATGCGGGACCAGCGGGTCGTCTTCGCCGGCGCGGGGGCCTCCACGCACGGCATCGCGGCCCTGTTCGTCTCGGCCATGGTCGAGGAGGGGCTCACGCCGGAGGAGGCGCGGCGGCGCATCTGGACGTGCGACACGAAGGGCCTCGTCACGAAGGCCCGGCCCGGCCTCGAGGACTTCAAGGCCCTCTACGCGCGAGAGGTCGAGGAGGCCGCCGCCTGGGAGGTGGCCGACCCGACCCGGATCAGCCTGGAGGAGACGGTCGCCAACGCGCACCCGACGATCCTCATCGGCGTCTCGGCGACCCCGGGCACCTTCACCGAGAGCATCGTCAAGCTGATGGCGAAGCTGAACGACCGGCCGCTCGTCTTCCCGCTCTCCAACCCTACGTCGAAGTGCGAGTGCACGGCCGAGGACGCCGTCCGCTGGTCGGACGGGCGGGCGATCGTGGCGACGGGGAGCCCCTTCGCGCCCGTCGTCCACGCGGGGCAGACGCACCGGATCGGGCAGTGCAACAACGCCTTCGTCTTCCCGGGGATCGGGCTCGGAGCCTGCGTCTCCCGCGCCCGGTTCATCAGCGACGGGATGTTCCTCGACGCGGCCAAGGGGCTGGCGAGCCACGTCACCCCCGAGGACCTCGCCCAGTCGGCCGTCTACCCGCAGCTGGCCACGATCCGGGAGTGCTCGCACACGGTCGCCTGCGCCGTCGTCCGGCGGGCCGTCGCGGAAGGGCACGCCGACCCCGCCATCCTCGTGAACCTGGAGGAGAACGTCCGGCGGGCGATGTGGTTCCCCGAGTACCTGCCGATCCGGTACGAGCCGTGGGCCTTCGCCGGGAAGCCGGGCGCCCCGGAGGGGAGCCGGGTCGAGGAGCCGGTCCTGGTCGGCGGCTGAGGCCGGGGAAGGGGCCCCGCGAGCGGGAAGGCCGCCCGCGCCGCCGCGACCGGCGGCGCGGGCGGGCGCCTATACTCGCCGGGCAAGGGCCCCAGAGAGTCGGACGATGCTCCTCTCACCCGGAACCGAGCTGGGACGCTACCGGCTCCAGGAGAAGATCGGCGCCGGCGGCATGGCCGAGGTCTGGCGTGCCGACGACCTGACGCTCGAGCGTCCGGTGGCGGTCAAGCTCCTGACGGAGCAGATCTCGCTCGACCCGACGTTCGCCAAGCGCTTCTTCCGCGAGGCCAAGGTGACGGCCCGCCTGGAGCACCCGAACATCCTCCCCGTCTACGACTTCGGCGAGCACGCCGGGCTCCTCTACATCGTCATGCAGCTGGTCACAGGCGGGACGCTCCGGGAGCGGGCCCGCAAGGGGACCGACCTGCCGACCGCCATGTCCTGGATCCGTTCGCTCGCCTCCGCCCTCGACTTCGCCCACGCCGAGGGGGTCGTCCACCGCGACGTCAAGCCCGCCAACGTCCTCCTGGACCGGAGCGGGAGACCGCTCCTGGCCGACTTCGGCCTGGCCAAGCCGCGCGACGCCGAGGTCCTCACCGTCGCCGGGACGGCGATGGGGACGCCCGTCTACATGTCGCCCGAGGCGCTCCGCGGCGAGGAGCTGACGCCCCGCTCCGACCAGTACTCCCTCGGCGTCCTGGCGTACTACCTCCTGACGGGGCAGCCCCCGTTCGAGGCGAACTCGATGTTCGTCGTCATGACGAAGACCCTCTACGAGGAGCCGGGGCTGCCGACGGGCCTGAAGCGGGAGCTCCACCGGAGCGTCGACTACGTCCTCCTCAAGGTCCTGGAGAAGGAGCCCGCCGAGAGGTTCGAGAGCTGCGGCGAGTTCGCCGAGGCGCTCATCCACGCCGCCGAGCGGAGCCTGCCGCCCCCGTCGGGGAGCCGCTCGGGCGCCTACCGGTGAGGCGGGCGACGCCGGGACTGCCCGTGGCGGGGCTCGCCGCCCTGCTGTTCCTCGCGCCGAAGGCGCGGGCCGAGAGGCCGCCGGACTTCTTCGCACCGCTGAGGGGCCCGACGTATGTCGAGCTCGACGAGACGTACCTGCTGAAGGCGAAGGGGGCGGGCGACGAGGACCCCGGCCTGGCCCGGCTGCGGCTGATCCAGCTCAGGCTGCGATCCTACGGGCACTGGTCGGCGGACCTGAAGGCCTTCTGGCCGGAGAGGAGGCTCCTCCTCGTGACGACTCCGGACGGGTGGAACGCGGTCCTGGAGTCGATGCGCTCGGTCTCGGCTCTGGACGGAGAGCCCGCTCCGAGCTACCGGATCGCCACGAGAGACGGCGCCGTGGAGGTCTACTTCCTCGCGGACCCCGACGTCAGCCGGGAGTTCCTTCGAGCGCTCGGCGACGACTTCAGCCACACGCACGAGGACCGACTCGAGGAGGAGGCGCGGCAGAGGGCGGACGCGTGCCGGGGGCATCGGCTGCTCCTCGTCGCCGGGGACGGCCAGCTCACGTTCTCGTACGGAGACCGGGCGCGAAGGACGGTCGTCGTCGCCGCCGACGAGGTCCTGGAGGCGAGCCTGAGGCCCGAGGCGCTGGCGCGGTGTCGGGAGCTGAGGGACCTCCTCTTCCGGGTGGTCGGCGCGCCGGAGGTCTTCACGAAGACCCGCGCGGCGCTCGCCGTCACGGTCGGATGGGACCCGCTCGTGCGCGGATCGCCCCCGGCCGAGCTCGTCCTCGCACCGGACGTTCCGGACCCGGACGACCTGTCGGCGCTCCGCGAGCTGACGTTCCTCCCGACGTATCTTCCCAGGTTCGTGCCTCCGCCGGAGGCGCCGGAGTGAAGGCAGTCCTCCTCGCGCTGGCGCTCGGCCCGGCGGTCCTGCTGACCGCCGGAGCGGCGGGCCAGGCGCCGACACGCGGGGCGGACGCTCCCGCCGGGGTGACGCTGAGGGTCCAGCGCGTCGTCGACGGGCGTGGGAACCGCGTCGTGGACCTCTTCCGCGCCGAGCGCGTCGCCCCCGACGAGCGGCGGGTGGCCTGGTTCGTCCACGGACTCGTCCGGGACGACCTCGTCGTCCGGAGCGTTCGCCGGGCCGGGGAGGACGGCCGGTTCGGGGAGGCCGCGCGGTACGAGGTCGCGTTGGCCGGGAGGACGCCGGTCGTCTTCGAGCGCCCGGGCGGCGCGGGGCGCGTCACCGCCGGGGCCGGCGAGGAGACGTCCCGCTTCTTCGAGGAGGACCTCGGGACGAAGACGGTCCGCTGCGCGATGAAGCGGCTCGCCGAGGCGGCCGACCCGCTCCTTCTCTCCGCAGTCCAGGAGTACGGCCGGCTGAAGGAGGTCCTCGACACCCGCGACCTCGCCGACGAGGAGTACCCGGTCTACGTCCTCTGGCGCGTGGAGGAGCCGCCGCCGTTCTCGGTCCCGCCGGCCTGGACCCTCGTCGACGCCGACCTGGACGAGCCGGCGCTGGCGCCGCTCCAGGAGGCGGCGCTGGCGGCGCTCCTCTTCGAGTAGCGCTCCGGGAGGCGGGCCGAGGCCGCCTCGGCGCCGGAGAGGACGACGGGGGCCTCGCCCTGCGTCCAGACGACCCGCGCGCCGGCGGGGACCCCGTCCGCGGTCGCCGTCGTCCCGTCGGGCCAGCGGACCGAGAGCCGGTCGGCGGAGGGAGCGTCGCCGATCCCGAAGAGGAGCTCGAGCGACGACTGCGCCAGGTACGAGGAGCCGGCGCGCACCTGGCGCACCTGCGTCCGGCCGCCCGAGGCGAGCCTGGCGACCGCGCCGATCGCGCTCGTGTTCGGGGCGCGGCCCCGGAGGAGGACGCGGACCCGCCCCGCCGTCCGGAAGCCGTTCCGGTAGAGGAGCGGCCGGCCGTGGAACGTGGCGACGACGAGCTCCGGGGCGCCGTCCCCGTCCAGGTCGCCGAAGGCCAGGCCCCGCGTGTCTCCGCGCGTGTCGAAGCCCGAGACGAAGGACCTCTCCTCGAACGTCCCGTCGCCGCGGTTGAAGAAGAGCCGCTTCGGCGTCCGGGAGGCCATCCCGTTGACGCCGAAGTCGATCGTCCCCCAGACCGCGTCGTGGAAGCTCTCCCCCTCGCGCCCCATCATGTTCCAGAACGCGATCTCGTCGTCGACGCCGGTCGTCGCCTCGAACATCCCGTTGACGACCGGGAGGTCCTCGTGCCCGTCGCCGTCCAGGTCCACGAACTCCGTCCCCCACGCCCAGCCGGCGTCGGCCACCCCCGCCGCCTCGGAGACCCGCTCGAAGCGCCCGTCCGGCCGCTGCCGGAAGAGGCCGTTCCCGCGGCTCCGCCGGTAGAGCTTTCGCCACATGAAGGGGCGGACGAGGTCGGCGCCGGGAATCGGCGGGAGCGGGAAGCGGCGGTCGCGAAGAATCCACCGGTAGGGGGTCGAGAAGTCCGAGACGTAGAGGTCCCACCGGCCGTCGCCGTCGTAGTCGCCCCACGTCACGCCCATCCCGAAGCCCTCGTCCTCCACGCCGAGGTCGCGGGCCACGTTCGCGAAGCGGGGCCGTCCCGGCGAGGAGCGGTTCTCGAAGAGCGAGTTCCTCCCGAAGTCGTTGGCGACGTAGAGGTCGTCGTCGCCGTCCCCGTCGTAGTCGCAGGCCGAGGCGGCGAGCCCCCACCCGGGGTCGCCGACCCCGGCCGCCTCGGTCGCCTCGACGAACGAGGGGCGGCCGCCCGACTCCACGTTCAGGAGGAGCCGGTCCGGGTAGCCGTTCGTGCCCGAGTACGAGGGCCCCTCCACGCGCGCGTCGCCGTACGCGACGAGGAAGACGTCGACCCTGCCGTCCCCGTCGGCGTCGAGGAGGACGGCCGACGTGTAGGGCCCCGAGAGCCCGGCCAGGCCCCAGGCGACCGTCTCGTCCGCGAAGCGCCCGCCGCCCAGGTTCCTCAGGGCCCGGGTCGGCCCGAAGTGGTCGACGAGGACGAGGTCGGGGAGCCCGTCGCCGTCCAGGTCCGCCGCCTGCGCCGCAGCGCCGTTGCCCGGCGCCAGGGCGTCGAGGCCCGAGCCCGGGGTGGCGTCCCGGAAGGTCCCGGCCCCGTCGTTGAGGAAGAGCTGGGGGCTCCGGCTGCAGACGAGGACGTCGAGCGCGCCGTCCCCGTCCAGGTCGGCGAGGAGGACGCACGCGTGGTGGTGCGTCGACGGGAGGGAGACGTTGTGCCGCTCGAGCGGCTCGCTCGTCTCGTGCCGACCGGCGAGGCCGCGGGCCTCGCCCTCCTCGCGGAGGAGCGGGCGCCCGACCTGGACGGCCACGGGGCCCCCGGGCTCGGCGGAGGACGAGAGCCGCCAGGGTGCCCCGTCGGCCTCGCGGTCCCAGGCCAGGGCGAGCGTCGTCCGGAGGTACGCCCGCGAGGTCCCGTCGGGCGTCGCCCCCTCGAGCCGGACGTCCACCTCGACGTCGGCGTGGCGCGAGCCGCTCCGCCGGAAACCGGCGATCCGGGTCTCGCAAGCCGAGGTGGTCGCGGTGGCCCGCCAGCGCGCCGAGACGGCCTCGACGGCCTTCGCCGCCTCGGGAGAGGCCAGCAGCTCGCCGGAGAGGGGCTCGCCGCTCGCCAGGAGCGGCCGGAGCCGCTCCACGGCCAGCGACGTCCCGTGGGAGTAGTCCGCGAGCGTCGGCAGCGGCCGGCTGCCGCAGGCGGAGAGGAGGAGGACGGCGAGGAGGGCCCCGGCCCCCCGGGCCGCGGATCGGCGGGACACTTCCGCGGATCTTAGGGGATACGATTCCTCCCGGACGGGAGGTGCCCCATGACGAAGCCGAGAGTCGGCGTCCTCCTCGCGGGGTGCGGGGTCTACGACGGCGCCGAGATCCACGAGGCGGTCCTCACGCTCCTCGCGCTCGACCGGCTGGGCGCGCAGGCGGTCTGCCTCGCCCCGGACGTGCCGCAGATGCACGTCGTCGACCACCGGACGGGGAAGGTCGCCGAGGGAGAGAGCCGCAACGTCCTGACCGAGGCGGCCCGGATCGCGCGGGGCGAGGTGACGGACGTCGCGAAGGCCGACGCGGCGTCTCTCGACGCCCTCGTCGTCCCGGGCGGCTTCGGGGCCGCCAAGAACCTCTGCGACTTCGCGGTGAAGGGGCCCGACTGCACGGTCCAGCCCGACGTGGCGGGGCTCGTCGCGGCCGTCCACGGGGCCGGGAAATGGGTCGGCGCCATCTGCATCTCGCCCGCCCTCGTGGCGAAGCTCCTCGGCGCCGAGAAGCCGAGGCTGACGATCGGGACCGACCCCGACACGGCGCGCGCGCTGGAGGCGATGGGGGCCTGCCACGTCGGTTGCCCGGTGGAGGGGATCGTGGTCGACGAGGAGCGGCGTCTCGTCACGACGCCGGCCTACATGCTCGGCCCCTCGATCGCCGCCGTGGCGCAGGGGATCGAGAAGCTCGTCGCCGAGGTCGTCCGGCGCGTCCGCGAGGCCGCCCCCGTCCCGGCGTAGGCCGCGTCCCTGCTCGGGGCGGCGCAGGCAAGGAGGCTGGCGGGCGGAGGGGAGGCGCGCGGCGCCGCGGGGGAGCCGCCGGGCGGGTCCGCGTTCAACGGCCGGCGACGAACGCCACGGCGGGGTAGCCGACGAAGTGGTAGAGGTTCGCGGGCGCGGTCTCGCCGAGGCCCGCCTCGCGCAGCGGCAGCTCCGGCGCGCCAACGCTCGTGGCGTACGCGACCGGGCGGGCCACGGGCGGGGGGAGCCCGAGGGCGCGCGCGGTCCTCGCCAGGACGAGGAGCCCCGTCGGGATCGAGAAGCGCCCGCACCAGGTGAGGCGGTAGTCGTCGGGGGCCGCCGGGTCGACGAAGGCCTCGTGGAGCGCGCGGGCCTTCGCCTCCTCGACCGGGCCCGAGAGAGGTCCGGAGAGGAGCGCGCGGTCTCGCTCCACCGCCCGGCGGTACGCCTCGATCCCCCCCTCGCCGAAGGGGACGTGGCGGAAGTCCGCCCCGTAGTGGACGGCGTCGGCCGAGATGGCGACCGCCACGTCCCGGCCGAGGACGAGGCCCCGGGCCTTCATCTCGGCGGCGAGCGCCTCGCCGAAGGCGGTCGCCAGCTCGGCCGTCCTCGCGAAGCTCGCGGACGGGACGACGACCGGCAGGATCTCCACGTCCGGGCGCGCGTGCTTCAGCCACTGCACGAGCGGCTCGAGCGAGTGCTCGCGGTCGTGCGAGGCGGCGTCCTTCACCCACGTCCCCCGCGGCATCCGGGCGAGAACCGCCTCGCGCAGGGGCGAGACGGGCACCTCGCCGTCGGGTGCGCTCCAGGCGCGGTACGGGTCGAAGACGAGGACGTCGCGCGCGCCGAAGCTCCGGTACTTGTGGAAGACCCCGACGAGGACGACGGTCCTCGCCGTCATGAGCGGCAGCACCTTCCGGTAGACGCGCCCGGCGTAGAGGTAGTCGTCGTGCGGGCAGACGACGCCGAGGACGCCCGGAAGCGGCGCCTCGCCGAGCGCCTCGGGCGCCGGGGGCGAGGCGGAGAGCTCCCACGTCCGGGCCATCTGGGCCGCCGTCGTCGCGAACCCGACGCCGTCCTGCTGTCCCCGGACCTCGCCGGTGGACCGGACCGCCATCCCCTTCCTCACCTCCTCGAGCGAGGGGGGCGAGGGCTGCGGGGGCGGCACGACCGCCTGCGAGGAGGCCCCGCGCGAGGGCACGAGGAGAGCGGCGGAGACGAGGGCCAGGAGCGGAAAGGCGGGCCGCCGCGCCGACCTCACGCCCGCGCCTCCAGGAGGTCCCGCAGGGCGTCCAGGCGCTCCTTCCAGAACGAGCGCATCCGCGCGACCGCCTCGCCCGGCGGGAGCTTGCGGTGGTCGACCGTCACCTGGCTCCTCTCCTTGCCCTTCGCGGCGAAGAGGACCTCCAGGTTGCTCCCGTCTTCCCAGGTGACCCGGAGCGACCTCTCCTCGGTCGCCTTCCTGACGACGACGCGCACGCGTCCCAGCCAGCGCGCTCGCGTCCGCGGCTCGACCCAGGCGGCCCAGAGCCGGGGGAGGGCGGCGGCCACCGTCCGGCTGACGCCGACCTGGTAGAGCGCCGCCGGCTGGTTCCGCTCGCGGATGCCGGAGAGCTTCTCGTACCCGATGGCCACCGTCTGTTGCCACCAGGGAGAGAGGCCGTGGCGGCGAGAGAGGAGCGCGACGATCCCCTTGTGGTCGAGAGACGCGGCCCCCTCGGCGTCCAGGAGCGCCTTCCAGGCCTTCCAGTCCCGCCCGGTCTCCCGCGTCACCGCCGCGTCGCCCGGCCCCGGCGTGGCGCGCTCCGCGCCCGCCCGGGGGCGGCTCGCCTTCGTCGCGGGCCTCGCGGCCCGGCGCGCGAACGCCGCCTTCAGGAGCGCCCGGACCGGAGGGGAGGAGAGCTCCTCCTTCGACCGGACCTTCAGGTGCCGGCCCGTCTTGCCGGTCCCCTGGAGGAGCTCCTCGGGGTCCGGCAGCTCGTGCCCTCCGTAGAAGACGAGCGAGACGTGCGCCTTCGCCGGCCTGACCCCGACGACGCCCTCCTTCATTCCCGGTCCGGTCCCGAACCCGATCGTCTTCCAGCCCGGCCAGACGGTCTCGTGAGCCGAGGGGCACGCGGCCATCACGAGCGCGCGGGCGGCGCGAGCGAGCGAGCGGATCTCCTGCGGGTACCCAGAGAGGAAGTCTGAGAGCGCGTCCCTGGACATCGGTCCTCCCGGCTCGAGCGCTCGGATCTTATTCCGGCGGCGTCTCGAGCCAGCCGACGACGTCGACGACGAGGTGGACGGTCGACGGCGGGAGGTCGGTCTTCACGGAGAAGCGTCCGAGGCTTCCGACGGACAGGATCGTGTTGTTGGCGCGGGTCTGCCCGGCCCGGAAGTTGAGCGTGGAGGTGAGCGGGACGGACGTCCCCGCGGGGTAGAAGCGCAGGTTCCCGGCGGCCCCCGCGTCCACGGCGGTGACGTTCACGGCGACCGCCCCCGCCGAGGCCGGGACGCCGCACCGGCCCGCGGCCTCGAACGTCCGGTCCGGCCCCGGCGAGAGGGCCGGCCCCTCGGCCCCTCGCGTGTCGACGATCCGGCACGGCGAGAGCGTGTGGAGGCGCATCGGCGCGGCCACGCGCTCGTACGCCCCCGGGTCGCAGGCCGCCCCCTGAGGGCGCGCCACGCCGCGCTGGTCCGTCGCGGGGAAGCCGGCCGGGCAGCCGCCCGGGACCGAGTCGAGGACGGGGCTGAGCGGCTGGAGGGCCATCGTCTCCGTCGGCCCGCCGTTCGCCCCGAGCGGCCCGAGGAGCGGCTCGACGAACACGACGCCGAGGGCGCACCGCCGGTCGTTCCCGTCGAACGGGTTGAGCGTCGGCCACTGGACGTTGCCGCCCCCGTCGCCCAGCGTCGAGGAGCAGTTCTTCTGGATGTTCCAGGGGTTCCCGCCGTTGTCGGCCGTGTTGTTCGCCACGATCGACCCGCGCAGGGTCGTCGCCGAGGTCGACCCGCCCACGATCCCGCCGCCCACCCAGTCGGCGTGGTTGTAGGCGATCGTGACCGACGCGAGGACGAGCGTCCCGCCGTTCTGGACGATCGCGCCGCCCAGCCCCTTCGAACCGTCGTTCGGCCGGACGCCCGTGGCGCTGTTCCCCGTGAACGTCGAGTTCGTCACCGTGGCGGGCGTCCCGCCGCCCCCGTCGCTCATCCAGAGGGCGCCCCCCTGCCCGACGGTCGTGTTGGAGTCGAACGTGCTCTGCGTGATCGAGAGCGACCCGTTCATGTGGAAGATCGCCCCGCCGTTGTCCTGGGTGGCGTTGTCGCGGAACGTCGTCCGCGCGATCGTCATCCCCGAGGGGACGCCGTAGAACCAGGTGTGGATCGCGCCGCCGAGGCCGGTCGAGCCGTTCGACGCGAACGTCGAGTCCGTGATCGCGATCAGCCCCCCGCCCGAGCCGTCCACGTAGATCGCCCCGCCGTGCCCGCCGTTGCCCCCCGCCTTCGGGAGGGTCGAGTTGCCGGTGAAGGAGCAGCGCTCGACCGCGAGCCCGTTCGGCGGGCTCTGGTTCGAGCTGCCGAGGTAGCCGATCGCCCCGCCGTTTCCTCCCTGGTTCCCGGTGAACGTCGAGTCGCGGACGACCGCCACGCCCCCCAGGACGTAGATCGCGCCGCCCCCCACGTCGGCCCCCGCCTGCGTGCACCGGTTGTCCTGGAAGACGACGTTCTCCACGGTCAGCGCGGCCGTCCCCGGGGGCTGGAAGGCGCACCGGATCCCGGCGCCGTAGTCGGTCGTCCGGCCGTTCCGGATCGTCAGGTTCCTGACCGTCAGCGACGTCTGGTAGCTCGTCGAGAGGACCCGCACCGCGCTCCCGCCGTCGAGCGTGACGAGGTTGCCCCCGTCGATCGTCGTCGAGGCGGCGGTCAGCGTCTTCGTCGAGGTGACCGGGATGACGACGGGCGAGGCGCCGCACGCGAACGTGACCGTCCCGCCCCCGGCCAGCGCCGCCGTGAACGCGGCCTCCGTGCAGCTCCCGGGCGTCCCGTCGCCGACGACGCCGGCGGCGTCGAGGGGAGCGGACGGGAACGACAGCGCGGCCGCGACGACGCCGGCCAGGAGCGCCGGCTCTCTTCCGGATCTCGGCATGGGGACCTCTCCCGGAAGTGTGACCGACCCACGGGGCGAGAGGAAGCCCCGCGAACTTTTCCGGCGTCCAGGGGTCTAATGCGCCATGCGCGGACGACGTCGCCCCGCCGAGGCCCTCGCCGCGGCCCTGGCCGCGGTCCTCCTCTCCCCGTCTCCCGCCCCCGCCCAGTCCGCTCCCCGCTCGGAGGTGGAGCTGCCGCTGGCCACGTACGACCGGCTTCGCCAGGAGGCGAAGGGCCCGCGCGAGGCGCCGCGCAAGCCGCCGTCGGTGGGGGCGGTGAGGCTCCTGAGGGCCGGCGTCACCGTCGACGTCGGCCGGCGGCGCGCCTCCTGGGAGGCCGAGATGCTGGTGGCGGCGACGGGCGAGGCGCCGCCTTCGGTGACGCTCCTCGCCGGGGCGGCGCCGGTGGCGCGGTGGAGCGTCTCGCCGGAGGCCGCGCGCGTCGTCCCGGGCCCCTCGGCCACTCGCCTGACGCCCGACCGGGCCGGCACCTTCCGCGTGACGATGGGGGGAGAGCTGACGGGGAGCGGCGACGACGAGACGGCCGGCGTCCGCTTCTCCCTCCCGCCCCTCGGGTCGGTCCCGGCGGCGTTCGACGTCTCGGTGCCGAAGGGCTACCTCGTCCACGCCGAGCGGGCGCGGGTCGCGACGACGACGTCCCGCGACGGCGGGGTGACCGCGCGCGTGACGCTCGCCGGCGAGGCCTCGCCGGTCCTCGTCGTGAAGCGCCCGTCGGTCCCCTCCACCGGGCCCGCGGTCGTCGACGGGGACCTCCACGCCGTCGTGAGGGTCGCCGAGAGCTCCGCGAGGACCGAGGTGCGTCTCTCGTTGCGCGTGAGGAAGGGGCTCCTGGAGAAGCGGACGCTCCTCTTCCCGGGCGCCTCGCTCGTCTCGGCGGCGGGGCCGGTCCTCGCCGAGGGGCCCGCCGCCGACGGGGCGGTCTCCCTCCGGTTCGAGCCGCCGGTCCCCGAGCGGGGGAGCGTCTCGGTGACGCTCGCCTTCCTCGCCCCGCGCGACGGGAAGGACCCGTCCTTCGTCCCGGCGCTCCCGGGGCTCGTCGCCGGGAGCGAGGAGCGCGTCCGGCGGCGCCTGACGGTCGTCTCGGAGGGCGGTCTCCTGATGGAGGCCGCGGGCGAGGAGGACTGGTCGCCGCGGACCGACCTCTCGGACGTGGCCACCTCGGGCGAGGAGGTCGCGCTCGGCTGGACGGCCAAGGTCCTCTCGCCGCGCCCGCCGCGACTGACGCTGACGCGCCTCAAGCCGCTCGCCGTGGCGACGGCGCTCGCCCGCGCCCGCCTCGTCGCCTTCGTCGGCGAGGGGGGCGAGGCGCGGACCCTCCTCCTCTGCGACGTCCGGACGAAGGGGCGCCCGTCGCTCGCCTTCCGCGTCCCGGCGGACGCCGTCCTCCTCGCGGCGCGCGTGGACGGCGTCCCGGCCCCGGCCTCGCGCCCGGCGCCCGACCGCGTGGAGGTCCCGATCGCCGCGGACTCGGGCCGGACGCGCGTCGACCTCCTCCTCGGAGGGCGCGTCGCCCCGCCGCGCCCGGGGGAGTCGCTCCGCCTCGAGGCGCCGGCGCCGCTCGAGCCCGTCGAGCGGACCTCCTGGAGCCTCGTCCTGCCGCCGGGCCTCGGCGTGAAGGAGGAGGGACGGAACGTCCCGCCGCTCCCCGACGCCGAGCCGCCCGAGCGTCGCGCCCCCGACCCGCCGGAGGACGGGGAGGCGCTCGAGAAGGCGAGGGAGCTCTCCCGCGCCGACGCCGCCGCGTCGGCCGAGGGGACCTGGTGGCCCCGCGCGGCGCTCCCGGCCGCGCCGCTCACCTGGGCCACCGACCTCGTGGAGGTGACGGAGGGGATCGCGCCGCTCGTCGTCACCGTCGTCGAGAGGAAGGAGAAGGAACCGTGGTTCTGACGCGTCCGTCCCGGGCGGCGCTCGCCCTCCCGCTCGCCGCCACGCTCCTCTCGGCGGCCCCGGCCGCGCGGGCCGAGGAGCCCGCCGGCGTCGTCCGGATGACCCGCGCCGAGTACGACCGGCTGAAGGACGAGGCCGAGACGGCGAGGCTCGGCGGGCCGAAGCGGAAGGCCCCCGACGCGCCGCCCTCCCTCCTCTCGGCGACGTACGCCCTCGGCGTCGACGCCTCCCGCGCCTCCCTCGACGTCACCGCCGAGGTGGACGTCCCGACGCCGGACGGGCGGACGGTCCTCTCGGGCCTCGGCCTCCTCGACGCGCTGGCCGACTCGGGCCCCGCGCCGGTCCTGGCCTTCGCCGAGGAAGGGAAGGGGGACCGCCTCGTCCTCCACTTCGAGAAGGCGGGGCGCTACCGCGTCACGCTCCGGTCGATCCCCGCCGAGCGGACCGACCGAGACCGCCGGGTCGTGGAGTTCACGGCGCTCCCCGCCGCCTCCGCTCGCCTGACGGCCTCCTCGTCCGTGCCCGGCTCCGAGCTGGCGCTCGCGGCCGGGGCCGGCAGCCCGGCCGAGCCGCTGACGCCGAACGCCGCGCGCCCCGTCCCCGCCTCGGCGTTCGTGAGGCTGGAGGTGAAGACGCCGGGCCGCGTCCCGGCGGCGCCCGAGAAGCCCGTCGTCATCGCCGAGACGCTCGACGTCCTGAGGCCCGAGCGCGAGCGGCTCGCGCACCGCGTCCTGGTCCGGCTCGCCGTCTCCCGCGGCGAGCTCGCGTCGGTGACGACGGCGGTGCCCGCGGGGAGCGAGCTCGTGGCCTCCTCCGTCCCCGACGACGCCGTCGCCTCGCTCGACGCCGCGACGGGCCTCCTGACGCTCTCCTCGCCACGCCCCTTCCGCGCGGCCGAGACCTTCTCGTTCCTCCTCCACCGGCCCCTCCCGGCCTCGGCCGAGGGGGTCGAGGCGGCCCCCGCCCGCGTGCTGGAGGCCTCGGCGACGCGATCGTGGCTCCTCGTCTCGCCCACCCCCGCGCGCGAGCACGTCCCGGGGACCGTCGGGGGGATGGCCCGCGTCGACACGGCGGACCTCCCTCCGATCGTCCGCCCGTTCGTCGAGGGCGGGACGCGCGCCTACCGCGTCGCGGCGCCCGAGGCCGCCAAGCTCGCCTTCCGCGCCCCGCTCCGCCGGGTGGAGGCGCCGCCCGACGCGGTCCTCTACGAGGCCTCGCTCCTGACGGTCCTCTCCCCGACGGCCGCGCGCGTCGACCGGCAGCGGTACGTCGTCGAGACGCGCCGCCCCTCCTGGAGCCTCCCCCTCCTCCCCGACGAGGAGGTCCTCTCGGTCTCCGTAGACGGGACGCCCGTCCGCCCCCTCTCCGGAGAGGGGACGCTCGTCGTCCTCCTCCCCCCGTCGAGCGAGGCGGTCAGGACCGTCGAGGTGACCCGCCGCCGGAAGGCCGAGACCGTTCCCGAGTCGGGCGACGTCGTCGTCTCCCACCCCGCGCTCCCCGCGACGGCGGGACTCGTCACCTGGACGCTCGTCCTCCCCGAGGAGCGGCGCTACCGCTTCGTCTCCTCCGAGGGCCTCGACAAGGCCGGCTGGAGCCGCGACGAGCCGGCGGTCGCGCGGCGGTTCCAGGGCCGCGACGACGGGTGGATGGCCAGGCAGGAGGTGACCGTCACCGGCGAGGCGCCGATGGTCGACACATCGCGCTCGTCCGTCGGCCAGTCCTTCTCGGCCGACCAGCGGTACCCCGCCAAGGTGGTCGAGCTGGGGAAGCGCAAGGACGCGCCGGCGCCCGCCCCCGTCGAGGGCGACGACGAGCAGCGGACCGTCTTCCCCGGGGTCGAGGGAGGCGTCGCCGGCGGCGTCGAGGGCGGCACGGTGGCAGGGATCGGCGGGGGAGTCGTCTCGGGCGGCAAGCCGGACGACCTCGCGATGACGCCCCAGTCGAACGTGGCCGGCATCCGCTCGCTCCCGATGCGGATCGAGGGGCGCGGCAAGCGCCTCACCCTCGTCGGCCCCGTCGCCGGCGCCACGCCGCTGACCGTCACGCTGAAGGTGAAGAAGGGGTAACGGAGTCGCCCCTCGCCGTGCGGAGCTCCGTCGTCGTCGTCGCCGCCGCCGCCGTCGCCCTGGCGGCGGCCGCCGGCGCCGAAAGGTGCGCGCGCCGGTATCGTTCCGAGGCGGTGACGGTCGTCCCGCCCTTTCGCCCGCCCGGGGCCGCCGATCGGGAACGGGCTCTCGGACCGCTCGGCCCGGAGGTTCCGCCGGCCCTTCGGGCCGCCCTCACGCCGGGAGACGAGTTCGTCCCGATGTCCGAGCCCGAGCCCGGGGACTGGCTTTCCTGCCACCATGAGCCCGGCCAGACCGTGGCGCAGTTCGTCTCCTCGAAGGCGAACCGTCCCGACGCCACGCGGAACGTCCTCTACCTCCAGCCGCTCGGCCCGTTCGAAGGTTCCACGACCCCGTCAGCAGAGTTCCTCGGCCGGTTCGCGGAGGCCTACCTCGGGCTGCCGGTCCGCCTGCAGGAGCCCCTCGGGCTCGACTCCCCGCGGCTGACACGTAGAAAGGGCGGCCCCCCGGGCGACGCAGCTCCTCACGACCGACCTCCTGGAGCTTCTCGCCCGGGACCTGCCGACCGATGCGTTCTGCCGGCTGGGCATCACGATGGAGGACCTCTACGCGGGTCCTTCCTGGAACTTCGTCTTCGGACAGGCCTCGCTCACCGAGCGGGTCGGTGTCTACAGCTTCGCGCGATACGCGCCGGAAAGCGGCTCGGCCCCGGCGCACGCTCCGCTGCTGAGGGCCTGCAAGGTGCTGGCGCACGAAGCCGGTCACCTGTTCGGGCTCTGGCACTGCATCTACTACGCTTGCCTCATGAACGGCTCGAACCACCTGGCGGAGCTCGACCGCCGGCCGCTCCACCTCTGTCCGGTCTGCCTCCGGAAGCTCCAGTCGTCCTCGCGCTTCGACGTGACGGAGCGTTACCGGCGTCTCCGCGACCTCTGTTGCGAGGCCGGCTTCGACGACGAGGCCGCCTGGTTCGAGCACCACGCGGGGCTCCGAGGGAGCCCGTAGGCCTCCAACCTGTCATCCGGGCTGCCGCCGACAGGGCTCTCTGCGGAGATGGTGCGTTCGTGCACCTCGGGTCACCTGGTGCGAGCACTTCCAGGGACACCATCTGTCTGCTTCATTGGGCTACCATAGAACTGTCGGTGCGCCGGCCGGTCCGCAGTCGGGTCGGGTCTTGCGCGAAACCGACCGTGGCCCGGTTACCAACGCGGTCTTTCCAGCGCCGTCGTCGAACTCGCGGCAGCGGCTCACGTACCTGGTCGGATCTCGCCGCTGGCCGCCTGCTCGGGATCCCCTTTCCGTTCCAGCCGCCGTTGCTCCGGGAAAGGAGGACGAGATCGTGGCGAGTGAGGCATGGGACTTCACGCGGGCGGGCCGCCGGTTCCAGCGCGGAGATTCACGATGACGAATCGCCCTCCCGGTCGGGATGACCCTTCGATCGTCGACGTCCTCTTCGACCTCCGCGGCGCCAGCTTGCCGGCCGACCACGGGTACGCGCTCTACTCCGCTATCTCGGCCTGCAATCCCGCCCTGCACAAGGCGGAGTGGCTCGGCATCCACCCCGTCCGAGGCCGCCGCGGAATCGACGGAATCCTCCGTCTCGGTCCCCGCGCCTGCCTGGGGCTGCGACTCCCCGCGGCCCACATCCCCGACGTGCTCCCCTTGACCGGGCGCGAGCTCTCCGTCGACGGACATCGTGTCTACCTGTCGGTGCCCCGTGTCGAGCCCCTTGCGGTGGCGGCGTCGCTCGACGCACGGCTCGTCGCGATCAAGCTGACCAACCTGTCGAAGAAGCTGGACGGCGCGCTGGACAAGAACTCCATGAGAGCTGGCTACCTGGCGGAGCTCGGCAGGCAGCTGGACGCCCATGGCATCGCGCGTCCGGCCGAGCTCCTCGGGCTGCAGGAAATTCGCGTCGCCGGCAGGCGGGTCCTCGGCTACACCGTACGCGTCGCTGGCCTGGAGCCCGAGGAGTCTCTCGCGTTGCAGCGGTCGGGTCTCGGGGGAAAGCGGCGCATGGGGTGCGGGATCTTCGTGCCCACCCGGCCGCGTCGATGAGCGGAGGCGGAGCGGGCCCGGCCGCTCCGGCCTTCCTGCCGGCCAAGTCCGTCCGGCCGGGGCGACCCGTCGTCACGCTGAACGCTCACTCGCTCGCGGTGGAGCGAGCGGCGATGCGGCTCTTCGAGCCAGGCAAGCGTGCCTCCGAAACCTGGACCCGGCTCTTCCGGGTCCGCGCCGAGGAGTACGAAACCCGGTTTCTGCTCAACCTCCGGGTGGCCAGCCTGGTGCACGACCTGGGCAAGGCGAACCTCGACTTCCTGGACCTCGCGGCCGGTCGCCAGGGTTGCGGCCAGACATTCCGCCACGAGCACATTTCCGCCGTCGTCCTGGCCTTGCCCGCCGTCGCCGGATGGCTCAGGGGTTGTGCGGAGCTCGATCTCGAGGTCATCCTGGCAGCGGTCCTCTCGCACCACATCAAGGCGGGAGCGGACGGCGAGTGGCGATGGGCCCAGCCCCGCACCACCGGTTCGCGCGTCGGTCTCCTTCTTCGTCACGCCGAGGTGCGGAGCATCCTGGCTCGCGTCTCGACGATCACGGGACTTCCGGTCGCCCCGGACCTCCCCGTCGAGCCGTTCGGCCAGAACAGCCCTTGGGTCGAGGCCTTTACGGCCGGCCGCGCGATGGCAACGGTTCTTGGCCGGGCAATCCGCCGCGATCCCGACCGCCGCTCGTTCCTCCTCGCCGTGAAGGCGGGCCTCATCGTCGCCGACTCGGTGGCATCGGGCCTGATGCGCGAGCGGATAGGGCTCGACGGCTGGATCGACGGCGCGATGCACGCGGAGCCTGTGAGCCCGTCCACGATTCGGGCAGCTGTCCTCCAGCCGCGGGGCAGGCAGATCGAGGCGACCACCGGGCGTTCGTTCGTCTTGGCGCCCTTCCAGGAAGCCATTGCCGCCAAGGGTCGAAGGGTCCTGCTCCTGGCGGGTTGTGGGACGGGCAAGACCCTCGCGGCGTGGCGCTGGGCCGAGGCCGTGGCTGGCCATCAGCAGATCGGGAGGGTCGTGTTCCTCTATCCGACGAGGGGCACGGCCACCGAAGGCTTCCGGGACTACGTCGGCTGGGCTCCGGAGAGCGACGCCGCTCTCGTCCACGCGTCGTCGGAATTCGAGCTCGAAGGGATGGCGGCGAACCCGTCGGAGGCGACACGGGGGAAGAGATACGTCGACGAGGAGCAGGCGCGTCTCTTCGCCCTCGGGCTTTGGCCCCGACGCTACTTCAGCGCAACCGTCGATCAGTTCCTCGGGTTCCTGGAGCACAGCTACCGGAGCCTCTGCCTGACGCCCGTCCTCGCGGACTGCGCGCTCGTCATCGACGAGATTCACAGCTTCGATCGCCGGATGTTCGAGGGGCTGTCTGCCTTTCTGCGGGAGTTCGACCTGCCCGTCCTCTGCATGACCGCCACCCTCTCGCCCGACCGACAGAGCCAGCTCACCGAGTTGGGTCTCACGCTGTACCCGGGCCCGGATGATGAGGAGGTCGCCCGGGCGCTCGCGGCGGTCGAGGGGCACCCCAGGTACGCCATCGAGAAGGTGGGCGACGCGGACGGCATCCTCGAGCAGGCCGTCGCGGCGTATCGCCGGGGGGTAAGGGTCCTCTGGGTCGTCAACACCGTGGCGCGATGCCAGCAGCTCGCTGCGCGGCTCAGCAGCCACGTGGGGGACGTTCACCCGTACCACAGCCGCTTCAAGCTCTCCGACCGGTTTCTCGTGCACGGACGGACGATCGCCGCGTTCCGAACTCCCGCTGCCGGCGCCCTCGCGGTGACGACGCAGGTTTGCGAGATGAGCCTCGACCTCGACGCCGATCTCCTGATCACGGAGACGGCTCCGATTCCGTCGCTCGTCCAGAGGATGGGGCGTGCCAACAGGCACCTCGTCCGCGGCGGGGACTTCCGTGCCCGCGTCCTCGTCTACAGGGCCCCGGCGGATCTGCCCTACGAGCGTGAGGACCACGAGGCGGCCCTGGCCTTCGTCGAGAGCGTCTCTGGTCCCTCGGTCAGCCAGGCGAGGCTGGCCGAGGCCCTCGCCTCGCACGTGCCCCGAGAGGCCGCCGTCGAGCAGACCGCCCGGTTCCTCGAGGCGGGCGCTTACGCAACTCCGGGCTCGTTCCGCGACGACGACGTCGGCACGGCCCGGTGCGTCCTCGACTCCGATGTCGAGGAGGTCCGCTCCCTTCTCGCGGCAGGCCGACCCATCGATGGTTTCGTCCTCCCGCTTCCGTGGTCGGCAACTCGTGGCTCGCCGCCAGCGCCGCCCGGCTTCCCATCGTTCCTCGGTGTCGTTCCGTCGGCGAACTACCACCCTGAGCTCGGTTACCTCGTACCGGGAAAGGACTGAAGAGGATGGCGAGAGAACCCTCCGCCGGGAGGAGCCTCAGGAAGCCTCGGGGAGTGCCAGCTCCGAAGACGACCGAAGAACTGGTCCTGGACTACCGGCTCGTCGATCTTCCCAGCGCTCAGCACCGCGCGGGGCTGGCGGGCCTGGTCCTGCTGGTGCGCTGGCTCGAGCGGGCCCCGGCTGCCCCGAAGGGGGTCGCGAAGCTGGAGAACATAGACGAGGCCGGCGCGCGCTTCCGCTTCGATCGCGTTGGGCTCCAGAGGCTTCTCGACGAGTTCTACGACGCCTCCGAGGAGGAGGTCAGGAGCTCCTCGATCTGGAGGAACAGGGCGAGGGAAGCCGTGCCGCCGCTTCGCCAAGAGACGGAGGTCTTCGTCGATCCGAAGTCGGGCAAGTCGAGGAGCCGCACCGTCTACGTCTACCCGCAGGTCGTCCCCCGCGCGGCATTCCTCCTGGATCTCGACCCGACGGCGGAGGGGAAGTCCGGCCTCTGGGTGAAGCTCTGGCGCGACATGCTGAAGGAGGTGTTCCGGGGGGTCCCCGCGACGCGGCGGCCGTATGAAGAGCGCTCCGAGGATCACCCGGTGAGCGAGGGTGGACCGCTCTGGGAAGCTCTCTGCAAGAAGGACCCATACCCGGTGGACCTTCCGAGCACGTACTTCCTCGGCGCCCAGCAGCTGACCGCCGAGCAGGTCCCGTTCCGAGATTCGGCCCGGCTCCGCTTCCTCCTCGTCTTCTGGCCCGCTGTAGCGCAGGTCTACATCCCATCGATCGTGGACGGCGACGGGAACCAGCAGAACTCGGGCTGGGCGATCGGCGCTCCGGACATCCGGGCGCTCGAGACGTTCTGCGCGGAATTCGGCCCCGCGATGAGAGAGCGTGACGCCGCGAAACGAGGAATCCGTCCGCGGGCCGCCGTCGTGGACCTCGCGGTAGAGGGGGCCCTCGCGACCTTCGTGCGGCTCCAGGCCAGGCTCGCGCTCAGAGCGGGCGACTCGACGGTGGCCGACCTCCTCGTCGGCATGGACGTCTTCCACGTCGAGAAGGAAGGGAACAACGTTCGTGTCAGGGCCACGGGCAGGATCACGCCCGAGCCGGCAATGATCGACACCTACGCCCAGCTGCACGATGGGCTCTGGGACCCGCTCTTCCGGCGCCAGCGTCTCCTCAACCTCGTCGAGAACCGACCGTGGTTCCACGGATTCGACACCGTGATTCAGACGCGGCCGAGGAGACAGACGGTCGATTCCAGCCGATTCCAGCACGATTGCAGGGTTTCGTTCGAGAACTTCGATCGAGGAGGAACGATGAACGCCCAAGCGGAAGGACCGGCGATCGAGCCGATCGTCTACCGCCTCGCCGAGAGCTATGTCTACCGGAAGCTCGAGGCGAAATACGGCCTGAAGTGGGAGCGGGTGAAGGACGATGAGACGCGCCGATCCGACTTCGAAGAGAAGAAGTCGAAGATCGTCAACGAGGCATTCCTCGCGCTGCGCTCACGGACAGCGCCGGCAGACTTCGTCGACTACGTTGCCTCCGCGATCTGCTCCGTGCCCCAGCGCCTGCCCCAGGCCGACTACCTCGTCCTCGCCCGGGCGTTGAAGGAGCGTCCGGACGAAGTCCGCACCCTGCTCCTCCTCGCTCTCTCCGCCAGGGCATGAAGCCGCTCTCATCGAGAATCAGGAGACGAAGATGAAGGAAACGAAGCCGTCGCTCAACCTGTTCGCGACTGTCCTCACACACGAGGCCCCCAGCTCCAACTACCGGGGCGAAAGTGAGATGAACAGGACGATCATCCAGAAGATCCATCGTCGCGGGCAGGACTACGCTGTGGTGAGCCCCGAGGCGATCCGGAATGCTCTTCGAGAGATCCTCGCGGGCGCCGGGCTCCCGATGAACCGTAGCCGGCTCCACCAGGAAGACCAGCTCGCCGTGGAGTTCAAGGGATTCCCGAATGCGGCGAAGTACGCTGACGACTTCCTCTTCGGTTTCATGGTCGCGGACAAGGACGCCATCGCGAAGAACAAGTCGCTGCCCGCCAAGCGAGACAGCGTCCTCAGGCTGAATCTGGCAGTGGCCCTGACGCCCTACCGGTTCGACGCCACCTTCCACCAGTCCCCGCTGAACGCCGGCCAGAGCACCTGGAAGAACGCGGACAGCTCTGCCCTCATCCACCGCGAGGTCACGTTCACGTCCTATCAGTTCCCGTTCGCGCTTGCGCTCGGCGACTGCGAGACTGGCGACGGGCCGGCGTGGACGCGCGCACTCCTCGGAGCGTTCGCGCAGCTCTCGAACGTCGCGGGAGGGCACGCGCGCTCCTACTACGAGATGGCGCCGCGAAGCATCGTTCTCCGACTCACGCCCTCACTCGTGGCGGGCTTCGACACCTACGGTTTCACGGAGGACGGGAGGTTCGCCGAGCTTCCGCGGATCAACTCGCAGGACCTTCCGGGGTCCGAGTTCAGGCTTGGCGGCGAGCTCGTCCGGCGGATGGACGCCGCTGAGCGAGCGCGGCTCGAGGGGCTCGGCGTCCGGCTCTTCGAGAGTCCGCAGGCTCTCCTCGCGGCGGTTGCCGCGGAGGCGTTCCCTGGATAGCGGCATGCAGCAGATGTGGCTTCGCGCGCGGGCGCCGTTCGCGGCGTTCCGAGGGCTTCAGGCCGGCGTGTACCGGGCCACGGCTCCAGTCCTTCCCCCTTCCGCCGCGTGGGGGCTCGTCCTGAACCTCGCCGGGTACGAGACCCGCGGACCGCTGGACCGGCCCGTGACCGGGCTCCGTGAGGGGCTGCCCGTTCTCCGGATCGCCCTCGGAGAGGTGACGCGGCCCGAGGTCTTCTCGCTCTACCAGCAACTCCACTCCTATCCGGTCGGGACGTCGGGGAGCGGGCTCCGTCCACGGACCAAAGGGGCGAAGTACTGGATCGCCCCGGTCCGGAGGGAGTTCCTTTCCGGGCTCGACGCGGTCATCGGCGTCGAGACGGACGATCCTGCGCTGCCAGCCCGAGTGCGGAGAGGACTCGCCGGCGCCGGGGAGTGGCCCCGGTACGGCCTACCGTTCGCCGGGGACAACAACCTGCTGTTCGATTCCATAGAGGTGCTGGACGTGCCTGTCCCTTGCCGCTGGTACAGCCGCCTTGGCCCCGACGACCAGCCGGGCCCTGTCACGTGTCGCATGACGGTCGGGATCGACCGCGAGGAGAGCAGTCGCACGAGCAGCGCCGTCTTCGGCCTCGGCCGTGAGCCGACGACGGAACCGCCGGAGTCGGCCTGGACATGGACACCGCGCGTGCCCGCGGGGAGGCGCAGCTGACGGACCCGCCGCTTCTGCGTGTCGCTTCCATCCACGCGCTCGCCTACTGCGAGCGGCTCTTCTACCTCGAAGAGGTCGAGGAGATCCGCGTGGCTGACGGCGCCGTGTTCGACGGCAGGAGAGCTCACGTGGAGCTCGACGACGGCGAACTGAGCAGCTTCACGGTGGAAGCTCCGATTCTCGGTCTGAAGGGGAGGCTCGACGCGCTCCGTCGAAGCGACGGAGGCCTGGTCCCTGTCGAGACGAAGAAGGGCAAGTCAGCTCCGGGTGAGGGGCCCGATGCCGCGTGGAAGACCGACAGGCTCCAGGTCGGTGCCTACGCGATGATTCTCGAAGAGGCCCTGGGTCAGACGGTTGCGGAGGGCCGTGTCCAGTATCTTGCAGATCACAGGAGCGTTCGTGTTCCCGTCGACGCCGCCCTGCGGGAAGACGTCAGGAGCGCGATACGTCGAGCGAACGAACTCCGGGCCTCCGTCGAGCGCCCGCCCGTGGCCTCGAACGAACGCCTCTGCCCCCGCTGTTCGGTAGCCCCGGTCTGCCTGCCGACGGAAGACATCCTCGACGATCAGCGCGAACCGCGGCGGGTGAGGATCCTGCCTCCTCACCATGACAGGCTGTCGCTCCATGTCCTGGAGCAGGGAGCGCACGTCGGGCGATCCGGCGACGAGCTCACCATCAGGCCCCTGGACGGGCCGCTTCAGAGGCAGCCGATCCACGCGGTGGGCGCCGTCATCATCCACGGCAACGCCCAGATCTCGACGCAGGCGCTCCGGCTCTGCGCCGAGGAGGACGTGGCCGTCCACTGGATTTCCGGAAGTGGATTCGTCACTGGCGCCCTCTCCACTTCCAGCACGGGCGCGCAGAGGCATCTACGGCAGTTCGAGGCTCTCTCCAGCGACCACCGGAGACTCGACCTGGCGCGCAGGCTCGTGGCGGCGAAGGTCGAGGCGCAGCTCCGTTTCCTCCTTCGGGCCACTCGGGGCAAGGAGCGATCGGAGCCCGTCGAAGCCGCGATCCGGAGAGTCCGCGCGCCGCTTGCCCCCATCCATCACGCCGGAGAACAGGAGGTCCTCCTCGGGCGGGAAGGGGAGGCCGCCGCGGGATACTTCGGAGCTCTCGGCTCCCTCCTCCGCGCAGACCTGGATCCCAGGCTCGGTTTCGACGGGCGAAACCGCCATCCGAGCCGCGACCGTTTCAACGCCCTCCTGAACTTCGGCTACGGGCTCCTTTACCGGGAATGCCTGGGGGGCATCCTGGCAGCCGGCCTTCACCCGGGAATCGGCTTCTACCATCGGCCCCGCTCGGCAGCTCACACGCTCGTCCTCGACCTTATGGAGCTCTTCCGCGTCGTCGTCGTGGACATGGCGCTCGTTGGGGCGCTGAACCGTCTGAGCTTCGATGCGGATGCGGACTTCGAGGAAAGAGGGAATGCCGTCTGGCTTTCCGCTGCAGGCCGGAAGAAGATGATTCAGCTCATCGAGAGGCGGAAGCTCGACGAATGGAACCATCCCGCGATCGGGCGTCCCATCGGGTACGGCAGGATGATAGAGCTCGAGGCCAGGCTCCTCGAGAAGGAGTGGACCGACGATGTCCACCTCTTCGCGAGGGTCCGGATCCGCTGAGCGGCGTCGATGCACGACGACAAGCGCTGGCGGCTCGTCTGCTACGACGTGCGGCAGCCCGGCCGATACCGGCAGCTGCACAAGCTGATCAAGGGCTTCGGGACGCCGGTGCAGTACTCGGTCTTTCGATGCTTTCTGGACGACCGGACTACAGCGGAGCTTCGCTGGCGGCTGGAGAAGATCCTAGAACCGGAGGATAGCCTCCTCGTCCTGGATCTCTGCCCGACCTGTGCCGGCAAGGTCGTCTCCCGGAATCACGTTGAGGGCTGGGACGAGCAGCCGCCGGCCTTTCTGCTCGTCGACGGCTCGCAAGCACCGACGGGCGATCGCAGGCGAAAGCGGCGCGACCGCGACTAAGTGCCGCCGTTGCAGCGGCAGCTTGACCTTTGAGAACAGAATCGATACCTGACTCGATCCAAGGGCTTCGCACGTGCGCATTTGCGAAGTCACGTATCTCGTCACAGGGTGGGGGGATCGAGATCAGTCCGCCGATGCATGAATGCCTCCGGCCCATCTACCTCTGCCGCATAGACTTGGAAGGGGTGGGTGATCCCCGCTCCGATGCCTTCGGGCGTTGAGCACGCCCAGCCGATGTCCAACCGCTCGCCGATGACGAGTGATCCCCGCTCCGATGCCTTCGGGCGTTGAGCACCGCTCGAGGATGCCAACGCTCCGTTGCCTTCGGGCGTTGAGCACTTTCGGAACGAGCCGTCGGCAATCGTGACCGTCGCGTGATCCCCGCTCCGATGCCTTCGGGCGTTGAGCACATCCGCCGCCTCGGCGGACTCTGGCTGGTCGCGCGGTGATCCCCGCTCCGATGCCTTCGGGCGTTGAGCACAACCAGGGCGAAGAGAAGAAGAAGCGACCCGAGGAGTGATCCCCGCTCCGATGCCTTCGGGCGTTGAGCACACGACGACCGAGATGGCGCTCCACGAGGGGCTGCGCGTGATCCCCGCTCCGATGCCTTCGGGCGTTGAGCACAGCTGCTCGAGCGACGTGAACGGGTTGACCCGCGGCTCGTGATCCCCGCTCCGATGCCTTCGGGCGTTGAGCACTCCGCCACGGGGAGCGCGAGGAGGGGGAGCGCGTGTGATCCCCGCTCCGATGCCTTCGGGCGTTGAGCACTCGGGCTTTGACTCGACGCGGATCCGAAGCTCCGGGGTGATCCCCGCTCCGATGCCTTCGGGCGTTGAGCACATCTACTATTCGTTCAATATCCTCTGTTCGTCTAGTGATCCCCGCTCCGATGCCTTCGGGCGTTGAGCACTAGGTCAATGCCAAATACGAAAATCTGTTACTGATGTGATCCCCGCTCCGATGCCTTCGGGCGTTGAGCACCTGAAGGCTAAGGGCACGCTGCCGGGGAGGAGGGACCGGAAGAAGGATGCTGAGGATGGATCGCGTACATGTTATCCGGCACAAGGTCCTGGTGGAGGGCCAGAGCGCCCGCCGAGTCGCCCGGGAGCTTGGGATCGCGCGGAAGACGGTCTCGAAGTACCTGAAGGAATCGGAGCCGAGGCGGGTGGAGACGGTTCCTCGGCCGCGGCCGGTGAGCGATCGGGTGGGGCCGGCGATCGAGGCGGTGCTCGAAGGGTGGGCGGGGCGGACGACAGCCAAGCAGCGGGTGACGGCGAGCCGTGTGCATCGAGAGCTTCGGGAGATGGGTCACATGGTCGGGGCGACGACCGTGAAGACGTACATGGCCGAGCGGCGGCGGAAGGCGGCGGAGGTCTACGTGCCACTGGTGTACCGGCTCGGGGAGCTTGCAGAGGTGGACTTCTTCGAGGTGACGGTCGAGGTGCGGGGGGAGCGGAGGAAGGCCTGGAAGTTTCTGATGCGGCTGATGGCGTCGGGGAAGGACTTCGCGTACGTGTACGAGCGGTGCGACCAGGTGTCGTTTCTGGACGCTCACGTGCGGGCCTTCGAGGCGTTTGGCGGGGTGCCCAGACGGATCGCCTACGACAACCTGACCGCGGCGGTGAAGCGGCGGGTGGGGGGACTGAGGGTCCTGGCGGACCGGTTCCTGGCCCTGGTGAGCCACTACGCCTTCGAGGCGAGCTTCGCGCGGGTGGGCGAAGGACACGACAAGGGGGGCGTGGAGGGACGGGGCCGGGGGATCCGGCTGCAGCACTTCGTCCCCGTGCCGCGGGGGGAGAGCCTGGCTGCGATCTCGGAAGGGCTGAGGGAGGACCTTGAGCGGCAGGCCGACCGCCGGACGGGAGATGAGCCGAGCGTGGCCGAGCGATTCGAGAGGGAGCGGGTCTGCCTGAGCCCGCTTCCCGGGACCGCCTTCGAGGCGAGGCAGAAGCGGTTCGTGGAGGCCAGCAGCCGGGCGCTGGTGAGGGTGGACGGGGCCGAGTACTCCGTCCCCGAGGAGTGGGCACGGTGCAGCGTCCTGGCCCTGGTGGGTCCCTCGGAGGTGACGATCGCCCGGCAGGGGGAGGAGACGGTCCACCCCCGGCGTCGGCGGGGCCGGCAGGTGCGCTACTTCCACTACCTCCGGCAGCTCTCCAAGAAGCCGCAGGCCCTGCGGCAGGTGGCTCCCGAGCTCCTGGCCGAGCTGGGCGAGCCTTTCGGTCTCCTGTGGCAGCGCCTTCTGGGCGATCGCGACGAGCTGGATGCGGCGCGGGTCCTGGCCGTGGTCCTCGCGGCCATCCGGGACCGGGGCCTGGAAACCGTCCGGCACCAGGTGGCCGTCGCCGTCGCCCGTGAGCAGCTGGACCTGCTCGGCCTCGGGGTGGGCGCGCCCGTCCCCGACGCCCCCGTCGTCGTCGTGCCGGCCGCCCTGGCCGGCGTCGAGGTCGAGAGCGGTCTGGCGGCTGCCTACGACCGCCTCCTGGGCCAGGGGTGGATCCAGTGACCGCCACCCCTCAGCAGGCCGTCCTCCAGCAGTACGGCCGGCTCCTGAAGCTCCCGGCCGTCGTGAGGGAGTACCCGGCCCTCTGCCGTCAGGCCGAGAAGGACGGCTGGCCCTACCAGGACTTCCTCAAGGAGCTCCTCGAGGCCGAGGTCCGCTCCCGTCACGAGAAGGCCATCGCCCACCGCCTCAAGGACGCCCGCTTCCCCGACCTGAAGACCCTCGAGCAGATCGACTGGGAGGCCCTCCAGGGCGTTTCCAGGCCGAAGCTCCTCGAGCTGTCCCGCGGCGAGTGGATCGAGCGCCACGAGGACCTCTGCCTGGCCGGACCGATCGGGACCGGCAAGACTCACCTGGCCATCGCCCTGGGCGTGGAGGCCGCCCGGAGGCGCTTCCGGGTCGCCTTCACCCGCGCCGCCGACCTCGTCCGCTCCCTGCTCGAGGCCCGCTGCCGACCTCCTGATCGTCGACGAGCTGGGTTTCGTCCCCTTCGACCGTGCCGGGGGCGAGCTGCTCTTCAACCTCATGGCCGAGCGCTACGAGCGCCGCTCCACCCTCGTCACCACCAACCTGGCCTTCGGCGAGTGGGTCAAGGTCTTCGGCGACGAGAAGCTCACGACCGCCCTCCTCGACCGCCTCGGCCACCACGCCCACATCCTGACCACCAAGGGCCCCTCGTATCGCACCCGCCGCCGAACCGTGAAGGACTGACGCGCAGGGCCGGAAACCGCGCACGCTTCGCCCTGGACGCCTCGCGATTTCCACGTCTCCACAGCCATCCACAAAGAGAAAAAGAAGCAAAAAGAGAAAGGCGACGACTACGACGGGAGACTCTCTCCCCTACACTTCAACCCGCCTCCGGGTGGCTCCCTTTCCGGCCGCCCGACTGGCTCCCTTTCCGAACGGCCGCCGCAGTGCTCCTCGATCCGGACCTGTCGAAGGTTTTCCCTACCTCCGAGTCCGTCAACGAGGCCCTGCGGACTCTCGTCGCGGCGGCACGCTCCTCGGTTCCCTCCCCCCGCCGCGGTCGAACCAAGCCAGCCTAACCCCGGCGTGCAGTGGACTCGCTCCGCTGCGCTCACCACTGACGCCAGACGTTACGCTCGTCGATCAGCGCATGATGGTATACTCAACGTAGCTACAGGGAGGCCGCCATGCACTCCAAGGTCCAGAAGTGGGGCAACAGCCTCGCCCTCCGCATCCCGAAGGCCTTCGCCCTCGAGATCGGCCTCTCAGAGGACGCGGCCGTTGACGTCTCTGTTCGGCAGGGTCACCTCGTCGTGGCCCCCCTGAAGTCCCCCACGTACGCACTCGCCGACCTCGTCTCGGGCATTTCACGGCGCAACGTCCACGCCGAGGCCGAACTCGGTCCCGCGCAGGGCCGCGAGGTTTGGTAGGCCTGTGGCATACATTCCTGACCGCGGCCAGCTCATCTGGCTCACGTTCAACCCCCAGGCCGGGAATGAACAGTCCGGTCGGCGTCCGGCACTCGTCCTCTCACCAGCGACCTACAACGCCAAGGCTGGCCTCGTTCTCGTCTGTCCGGTCACAAGTCAACAGAAGGGCTATCCGTTCGAGGTCCTCCTCCCGTCAGGGCTGCCCGTCTCGGGCGTCGTCCTCGCCGATCAGCTCCGGAGCCTCGATTGGCGGGTTCGCGAGGCTGCCCTCATCTGCCGGGCTCCCGATACGGTGGTCGCCGAGGCACTCGCGAAAGCCTCGGCCCTCCTTCAGGCTCTTTAGCCTCGGAGCCTAACCCGGCGTGCAGCGGACTTCGCTTCGCTGCGCTCGTTCGCCGCTGACGCCTACCTACCGTCAGGCGTCCTTAGCGGCTTTCCTGAACTCGTCGTAGAGGTATACGCCCGTGCCGCCTTCCCGAGCGTTCGTTACGTCTGTCGTCGGTTTCGCCTCGCTGCTGGCCTGCGCCTGCGCGACGGTATCGATCACCTATCGCGACCCCCGGGTCTTTCCTGCTCGGAATCCCGACGCCGTCTTGGTGCTCTCCGAACGCCCGAGTCGACCGCACCTCGTCATCGCGTCCTTTCAGCTCCGAACCGGCGGCCAGGAGATGACCCGAGAGGAACTCATCGCGCGTATTCGTCTTGAGGCAGCGCGGCTAGGTGGAGACGCTGTCTTCGTCTATGCGCACGCGAATGCCGGGCTCCTCGCTACCCCCGGCCTCCTGCTTGGGGCCAGTTCCACTGTTCGCGAGGAGCAGCGGTTCGCCGATGTCGTCGTCTTCCCGGAGGGCTCTCTCAACCCGCCCGGAGAGAACCACTGATCAGGTCATCCCGCAGTTCGGCAGGCTCCAGCCCGCGAGACATTTCGGCCCGCCTGGAGAACCGACGCCAGACTCTACCGGGCCGACTAACCCCGGCATCCAGGGGACTCGCTTCGCTCGCCACTGACGCCAGACGCTAGGCCGACACACTTTCGACGCAGAGGTGAACACCATGCGCGCCCGTAAGACTCACGAGGATTCCAAGCCCGCAGGCCGGAAGCCGGCCAAGCGCACGGCGGCAGTGGGCAAGGCTGCCACGACGCTGCCGGAATCCATGGTGACCGGCAAGGCCAGCCCCGCGAAGGCTGCGGTCGGGGACAAGCCGGTCTTCGCATACATCGCCAGTCTGCCGCAGCCGCAGCGCGGCATCGCGGAACGCGTCGACGATCTCGCGGCCAGGACGCTTCCGGGCCTACAGCGCTCCGTGAAGTGGGGCATGTCGTACTACGGCGTCGGCGACGGCTGGTGTTTCTGCTGCGGCGGATTCGCCGACCACGTCAAGGTCATGTTCGTGAACGGCGCAGCGCTCGAGCCGGTACCGCCAGTGACGCCGGTCGCGATGGGAAAGTCCACCCGGGGCGTGGAGCTCAGATCCGTGGAGGACCTCGACGAACGGCAGGTCGCGGCATGGATGGTCCAGGTCGCCGCCGTGCCCGGTGTCGGGGTGAAGAAGCGGTAAGGCAGCGGACACGCGCCGCTCGCCGCTGAAGCGTCGGTCACGTCCCGACTGATTCCGCTCACGTCCGTACGGAGGCCCTTCACCGTGGACATCCCTCGAGTCTTCGAGATCACCGAAGGGGCGCACCGGATCCACAACCCGATCACGCCCGAGAAGCTCGCCATTCTCGGCGCGGCGTTGCGTCTGGAGCCGGGGGCCCGAGTGCTCGACCTCGGCAGCGGCTCGGGGGAGATGCTGTGCACCTGGGCGCGCGATCACGGCATCGTCGGCACCGGCGTCGACCTGAGCCAGCTGTTCACCCGGCAGGCGAGGCTTCGTGCCGAGGAGCTCGGCGTCGCCCACCAGGTCCAGTTCCTCCATGGCGATGCCGCCGGCTACGTCTCCGACGAGAAGGTCGGCGTGGCGGCCTGTGTCGGTGCCACCTGGATCGGCGGGGGCGTCGCCGGCACCATCGGGCTCCTCGCACGGAGCCTCCGCCCCGGAGGGATCATCCTCGTCGGCGAGCCCTACTGGCGGCAGCTGCCGCCGACCGAAGAGGTCGCCAAGGGGTGCCTCGCCCACGCGGTCTCCGACTTCCTCCTGCTCCCGGAGCTCCTCGCGTCCTTCGGTCGCCTCGGCCAGGACGTCGTGGAGATGGTGCTGGCCGATCCGGACGGCTGGGACAGATACGAGGCGGCCAAGTGGCTCACCATGCGCCGGTGGCTCGAGGCCAATCCCGAAGACGAGCTCGCACCCGAGGTCCGGGCCAGGCTGACCTCGGAGCCCGAGCGCTACGCCGCCTGCACGCGCGAGTACCTGGGCTGGGGGGCGTTCGCGCTGATGCCGCGTCTGGCGGGACCAGGGACGGCAACGTGAGCAGCGTCTCGTCGATGGAGGTCTCCGTCTTCGTCGGGACGAGCGTGGACGGCTTCCTCGCTCGAGAGGACGGTGCGCTGGACTTCCTGCCGGCGGAAAGCGAGGAGCACGGCTACGAGGCGTTCATCGCCTCCGTGGACGTCATCGTGATCGGACGGAACACCTACGACACGGTCCTTCGGTTCCCGGAATGGCCGTATGGCTCGAAGCCCGTGGTCGTCCTGAGCGGTCGTCCGATCCCCGCGCCGCCCGCGGCGGACGCGGTCGTGGAGCTCATGTCGGGCGAGCCACGGGACGTCGTGGCACGACTGGCCGAGAGGGGCGCGGGCCACCTGTACGTGGACGGCGGGATCACGGTGCAGGGCTTCCTCCGGGCCGGCCTGGTGACGCGGCTGGTCATCACGCGGGTGCCCGTCCTGATCGGCGGTGGCATTCCCTTGTTCGGACCGCTTCCTCGCGACGTCCGCCTCCAGCACGTGGCCACACGGCAGTACCCGAGCGGGCTCGTCCAGAGCGAGTACCGCGTCGCCGTCGGACCCGGCGCGCCGTAGACTCGTCCGCGAGAGACCCTCTTCCCTCGACCGTCCCGCGCCTGCATCCGTCACACGCCAACGGAGGTCCACGATGATCCCGCCTGTCGCCGTCCACTGTGGTTTCGGCGGGCTGCTCGCCCTTGGCTCGCTTCCCCTGATCGCTCGAGCCGTGCCCAGGAACCGTCTCTACGGCATCCGGACCCGGAAGGCATTCGCCTCCGAGTCGAACTGGTACGCGATCAACTCCTTCGCGGGGAGGCTCTTCGCGGTCTACGGGACCGCCCTCGTCGCCTTCGGCGTCTACGCCCGCGACGCTGCCCCGCCTCCGTCGAGCCCCTGGACCGCCGTCTTCGTCGTCGGGCCGATGCTCCTAGTCTTCCCCCTCCTCGGGCTCGTGAACGCCTATGCGCGCCGCCTCCCGGGCTGAGCCGTGCCCCGCTGCTGGCACGTCGCGGGACCTCTCGGTGCCGCGCTGCCGGATTCTCCGGCGCCTGGCAGCTCGGCACAGAGAGGTCCGACGATCCTCCTGCCACGAGGAGCCCGCGAACGTCATCGAGGGCCTCGCGAAGAAGGCCGGTCGCACCGGGCTCGCTTCGCGCGCCGGTGAACCCACGGTGATGCGGCGCGGAGGGCACGACCGATGAACGACATGACGGACTTCCTGACGGCCCGTGGCTACGTGCGGGTGCCGCTGACGCGCAGCGGGGTCGGCCACTTCCACACGACCGGCACGCTCAACGGACGCCCGGTCGAGGTGCTGGTGGACACCGGGGCCGCCTGCACGGTCGTCGCGATGTCGGTGGTCCAGGAGCTCGGACTCCGGTCCGAGTGGCTCGACGGCGACGCCGGCGGGGCCGGCGGGCCGCTCGACCAGTTCCGCATCGACGGCGCGGACCTGCGGCTCGGCTCCTTCGTCCCGCGAGTCGCGGGCCCGATCGGGCTGGACTTCGAGCAGGTCAACGCCCCCCTTCGAGCCCAGGGTTCGGCGGAGGTGGACGTCATCCTCGGGGTCGACGTGTTCGACGCCCACGCCGCCGTCATCGACTACTCGAGCCAGTCCCTCTTTCTGATGGCCCTCGAGGCCCCAGAAGGCGCCGCCTGAGGGAGCTCTACCGGGAGATGGCAGCGTGATCCAGCTTCGCGAAGATGCGTCCTGAAAGGCCGACGAACCTGCCGGACGCCTGCGGCGCCCGCGGGTCGGCGGAAGGGCGTCATACAGGACCGCCGTAGTGGAGAGCACCCGCCGCCTCTACACGGACCTCGCATGGCTCTGGCCGATGTGGGGCGACGCCGCCGACGAGTACGCGCACTACTGCCGTCACGTCGCGGGTCTGATCGAACGGTACGCGGAGCGTCCGGCGGTCACGTTGCTGAACGTCGGGTGCGGCGGCGGCAAGAACGTCTTCAACCTGAAGGAGAGGTTCCGCGTCACCGGTCTGGACCTGAGCCCCGACATGCTGGCTCAGGCGAGCGCTCTGAACCCGGAGAGCAGCTTCGTCTGCGGGGACATGCGGGCGTTCCGGCTCGGGAGGACGTTCGACGCCGTCCTGATGGACGACGCGATCTCTTTCATGTCCTGCCTGGACGACTTCGTGGCGGCGTTCCGCACCGCGACCGAGCACCTGAGCCCGGGCGGGGTCCTGGTCGCGACTCCGGACGTGACGACCGAGACGTTCCGGCAGAACAGGACCATCGTCACGCCCGCCACGCGCACGGGAGGACGGGACGGGCTCGACGTCGTCTTCGTCGAGAACGTGTACGACCCCGACCCCGCGGACGAGCAGTACGAGACGACGGTCCTCTACCTCATCCGGGACCACGGGCGCCTCCGGGTCGAGACCGACCGCTGGACGATGGGACTCTTCCCTCTCGAAACGTGGCGGAGCGTCCTGCGCGAGGCCGGGCTCGAGGTGCACGAGGGGCGGTACGACGCGGGTGAGGACGAGTACACGGTGTTCGCCTGCGTCAAGACGACATGAAGGCCGCGTGGAGGTCCGCAGCCGACGGCTTCCGTCGAGCGGGGTTCCCGGGCTAGGATCGGACGATCATGAGCTTTCGGTTCCACGCGCTCCCGGCGGAGCTGTTTCTGCACCTCTCGGACCGCACCGACGAAGAGCTGGCCGCCGTCGGGGTCCGGCGCATGGTGGTCGACGAGAACCCCGGCTATCCGTGCCGGGTCAGCCTGTCCGACGGCGAGGTGGGCGAGGTCGTCTACCTGCTCTCGTACGTGCACCACGACGTGGCGTCCCCCTACCGGTCCGCCGGCCCGATCTTCGTCCGGGAAGGCGCCGCAACGGCGAGGCCCGCGCCGAACGAGATCCCTCCGATGTTCCGTCACCGGCTCCTCTCGGTGAGGGCGTACGACGAGGCGGCTCTCATGGTCGCCGCCGACGTGGTCCAGGGCGAGGCGCTCGAAGCGACGCTCCGGCGCCTTCTCGACGACCCGCGGGTGAGCTACCTCCACGTCCACAACGCCAAGCCGGGCTGCTTCAACTGCCGGGTCGACCGCGCCTGACCCGGCGTGGCAGCGGGCCCGGAGGCGCTCTCGGCCGGGTGCCGGCCGCGTCAGGGGCGTGCCTCCAGGATGAGGTTGAAGGGCGTCCGCGCCGCGACCCGGAAGGTCCCGAAGCCCGCCTCGCGGAAGATCCTCTCGAGGCGCGCGCTCCCCGCCTGGGCCCCGAGGACGTAGGGGCCGCTCTCGGCGATCGCGTGCGCGCAGCAGAGCGTGGTCGAAGCCGAGTAGTAGAGCCTTCCGACGGTGTGCAGGTTGTCCTCGACCCGATCCTCCGCGTAGGGCTCGACCAGCATGACCGTGCCCCCCTCCGCCAGCGCGCCGCGCGCGTGCCGCGCGGCCGCGTCGGGGTGCCCCATGTCGTGCAGGCAGTCGAAGAAGCAGACCAGGTCGAACTCCCCCTTGCGGTAGGCGTCGGCCTCGGCGGTCTCGAAGGTCACGCGCCCCTCCACCCCGGCCGCCGCGGCGTGCTCGCGCGCCGTGCGGAGGGAGCCCTCGTGGCTGTCGACGCCGAGGAACGTCGAGCGCGGGAACGCCTCGGCCATCAGGACCGTGGAGTGGCCGTGCCCACAGCCGACGTCGGCGACGCGCGCGCCGGCCTCCAGCCGGGCGACGACGCCGTCCAGGGCCGGCAGCCAGCTGGAGACGAGGTTGGCGCGATAGCCGTTGCGGTAGAACGCGGCCACCCCGCAGAACAGCCGATCGTCGTGCTCGCCCCAGCGCACCCCCGTGCCTTCGCGGATCGCGTGGAGCGTCTTCTCCTCGTCGTGCCACATGGAGGCGACCACCTGCCAGGCCGGCGGGAAGTAGGCCGGGCTCGTCTCGTCCGCCAGCACGGCCGCCTGCTCGGGCGTGAGCTCGTAGGTCGCGCTGGACGGGTGGTAGCGGACGTAGCCGGCGGCCGCCTGCGAGGCGAGCCACTCGCGCACGTACCGCTCGGCGCACCCGGCCCGCTTGGCCAGCTCGCCCGGGGTGAGCGGTCCGGCGCCGCGCATCGCCTTGTAGAGCCCCAGCTTCTCGCCGAGGCTCACCATCACGCCGCCGTAGCTGCCGGCGAGGTCGCCCAGGACCTTGCCGATGAAGTCGTCGAGCGCCCGGGGGTCCATCTGTGTCGTCATCGCGGTAGCCTCCTCTTCGAGGTCGACGCGCAGCTTGCCGAGCCGGCGCTCCCGTGCGGAGATCCGGGCGAGCCAGTTCCGGGTCATTCGCGCCACGGCGGCCGGGAGGAGAGGATCCGGGCGTGAACCACCACGTCAGCGTCGTCGCGGTCCCGGAGGCCATGGCGTCCACCATGAGCGGCCTGCACGACGTGCTGGGCTCGCTGGCCTCGCTCGAGGCCCTCGGCGCTTCCCCGGCGCCCGACCTCCTCGACGTCGAGATCGTCGGCCAGGCGCGCGGCGCCGCCCGCTCGCCGGGCGGGATCACGCTCGAGGTGCAGAGGTCCGTGCACGACGTCGCCCGCACCGACGTGGTGATCGTCCCCTCGCTGCTGGTGCCGCACGGCGAGTGGCGGACCGGCAGGTACAAGGCGCTCGTCGAGTGGGTCGCGGCCATGCACGCGCGCGGCGCCGTGCTGTGCTCGGCGTGCTCGGGCCTCTTCCTGCTGGCCGAGACCGGGCTCTTCGACGGGCACGACTCGACCATCCACTGGTCGTACGCGAGCGGCTTCCGCCGCCTCTTCCCGCGGATACGCCTTCACCCGGAGCGCGCGCTCGTCGCCGCGGGCGAGCGCGAGCAGCTGGTCTCGTCCGGGGCCTCCACGAGCTGGCACGACCTCGCGCTCTACCTGATCGCCCGGTTCGCCGGCGTCTCCGTCGCCCAGTCGGCGGCGAAGTTCTACGCCCTCCAGCTCCACCAGGAAGGCCTCGCTCCGTACATCGTCTTCTCCGCGCGCCGCGATCACGGCGACGCGGTCGTCGCGGCCGCCCAGGACTGGCTGGAGACGCACTTCTGCGACGCCAACCCCGTCCAGGACGTCGCCAGGCGGTCGGGGATCCCCGAGCGCAGCTTCAAGCGGCGCTTCACCCGGGCGACGGGGCACCCGCCGCTCGCCTACGTGCACCGGCTGCGCACGGAGGAGGCGCGCCGAAGGCTCGAGCGCACGGAGTCGCCGGTCGACGAGATCGCCTGGCAGGTCGGCTACGAGGAGCCCGCGTTCTTCCGCCGCCTGTTCCGGCGGACGACCGGCCTGGCGCCCGGCGCCTACCGGCGCAAGTTCCGGATGCCGAAGCCCGCGCTTCCGGACCCCTCGGCCGGTCCCGGGAGCCGCGGCCGAGCGACGGGCGCCCGGTCATGAGCCGCGGCCCGACGCCGCGGCCGCGTCGAGGCCGCGCGTGAACGTCGCTCCGCCGCACGTCCTCGGCGCCGTCGCGATCGGCGCCGGCGCCTGCCTCCTCATGGACGCCTGGAACCTCTTCCTGAAGCGAGCGTTCCGCATCCCGTCGCTCAGCTACTGCCTGCTCGGCCGCTGGCTCCTCCACATGCCGCTGGGCACGTTCTCGCACGCCAGCATCGCCGCCGCGCCGCCGAGGCGTCTGGAGTGCGCGGCCGGCTGGGTCGCCCACTACACGATCGGCATCGCGCTCGCCCTCGGGTTCCTCGCGCTCGTGCCCGGCGACTGGCTCTCGCGGCCGACCGTTCTCCCGGCGCTCCTCTACGGCGTCGTCACGGTCGTGTTCCCGCTCTTCGTCCTGCAGCCCTCCCTCGGCCTCGGCGTCGCGTCGTCGAGGACGCCGGCGCCGGCGCGGGCCCGGCTCAAGAGCCTCGCGACGCACGCCGTCTTCGGCGTCGGGCTGTACCTGTCCGCGGTCGCCCTGAGCCGTCTGCCGGCCGCCCCGTGACGCCGGCTCGTGGCCCGGCCGCCCCGGGCGGGCGAGCGCCGCCCGCCCTCGCTCTATGGCTTCAGCCGCATGTCGACCACCTCGTAGTGGTCCGCGCGTTCCGGCAGCTCGAGGAGGGCCGCCCGGTCCTCGGCGTAGTACTTCGGCCGCTCCACGGCGTCCCCCGCGTATCGGCGGATCGCCTCCATCGACTCCCAGAGCGACAGCAGCGTGAACTCGACCACGCCCTCCCGTTTCCGCCGCAGCAGGAGCCACCCGAGGTTCCCTTCCACGTCACCGTAGTCGGGGTACGCGGTCTCCTTCAGGAACCTCTCGTACTCCCGGGCCTTCGCTTCGCTGGTACGGCCGCTCCAGACCCTGACGACCACGGACCACCTCCATCGCCCCGGCGCCGTCTGCTCGTCGCGGCTCCGATTCTGACGGCTCGGGCGAGAGGGGGACACCACCTCCGCCCCACGAGCCGGAGGAGACCGGGTCGCCCGACCCGGCGCTCCGGCGAAACCAGAGAGGACTGCCATGCACCCGGACACGGTCACGTACAACGACTCCCTGGCCCCGAAGGAACGGACGATCTGCGGTCTCCTCGCGGCGGAGATCGACCGGCACCTGCCCGAGGCAGAGAACAAGATCTGGCACGCCCATCCGGTCTGGTTCCTGGACGGGAACCCCGTCGTCGGGTACAGCAGGCTGAAGGGCTGCGTCCGGCTCCTCTTCTGGAGCGGTCAGTCGTTCGGGGAGGAAGGGCTGAAGGACGAGGGCAGCTTCAAGGCCGCCGAGGCCCGCTACACCGCCGCCGACCAGATCGACACGGCGGACCTGAGGCGCTGGCTGGCGAAGGCGCGCGACATCCAGTGGGACTACAAGAACCTGGTGTCCCGGAAGGGCCGGCTGGAACGGTTGAGATGAGAGGGTCCCGGCGTCCCCGCGCCCCCGCTCCGTTCCCCTCGGGTCACGCACCACTCCTCGTCGCTCTTTCCAGGAGGCCCGCATGCAGGATCCCTCGCCGATCACCGTCCGCGTGACCGTGTCCGCCGACGCGCGACGCGCCTGGCACGTCTTCACGGATCCGCGGCTCGTCACGCAGTGGAACTTCGCCAGCGACGACTGGTCGTGTCCCGCGGCCGAGGCCGACCTGCGGGCGGGCGGAGCCTTTCGCTTCCGCATGGCCGCCAGGGACGGCTCGATGGCGTTCGACTTCGAGGGGCGGTACCTCGAGGTCGCGCCCTTCGAGCGCCTGAAGTACCTCCTCTCCGACGGACGGGAGGTCGTGGTCGCGTTCACGGCGGTCGCGGGAGGCACGGAGGTGGTCGAGACCTTCGCCCCGGACCCCGGCGCCTCCCGGGAGCTGCAGCGATCGGGATGGCAGGCGATCCTCGACAACTTCAAGGCGCTCGTGGAGCGCGAGGCCTGACGGCGCGGCCCGACCTCTCGTCCCGGCTCCCGTCCTGCGCGCCGGGCCGAGGCGTGACGGTCTCCGTCGACCGGCGGGCCGGGAGGTGACGATGGCGACCAGAAGGCGAAGGCCAACGGCACGACGTGCCGGCAGGGTCCGGACGCCCGCGGAGCCGGCGCTCCTGGCGGGGGGCAACCCCCGGATCGCCAAGGCGGACGGCGACGCCCCGGTCCAGGCCTACATCGCCGCGATGCCGGGCTGGAAGCGCGACCTCGGGCGCCGCCTCGACGCGCTCGTCGCGCGCAACGTCCCGGGGGTGCGCAAGGCCGTGAAGTGGAACTCGCCCTTCTACGGCGTCGAGGGCCAAGGATGGTTCCTGTCGTTTCACGTCTTCACCCGCTACGTCAAGGTGAGCTTCTTCCGCGGCACGTCGCTGCGACCCGTTCCGCCGGGAGGAACCGGGGCGGAGGCACGCTGGATCGACCTCCACGAGGACGACCTCGACGAGGCCCGGATGGAGGCGTGGATCCGGCAGGCGGCGGCCCTGCCCGGCTGGGGGCGGACTTGACCGCTGCGCGGGGGCGCGGCCGTCCCGGGCAGACGCTCCACGCGTCCCCTCCCGTGGTGACGGGGGCTGATCTCTCTGCCCTCGGCTTTCCCGCTGTGGTCTCTCCTCGTACGATGGCCCTCGGTCGCCGATGCGTTCCCTCGACCTCTCCCGCAAGCCCGTGGTCGTCGCGGTCTGCCTGGCCGTCGCCGGGCTTCACCTCTTCACCGGGCCCCACTATCGCGGCCCATTCCGCGCCTTCGTGACCGGCTACCTGATCGACCTGGCCCTTCCGTTCTCGCTCGTCCTGCTCCTCGGGGTCGGCCTGGACCGTTCGCCGGCTCTTCGCCGTCCGGCCGTACGCGCGGCGGCTGTCTTCTCGGTCGGCGCGACCGTCGAGCTCCTTCAGTACTTCGGCGTTCCCCTCTTCGGCCGCACGTTCGACCCCCTCGACCTCCTCATGTACGCCGCCGGCGCTCTCGCCGCCCTGGCCTTCGAGCGCCTGGCCTTCGCGCCCGAACCGCGAGCGAGCGGGTGATGCCGGGATCCAGCCGACGCGCGGCGCTCCGCTGGCGACGTACGGCCGCGGGGCGAGGCTCCGGTGGCGCGTCGAGCGCGGCCACGAGGCGCGGAAGGAGGAGCGAGCCGTCTCCCCGCCCCGGGCGTTCCGGTCCCCGGGCTCCTGCCGGCACCAGGTCGCCGGCGCTCCTGACACGGTAGTATCCGGCGTCGTCACGCGACCCCGGGGCGTCTTCGGCGCCGAGGAGGCTCACATGCGGAGAGTCACCGGTATCGGGGGCATCTTCTTCAAGTCCCAGGACCCCGTTGCCTTGCGCGCCTGGTACCAGAGGCACCTGGGAATAGACGTCCAGGAGTGGGGCGGCGCCGCCTTCCGGTGGACCGACGCCGACGGCAGCCCCGTGGCGGGCACGACCGTCTGGAACGTGTCCGCCTCGAGCAGCGACTACTTCGCCCCGAGCACGTCGCCGTTCATGGTGAACTACCGGGTCGCGGACCTCCACGGCCTCCTCGCCCTCCTCCGCGAGGAGGGATGCAACGTCGTCGACAAGGTCGAGGAGTCGGAGTTCGGCCGCTTCGGTTGGGTCCTCGATCCCGACGGGAACAAGGTCGAGCTCTGGGAGCCGCCGGCGGGCCAGTAGGCGGGCCGCCGATGGCGACATCCTCGTGATCTTTCACACGCCCTGGGTCGTCCGACGAGATGCGGCCGGCGGGAGCTCGGAGCGCCGTCGGATCGGAGGGGACCGGAGGAAGGAGACGCGACCGTGACGGAGCCTCACGCCATCCAGTGCCCCGGCTGTCCGGGGAAGGCACTCGAGATCCGGATCCTCGACAGGTCGCTCGGTCCCGAGCCCGGCTTCCTCGAGTACGTCTTGCCGGACGCGTCCCGGAGCTTCTGGACCGGAAAGCTGCCCGTCGCGGGCCGCGTCGCGGCCTTCCTCTGCGGCGACTGCGGCCGCATCCAGCTGTTCGGCCGGACCGCCCCCGGCCCGCCTCGCCCGGCGTGAAGCGCTCTCGCGTGGACCCGCCGCGGATCGCCGCCTCGCGGGGCCGGCCGCCGGACGTGCCCTCCGGGATCCCGGCCGGGGGCTCGTCTCACGAGCCGGTCCTGGACGCGTGGCGCGTCAGCTGCCGGGCCACCGCCTTCCTCGTCGAGCGCCTCCCGGACGTTCTGTGGCCGCTCGCGCTGCCGGGCGCTCCCCGCCGGACGGTCCGGAGCGTGGCCGTTCACCTCCACAACTGCCGCCGCCTCTGGATGAACGGCCTCGGGAAGCTCTCCGGCATCGCCGTCCCTCCTCCCCTCGGCCGAGCCACCGCCAGCCGGGCGGAGGTGCTCGACGCGCTCGCCTCGAGCGGCGACGCCCTGCTGCGCCTCCTCCGGGCAGCATTGGAGAACGGCGGCCCGTTCCCCGGCGTCGGGGCTCCCTTCGTCTTCGGCGCCCTGCCTCGCGACGCCGTCCTCTTCTGCGCCTACGCGGTGTCGCACGAGGCTCACCACCGCGGCCAGCTCGTCGCCGCCGCCCGGGCGCTCGGCCATCGCCTTCCGCCGGAGACCGTCAACGGGCTCTGGCAGTGGTCGTCCCGGCTTCGCGAGGCCACGACGGCCCCGGCCCCCCGCTCCTGACCGCCTCGCGGAGCGCCTCGGCGAGGCAGGCCCCCGCGCGCGGGCAGCGGCGCCGCTCGCACCCGCCGCACGGGGCGCCCACGCTCCGGGCCCTCGGGCCGCGCAGGCCGGTCCTCCCGACGCGCGTCGGGCCGTGGACGCCCGTGATCGACGCTCCCAGGAGGGCCGCCGTGTGCGACGGCCCCGTGTCGGCACCGAGGGCGCGGTCGGAGACGAGCGCCAGCGCGACCGCGTCCAGGAGCGGGAGCTCCCCGGCGAGGTCGACCGCTCCCGGCGGCCCGAGGCCCCGGGCGTCCGGCCCGCCCAGGACGACCGCCGGCGCGGGAAGGGCGGCAGCGGCGAACGAGAGCCGCTTCGACGGCCGCGAGGCGCCGGGGAGGAGGGCGACGAAGGGGCGCGGGAGGGAGAGCGAGGCCGCGAGCGCCTCCCCGCGAGCCCGGAGGTCGCGGGCGAGCGGCTCGACGGCCGCAAGACCCGCCCCGTAGACGCCGAGAGGGTCGATCCCGAGCGACGCCAGCGGGCGCGCCGTGTTCTCCACGGCGTGAGGCGCGCGCCGGTGGTCGTACATCGCGACGGAGCGGTGGAGCCACGGCCACCTCCCGCGCCCGATCCGCAGGGCCGCGCCGGAGAGGACCGTCACGAGCGAGCTCCTCAGGAGCCCCTGCAGGTCGACCGCGAGCTCGTACCTCCGCCCGGCGAGCGACTCGCGCAGCCCTGCCACGGCTTCGAGGAAAGCCCCGCCCCCCTCGCGGAAGGCCGTCCCGCCGTCGAAGACGACCGTCCGGGAGACGAACGGGAGGGCGCGGACGAGGGGGGCGGCGAGCGGCTCGACGACCCAGTCGACCTCCGCGGCCGGGTAGCGGGCCGCCAGAGCCGCCGCCGAGGGGATCGCGTGGACGACGTCCCCGAGGGAGGAGAGCTTGACGACGAGGAGGCGCCGGACCTCCCCGTCGCCGGGCCTCAGAGGCCGAGCCACGCGCGCACCTCGCGGACGAAGGCGGTGAGCGGGAACCGCGCGCCGAGGGCGGCCGCAGCCTGCCGCATCGCCGCCGAGCGGCCCGGGTCTGCGAGCGAGGAGAGCGACGCACAGAGCGCCGCGGCGTCTCGCGGGTCGTCGAGGATGAAGCCCTCCCGCCCGCCGGCGATCACCTCGGCAGCTCCGTTGCGCCGGGAGGTGGCGACCGGGCAGCCGCACGCCAGCGCCTCCAGGGCGACGAGCGAAAACGGGTCGTGGAACGTCGGGTGGACGAGGGCGTGGCACCGCCGGTAGAGCGCCGGCATCTCGGCGCGCGGCAGCCGCCCGGGGAACTCGACTCGCCCCCCCACGCCCAGCCGCCGGGCGAGCCGCTCGTACGGCCCGGGCGCGTCGCCGCCCGCCACGAGGAGGCGCGCCTCGGTCCCGGACGCCACGAGGCGCGCGAGGGCCTCGATCGCCGTGGCGAGCCCCTTCAGCGCGAAGGGACGGCCCGCGAAGAGGAGGTCGAGCCGCCCGGCGGGCGGGGGCTCTTCGCCCGGGGAGAAGAGCGCGAGGTCGACCCCCGGCGGAAGGACCGCGACCTCCGGGGCGGGGACGCCGTGCACGGAGACGACCCGGTCGCGCAGAGCCGCGGACCAGACCATCAGCCTCGGCCGCGGGGAGCCCGAGAGGACCGTCCGCTCTTCGGCGAGGAGGAACCGGCGCCTCGGGTTGAGCCGGTTCCCGAGCGGGAAGAGGGCGCGGCGGAGCGGGGAGGGCGTGGCCTCCCGCTCGGCCGCGAAGGCGTCGGCGAGGAGCCCCGCGTGGAGCTGGACGTGCGTGGCGGACGGGACGGGCCGCGTCGCGAGGAGCGGGCCGCCGGAGGCGAGGGCGCGCCGCGAGGCCTCGCGCCGGAAGAGCCGCTCGGCGCGGACGCGGGGCCAGGCCGGGACGCGCATCAACTCGACCGCGACGCCGGGACGGGCGTCGCTCCCCTCCCGGCAGAGGACGGTCACCGCGACGCCGTCCCGGGCCAGCGCCCCCGCGAGGTCGGAGAGGAGCGCCTCCTCGCCGCCGCGCGAGGGATCCCAGCGAGCCGCGACGACCGCGAGGCGGGCGCGCTCCAAGGGCGTCAGCGGGCGCCGGCGCGCCGGAGGTGGTGGGCCAGGGAGGCCGCGACCCGCCGCCAGTGGCCGGCCGTCGCGGCGACGAGGCGGCGCGCCTCGGCGGGGTCCGAGACGAGGGCCCGGAGGATCCGGCCGTTCTTCCGCGCGTTGTCGCGCACCTGCCGGGCCTGGTCGAGGAGGAGGCGGGTGAAGGGCCAGACCTCGACGGGGACCTCGCCCACGCCGAGCGAGCGGGCGGCGGCGAGCCTCTTGTGGCCGTCGGCCAGGACGAACCGCCCGAGGAGCCGCACGACGGAGACGGGCGGGAAGCGCTCTCCCCGGGCCATCGCCTCGGCGTAGGCGGCGACGACCTCCGGGGCGTGCGAGAGGGGGAGGAGGTCGACGACCTCGCGCGCGGGGAGGACGCGGGTCGGCGACTGGGCGCGCGCCGCGTCGAACGGGTCCGCTCTCACGAGGGAGCGACGATAGCACCCGAGGCGGCGGCGACCTGCGAGCCGAAGAGGCGCGCGAAGGCGGGCGAGCCGGCGAGGAGGTCGCGGACGGGGCCGTCGGCGACGACCTTCCCCTCCTCGAGGACCACGACGCGCGGCAGGCGCGCCACGGTCGAGAAGCGGTGGGCCATGACGATCACCGTCCGCCTCGAGAGCCACGGCGCGAGCCGGTCGAGGAGGGCGGCCTCCGCCTCGCCGTCGAGCGCGCTCGTCGCCTCGTCGAGGACGAGGACCGCGGGGTCCCTCAGGACTGCGCGGGCCAGCGCGATCCTCTGACGCTCCCCTCCGGAGAGGTCCCGCCCCGCCTCCAGGAGCGGGGTCGCCAGGCCCGTCGGGAGCGAGGCCGCGAGGTCGGCGAGGCCGCAGAGGGCGAGCGCCTCGCCGACCTCGGCGTCCGTGGCGTCCCACGTCCCGAACCGGACGTTCTCGCCGAGCGACTCGCCGAAGAGGACGGGCTCCTGCTCGACGACCGAGACCTCGCGCCTGAGGTCGGCGAGCGCGAGGTCGCGCAGGTCGACGCCGTCCAGGAGGACCCGGCCCGACTGCGGGTCGAGGAGGCGCGGGAGGAGCGAGGCGAGCGTGCTCTTGCCGCCGCCGCTCGCCGCCACGACCCCGACCGTCTCGCCCGGCCCGACGGCGAGGTCGACCCCCTCCAGGAGCGGCACGTCGCGCCGGTGCCGGAACCGGACGGCCTCCAGCCGGACCTCCCCCCGCGCGGGGCGCGGGAGCCTCTCCGACCCGCCCTCCTCCGGCCCGTCGAGGTCGACGAGGGCGTAGACGCGCTCGGCCGAGGCCAGGACGCGCTGGAGCTGGCCCTGCACGTCGGCCAGGCGCCGGAGCGGCTCGACCGTCTGCGCGGCGTAGAGGCAGAAGGCGAGGAGCCCCTCGACGCCGACCTCCGCCCGCCCCGGGACCGTCGCCCAGCCGATGGCCGCGAGGAACCCGAGGCCGGTGGCCAGGAAGACCGTCCCGAGGAGGAGGGCCGAGAGCCGCTCCACCCTCATCACCCGCTCGCGGTAGCGCTCGTCGCGGGCGGCGAAGCGGGCGGCCTCGCGCGCCTCGGCCCCGAAGACCTTCACGGCCGAGAGCCCCCGGAGCTGCTCGGAGAGGAGGGAAGCGAGCCGCCCCGCCTCTGTCTGCGCCGCGGTCCCGGCGCGCCGGATGACCGCCCCGATCCGGGCCAGGACGAGGCCGACGCCCGCGACGAGGAGCGCCGTGGCGAGCGCCAGCCTCCAGCTGATGGCGAGCATCATCCCGACCGCGCCGAGGGCCAGGAGGCCGTCCCCGGCGACGCGCTTCAGGAACGTCTCGACGAACGTCGCGAGCGCCCCGGCGTCCGCGAGGACCCGCGAGAGGACGTCCCCCGAGGGGAGACGCCGGGCGTCGGCGAGGCGGACCGAGAGGAGGCGGGCCGCCGCCCGGTCGCGCAGTCCCTGGAGGAGGCGCTGGTTCACCGAGGCGGCCAGGTACCGGGAGAGGACGACGAGGACGACCATCGCCCCGGTCGCCCCCGCGGCCAGGAGGAGGAGCTGGCGCGTCCTCCCGGCGTCCCCGGACCGCATCGGCCCCTCCAGCCAGAGCTTGACGATCCACGTCAGGCCGAGCTGCGCGGCCGAGAGGAGGACGAGCGCCAGCGCGGTGCCCGCGAGGAGGGCCGGGTGGCGGGCGACGTCGCGGACGAGGCGCCCGAACGGCCCCGCGCGACGGTCCCCCGCGGCACCCACCGGCTAGACCGGCACCGGCGTGACGGTGATCGTCCGCCCCTCTCCCCGGAGCGCCTTGGAGACGATGCAGTACCTCTCGGCCAGCTCGAGCGTCTTCTCGACGTCCTCGGCGCGCTCGTCGAGGAGGGCCTTCGGGACGTGCGGGAAGAGCTCGAACGACGAGAAGCGGTAGCCGCCCGCGGGGTCCTTCTCCAGCTCGCACCGCCCCTCGAGGACCGGGCTCTCGATCGGGACCCGGAGCTTGGCGAGGAAGATCGCCCAGGTCTGGACGAAGCAGGCCTCGAGCGCCGAGAGGAGGAGCTCCTCGGGGTTGACGACGCCCTTGCGGCCGCCGAGCGAGGGGGCTCCGGAGAACGGCGCGGCGAAGCTCCCGTCGCCGTTCCGGAGCTCGCCCTGGCGTTCCCGCGGGTCCCAGGACGAGGCGACCGTGAAGCGGTGCTCTTCGGACATCCTGCCCTCCTTCAAGGAGCTCTGAGGACGAGGAGGCGCGGCTCGGTCATCTCCTCCATCGCGAAGGCCGGTCCCTCCCGGCCGGTGCCGGAGTCCTTGACGCCGCCGTACGGCATCCGGTCGGCACGCCAGGTCGGGACGTCGTTGACGACGACGCCCCCGACCTCGAGCGTTTCGAAGGCCCGTTCCACGCGCGAGAGGTCGCGCGTGAAGACGCCCGCCTGCAGCCCGAAGGACGAGGCGTTGACCCGCGCGAGCGCCTCGTCGAAGTCGCGGTACGGCGAGAGCGTCACGACGGGCGCGAAGACCTCGGCGCACTCGACCTTCATCCGGGGCTGGGTCCGCTCGAGAACCGAAGGCGTCAGGAGCGACCCGCGCCGCGTCCCGCCGAGGAGGAGCGCCGCCCCCGCGGAGACCGCCTCGGCCACCCACGCCTCGGCGCGCGCGGCGTCGGCCTCGGTGATCATCGGGCCGACGTCGGTCGCCTCCTCGGCCGGGTCGCCGACGACGAGCGCCCGCGCCCGCTCGAGGAACCGCTCCCGGAAGGCGTCGTAGACGCTCTCGTGGACGAGCGTCCTCTGGAGCGAGATGCACGACTGCCCCGCGTAGCCGAAGGCCCCGGGGACGGCGCGCGAGGCGGCGTCCTCGACGTCGGCGTCGGCGTGGACGACCGCCGCGGCGTTGCCTCCCAGCTCGAGGCCGACGCGCTTCCTCGGGACCAGCTCCTTCAGCCGCCAGCCGACCGAGGCCGAGCCGGTGAACGAGACGACCGGCAGGCGCGGGTCGAGGACGAGGCGCTCCCCCTCCGCCCCGGAGAGCGGCAGGACGGAGTAGGCCTCCTCGGGCCAGCCGGCGGCGAGGACCACCTCGCGCAGGGCGAGGGCCGAGAGCGGCGTCTGCGACGCCGGCTTCTGGACGACGGGCGCGCCGACGGCGATGGCCGGTGCGACCTTGTGGGCGGTCAGGTTGAGCGGGAAGTTGAACGGCGTGATGGCGCAGACGGGCCCGAGCGGGAAGCGGCGGAGGATCCCCCAGCGCCCCTCCGAGGAGGCGTTGACGTCGAGCGGCATCAGCTCGGCCCGGGGCGTCTCGCAGGCGGTCGCCGCGGCCAGGAACGTCTGGGCCGAGCGTGCAACCTCTGCCCGCGCGGCCTTCAGCGGCTTGCCGGCCTCGCCGACGACGATCGCGGCCAGCGCGTCGCGGCGGTCGAGGAGCCGCGCGGCGACGTCGCGCAGGACCGCCGAGCGCCGCCAGGTCGGCATCCGGCGCGTCGCCTCGAAGGCCTTCACGGCGCCCGCGACGGCGGCCTCGACCTCGGCCGCTGACGGGACGCGGACGCGGCCCACCTCCCGGCCGTCCCAGGGGGAGAGGACCGCCCGCTCGCTCACGAGGAGGCCTCCGGGATCTGGTCGGGGTTCCAGGCCTTCGGCGCGACCCACCCCTTCGCCCCGAAGAGGGCCCCGAGCGCCGTCCCGACCAGACCCCCGACGGGCCGGCGAGCCTCGAAGGCGTCGACCACGCGCGCCACCTCGTCGGGAGCCGCGGCGGGGACGAGGAGGCGGGAGGCGGAGAGGAGGCCGACCGGAGCCTCCAGGCGAGTCCGCTCCCACCCGGCGTGGAGGGCGGCCTCCTCCTCGGGCGGCAGCGGTGCCACGCCCGAGAGGGCGAGGCGCCCGGCGGAGAGCGCCAGGAGGAGGGGCAGGTCGCGCAGGACCGGGACCGCCGTCTCGAACCGGAACGTCGAGAAGGGCTCTCGCGCTCCCCCCGCCCCGTTCCCGTTCAGCCGCAGCCTCCCCGTCGGGTGCCCCGCGTTGGCCACGAGCGCCCAGAGGAAGGCGACCGGCCAGAGCGGGAGCGACAGGAGGAGGGCGAGGACCCCCGCGATCCGGTCGGCGACGCCCGCGACGTGCCGGCCCGAGGCGGGCGGGAGGCGGTCGGTCAGGAGCGAGGCCTCGCCGGTCTTCGCGTCGACGACGAGGTTCCCCGAGACGACGGCGTCGGCGAGCTCCACGCCCGCGGGGATCACGGTCCGCGGCAGGACGCTGACTCCCGACAGGCGCGCCCCGGCGAGGACGACGGACTCCTCGGCCACCGACGTCCCCGCCAGGAGCTTCGCCTTCGGGTCGACGCCGGCCCGCGGCGAGACCGAGGGCGCCTCCGGCGCGTCGGCCGCGCGGTAGGAGGCGACCGAGTCGAGGAGCGTGACGGCGGTCTCGAGCGGGAGCGGCTCGTGGTCCTCGCCGAGCGCCCAACCTTCCGCGGCCGGCTCGCGCGGCAGCTCGACCTTCTTCACCGCGCCCGGCTTCAGCCGGAAGAAGCCGATCGGCCGGCCGCCCGTCGTGCCGGCCACGACCGGGGCCGTCCGGGAGGCGACCGCGTCGACGAACTCCCCGACGGCGGCGTGCGCGCCGACGTCGGCGCGGAAGACGAGCGTGTCGCCGTCCAGCCTCGGCTCCAGCCGGCGCAGGACGTCACCGGAGGTCTCCTCGCCCTCGCGCTCGACGTACTCGAGGGCGATCCCCCAGCGGATCCCCTTCCCGAAGCGGCGCTTCACCTCCCGGGAACCGGGCCCCACGACGAGGAGGGCGGCGCGCAGGTCGGCGCGGACGAGCGCCTCGAGCATCCGCTCGAGGGCCGGGACGGACTGGAGGGGGAGGAGCGCCGGGACGACCCTCTCGCCCAGGGGGCCGAGAGAAGCGCCGTCCCGGTCTGCGAAGAGGACCGTGGTCATCGGCGGAGGGATTATGCGCGAGCCGCGGGCGGGCTACGGCCCGGGCGCGGCGGCGGCTGGCGTCAGCGGCTCCGCGACGAAGACGCGCACGCCGACCGGCCGGCCCGCGCGCGCCGTCACGTCGGCGGTCACCTCGCGCGTCCGGGACTCGAGGAGGGCGCGGGCCGCGGCGTCGGGGGCCTCGGGGCCCCTGGGCATGCCGTCCCGGAAGGCCCAGAAGGCCACCGTTCCCTCCCGGAAGTCCGCGGCCACGGTCGCGGCCGTCCCGTCCCCGTTCCACGCCCGGCCGGTCCGGAAGAGGAGGAACGACAGCGCGGGCGTCTCGGGAGAACGGAAGGCCAGCTCCCGCGGCGTCCGTTTCGCAACGGCGGGGGAGATCTGGTCGGCGATCTCGCGCGCGAAGGTCCGGTGCGTGAGGAGCTCGCGGCGGATGAACCCGGCCGACTCGATCCCCGCCGCCACGAGGAGCGCCGCGATGAAGCCGGTGGAGAGACGGCGGCCGAAGCGCCGCGCCCCGACCCCCGCCGCCAGCAGCGCGCCGAACGCGGCGGTCGCCGCGATCCCCGAGAGAGCGCTCCCCGAGACGAGCGGCGCCCGCCGCCCGCCGAAGAGGGGCTGGTCCGGGAGCGAGGCGAAGAAGCCGGCGGCGGCCAGGACGACGAGCCCCGCGACGACCGTCCACGTCGTCTCGGCTTTCCTCCGGCCGTCGCCGGCCGGCGTCACGAGCGCGGCGGCGCCGAACCCGGCGAAGGCGGCGATGGCCGGCAGGACCGGGATCGAGGAGAGCGAGAGCTTCCCCGACGCCGCCACGAGGACGAGGAGCTCGACGCCGTAGACGCCCCAGAGGACGCCGTGGTCGAGCCTCCTGGGGCCGTCCGTGGCGCCGGAGGCGACCTCGTTCTCGCCGAGCGGGCGGAGGAGGTACGCCGCGCCGAGGCCCGCCAGCGGGAGGAAGAGGAAGAGGGCCCCGACGAGCGTCTTCAGGTCGGCGCCGAAGGCGGTCCCGTGCGCGGCCTCGAGGCCGCTCCCCGGGTCGCCGAAGGCGATCGCGAGCTGCCGCCCGACGGCCTCGGGCCGGAAGAGGGCCGTGAGGAGGAGGTGGCTCCCGCCGGTCAGGACGAAGGTCCCGAGGAGGAGGACGAGGGAGCGGACGACCTTGCCGAGGCCGAAGAGCCGCGGGCGGAAGAGGAGCGCGGCCAGGAGGGGGCCGAGGAAGAGGAAGACCGCGTCCCCCTTGGCGAGGAACCCGCAGCCGAAGAGGTACCCGGAGAGAGCGGCCTCGGCGGTCCGGTCCTCCTCGAAGGCCCGGATGCCGAAGATGACCCCGCCCAGCCCCAGGGCCACGAGCGTCGTCTCGACGGTGGCCGCCCGCGAGGAGGAGACGAGCGGCGGGAGGAGCGCCGCGAAGGCGCCGGCGAAGTGGCCCGCCGGCTGTCCGTATCCGCGCCGGACCAGCCGCTCGAGGACGAACGCGCCGACGAGCCCGGCCACGACGGACGGGAGGCGGATCGCCCACTCCACGGGCCCGAAGACCCGGACCATCAGCGAGAGGACGACCGGGAAGAAGACCGGCACGCCCGACGGGTCGCCGAGCGGCTCGGCCGAGAGGCCGAAGAACTGCGGGATCCCCCCCTCGACCAGGTTCCGGGCCCCGAGCGCCCAGACTCCCTCGTCCGGGCCCGAGAGGTCCGGCTGGCCGAGGAGGACGAGCCGGAGGAGGGCGCCGGCGGCCAGGGACAGGGCGAACAGGACGCGGCCCGACGCCTCCGGGTCGTCGGGCAGCTTCGCGGCGTCGATCACGCGGCGGGAGTATACGGACCGCACCTGGGATACTCCGCTCCGGATGGTCGAGACCGGCCGGCCCGCCCGGCTCTCCGTCACCTTCGTCGTGCGCGACGAGGAGGACCGCCTCGGCGAGGCGCTCTCGGCGGTCTCCTTCGCCGACGAGGTCGTCGTCGTCGTGGACGCCGCCTCGCGCGACCGGAGCGAGGCGATCGCGCGGGAGGCCGGCGCCCGCGTCCTCGTCCGCGAGTTCGCGGGATTCGGACCCCAGAAGAACGCCGCCGCCGAGGCGGCCACGGGGCCGTGGATCCTCTCGATCGACGCCGACGAGGTCGTCCCGGAGGAGCTGGCCCGGGAGATCCGCTCGCTCCTGGCGTCCCCTGCGGCAGGCCCCGACGGCGACGCCCCGGCGGCGTTCCGCGTCCCGATCCGGCTCGTCTTCCTCGGCCGGGTCCTGCGCTTCGGGCGGGACACGCTCGTCAGGCCGCCGCGGCTCTACCGGAAGGACCGCGCCCGCTTCTCCGACGCGCCGGTCCACGAGCGGCTCGTCGTGGACGGGCCGGTCGGCACGCTCCGCTCGCCCCTCCTCCACCGCTCGTACCGGGACGTGACCCACTACCTCGAGAAGCTCGACTCGTACACCTCGCTCTCGGCCGAGGCCAAGGCCCGCGCCGGCCGGAGGACGAAGGTCCCGCTCCTGCCGCTCCGCGTGAGCTGGGACTTCGTCGACCGGGCCTTCCTCCGCCTCGGCTTCCTGGACGGCCTGCCGGGCCTCGTCTGGGCCGCCCTCTCGGCCACGAGCACGCTCGTGAAGTACCTGAAGCTCGAGGAGCGGAGGCTGACCGGGCGGGGCGGAGGAGGCGAGGGGCCGGAGGGGGCCACCTGAGCGACCCGTCCGCGCTCCTCCTCGGCCTTTCGGGCCTGACGGCGCTGGGCGTCTCGCTCCGTTTCCACTGGTGGCGCCCGCGCCGGGAGGGGACGCCGATCCTGATGTACCACCAGGTCGGCCCCCACCGGCCGGGCTCGCGCCTGAACAAGTGGCGCGTTCCCGAGCCGCTCTTCGCGCGGCACCTCGACCTCCTCTCCCGCCTCGGCTACCGCGGCGTCGCCCTGCGCGACCTCCTCGAGGAGCCCGGCGGCAGGGAGAAGAGGGCCGTCCTGACCTTCGACGACGGATTCGAGGGGGTCCTCACGCGCGCGCTCCCGCTCCTCACGGCGCGCGGCTTCGGGGCGACCGTCTTCGTGGTGGCGGGCAAGCTCGGCGGGACGAACGACTGGGACGACGAGCGCCCCGGCGAGCCGCTCCTCTCCGCCGAAGGGGTCCGCGCGCTCCACGCGGCGGGGGTCGAGATCGGCTCGCACGGCCTCCTCCACCGCGCGCTGCCCGGCCTCGACGACGCCGCGCTCGCCGAGGAGACTCGGGCGAGCCGCGCCCGCCTCGAGGAGACGACCGGGGCTGCGGTCACCTCCTTCTGCTACCCGTACGGCGCCTTCGACGACCGCTCGGCCGCGGCGGTCCGCGACGCCGGGTACCGCGCGGCGACCGTCATCCGGAGCGGCATCCCGCGCGACCTCTCCGACCCGTTCCGCCTGAGGCGCGTCCCGGTCCGCGGGACCGACCCGCTCCTCGACCTGCGCCTCGCCCTGACCCGCGGCCGCTCGAAGTTCTGAGGAGGGTCAGAGGGCGGAGGCCAGGGCCGCGGTCCTCTGCGCGAGCCGCTCGCGCGAGGCGTCGGGCGGCAGCCCGAGGAGGAGCGGCACGACCTCGAGGTCGCCCGGGTCCGGGTCCAGCTGCGCCGCCAGGGCCGGGGCGAGGCGCTCGGCCAGCGGCCAGCGCCGCGCCGAGCGCAGCGCGCCGATGTCTCCCGAGGCGTCGGGAGGGTCGCCCTCTCCGAACGGAAGGAGGCTCGACGCCGGGTGGCGCGCCAGGAGAGCCCGCGCGTGCGCGGTCCAGTCGGGGAGCGAGGCCGAGAGCCGCTCCTCCTCGGAGAGGCGAAGGACCTCCAGGAAGCGGTCGGTGGCTCGCGCCGCCTCCGTCCGCGCGGGGACGAGGTCGTCCGGAGGGACTCCGGCCTGACGCCGCGAGAGGGCCGCTCGCTGCGCCTCGACGACGTCCCGGAAGCGCGTCCAGCTCATCCGCGAGTGGATCCCCGAGGCGCTCCCCGCCCCCGGCGACCCGAGGAGGCGCAGCGCCGCCTCCCGCGCCGCCTCGCCCGGGGCCCAGCGCCCCGCCGAGAGGAGGAGCGCCTCGGCGCAGGCCAGGCCGGCGTCGTCGGCGGCGGCGAAGGCGCGGCGCGCCGCGACCGCCGAGCCCTTGCAGGAGAGGCCCCGGTCGGCCAGGAGGAGCGCGGCTCCCCGCTTGACCAGGAGCCGCAGCGCCTCGGCCGCGGCCGGCCGCTCGGCCCCCAGGACGCGCGCCCCGGCGAGGAGCGACGCCTCCCCCGAGACGACCCGCCGCGCCCCGAGGGCCTCCAGCAGGTCCCGCCCCGCCTGCAGCGCGCCGAGGGCCGGCGCGGGGAGGACCGAGACGGCGGCCGGGACGCGCCGGCTCCGCGCCGTCCGCTCCAGCGCCCGCGCGAGCTCCCGCGCGGCCGCGGCGGCACGGCCCGAGCCGACGTCGAGGACCGCGAAGACCTCGAACGGGCTGGCGCAGACGGCCTCCCCCGCCGGGCCCTCGTCCGTGGCCCCCTCGCCGTGCCCGAGCGCCCCGCCCAGGAAGGCGCCCCTCCACGCCCCGGAGGCGGCTTCCTTCAGGCACGAGACGAGAGCCGCCAGAGTCTCCTCGGCGTGCCGCTCGGCGGCGGGCGACGCGGCGGCGGTGAAAGGCCGCGTCACGCCCTGCCGCCGCGTTCCCGGCCTCCTGCGGCCGGAAGGCGCAGCGTCAGCGAGAGGACGTTCTCGCCGGCCTCGCTCGCGTAGGTCACCTCGTCGCAGGAGGCGCGGATCAGCGCCAGGCCCATTCCCCCTTCCGGCCACGTCTTCGGGTCGGCGGGGTCGGGGGCCGGCGGCGGCGGGACCTTGGAGGGGTCGAAGGAGCGGCCCCGGTCCGCCACGGCCAGGACGACCGTGCCGGCGTCCCGCGTCAGCCGCACGCGGATCTCGTGGCCCGGAGCGCCGCGGTAGGCGTGGCGGACGACGTTCGTCGCCGCCTCGACGAGCGCCAGCTCCAGGAGCGAGGCCTTCTCCTCCGGGACCGCCCACTCCGCGAGGACCCCACGCGCCGCCGCCGCCAGGAGGCGGACGGACCGCAACGTGGCGTCGACGCGGAGCTCCACGCGCACCGGCCGCCTCCTCAGCCGCCCCGCGAAGGGGACGCCGGAGCGGGCCTCGGCACCGCTCGCCTCACGGCCCCTTCTCCTCGAGGCGCGACACGACGAGGAGGGTCACGTCGTCCGGCGCCTCGCGCCCGGCCAGGAACGAGCGCAGCGCCTCGAGGATCCCCCGCGCCGTGGACTCCGCGGGCTCGCGCTCGGGGCGCGAGGCGAGCGCCTGGCGAAGGCGGTCCTCGCCGAAGGGTCCCGACGGCCCGTCCGCCTCGACGAGGCCGTCGGTGTGGAGGACGAGGCGGTCCCCCGGCGAGAGGGTCACCTCGTCCTCCTCCCACGTCCCTCCCTGCGGGAACCCCGCGGGGGCCCCGCCGCGGGAGAAGCCCTCGATCGCCCCCCCCGCCCGGCGGAGGAGGACGGGCGGGCTGCCGAGCGACGCGAGCCTCGCCTTCCCGCCCCGGTCGACCCGCAGGAGAGCCGCCGTCACGAACCGCCCCGAGTCGCCGGCCTCCGAGAGGACCGCCTGGTGGAGGGCGCGCGCCGCCTCGACGGGAGGAAGGTCCGCCGCGGCCATCCCGCGCAGAGCCGCGTGGGCCGAGGAGAGGAGGAGCGCCGCGGGGAGCCCCTGGCCCGAGACGTCGCAGACGGCCCCCCAGATGCCGCCGTCGCGGCGCGGCCAGGCCTGGAAGGAATCGCCCCCCACCCACGCGGCCGGCTCGCAGACCCCGAACGCCGACAGGCCGGGGACCCAGACGGGCGGCTGGGCGAGGAGAGCGCGCTGGATGCGGGCTGCCACCGCCAGCTCGCGGCGGATCCCCTCGGCCCGCCGCACCTCGGCCAGGATCCGGACGTTGGCGAACGCGATCCCGGCCTGGTCCGAGAGCGCCGAGATCAGCTTCAGGTCGTCGGCGCCGAAGGGCCTCTCGCCGGCGCGGTCGGTCATGTTGATGACGCCGATCGGGACGCCGGCCGATAGGATCGGCACCGAGAGGAACGACCGGGTCCGCGTCTCGCGGTGGAGGAGCGGCAGGACGTCGACGTCCTCCAGGGCGTCGACGTCCGCGACGAGGATCGGCTGGCCGCTCCTGAGGACCCTCTCGGCGATCCCGCCCGGCGGGACGAGGGAGCCCGGGGCCAGGTCGAGCGCCACGCCCCTGGCGGCGGCGACACAGAGCCTTCCGTCCTCCCGCGAGAGGAGGATCGACGCCCTGCTGACGCCCAGGAGGCGGACGATCCGCGTCAGGAGGCGCCCCGCCGTCTCCTCGACGGTCGCATCGGGCGAGAGCGCCGTGGCGACGCCCGTCAGGAAGTTCAGCTCCTTCCAGAGCCGCGCGGTCTGCGCGACGAGGTCGCGCCGGGCCACGTGGCTCTCGCAGAGGCTCGAGAGGAGGGCCGCGGCGGCCCGCAGGCGAGGGTCGTCCTCGGCGGCGCCGGCGAGGCGGAGGATCGGCTCGCCGCTGGCGACCACCGGGAGGCCGGGGCCGTCCGCGAGGCCGGCGACGAGCGGCAGGCCCGAGACGGCGGCGAGCGAGGCGACCCAGCCGTCCAGCTCCTCGCGCGTGATCTCGGGGGGGAGGGCCCAGGGGCTCACGCGGGCGCCTCCGGCAGGGCGACGGTGAAGCGGCTCCCCTGCCCCGGCGAGGAGCGCAGGCCGATCCGGCCCCCGAAGCGCTCCACCAGGTCCTGGCAGATCGCCAGCCCCAGCCCGGCCCCCGAGGGGCGCCCGGTGGCCGGGTCGGCGACCTGACGGAACCGCTCGAAGATCAGCTTCTGGTTCTCAGGGGCGATCCCCACGCCGGTGTCCTCGACCGCCACGAGGACGAGCCCTCGCCCCGCGGGGGGCGTCACGCCGAAGCGTTGCGCGTCGGCGGGCCCGGCACGGGCCAGCGCCAGGCGGACCGTCCCCCCGGGCGGCGTGAACTTCAGGGCGTTGGACGTCAGGTTCCCCAGGAGCTGCAGGAAGCGGTCGCGGTCGCCCCGGAGCGTCCCCTCCCCCGGGCCCGGCGCTCGCACCTGCGCCGAGAGCGCCACCCCCTTCTCCTCCGCCGCGGCCGCGAACGTGGCCGCCACCGACTCGACGCACGGCGCCGCCGCGAACTCGGCGTCGGCCCAGGGGAGGACGCCCGCGTCCAGCCGGGCGAAGTCGAGCGCCTCGTCCAGGATCCGTCCCAGCCGCGAGCACTCCTCGAGGATCACCGGGGCCAGACGGGCGACGTTCTCGGGGCGGGAGCCGCCGTCCCGCGAGAGCGCCCGGGCGGCGGCGGCGACGGCCGCCAGAGGTGTCCTCAGCTCGTGCGAGACGGAGGCGAGGAACTCGGTCTTCAGGCGGTCGTGCTGCGCGGCCCTCTGGCGCGCGGCCTCCAGCTCGTCGTAGGTCTGCTTGACGGCGAGGAAGGAGCGGATCCGCAGCGAGAGCTCCAGGGCGTCGACGGGCTTCGTCATGAAGTCGTCCGCCCCGGCCTCGGCCGCCCGCTTGCGCGAGTCGGAGTCGGTGAGGGCCGTGACGATGACGACAGGGACGAGGCGCGTGGCCGGGTCAGACTTCAGCCGCCGCGTCGCCTCGATGCCGTCCACGCCGGGCATCATGACGTCCATCAGGACGAGGTCGGGCCGCGACGCGCGGGCCTTCTCGACCGCCTCCTCGCCCCCGGCGGCGGGGATCGGCTCGTGGCCGAGGATCTGGACGATCTTCGAGAGGACCGTGACGTTGGCGGGCACGTCGTCGACGACGAGGACGCGGCCGCGGAGCGCCGGCGGCGCGATCCCGGTCATCCCGGGGCCGGACAGCTCCGTCGTCGTCACGCCGGCTCTCCTCGGGCCGGAGAATAATGCAGCCGTGACGAACGAACGACCGCCCCGCGGCCCACGCCGTCCCGGCCCCCCGCGCCCGCCCCGCCCCGGGGGTGAGCGCCGCCCCTTCCGCCCGGCCTCCGGACCGCGACGGGAGACCCGCCCCGGGGCCGCCGCGCGTCCCGAGGGAGAGCGCCGCCCCTCGTTCGGGCCCCGCCCCGAGGGCGAAGCCCGAAGGCCCTTCCGGCCCCGTCCCGAGGGTGGGCCTCGCCCGCCGTTCAAGCCCCGTCCCGAGGGAGAGGCGCGCCCGCCGTTCCGGCCGCGCCCCGAGGGCGGGCCTCGCCCGCCGTTCAAGCCCCGCCGCGAGGGGACGTCGCGCCCGGGGACCGAGCGCCGTCCCGGCGCCGCCCCGCGCCCGGCCGGCGAGATCTCGCGCCCGGGCCGTCCCGCGGCGGCCGCGGGGGACGAGGTCCTGAAGGCGACGATCGAGTACGACGGCGGCCGCTACCGCGGCTGGCAGGCCCAGGTGAACGCCCGGACGGTCCAGGGGGTCCTCCTCCACGCGCTCCACGAGCGGCTCGGCGCCGGAGTGCGCGTCCACGGAGCGGGCCGGACCGACGCAGGGGTCCACGCCCTGGCCCAGGTGGCGTCGATCCACCTCCCCGCGGGGCGGGCAGCCGGGAACCTCGAGGCGCTCCGCCGGGACCTGAACGACCTCCTGCCGTTCGACGTGAACCTCCTCGCGCTGGCCCCGGCCCCGCCCACCTTCCACGCGCGGCACGACGCCCTGCTGCGCGTCTACCGCTACCGCCTCTCCCGCCGGCGCACGGCGTTCGGCAAGCCGTACGTCTTCTGGGTGAAGGACCGGCTCGACGCCGAGGCGATGTCGCGCGCGGCCGCCGCGCTCGTGGGCCGGCACGACTTCGGCTCGTTCTGCGAGAACCCCGAGGGGCACGACTCGACCCTCGTCGAGGTCTCCTTCGCGCGCCTGGCGGAGGCCCGGGGCGAGCCCGACCTCCTCGTCTTCCGGATCGGGGCCTCGCACTTCCTCTGGAAGATGGTGCGGCGGGTCGTCGGGGCTCTCGTGGAGGTGGGGACCGGGCGCCTGCCGCCCGACGCGATCGCGGCCCTCCTCTCCTCGCGCTCCACGGCCCCGGCCGCCTGGACGGCTCCGCCGTCGGGCCTCTTCCTAGAGGCCGTCCTCTACCCGGGGGACCCGGCGCCGGAGGTGGACGACCTCCGCCCGGCGTACTGACCGCACCCCCTGCACCCCCTCCGATGCGAGCGTCCACCCGTGTCGCAGGGGGAACCCGCGCGCGTTGACCCGCCCCGCGGCGGCGTGGTCTCATCGCGGCCGTGACGAGACCCTCTCGCGTCCTGGTGGGGTGTGCCGCGATCGCGGCCGCGCTCGTGCTCCTCGACCCGCCGGCTCGGGCCGACGAGGCCGCGCCGGCCCACGTCCCGTTCATCCAAGGTCAGCCGTTCGCCGAGGTCCTGAAGCTGGCTCGGGAGAAGAAGAAGCCCGTCATGGTGGACGTCTTCGCGGTCTGGTGCGGCCCGTGCAAGTTCCTCGACAAGGTCACCTTCTCGGACCCGGTCTTCACGGCCTGGGCGGTGAAGAACGTGATCCCGTTCCGCGTCGACGCCGAGAAGGGGCAGGGGAAGAACCTCGTCGTCCGGTACGCGGTCGCCTCGTTCCCCACGATCCTCTTCCTGGACGGGAACGGGAACGAGATCGACCGCCTCGCCGGGGCCTTCCGCGCGCCCGAGTTCCAGAAGGCGGCCGAGAACATCGTCTCGGGCAAGACGCCGCTCCAGGAGGGGATCGCCAAGCTCCGGGAGAAGTGGGACGCGGGACAGGCCGTCGTCCTGGCGTCGGCGCTGGCCCAGCGGAACGACCTCCCGCGCCTGAGGCCCCTCGTCCACCGGCTCGTCTCCGAGGACCCGGACCTGGCCGAGCCCTCGACGCTCGAGAACCTGACGGTCCTCTCGGCCCTCGAGGACATGGCCGAGGACCTCTCGCCGGAGACGGCCGACCTGGTGGCGACCTTCCTCACGCGTCTGGGGAGCGACCCGAAGCGGGCGCTCCTCGCCCTCTTCCTGGCCCGCCAGCTCCAGCGGGACGGGGACGCGGCGGGCGCGCGCTCGACGGCCGACGCGGCGATCAAGGCCGTCGGGGACGACCCGCAGAAGAACCCGTACCTGGCCGACCTCCTGAACGTCCGCGGCGTGGCCGAGAGGCGGCTGAAGAAGACCGCCGACGCCGTGGCCACTCTGAAGCGGTCGATCTCGATCGCCGAGGGGACGCGCCTGGCGCCCGCCACGCGCGCCGCGCGGCAGCTCGACCTGGCCGACGCGCTCGTGGCCGCCGGGAGGAAGGCGGAGGCCAAGGCCGCCGTCGACGCCGCCCTCGCCGCCGCCGGCACCGACCCGGGGACGCTCGCCCGCGCGGCCCGCGTCGCGCTCGCCCTGAAGGAGAAGGAGGCGGCGCTGGCGACCGCGCGGCGCGCCGTGGAGCTCTCGCTCGGCGAGGACGCCGGCGCGCAGGCGGCGCTCGGGGCGACGCTGGCGGCCAACGGAGACCGGACGGGCGCGGTCAGCGCTCTCAGAAAGGCGACCCAGATCGACCCGCAGAACCGCGAGTACCGCCGCGAGCTGGCCGGGCTGGAGAAGAAGGGGAGCGCCCCGGCCACGTCGTAGCCGCGCCGGTGCCGTCCCCCCTCGACCGGGTCGTCCGTCTCCTCCTGGCGCCGTCGGGCCTTTCGCCCGCGCCGCCGCGGAGCCTCCTCCTCCGCGCGCTCGAGCGGGCGGCCGGGCCCGCCGGACGCGTCGTCGACCTCGTCCACGACGGCGACCCGCGCGAGCCGGCGAGGCTGAGGGCCCTGTTCGCCTCGCGCTCCCCCCGCCGGGGCGGTCCGGCCCTCCTCTTCCTCCACGGCAAGGGGGGCTCGGGCGCGGAGTTCCGGGGCGACGCCGCGCGGGCGCTCTCCCTCGGCTACGACGTCCTCGTTCCCGAGCTGCGCGGCCACGCCCCCTCCGGGGGACGGCACGTGACGTACGGTTGGCTCGAGACGGGGGACGTCGAGGCCCTCCTCCGCGCCGCCCGCGAGCGCGTGGGGCTGGACCTCTCCCGCGTCGGCGTCGACGGCGTGTCGATGGGGGCCCTCGTCGCGCTCCAGCTCGCCTCGGGCGGGACGACGTCCGGGCCGCTCTGGCTGCAGGCGCCGTTCGGGGACCTGCCCGGCGTGGCCGCCCGGTACCTCTCGCGCGCCACGGGGCTCCCCGCCTCGCTCCTGGCGCTTCCCGCCCGGCTGGCCACCTTCTCCGCCGAGCGCGCGCTCGGCGTGCCGCTCTCCGCGGTCGACCCGCTGGCGGCGGCCCGGAGCGTCCGGTGCCCCGCCGTCGTCGTCATCGGCGAGACCGACGCCTTCGTCCCGCTCGCGTCCGCCGAGGCCGTCCACCGGGCGCTCGCGGGAGAGGCCACGCTCTGGCGGGTCCCGCGCGCCGGGCACGCGCACCACCCGGACGAGCCGCAGTCCGTGGCGCGGCGCGCCTACCTCGAGCGGTGGACCGCCTTCTTCACGCGTCACCTCCCTCCGGGCCGTCCTCCCCGCCGTACGGCCGCGCGGCGCCCCAGCGCGTGCGGGGCCTGAGCGGCAGCGCGAGGGCGAAGACGCCGAGCGAGGCCGCCACGCGGCAGAGGAGCGCCAGCGACGACACGCCGTGCAGCCGCCCCCAGGCGCGCCGCACCGGGTCGTCCTTCGGGACGAGCTCGATGTCGACCGGCATCCGGTCCCTCAGAGAGGACATCGCCGGGGTGACGAAGAGGTGCGAGGCGAGGGTCACCGCGGCCCCGAAGAGGACGAGGCGCGGGAGGAGCCCGCGCGAGCGGGCCGGCGTCTCCTCGTCCCGCGACAGGACGAGGACCGCGAGGAGGAGGAGGCCCGAGAGGACGTACGACGCGACGTCCAGCGCGTCGAGGAGCGCCCGGTTGACCTCGCCCCCCGCGTCGCGCGACGGCGACGTCCCGAGGACGATGCCCGCCCCCCCGGCGAAGGCGAGGAGGGCGCCCGTCCAGACCCCCGAGAGGAGGAGGGCCGCCACGCGCGCCGGGCCCGCGAGCCGGGCCATCACGGCTCCGGCACCCACTCCGGCGTCACGGGGCGGGGGAGCTTCCCCGCCTCGTACGAGAGGCGCAGGAAGAGCCGCACCGCCTCCCTCCCCCGCTCGCCGTAGGAGCGGGTCCAGTCGTTGACGTACATGCCGACGAACCGGTCCGCCTTCTCGCGCGGGAGGCCCCGGGCGAAGCGCATGGCGTCGGTGAGGGCCTCCTCGCGGTGCGCCAGAGCGTGCTCGATGGAGCGGGAGAGGGCGCGCGAGACCTTCCCGATCGTCTCCTCGCCCAGGTCGCGCCGGACGACGTTGCCCCCCAGAGGCAGCGGGAGCCCCGTCTCCTCCTTCCAGAGGGCGCCCAGGTCGGCGACGAGGTCGAGGCCCTCGTCGCGCCACGTCAGCTGCCCCTCGTGGATCAGGACGCCGGCGTCCACCTCGCCCGCGAGGACGGCCTCGCCGATCCGGTCGAACGGGACGACGACCTGCTCGGCGTCCGGGACGCGGAGCGAGAAGGCGAGCGCGGCCGAGGTGAGCCGGCCGGGGACCGCGACCCGCCGGCCCGAGAGCTCCGGGAGGCCCGGGACGCCGCTTCCGGCGCGCACGACGACGCACGGCCCGTAGCCGTCGCCGAACGAGGCGCCGTGCGGCAGGAGGAGGTAGCGCTCGCCGAGGTAGGCGTACGCGTGGAAGGAGACGGCGGTCACCGCGAGCTCGCCGTCGAGCGCGCGCCGGTTCAGCGTCTCGATGTCGGAGAGCTCGTGGACGAAGACGAGCCCCTCGGTGTCGACGGCCCCGGCGCGGAGCCCGTAGAACATGAACGCGTCGTCCGAGTCGGGCGAGTGGGCGACGACGATCGTCGTCGCTCGCTTCGTCGGGTCGTCCACGGCGTCTCTCCTCGCTCCGTCGCGCGTCGTCGCGCGTCGTCGCGGCGCGCATCCTACAGCGGAGCCGCGCCGGCGCCGCCTCGCCGTCCTCTCGCGCGCGCTCGCCGCCGCTCCCGAGCTCCCGGAACCGTCAGGTGAGAAAATCCGCTCGCGTCAAGAAAAAAATGCTTGCGTCCGGAGAGAAACTCTCTACAATTCCCTCCGACGAAAATAAAACGGCGGAGCGATCGCGAGTCACTCCGCCGTTTCACGGGAACCCCGGGATCGGACCTGACCATCGACCCTATCGACACCAGGAAACCCAGGTATCGGAGGCAGTCGACGGACCGGAAATCGCGAGGCCCCCGTCCTTCGAGGGACGGCCAACGTAGCACGCGGTTTTCGGCTCTGTCAATCGTCCTGCTGGAAGGAGGTGACCGAGTCCATGGCTACGAAGAAGGCCGCTAAGAAGGCTGCCAAGAAGGCCGCCAAGAAGCCCGCCGCCAAGAAGGGCAAGAAGTAGGGCTTCGGTACAACTCCTCTGAAATAAAGGATTTCCGGGATACGGGGGCTCTTTTTGAGCCCCTTTTTTTTGTTCCACGCGCGCCCGCGGGGACGGGCGGCCCGCTTTCGCCCAGGGCGGGCCGCCAGCCGATTTCCACAGTCTCCCGGCAGGTTTTTCCACCCCGGTATGTGAATCTTCATATACTTGGCCGTGTCGCTCCCGCACGTGCTCCTGGGCCTCCTCGCCCGCGGTCCCGCGAGCGGCTGGGACCTCAAGGCGCGCCTCTCGCGCGACTCCGCGCTCGCCTGGGACGCCGACCTCGCGCAGATCTACGGCGCGCTGCGCCGCCTCCAGCGCGGCGGCTTCGTCTCGATGAAGCGCCGCCGCTCCACGAAGGGGCCGGCGCGCCGCGAGTACCGCCTGACGCCCGCGGGTCGGCGGGAGCTTTCGCGATGGCTCGAGGAGCCCTTCTCGCCGCGGCGCGAGCGGGACTCCGACCTGACGCGCCTGGCGCTCCTCGAGAGGCTGCCGCTCCCGGCGCGGCTTCCGCGCCTCCTGGAGTACCGCGGCCTCGTCGCGCAGGCCCTGAAGAAGGCCGGCGCGGGCACCACCGCCGCCCGGCGGCGGCGCCGCGCGCTCCTGGCCGCCGAGCTGGAGTGGGCCGACACGGAGGCCGCGCTCCTGGCCGGGCCGCCCGAGGCGCCGTGAGCGCGCGCGGGGCGCCCCGTCAGCCGGGGGAGAGGTTCGCGAAGCGCGCGACGAACTTCCGCTTCCCCGCGCGCTCGAAGTAGACGGTCACCTTCTCGGCGTCGCCCGAGCCCTCGAGCGCGAGGACGACGCCGGCGCCGTACTCCGGGTGCTTCACGCGCGAGCCGCGGCGAAAGCCGCTGGCCGAGGGCGGCGGGGCCGTCCGCCGCATCGGCGCGAAGCGCGGCGGCGCGGCGCGGCCGGCCGGCCGGCGCCCCGGAGGCGGCGTCTCCTGCGACTCCCCCTCGTAGTCCGGGAAGAGGCCGCCGTCGCGGGAGGGCGCGGCGCCGGCCGCTGCAAGGCGGTAGGACCCCGCCGAGAGGTCCTCCCAGGCCACGGACCCGGCGGGGAGGGCCGAGAGGAACGGCGAGGGCTCGCGGGTCGACCACTCGCCCCGGACCATCCGGCGGCGCGCCAGCGAGAGCGTCAGGCGGTCGCGGGCCCGCGTCATCCCGACGTACATCAGCCGCCGCTCCTCCTCGACGGCGTCGTCGTCCTCGCGGGAGGAGGCGTGCGGCAGCGAGCCGTCCTCCACGCCGACGAGGAAGACCTCGTCGAACTCGAGCCCCTTGGCGGCGTGGAGCGTCAGGAGGAGGACCCCGCGGCGCTCGTCGACGTCGTCGGCGTCGGAGCGGAGCGTGACGGCGTCCAGGAACCCGGCCAGGGAGGGGTCGCCCTCCGTGGAGCGCTCGTGCTCGCGCGCGGCGGCGCGGAGCTGGTCGAGGTTCTCCCTCCGGGAGGCGTCCTGCGGGTCGTCGGAGGAGGCGTAGAGGTCGAAGAGCCCGGTCTCGTCCAGGGCCGCCGAGACCAGCTCCGCGGCGGAGGCGTCCTCCCTCTGCGCCCGCGCGGCGAGCCCCTCGACGAGGGCGCGGAACTGGGCGAGCGCCTTCCTCGCCCGCTCGCCGAGCGTCCCGGGCGCCTCCTCGAGGACCCGGAAGAGCGAGACGCCGCGCGCGGCCGAGGCGGCGGCGAGCGCCTCGAGCGTCGCGGCCCCGACGCCGCGCGCCGGGACGTTGACGACCCTGCGGAACGAGACGTCGTCGTCCGGGTTGGCGCAGAGGCGGAGGTAGGCCAGGGCGTCCTTGACCTCGGCCCGCTCGTAGAACCGGGTCCCGCCGACGAGGAGGTACGGGAGGCGGGCCCTCACCAGCTCGTCCTCGAACGGCCGCGACTGGGCGTTCGTCCGGAAGAGGACCGCGACGTCCCCCTCCGGCCGCCTCCGCCGCGCCGCGGCGATCCGCGAGACCACCTCGCGCGCCTCGTCGCGCTCCTCGTCGACGAGGAGGAGGCGGACCTTTTCCCCCCCCGCCTTCTCGGCGCGGAGCGTCTTGCCGAGCCGCCGCCGGTTCTCGGCGACGACGGCCCCCGCGGCCGACAGGATCGGCTGCGTGGAGCGGTAGTTCCGCTCGAGCCTCACCGTCCGCGCCCCCGGGAAGGCGCGCGTGAACTCGAGGATGTTCGACACGTCGGCGCCGCGCCACCGGTAGATCGACTGGTCCTCGTCGCCGACGGCGAAGACGTCCGCGCGGCTCCCGGCCACGCGCGAGACGAGCCGGGCCTGCACCCGGTTCGTGTCCTGGTACTCGTCCACGAGGAGGTGCGCCACGCTCCGGCGCAGGAGCGAGAGGACGTCCTCCCGCGAGGCGAGGAGCCGGTCGGTCAGGAGGAGCAGGTCGTCGAAGTCGACGGCGCCCGCGGCGCGCAGGCCCTTCTCGTACCGTCCGAACAGGGACGCGAGCCGCTCTCCCGCCGGGTCGGACGCGCGGAGGAGGGCCTCCTCCGGGCGGAGGGACTCGTTCTTGGCCCGCGAGATCCGGGAGAGGACCGACTTCGGGGTGAGCGCCTTGTCGGTGACGCCGGCCTCCTTCAGCGCCTGCTTGACGACGGCGAGCTGGTCGTCGGCGTCGAAGACGACGAACCCCTTCGGCAGCCCCGCCTCGGCGTGGAAGCGCCGGAGGAGGCGGACGCACCAGGCGTGGAAGGTCCCGACGAAGGAGCCCCGCGCGCCGCCGACGAGCTGCTCGACGCGCTCGCGCATCTCGCCGGCCGCCTTGTTCGTGAACGTCAGGGCGACGACGGAGGGGGGCGCGGCGCCGTGGGCGAGCAGCCAGGCCAGGCGCCGCGTCAGGACGCGCGTCTTCCCCGAGCCCGCGCCCGCCAGGACCAGGAGCGGCCCCTCCCCGTGCGAGACCGCCGCGGCCTGCTCCGGGTTCAGCCCGGCGAGGAGCTCCCGGGGCGTCGCGGTCACGGCGCCGCCCTTCCCGGGGAGCGGCGGGGGCGGAGGCTCACTCGACGGTCACCGACTTGGCCAGGTTCCGGGGCTGGTCCACGTCGCACCCGCGCCGCCGCGCGACGTGGTAGGCGAGGAGCTGGAGCGGGACGACCGTCACCGCCGGCTGGAGCGCCGGGTGGACGGAGGGGACCGGCAGGACCGCGTCGGCGAAGCCGCGCACCTCGGTCTCCCCCTCGGCCACGACGGCCACCAGCTCGCCGTCGCGGGCCTTCACCTCGCGCAGGTTCGAGGCGACCTTCTCGGTGAGCCCGTCCTTCGGGACGAGGCCGACGACCGGCATCCCCGCCTCGATGAGCGCGATCGGCCCGTGCTTCATCTCCCCCGCCGGGTACCCCTCGGCGTGGACGTAGGAGATCTCCTTGAGCTTGAGCGCCCCCTCGAGGGCGACCGGGTAGTGGAGCCCGCGTCCGAGGAAGAGGGCGTTCTCGCGGCGGTGGAGCCGCGAGGCGAGCTTCTCGATCTCGGGCTCGAGCGCCAGCGCCTCGCGCATCGCGGCGGGGAGGCGGGCCAGGTCGCGGAGGAACGGGTCCTCGCGCGTGAGCCGCCCGAGGCCGCGCGCCTGCCGCGCGTAGTAGGCGAAGAGGGCCAGCGCCACGAGCTGGGTCGTGAACGCCTTCGTCGAGGCGACCCCGATCTCCGGGCCCGCGTGCGTCGGCAGGACCCCGTCCACCATCCGGGCGATCGCCGAGCCGGGGACGTTGACGACGCCCACCGTCCGGGCGCCGCGCCGCTGGGCTTCCTGCAGCGCGGCCACGGTGTCCGCCGTCTCGCCCGACTGGGAGATCCCGACGACGAGGGTCCTCCCGTCGACGATCGGGCCGCGGTAGCGGTACTCCGAGGCGTAGTCGACCTCGGTCGGCACCCGGGCGATCTCCTCGAGGAGGAACTTCCCGACGAGGCCGGAGTGCCAGCTCGTCCCGCAGGCCACGACGTGGATCCGGTCGACCCCCGACAGGAGCGCGGCCGGGATCCCCATCTCCCGCTCGTCGAAGGCCCCCGTCGAGAGCGACAGCTTCGTCCCGACCGTCTCGGCGACGACGGTCGGCTGCTCGGCGATCTCCTTGGCCATGAAGTGGGGGTGCCCCCCCTTCTCGGCCGAGACCGGGTCCCACGTCGCCCGCCTCACGGCGCGGGCCCGCGGGGTCCCGTCGAAGCCGGTCACCTCGACGGCCTCCGGGGTCACGCGCGCCACGTCGCCGTCCTCGAGGAAGACGAGGTCGCGGGTGTGGGGGAGGAGGGCCGTCGGGTCCGAGGCGACGAGGTTCTCCGCGTGGCCCCGGCCGAGGACGATCGGCGGCCCCCACTTCGCGGCGTAGAGGACGTCGGGCTCGTCGGCCGAGAAGAGGACGAGGGCGAACATCCCCTTCAGGCGCGAGAGGACCGACCGGACCACCTCGGCGAACGGCGCGCCGGGCCGCTCCTTCCGCTCCTGCCCGAGGAGCTGGGCGACGACCTCGGTGTCGGTCTCGGAGACGAAGGCGACGCCCTTCTGCTGCAGCTCCTCCTTCAACGGGAGGAAGTTCTCGATGATCCCGTTGTGGATGACGACCACCCGGCCGGAGGCGTCGCGGTGGGGGTGGGCGTTCTCCTCCGAGGGGCGTCCGTGCGTGGCCCACCGCGTGTGCCCCACCCCGAAGCTCCCCGCGAGCGGCTCCTCGCCGAGCTTGGCCAGGAGGTTGGCGAGCTTCCCCTCGCTCCGGGCCACCCGGAGGACTCCGTCCCCGCCCAGGACGGCGACGCCCGCGGAGTCGTACCCGCGGTACTCGAGCCGCTTCAGCCCGTCGAGGAGGATCGGCGTCGCCGCCCGGCTCCCGACGTACCCGACGATGCCGCACATCAGCCGCTCCCGGCGGCGGCCTTCGCCGCCCTCTTCTTCTCCCGGTACTTCGCCCCGCCCCCCTCGACGGTCCGCTGCGGGACGCGCGACGTGGCCAGCGCGTCCTTCGGGACGTCCTTGGTGACGGTCGTCCCGGCGCCGATGACCGCGCCGTCCTCGACGGTCACGGGCGCCACGAGCTGGACGTCGCTGCCGACGAAGACGCCCGCCCCGATCGTCGTCCGGTGCTTGGCGAAGCCGTCGTAGTTGCAGGTGATGACGCCCGCGCCGACGTTCGTCCCCTCCCCCACCTCCACGTCGCCGAGGTAGGTGAGGTGGTTGGCCTTGGCGCCGCGGGAAAGGCGCGCCTTCTTCGTCTCGACGAAGTTGCCGACGTGGACGCCGGGCCCCAGGTCGGTCCCTTCCCGCAGGCGCGCGAACGGCCCGACGATCGCGCCGTCCCCGACGACCGTGCGCTCCACGACGCAGTAGGGGCGCAGCGTCACGCCCGCGCCGAGGACCGAGTCCACGACGACGCAGCCCTGTCCGACCCGGCTCCCCTCGCCCACGCGCGTCGAGCCCGAGAGCGTGACGAACGGCTCCACGACGACGTCCTCGGCGAGGGCGACGCCGTCGTCCAGCGTGATCGTCTCGGGGCGGAGGAGCGTGGCGCCTTCGTCCATGGCGGCCTCGGCGGCGCGGGAGCGGAGGATCCCGTCGAGGAGCGCGAGCTCCCTCCGCGAGTTGACGCCCAGCATCTCGCGCGCGTCCCCGGCCGGGAGGCCGACGACCCGGCGCCCCGCCTGGGCCGCCAGGCCGAGGACGTCGGTGAGGTAGTACTCGCCCTGGGCGTTGTCGGCGGAGAGCCGCGGGAGCGCCGAGGCGAGGAAGGCGCGGTCGAAGGCGTAGACCCCCGCGTTCACCTCCCGGATCGAGCGCTCGGCCTCGCCGGCGTCCTTGGCCTCGACGACGCGCAGGACCTGGCCCGAGGCGTCGCGGACGACCCGGCCGTAGCTCCCCGGCTCGGGGAGGTGCGCGGTGAGGAAGGCCACCGCCGGCTCGCCCTCCCCGTCGAGCGCCTCGACGAGCCTCCGGACGGTCCCGGGCCGCAGGAGGGGGACGTCCCCCGAGAGGACGACGACGCGCCCGGCGTCCCCGGCGGACGGCAGGGCGACCCGGACGGCGTCGCCCGTCCCGCGCGGCGGGTCCTGCTCGACGACGAGGGCGCCGGGGGAGGCCGCGGCGAGGTGGGCCGCGACCCGCTCCTTCCCCGCCCCGACGACGACGACGAGCCTCCCCGAGCCCGGCCCGTCCCCGAGGACGGCGCTGGCGGTGTCGAGGACCCGGTCGAGGAGGGGGCGCCCCGCGACGGGGTGGAGGACCTTCGGGAGCGCCGACCGCATCCGCACGCCGCGCCCGGCGGCGAGGACGACGACGGCGAGGGGGGCCTCGGAGCGCGCCCGCGAGGGCTCGCCGGGCACTGGCGGCATCAGCCCTCCAGGAGGAGCTCCCCGAAGCCGGGGTGCGCGCGGAGCGACGCCAGGTCGGCGTCGAGGCGCGCCTGGACTCGGTTCTGCCGGTCGATCCGGATCGCCCGCCTGAGCTCCGACAGGGCGGACTCGACGTCCCCGGAGAGCGCGTGGCAGCAGGCGGCCAGGTACGCCGCCCGCCCGTCGGTCCCGTCGCGGTCGGCCTTCCTCAGGAGCTCCAGGGCGCGGGCGGGGTTGCCGCGGTTCTTCTCGAAGACGGCCGCGTGGTACGCCTCCTCCGGGTGGGAGGCGGCAGGCTTCTCCTTCTCGGGCCTCTTGCCGTTCCGGCAGGCGGCGAGGTAGGCCCGAGCCCGGTCCCTCAGGGCGACGTCCTCGATCCCGCTCGCCAGGAGGCTCTCGAGGATTCGCGCCGCGGGCTCCAGCTCGCGCTTGTGGAAGTGCGCCAGGGCCCGCTCGTACTCCTTGCGCGAGGCGTTCTGCTCGCGCGTGGCTTCCTTGACCGTCAGCGGGCCCTTCTTCGCGCCGGCGGGCTCGGGCTCCCCGGCCCGCATCTCGGCGAGCCGGCGCTCCACCTCCGCGACCGACACCTTCAGCCGCCCCGCGATCGTGAGGGCGTCCATCCGATCCTGGTTCTCGCGGAGGAATCGCGAGCTCTCTTCGGTCCACTTCCGGTTCATAGGCAAATCCTCCCGGGGCGTCGGGGGCCGTGGCCGGCGCTCCGGAGCCGACGAGCGACGGATTCTCTTCGCCGCCCCGGCACCCGTCAAGGAGACCCTGTCCACGGGGGCCGGAAACCGGCCGGGGCGGCCGGGGCGTAGCGGGACCGTGAGCGGGGACCGTCCGGACGTCCTGGTCGTCGGCGCGGGGGTCGCGGGGCTCGTCGCCGCGGGCCTCCTGGCCCGCTCGGGACGGGGGGTCCTCCTCCTGGAGGGGCACGACAAGCCCGGCGGGAGCGCCTCCTGGTACGAGAAGTCGGGCTTCACGCTCGACGCCGGGGCGACGACGCTGATCGGGCTGGAGCCCGGCGGGCCCTTCGCCCGGATCCTCGAGGCCCTCGGCATCCGGCCCGGGGGCGCCCTGACGGCCGACCCGGTGGCCGGCGTCTCGGTCGAGGTCGGGGGGGAGGCGCTCTTCCTCGGGAGGGACCCGGAGGCCTTCGCCGCCGAGGTCCGCCGCGCCCTCCCGGGGGCCGGGCCCTTCTTCGAACGGGTCCGCCGCGACGCCGACGCCCTCTGGGAGGTCACCCGCCGCCTGCCGCGCCTGCCGCTCGCCACGCCCGGGGACCTCCTCTCGGCGCGGCGCCTCCTCGGCGCGCCGCTCCTGCGGCTCCTGCCGACGGCGGCGAGCACCGTCTCGGACGTGGCGCGGGCCGAGCGGGCGCCCCGCACCTCCCTCTTCGCCCAGATCCTCGACCTCTCCCTCCGGATCACCGTCCAGTCCCCCGCCGACGTGGCCCCCTGGTGGAGCGGCGCCCTCGGGATCGACCTCTTCCGCCGCGGCGTCTCCCGCCCGCGCGGCGGGATGCGCTCGCTCGCCACGGCGCTCGAGGGCGCCGCGCGGGACGCCGGGGCCGAGGTCCGCTACCGGACGGCGGTCCGCTCCCTGCGCCGCCACGGCGGAGGGTGGGCAGCGCGGACGGCCTCGGGCGAGGAGGTCCGCGCGAAGGCCGTCGTCGCGGCGCTCCCGCTCCAGGAGCTCCCCGGCCTCCTGCGAGAGGACCCCGAGGCCGCCTCCGCCGCCGTCCGGGCGGGACGGCGTTCGGAAGCGGGATGGGGAGCGGTCGTCCTGAACCTCGGGCTCTCCCGCGTCGTGCACGAGGACCGGGCGAAGCTCCACCGGCTCGTCCTGCGCGACCCGGGCCTCCCGCCCGGGGACGGGAACTCCGTCTTCGTCTCCTACTCGCCCCCCGGGGACCCGGTGGCGCCGCCGGGCGGCCAGACGGTCTCCCTCTCCACGCACACCCGTCCCCAGCGGTGGGAGGCGCTCAGGGGCGAGGAGTACCGGGCGGCCAAGGCGGCCGTCCGCGAGAGGATGCTCGCGCCGCTCCTGGCCGAGACCCCCGGACTGTCGGGGGCCATCGCCTGGGAGGACCTGGGGACGCCGCGGACGTTCCGGCGCTTCGTCCGGCGGGCCTCCGTCGGCGGCCTGCCGCTCTCGCTCGCGCGCTCGGGCCTCCTCGCGCCCGACCCCACGCTGGGCCTCCCGGGCTTCCAGGTCGCGGGGGACACGGTCTTCCCGGGCCCCGGGACGCTCTCGGTGGCGCTCTCCGGCCTCCTCGCCGCCGAGCGGCTGGGGGCGGTGACGGTCGGCGGAAACGGACGGATCCGGACCGGCGCGCGCTAGTCTCCGGGAATGGACGGACGCCCCACCTTCTGCTCGCGGTGCGCCACCGAGCTCGCCGACCGCCCGCAGGGGGCCTCGCGGCGGAGCGTCCCCACCTGCCCCTCGTGCGGGACGGTCCACTGGCTCGACCCGAAGCTGGCCGCCGGCTGCCTCGTCGTCCGGGACGGGCGCGTCCTCCTCGTCCAGAGGGCCATCGAGCCGGGCCACGGGAGATGGGTCTTCCCGGGAGGGCACGTCGACCGGGGCGAGACGGTGGAGGAGGCCGCGCTGCGCGAGACGCGGGAGGAGTGCGGGGCGCTCGCCGAGATCGAGGAGCTCCTCGGGCTCTTCTCCTATCCCGGGCGTCCGGTCGTCGTGGCGGCCTTCCGCGCCCGCCTCATCCCCGGGAGCCCCGAGCCGTTCGCGGCCGACGAGACGCTCCAGGTCGGCTGGTTCGACGCCGACGGCGTCGAGCGGCTTCCCCTGGCCTTCCGCTCCACGGCGGACGCGCTCTCGCGCCTCTTCGGCCGCCGCTTCCCGCCGCCCTGCTGACGCCGGGGCCTGCCGGGGCTACGCCAGCGTCACCGAGACGTCCGGCCCGCCGAGGCCGATCGCCAGGGCCGAGTCCCCGCCCGCAAGCAGGTGGAGCGGGGCGCCGGCACCGTCCACGAACGCGACCTGCCCCGCGCGCACGGCGATCCCCCCGTCCCCCTCCATCACCTCGAGCTTCCCCGCGAAGACCGCGAAGGACCGGAGGCCGGAGACGACCCAGCGCGCCCCCGGCGGCGGCCCCAGTCGGAGGACGCTCCTCCCGGCCGAACGGAGGAGGAAGCGCGCGCCGGTCACGCCGGGGACCGGCGTCCCCGACGGCCCGTCGCGTCCGACGCGGACAAGCGCCTCGCTCGCGAGGCCCTCCCCGCGCGACAGGAGGAGGAGACCGGGGTCGGGCCCGACGGAGACGAGCCGGGCCTCGGCGGCGGGAAGGAGGAGGACGTCGCCGGCCGAAAGGTCGGCGGCCCCGGCGAACCGCCCGGCCAGGACCAGGGCGACCGCCGAGTCGAGGTCCCGCCCGGGGGGGCTCTCCCCCGGCCGCACCGAAGAGACCCCGGGGCCGCGGGAGAAGGGGAAGACGGCGACCGTGGGCCGGGGGCCTCCGGGCCCGCCCGTCCCTTCGGGCAGCGTCGCCGGCGCGTCCGGGGCGCCGCGGCTGCGGCGGAAGAGGCCGAACACGCCGGCAGTCTATGAAGAAAACGCCGATCGCGGAAGGCGCTTGATCTATCCTAGAGGGTTCGGAGGTCCCATGTTCACGGAGCTTTCTCGCCTCGCCCTTCTCGCCGCCCTCCCGGTCGCCCTCCTCGCCGGAGCCCCCTCCGCCCCGGCCGCCGAGCCCGAGGAGGGAGGCCGCCCCCCCAAGGTCCGCGACCTCCCGCGCCTGAGGGCGCGGCACAACGCGCTCCTGCGCGCCGACGCCGAGGGGCGGGTCCTCTCCGAGAACCGGCTGCGGGCGCTCGAGCAGGCCTGCGAGGTCCCGCTCGACCCGTCGATGACCCCCTCGCCGGCCGGGACCTTCTCCCGTTCGGCCGCGGGCCCCTCGGTCCCTTCGACGCACTCCTTCGGCGGCACGGTCTGGCAGTCGGTCGGGCCGCTGCCGATGGTCTCCAAGGGCGGCTTCGGGAACGTGGCCGGGCGCGTCACCGCCGTCACGATCCACCCGAACGACCCGAAGACGGTCCTGATCGGGGGGGCGACCGGGGGGATCTGGAAGACGACGGACGCGGGCCTCCACTGGCGGCCGGTCTCCGACTCGGCCCCGGCGCTGGCCTCGAGCGACATCGCCTACGCCCCGTCGAACCCCTCGATCGTCTACGCCGCCACCGGCGAGGTGGACAGCGCGGACCTCGAGTTCGGCCCCTCCACCTCGGAGGGGATCTACCTCGGGGCCGGCCTCCTCAAGTCGGTCGACGGCGGCGACTCGTGGGTCCGCGTCGACCGCGAGGGCCAGCTCCCGACGAACGCGATCCTCTCGCGCGTCGTCGTCCACCCGCAGGACCCGCTCCGGGTCCTCGTCGGCGTCTACGTCTGGCACGACGTGGCCCAGAACAAGGGGCGCGTCGGCGGCCTCTACCGGTCCACGGACGGCGGCGTGACGTTCACGAAGACCTTCGCGCACGCCGTCAGCGACCTGCAGCGCGACCCGAACAACCCCGAGGGGGTCTTCGCGGCCTTCGGCGTCTCGAACGGCTGCTCCGGCTGCCCCGACCCCGCGGGCGTCTACCGCTCCACGGACTTCGGGCAGACCTTCACGCCGTCGCTGGTCTCGACGACCACGGGCGCCACCTTCGCCGCCCAGACCGGGAACATCAAGCTGGGGCTGACCCGGACCTCCCCGGTCACGGTCTACGCCTCGGTCCTGGACACCGCGGACACCCACTCGGGCGGGGGGATCTTCCGCTCGACCGACGCCGGCGGGAGCTGGCAGAAGGTCGGCGTCCACTCGGCGATGTGCCCCTCGGGCGGCGGGCTGAACCAGTGCTCGTACGACCACGTGATCCTGCCCAGCCCCACGCGCCCCGAGGTCGTCTACGCCGGGACGATCGACCTCTTCAAGTCGACCGACGCCGGGGTGACCTGGTTCCGCCTGACGGACGTCTACGGGTCGGGGAGCGTCGTCCACCCGGACCAGCACGCCCTGGCCATCCACCCGTCGGCCCCGGACACCGTCTGGATCGGGAACGACGGGGGGATGCAGCGGACCACCGACGGCGGCACGAACTTCGACAACCTGAACGAGACGCTGAACCTCGCCCAGTTCAACGGCGTGGCGCTCGCCCCGGCCGACCCCGAGTTCGCCATGGGCGGGACGCAGGACAACGGCAACCAGCGGTTCACGGGCTCGCTCGTCTGGACCGACCGGACCGGCGGGGACGGCGGCTTCAACCTGATCCGCCAGGACGACCCCAACTACGTCCTGAACACCTATTACTACGACTACCTCAACTACTCGACGAACAAGGGGGAGACGTTCCGGTTCGTCCAGCCGACGACGGCGCTGACGTCCGACCCGATCGCCTTCTACCCGCCCTGCGTGGCGTCCCCGACCGTGCCGACCCGCGTCTTCTTCGGGACGAACCGGGTCTGGTCGAACGACTTCTTCGGCTACCAGCGCGACAAGTGGGTCGCCCGGTCCGCCACCCCGGCCGCCTCCAACGCCGGACGGATCTACGCCCTGGCCGTCGCCGGGGACGGGAGCACGGTGATCTGGGCCGGGACGACGCGCGAGGTCCTCTTCTCCCAGGACGGCGGCGCCACGTTCAAGAGCTGCAACGCCGCTTCCGGCATCCCGAACGCGATCGTGACCGACATCGAGCTGGCCTCCGCCGACGGGACGGCGGCCTACGTCACCCTCGGCGGCTTCACCGGCTCGCTGCCGGCCAAGCACGTCTGGAAGACCGTCGACGGCGGGAAGACCTTCACGAACATCTCGTCCAACCTCCCCGACACCCCCGCCCTCTCGATCGCCGTGGACCCCTCCGACCCGGCGGGCCTCTTCGTCGGCACCGACGTCGGCGTCTTCCGCTCCACCAACGGCGGCGTCACCTGGACCTCCTTCAGCCAGGGCCTCCCGAACGCGGCCGTCAACGAGGTCAAGTTCCACCCCGTCACGGGCGACCTCTGGGCCTCCACGTACGGCCGGGGCGTCTTCCGGATCCCGGCCTCCGGCTCTCCGGGGGTCCCGCCGAACGCGGACTTCTCGTTCTCGCCCGAGCCCCCGGCGCCCGGGCAGAGCGTCCGCTTCCGGGACCTCTCGGCGGGCGAGCCGACGAGCTGGTCCTGGGACTTCGGCGACGGTACCGCCCCGTCGACCGAGGCCAGCCCGCGCCACGCCTTCGCCCAGGCCGGCACCTACACGGTGCGGCTGACGGCGTCGAACGCCGCCGGCTCGACGACGAAGACGCGCTCGGTCTCGGTCCTGGCCGGCGTCGCCAACCCCGTGACGCTCCAGCTCCCGGTCGTCCTGGACGTCTTCGGCGTCGCGCCCGCGCACTTCACATCGGACCTCGTCCTCGTCAACCGGAACCCCGCGGCCTCCCGGGTCTCCCTCGTCTACACGCCCGCCCCGGGGACGCCGGGCGCGGGCGGCCCGCGCCTGGGCGAGGCCGTCGGCGCCGGGCGCGAGCTGCGCTTCGGCGACGTGATCGGCACGCTGCGCGACGGCGGCTACGCGCTCCCCGAAAGCGGCCCGGCGATGGTCGGGACCCTGCGCGTCACGTTCGAGGACGTCTCCGACCCGGGCCTCGTCTTCGCGGGCTCGAGGACCTCCACGCCCAACCCGAACACGACGGTGGGCGGGAGCTTCGGCCTCTTCTCGGCCAGCGTGAACGCCGCCTCGGCCGCGACCGGCTCCGTCGCCATCTACGGCCTCCGGGAGGACACGGCCTACCGCTCCAACCTGGCGGTCGAGGACGTCCCCCCGCCGTCCGGCGGCACGCCGGGATCGGCGGCGAGCTTCTCCGTGCAGGTCTACGACGGCGAGACCGGGGCGGCCTCGGGCCCCCCGGCGACGTTCAGCCTCGGCCCGGGGGAGTGGAAGCAGCTCGGCTCCGTCCTGGGGAGCGTGAAGAACGGATACGCCGTCGTCACCAAGACCGGCGGGAACTCGCACGGCTTCACGGCCTACGGGGTCGTCAACGACGGCCCCTCCACCGGCGGCGGGACCTCGGACGGCAGCTTCGTCGTCCCCTCCTCGGAGGCCGCCGACGGCCTCGTGCCGATCGTCCTCCGCGTCGACTCGTCCGGGATCCTCTACACGACCGAGCTGGTCCTGGCCAACCCGTCCTCCTCGACCGCGACCGTGACGCTGACGTACGTCCCGTCGGCGCGGCTGGGCGGCGGGACCGGCGGGACGACGACCGTGAGCCTCGGGCCGGGCCGGCAGCTGCGCCGCGAGGACGCCATCACGTTCCTCAGGGACGAGCTGAAGCTCCCGCTCGCGCCCGGGAACGTGAACCAGGGCGGGACGCTCCGGGTCTCCGGCGCCGTGGCGCTGGCGCGGACCTTCAACCCGAACCCCGACGCGGTCGTCGGCGGGACGTTCGGCCTCTCCTACCCCGCCCTCGGGCCGTCCTCCCGCGCGAAGACCGAGGCCTGGGTCTACGGCCTCGTCCAGAACTCCGGGACGCGCTCGAACCTGGCCGTGGCCGACGCACGGAAATCGGGTGGCCCGGTGACCTATCTCGTCGAGGTCTTCGACTCGGCCGGGGGGGACGGGTCGGCCCCGGTGCGAACCGAGCGCCTCACCCTCTCGCCCGGCCAGTGGGAGCAGATCGGGAAGGTCCTCGAGCCCTCGGGCCTCTCGTCGGGGTACGTCCGGGTCCGGCCCGAGGCGGGCTCCTCGGACTTCGTCGCCTACGGGATCCTCAACGACGGCGCCAACCCGGGCGAGCGGACCTCCGACGGCTCGTACGTCCCGATGACCGGCGTCCGTTGAGGCCCACTCCCGGACGGGCGGCCCGCCGCGCGGCGGGCCGCCCGTCCTGAGATCCTCTCTCGTGAAGGAGGTTTCCGGCCCCGCCGCGCCTCCGACCTCTGCGGGAGCCGCCCGACGCCCCTAGAATCGGCACGAGCGGTGCATCGCCGCCCGATGGAGGCATCGAGATGACCCGACCCCGACCCCTCGTCCTCGCTCTCGCGCTCTCCCTTCTCCTCGTCCCGGCCGCGGCCCTCCTGGCCGGCCAGCAGGGCCGGATCATCGGGACCGTCCGGGACGGGAAGGGCCAGCCGCTCGAGGGCGTCAAGATCACGGTGACGACGGCGCGGATCACCAACTTCAAGATCGAGCTGACGACCGACGCCGACGGCCGGTGGGGGACGATCCTGAACGACGCCACCGTCCCGTACCGCTACAAGTTCGAGAAGGCCGGGTACATCCCGATGGAGCAGGACAAGAAGGTCCCGATCGGGCAGACCGAGACCCTCGACGTCCAGCTCCTGACGCAGGAGCAGGCGGTCGAGAAGGGGCTCGTCAAGCAGGTCGTCGACCCGTTCACGGCCGCCTTCAACGAGGCCGTCGACAAGTTCAAGGCCGAGGACAAGGACGCCGCCATGGCCAAGGCCGAGGAGGCGATCGGCCTCGGGCCGGACAAGGCGATCGCCTACGACCTGGCCGCCAAGGTCGCGGCGAGCCGGAAGGACTGGGCCAAGACCGTCGAGTACGGCGAGAAGGCGCTGGCGATGGAGCCCGACAACCCGTCGCTCCTGGGCATCCTCGCGCAGGCGTACCGCGGGCTCGGGAACAAGGAGAAGACGGCCGAGTACGAGAAGAGGTTCTCCGCCGCCAACCCCGACCAGCCCGAGGTGCTCTACAACCAGGCGGTCGAGCTGTACAACAAGGGGGACTTCAAGGGGGCCGAGCCGATCCTGAGGAAGACGCTGGAGGTCAAGCCCGACTACGCGGAGGCGCACTTCCTCCTCGGGATGGCCTGCGTGAACCTGAACAAGATCCCCGACATGAAGAAGCACCTGAACGAGTACCTCAAGCTGGCCCCGCAGGGCAAGGACGCGGGGACCGCCAAGGAGATGCTCGACGCCTTCAAGTGACGCCGTGACGCCGACCGTCATCGGGGTGGCCGGGGGGACCGGCTCGGGCAAGACGACCGTCGCGCACGCCATCGTCCGGAGGATCGGCGCGGACCGGATCGCGATCCTCTCCCACGACTGGTACTACCGCGACTGGGCGGACCTGCCGCTCGACGTCCTGGACCACCGGAACTTCGACCACCCCGACTCGCTCCAGACCGAGCTCCTCGTCGGCCACCTCGCGGCGCTGAAGGCCGGGCGGGCCGTCGAAGCGCCCGTCTACGACTTCAAGACCCACCGGCGGGCCCCCGAGCCGCAGCGAGTCGAGCCGCGGCGCGTCATCCTCGTCGACGGGATCCTGATCTTCGTCGAGCCGGCGCTGCGCCAGCTGTTCGACGTGAAGATCTTCGTCGACACCGACGCCGACGTCCGGCTGATCCGGCGGATCCGGAGGGACACCGCCGAGCGCGGCCGGTCCCTGACGAGCGTGCTCGAGCAGTACGAGTCGACGGTGCGCCCGATGCACCTGGAGTTCGTCGAGCCGTCGAAGCGCTGGGCGGACCTGATCATCCCCGAGGGGGGCGAGAACGTCGTGGCGCTGGAGTTCCTCTTCGCCCGGCTGGAGAAGCTCCTCCATCCGTGAGCGCACGCGGCGGCGGGCGGGGGGCCTCCTCGGGGGCCTCCTCCTCGCCGCGCTGGCCGCCTGCCCTCGGGAGGCCCCGGAGGCCCTGGCGGCGCGGCGCCTCTCGGAGCGGGCGCTCGCCTCGGAGGCTCTCGCGCGGGACCTCCGCGAGCTGACGGAGGGGATCGGGGCGCGGGTGACCGGGTCGGAGGCCTGCGAGCGGTCCGTCGAGTGGGCCGCGGCGAAGCTGCGGGGCCTCGGCCTGGACGTCGCCGTCGAGCCGTACGAGCTCCCCGCGCTCTGGCTGCCCGGCGGGGCCTCGGCCGACGTCGTGCCGCCCGAGGGCCCCGGCCTCGGCGTGGCGGCGCTCCCCTTCTCGCCCCCGACTCCCGGCCGGCTCGAGGCCCCGCTCCTCTACGCGGGCGCCGGCGAGCCGGAGGCGATCCGGCGGCTGGGGGCCGGAGCGAGGGGCGCGGTCCTCCTCCTCGGGAGCCCGGAGGGGGGCGCCTCGCCGCTCGAGGCGGGCGCCGCGCCCGGGGCCGCCGCCACGCTCGCGG
>RHKY01000001.1 GCA_008363385.1 Acidobacteriota bacterium | reverse complement strand
CCTCCGCCCGCCGTCGCTCCGCTCCGGCGGGGATGATGCTGACTACGCCTCACCCGGCTCCTGTCCAGAAACCTGCGCTTTCAGGTGATCGGGGACAGCGTGGTGGGGAGGCGGCCGTAGCCGAGCTCCTGGAAGAGCGGCAGGAGCCAGCGCTCGCGGGTGAGGGTGGTGCCCGCGTCGCTCTCGGGGAGCTTCTCGCGCGCGGCCCGGAACGACGCCCACGTCCCCACGAGGCGGCTCCAGCTGCGGCTGATCGCCTCGTTCAGGCGCTCGCCCGGGGCGAGGTGGTAGCTCGCGGCGTCGAGGCCGTCGAGGGGCCTTCGCTCTCCCCCGGCCTCGCCCGCGGCGATCCGCTGGAGCGTCTCGGCCGGCAGCAGCCCCCCCTCGGTGCGGACCGACGGGAACGGGTTCGAGATCCGGCGGGCCATGGTCAGGGCCTCCCGGAGGCTTGCGCAATGCCCTGATATCTACAAAAATGTAGACATGAAAGCAGCATCGACGACCATCCGGATCCCGGCCGAGCTGCACGCGGAGCTCCGCGGGTTCGCGGAGGAAGGGAACTCGACCCTGACGGGGGTTCTCGTCGAGGCGCTCGAGCTCTACCGCCGCGAGCGGTTCGTGGCACGGGTGAACGCGGGCTATTCCCTCCTGCGTGAGGAGCCGACCGCCTGGAAGGAGCACCTCGCGGAACGCGAGGGCTGGGACTCGACGCTCGAGGACGGCCTGCCGGCGCAGCCGAAGCCGCCCCGCCGGAAGAAGCGGTGAGCAGCTCGTTCCCCCGACGCGGCGAAGTCTGGTTCGCGGAGCTGAATCCGACGCGCGGGCACGAGCAGCGGGGCACCCGGCCCGTTCTGGTGCTATCGGTCGACAGCTTCAACGGCGGGCCGGCCGAGCTGGTAACGGTCCTCCCCCTCACCTCCACCGTCCGGCCGATCCCCTCGCACGTCGAAGTGCACGCGCCCGAGGGCGGGCTCGGCAGCCGCTCGGCGGTTCTCGCCGACCAGGTGCGGACGATATACCGCGAGCGGTTGGTGCGGCGCTCGGGAGCGGTCTCGAGGACGACGATGCAGCGGGTGGAAGAAGTCGTCCGGTTCCTTCTCGGGCTCTGATACAGCCCACCTTCCGACGCGCTCGTCACGCCCTCACCTCGGGGAGGAAGCCGTAGAGGCCGAGGAGGTCGGCGGGGGGCTGGGGGGCGACCTCGCGGGTGCGGACGCGGGAGCGGGCTCGAGATCCGGCGGGGCGCGCGGCAGCTACGGCCTGCGCCTGGCGCTGGCGGGACTCCGCGCGGCCTTCGGCCGCGGACGTGCCGCTCGACGCGGCGGCGGCAGCTCGTCCCCGGGCATCGGCGTTCCGGACGGGACGCGGGCGAGGGCTCGGTCGAAGGCCTTGCGGCTCCCGCGAACCGCCCGCTCGCCGAGGATTTCCGCCGTCCGGAGGGCGGACAGCTTCTCGGCGACGGCGGTCGAGATCAGCTGGTTGACGGAGATCCCCTCCTCGCGCGCCAGCTCGCCGACGGAGCGATGGAGGGACTCGGGAAGCCTGAGGCTCAGCGTGCTCATGGCAGGTCTCCGACGTGTCGAAGGAGCTGGACGGGGCTGACGATCCGGACCCCGAACTTCTCGGCCCCGCGGAAGTCCCGGGCGTTGTAAGTCGCGATGAACCGGCACCTCCCGGCGACGGCGGCTTCCAGCACGAGGTCGTCGCCGGGATCGGGAAGGGTCGGCCTCCAGTGGAAGTAGACCCGCTGGCGGACGCTGACGGAGCAGAGGTAGTCGAGAACGGCGTCGGCGTCGAGCATCGAAAGACCGGGCACGGTGCCGAGGACCTGCTCGTACTCGAGGAACAGCGGTACCGTGAGAACTGTCTCGAAGAGCCCGGTGCCGACGAGTCCGAGGAGCCGGAAAGAAGCTCCAGCGGACGACCGGAGCCCCGCGTAGAGGACATTCGAGTCGAGGATGACCCGCGGCACCACCATGGTATCGCCGATGATACCGCGAAGTGCCTCCTGCTCACGCCCTCGCCTCCGGCAGGAAGACGTAGAGGCCGAGGAGGTCGACGGGGGGCTGGGGGGCGACCTCGCGGGTGCGGACGCGGGAGCGGGAGGCTTCGCGGACGCGTTCGTGGGCGGCGTGGAGGGCGGCGGCCCGTTCGGCGGCCGCGGCCGTGAGGCGGGCGTCGAGGGCGGGGAGACCGGCGACCACACGCTCCACGGCGTCGCGGGCGAGCCCGGGATCGAGGTTGCCGGAGGGGGCCGCGTCGAGGAGGGCCTCGGCGGCGGCGGGGTCCAGCCACTCGGCGGCAGCCGGGGCGCCAGAGAAGGCAAGGAGCCCGGCCTCCTCGGCCAGAAGCTCGCGCCGCTCGCCCCGGGACCGCTCGGTGACGACGTGGAAACGGAAGCGGACGAGGAGGAGCGTCGTGCGCCGGGCGACGGCCTGCGTCCGGACGGCGCCGCAGCGCCGGGCGGCCCCGGCGGCCTTCGGGTCGAGGGCAGTGTCGAGGACCCACGATCCGAGCGCCTGGACGGCGGGATGGGTGCGGGAGAGGACGACGGCGTCCCTGGCCGTCCGGCCGTCGAACCGGGCGCGGAGGAGGCCCTCCGGCAGCCCGGTGCCGCGAAGGGCGTCGTCGAGGCCCTGGCGAAGGGCGAGCGGCGCCTCGGAGTACTCGGCTTCGAGCGGGTCGCTCTGCCGGATCACGGCGCGGTGCGCGGCGAGGGCCTCGCGGACGAAGCGCGCCGCGTCAGCACCCGAACCGACGGCCGCCTGGACGGCCTTCATCTCGGCCTCTACCTCGCGGGTCTTGATCGTCTCCTGGGCGAAGAGGCTCCGCGATCGCTTCTCGCGGTCGGCGGCGGCCTGCCACTCGCCGTGGAGCCTCTCCCTGCTCGGGCGGTGGTCGGCCTCGAAGGCGTCGAAGACGAGCTGGGCGCCGTCGCTCGGCCGCCCGCGCAGGAAGAGCCCCTCGAAGACGGCCTTCATGACGTCCTCGGCCTCGGCGGGGACGGAGACCGAGATGCCGAGGTCGCTCCGGATCTTCTTGTGCTTCCGGAGGAGGACGTCGAGGACGATGCCGTCGATCCGGTTGTCGCGCCCGAAGAAGGTGACGGCCCGGACCTCGCGGCTCTTCTGCAGGTACCGGTCGACGCGCCCCTCGCGCTGCTCGTGCCGCGTGGGGTTCCACGAGAGGTCGTAGTGGAAGACCGCGTCGAAGGAGTGCTGGAGGTTGATCCCCTCCGAGAGGCAGTCCGTCGCGACGAGGACGCGCCGCGGGGCCTTGCCGAGCGCCTCGACGCGCTCCTCCCGCTCTTCCGGCGGGAGGTCGCCGGTGACGGCGGCGACCTCGACCCCTTTCCGCAGGAGCTTCCGCAGCTCCTCGGCGACGTACTCGGCGGTGGGGATGAACCGGCAGAAGACGATGGGGTTGAAGCCCTCGGCGAGGAGCTGGTCGAGGAGCTTCGCGGCGGCGTGGAGCTTCGTGTCCTTCGCTCCCTTCAGGCCGTCGGCTACACGCGCGAACTCCAGCAGGCGGCGGCGCGAGGCGTCGCCCGCGCTCCCCTCCTCCCCCGGCTCGGCGCCGGGGGCCACGTCGAGCCCCTCGACGCCCTCGTCCTCGGTCAGGTCGAGGGCGGCCCGGGCCCCCAGCTCGTCGACCTGGTCGTCGTCCGCGTCGACGGTGTCGGCCCGCTTCCGCAGCGTCGCCGCGGCCGCGGCCGGGCTGGAGGCGAGGGAGCGCAGGAGGGCGATGGCCGACCACCAGCGGATCCGCTCGCGGCGGGTGCCCTTCTCGGCGCCCTGGACGGTCTCGCGGGTGTAGGTGAGGACGCGCTCGAAGAGGGCACGGTACTCGGGCGAGAGGTCGTAGGAGAGCTCGCGGTCCTTCCGCTCGGGGAAGTCTGTCTCGGCGTTCAGGAAGCGGCGGATGTCCCCCCGGCGGCGCTGGACGAGGTGGGCGGCGAGGCGCGCGCGGTGGGGGCGGTTCTCGTCGCCGGAGAGGTCCCGCGGGAGGTCGAGGAACTCGCGGTGCATCAGGCCGAGGAGGGAGCGGAAGGCCTCCTCCTTGCCGCTGTGCGGCGTGGCCGTGACGAGGATGACGTGGCGGTCCTTCTTCTCGGCGAGGCCCCGGACGAGGGCGTGCCGCTGGTGGCTGCCGCCGCGCCCGTCGGCGGGTGCCGCGCAGGTGTGCGCCTCGTCGACGATGACGAGGTCGGGACAGGCGCGGAGGAAGTCGAGGCGGCGGGCCTCGGACTTGATGAAGTCCATCGAGACGATGACGAAGGGGTGCCGGTCGAAGAGCGAGACGCCGGGGCCGCAGCCGCGCTCGAGGCGCGTGACGGTGCTCGGCAGGACGAGCTCGGCCTCGACGTGGAACTTCTGGCGCAGCTCCCTCTGCCACTGCTCGGCGAGCGCGGGCGGGCAGAGGACGGCGAGGCGGTCGGCCTCGCCGCGGGCGAGGAGCTCGGAGGCGACGAGGCCCGCCTCGACGGTCTTCCCGATCCCGACGTCGTCGGCGATGAGGAGGCGGACCGGGTCGAGCTTGAGCGCCATCAGGAGAGGGACGAGCTGGTACGGGCGCGGCTCGACGGCGATCGCGCCGAACGAGCGGAACGGACCGGCGCTGGAGCGGAAGCCGAGCCGGACGGCGTCGCGCAGCAGGCGGCAGGACCGGAAGTCTCCGTGGCTCGACGGGTCGGGCGGCGCGAAGCTCGCTGCCCGGACCGCCTCGAGCGCCGGGAAGATCCCGGCCGTCTCCTCCTCGGTTCCCCCGAGGGGCCGAAGGACGAGGAAGTCGTCCTCCGACTCGGGAAGGACCACCCACTCCCGCCCCCGAGCCGCCACGAGGCTGCCGACGGCGAAGGTCATGCGGACCTCCGGGTGCACGCCCGGAAGGCATCCGCGCCTTCCGTAGGGGCCTCGTGCTCTCCGGTGGGTCGCCTCGTCATGGCTCTACCCCTCGTTCAAGTTACTTGAAGACCGACGCCTCTTATTCAAAATCGCCTCGAAAATTTGAATAGCTCAGTCTGGGGTCTCGCTGCGATCCGCCGGCTCGACGGGGGTTCCGAAGACGTTTGGATACCTCGCGACGACGGCGGACCAGTCGTCGCGGTGGTGGAAGCGGACGACGGACCAGCCGGCGTCCTCGAGGGCTTCCTGCTTCTGCCGGTCGCGCTGCTGGCGCTCGGGGAAGTCGTGAGGGGGGCCGTCGACGTACACGGCGAGGGTGTGGGCGTCGTAGAGGAAGTCGGGCCGGGTGCCGGCGTTCGGGATCAGGACCTGGCCCCGCGACGGCAGGCGGAGCTTCCGCGCGTGCAGCCAGTCGAGCCAGCGGCGCTCCAGCTCCGACCCGGCGGTGCGCCGGAGAGCCTCGAGGTGGACCTCCACCGGGACGCCGGCCGAGGAGAGCTCGACCGTGCCCCGCGCGAGGTCGAGGAGGAGGTCGCGGATCCCCTGCCGGTCGAGGAGGCGGTGGTCGGGCTGGTTGCCGTAGCTGAGCAGGCAGTCGTAGCAGGCCGCCTCGCAGTCCTCCCGGGAGGTGGGGGCCCGGCGCAGGTCGTTCCCCGTGGACGAGTCGAAGTGGCAGAGCTCGAGAGCGCGCCGGACGACGGCCGGGAAGGCCCCGGGCTCGTCGACGAGACGCCGGAGGACCCCGGCGCCCCCTTCGGCCGCTTCGTAGAGGAGGAGGTGCCGCCGGTCCCTGCGCGACGGCAGGGGCTCGGCCGCGAGCTCGCTCTCCTCGAGCTGGTAGTGGATCTGGACGGCGTTCTTGAGGGCGGCCTGGAGCGAGGCCATGGCTCCGGCCGAGAGGCCCTCCGCGAACGTAGCGACGAGCGCGTTGCGGCGGTCCTCGACGAAGGGCACGACGCGCTCGCGCCGGGCCGAGAGCGGGTCCTCGGGATCGGTGGGGTCGAGGTCGTCGTTGCGGGCCCAGTAGCCGCGCTCGGTGTCGAGGACGAACCCGAGCTGGTTCGGGTCCGACCGGCGGATCCACCCCAGGTTGAGTCGCCAGAGGGTGGCGGCCGGGCCGTAGTCGAGCCGCAAGAGCTCCGTGCCGTTCCCCCGGATCGACACGAAACGGGTCGCGTGCTCGCCGTGGTCGGAGAAGCGGACGGCCGTCTTCAGCTCGTAGCCGAGGCGGAGGCGCTCCTCCTCGTCGGAGTTGATCCGGTCCCTGCGGCGCGTGGAGACGTTCTGCAGACGGAGGAGGCCGGTCATCCCGCCGGGCAGGGCCGCCCCGCACCGCTCGCAGAGGTCGGGGCCTCCCCCGCCCGAGAGGGGGTGCAGGTAGCCGCAGGAGCGGCAGATCTTGGCCTCGCGGGTGAGGCCCGCCTCCTCGCGGACGGGGAGGATCACCTTGTTGATCACGTACCGCGAGCCCTCGTGGTAGACGACGGCTCGTGGTCCGAACTCGGAGATGGCGAGGAAGCGCGGGCGTGAGAGGAACTCGTCGGCCTCGCGGCTGCGGCGCCCCGGGATGTACGCCGAGAGCGGCAGGCGCGGGAAGCTGTAGCCGGGGAGGAAGCCCTCGCTCGCGAAGTAGCGGTAGCTGTAGAAGTCGGACTGGACGATCTTGTCGACGTCGATCAGGAGGGCCAGCTGCGACTCGGCCTCGGCACGGAGGCGCTCGGCGTGCCGGCGGGCCTCCGGGGAGGCCGAAGCGTCCTGGATGATCCGGTTCTGGACGCGGGCCTGCCCGAGCGCGGCGCGGTAGAGGCCCCGCCAGCGCTCGCAGGAGGCGTCGAAGCGGGCGACCGCCTGGTCCAGCTCGCGGTCGAGCCAGCCCTCGGAGTACCAGCCGCAGCCCTCGAGCTCGGCGCGGATGGTCGAGAGGACGGCGCGGGCGCGGGTCCGGGCCCGGTCGAGGGCGCCGGGGTTGCCCACGTCGGCGCGGATGCCCGACTGGAGGGCGAGCGAGGGCTCGTCGCCCGCGAGGTCCAGGACCTCTTTCAGCGACTTGCCGAGCGAGGCGCCCGTCTCGGCGAGCCAGACCGCGTGGACGTGGGCGCGCACGAGGTCCTCGTTGGCGAGGTCCAGGCGGGGCGGGGCGACGGAGCCCGCGACCATCTGGCCGGGGCGCCGGAAGAAGTACTGGTCGTGCGGGCTGCCCGCCGCGCAGTAGCTGAAGACGAGGGCGGGCTGGCCGCTGCGGCCCGCGCGGCCGCTGCGCTGGGCGTAGTTGGCGGGCGTCGGCGGGACGTTCCGCATGTTGACGACGTTCAGCTCGGAGATGTCGACCCCGAGCTCCATCGTCGGCGAGCAGTAGAGGACGGGGAGCTTCCCCTCGCGGAACAGCCTCTCGCGCTTCTCGCGCTCGTCGCCCGGCACCTGGGCGGTGTGCTCGCGGGCGCGCAGGTCGTGGACGTCGAGGGCGATAGACCGATAGAAGGCGATGAAGAAGCGGTTCGTCCGGCCGCCGTCCTTCGGCGGGTTGGGGACGCGGATGGGGTCGTGGGCGGCGACGCCCCCCTCGCCGGCCACCCAGACGAGGGCGCCCGCGTTGAGCTGGTAGCCGGGGACGTCGCCCGGCTCGCGGGCGTCGACGACGCGCTCGACGATGCCCGCCGCACGGAGTCCTTCGAGGAGCGAGCCGATCAGGGCCTGGCGGCCCTCCGGGCTCAACGCGCGCCAGCGGTCGCCGAGAACGGACGGCCTCCCGAGGTAGGTGCCGAAGCCGCCCCGGGCCGAGAGGGTGACGGTGTCCCTCCGGTCGTCTTCCTGCGCGGGCCGGGGGAAGAGGACGCGCGCCTGCTCGAGGACGTCGTTCTCGTCGATGGCCCACGGCTCGGCGAGCCGTTGGTTGCTCAGCTGGCGAAGCGAGTCCTGCCGGTGCGGGTCGAGGAAGTCGACCTTGACCGCGAGCTCGCGGAGCATGTGGTCGAGGAGGGTCCGGAGGATCCGCTCGCGGTCCTCCGCGCCCGCTCTCGCCAGGACCGGACCGGCCTGCCGCCATGTCTCGTCGTCGGCCGAGAGATCGCGCAGCGACTTGTAATCGATGCGGATCAGGCCGCACTGCTCGAGGTTCGGGAGGGTGATGCGCCACCCGCGCCTCATGTCGCGGTAGATCCGGTAGCCGAGGACGTCGCGGAACGCCCGCTCGGTGTCGGTCCGCGCGAGGAACTTCACGTCCGGGTCGCGCGCGTAGGCCGCGAACGGGAGGCCGAGGGCCGCAAAGACCCGCTGTGTCAGCTCGTGGTGCTCGATGCCCGTGGGGCCCGCGTCGAGGGCGGCCCGGTAGAGCCCGGCGCGGAGGACGCCGATCTCGATGAAGTCGTTGAAGTGGCCCGCCTGCAGGGAGGCATCCTGCCGGTTGTCGGTGAAGCTGAGGAGCTTCTGCGCCTTCTGCGGAAGGGTCTTCTGGGCGCGGATCTGGCGGATCGCCGAGAGGCTGAGGATGGTCGTCGCCGTGCTCCGTCCCTCGGACCCGAGCGCGCCCAGCTTCCCGAAGTCCGAGACCTGCCGCGCGCCGTAGGCGACCCGGCACACGAGGCAGAAGCGGAACGGCGCTGCGAGGAAGTGGCAGGGATGCCCTTCCGAGCCCTCGGTCCCGTCGGGACGGACGAGGACCGGACGAGGGAGGGCCTTTCGCCGGTGCGGCTTGACGCGCCACCCGCTCGGGCGCTCCTCGACCCAGTCCTCGGGCAGGCGGTCGAGGGCCGCGACCTCGTCGGACGGCCACGGGTTCTCGGCGCTGAAGAAGAGGAAGCCGGGCTCCGAGTGACCGTCCCGAACGCGGTCCGAGGGCTCGCGCGGCTCGTAGGAGACGCCGGACTCGTCCTCGCGGCAGCGGACGCAGTAGTACTCCTGTCCGCACTCGCGGCAGAAGACGAGCGGCAGGAGGACGCGGTCGCGGTCCCCCGGCACGAAGCGCTGGCCGTGGACGGTGACGTGCCTCTCGTGCTCCGGCTCGACGGTGGCGAAGACCGTGTCGCCCCGGCTGATGAACTGGTGGACCCGGAACGCGAACGCGGGATCGCCGGTCTCGGGGTGCCGGGCGGAGTAGCCGGCGAGGAGGCCGGCGCGGATCGACTCGGCGCACCGCCCTTCCGGCAGGCCGGTGAACCTCGCGAGCTGCCCGGCGGCGCCGCCTTCCCCGACGACGCTCTTCGGATTCCGGATCCGGACGAGCCGGCCGGTGCCCGGCTCCTCCGCGGTGCCGAACGTCGTCTCGAGCCAGCTCGCCAGAGGGTGCGCGAGGAACGCCGTGTAGTCCGTCGGCAGAACGAGGTCGGGCCCGGCGAGGGCCTTCGCGAGGTCCGCCTTCCAGGCCGGGTCGTCCTCCGAACGTGGGACGGTCGCCCGGCGGAGGGTCTCCCCGATGACCGCCTCGGGCCGGACCTGAGCGCCGAAGAGCATCGAGGCGACCCGGGCGACCTCGGCGCACTGCTCGGCCCAGGTGCCCCCCGCCGCGAGCGTGGCCGAAGTGCCGACGCACTGCAGGTCGGGGGCCGACATCCGGTCGCGGACGCGGCGGACGAGGAGGGCCACGTCGGCGCCCTGACGCCCGCGGTACGTGTGCAGCTCGTCGAGGACGAGGTACCGGAGCCCCGCGGCCGCCGCGACGAGGGGCTTCTCGTACGGCCTCGTCAGGAGGAGCTCGAGCATGACGAAGTTCGTCAGCAGGATGTCCGGCGGGCTCTCGAGGATCTTCTTCCGCTCCTCCTCCGACTCCTGGCCGGTGTACCGGGCGAACGTCACGGGGCCGGCGCCGTTCGGGAAGCCCTCGCAGACGAACTTGCCCAGCTCGCCGGCCTGGCTGTTGGCCAGCGCGTTCATCGGGTAGACGACGATCGCGCGGACCCCCTTGCCGCTTCCGTGCCTGAGGACGTGGTCGACGATCGGGACGATGTAGGCGAGGCTCTTGCCCGAGCCTGTCCCGGTCGTCAGGACGTAGCTCTCGCCGCGCCGCGCGGTGAGGATGGCCTCCTCCTGGTGCCGGTGGAGCCGCAGCCCGCGGCCTTCGCCCCTCGTCTCGGGGCGGTCCTTGTCGCGGCGAAAGACCCGCGCGCAGCCCGCGTGCAGGACTCCGGCCTCGACCAGCTCGTCGATCCACCGGCCCGCCTCGAAGGCGGGGTTCAGCTGGATCAGCGGCTGGGGCCAGAGGAGGCCCTCGTCGAGCAGCCGGTCGACGTGCTCGCGGATCCGCGCGTCGCGGATCTCGATGAAGCTCCGGACGTAGGCCGCGTAATCGGCGATCAGCTGGTCGCGGTACTCGAAGACGTCCATGTGGCCGCTCCCACTCCCCTACGCCCGCAGTCTGGACCTGTCCGTGTTCGAACGACAGATTCAAATGATTCAAACCATTTGAACCCGTTGCGATCTCCCCGCGTCTCCCCGAGCGGTCTCCCCTGTCCCGGAGCTGATCCAGGTCAGAGGATAGCCCGCTCCCGGCGCACCTCGGAAGGAAGATCCGGCCCCCGAGGGACAGATAGCGTCCGTCTGTCGCGACGTCTCGACCCGCTCCGCCAGCCCGCGTCAGAGATCGACCACGACCGGCGGGTGGGCGATCCGGTAGGAGGTGTCGCAGGCGGCGGCGTTGACGAAGGTCGTGCCGTCGCGCGTTTCCGTGCCGTGGCCCTCGTGGATGTGGCCGAAGACGTGGAGGCGGGGGCGGAGCCTTCCGAGCGCGGCGCGGAGGTCCTCGCAGCCGGCGCGGCCGCCCCTCCCCGAGAGGCGCGAGAGGAGGAGCGGCGCCCACCAGGTGACCTGGTCTCGGACGCCGGCCGGGGGTCCGTGCGTCAGGAGGACGTCGATCCCGTCCGGGACGAGCCGCCACTTCCCGGCGAGGGCCTCCCCGCGCGGCAGGCCGAAGGCGCCGCCCAGGAAGCGCGGGTGCCACGGGCTCCCCCAGACGCGAAGTCCGTCCACGACCAGCGCCTCGTCGACGAGGAGCGCCGCCGGGGCGAGGAGCCGGCGCGATTCGTCCGGGTGGCTCGCCAGGAAACGGTCGTGGTTGCCGCCCGTCACGGCCTTGACCGGGTGAGGCAGCTCCGCGAGCCAACGGGCGAAGTCCGCGACCTCCTCCCGCGTGCCGTGCCGGGTGACGTCTCCCGCGTGGAGGAGGAGGTCGCCCTCGGGCACCGGGACCTGGCGGTGGCGCCCGTGCGTGTCGGAGAGGCAGACGACCCTCACGGGCCGAGTCTGCCGCAGCGCTCCCCGAGCGGGCCAGCGGGGCCTCGAGTTCACGGCCCCGGCGCGCGGCGGTCGTCCCCCCCGTTCGGGGGATTCCGGCGAGCCCCCTGCCGGCGTAGCATTCTCCCGAAGAGGGGTTCCATGGGTGAGGGTCCCGGCCTGACGGCCCTCCTCGCGGGGATTCCAGACGGGTTCTCGGAGGAGGAGGCGAGGGAGCTCCGGCGGGAGCTGTGGAAGACGTTCGTCCACCGCTCGGCCGTCCTCGCCGCGTTCCTGACCGGGATCGGCCTCTTCCTGCTCATCGGCGTCGACCTGTTCGACGTCTTCGGCTTCGACGCGGCGCAGAGGCGTGTGACCCTCGTCGTCCACCTGGCCATGATCGGCACGGGCGTCGCCTACCTGCTCGCCCGGCTCTTCGTCCCCGCGGGGGAGGACGCCGCGTCCGCCTCGCGCCGGAGGGCGTGGGCGATCGTGTTCTGGATCGCGTCCCTCCTCGTCAGCGACGCGATGTTCCTCCTCGGACTCCTCTTCGCCGACACGGCCGCCCCGTTCGTCCTGGGAACGATCGTCTTCGGGGTCGCGCTGAAGCTCCCGGGGCTCGCCGGTTTCGTCCTGCCCCTCGTGAACACGGTCGCGTTCCTGGCGATCACGGCGGCGGCCATGCCGCCGGACCGGCTGGCCGCCCACTTCCTCCCGGTGATCGGCGCCGCCGCCGGGACGTGGCTCCTGGGGCGGATGGAGCTGGAGACGCGCGCCCGGGACGTGAGGAGCCGGCTGACGATCCTGCGGCAGTCGCGCGAGCTGTCGCAGGCCCGCGAGCGCCTGGCCCGGCACGTGGAGGAGCTGGAGGGGCTCCACCACGCAAAGAACGAGATCCTCGGGATCGCCGCCCACGACCTGAAGAACCCCCTCGGCTGCGTCGTCGGCTACGCGGAGCTCCTTCTCGACGAGCCCGAGCCCGTGGCCGAGCAGCGCCGGGCGGTGACGGGGCGGATCCTGGGGCTCGGCCGGAGGATGCAGGCGCTGATCGGGGACCTCCTGGACGTCAACCGGATCGAGGCCGGGCGGATCGACTGCCGCGTCGAGGAGATGTCCCTCTCGGCGGCCGCGACCCACGTCGTCGAGACGCTCCGCTCCCCCGCAGGGTCGAAGGGGCAGTCGATCCGCCTGGAGGAGGCGGACGGGCCGCTCCCGGTCCTGGCGGACCGCGACAAGGTGACGCAGGTGATCGAGAACCTCCTCTCGAACGCGGTGAAGTTCTCGCCCACGGGTGCGGAGATCCAGGTCCGCCTCGCGCAGGTGGACGGCCGGGCCCTCGTCGAGGTCGTCGACCAGGGCCCCGGGCTGACGCCGGAGGAGATCCGGAAGGTGTTCGACCCGTTCTCCCGGATCGGAAAGCGGGGCACCGCGGGCGAGCCGTCGACGGGCCTCGGCCTGTCGATCGTCAAGCGGCTGTGCGAGGCGATGTCCGGGCGGGCCGGGTGCCGGAGCGAGCCCGGCAAGGGCTCCACGTTCTTCTTCGAGCTGCCGCTCGCGCCACGGACGTAGCCCAGAGCAAGCCGCGGAACCGGGCTTCCTCGCCGCCCGGTCCGGCCCCGCGTGAAGGTCGAGCCCTCGCCGGGGACCGACCGGACGTCGATCTCGCCCCCCATCAGCCGGCAGAGGCGCCGCGAGATCGCCAGCCCCAGGCCCGTCCCGCCGTACCGCCGCGAGGTCCCCGAGTCGGCCTGGACGAACGGCTCGAAGATCTTCGCGGCCTGCTCGGGGCTCAGGCCGATCCCGGTGTCCGTGACCTCGAAGACGACGTCGCCGTCCCCGGAGCGGGCCTCGATCCTCACGAGGCCGTCCTGCGTGAACTTAGCCGCGTTCGACAGGACGTTCAGGAGGACCTGCCTCAGGCGGACCCGGTCGCCGGTCATCCCGCCGATCTCCCGCGCCTCGACGACGAGCCGGTTCCGGCCCCGCTCGACGAGCGGCTTCACCGTGGCGACGACCTCCGCGACCATCTGGTCGGCGTCGAACGGCTCGCGGGCGATCTCCATCCGGCCCGCCTCGATCTTCGACAGGTCGAGGATGCCGTCGATCAGCTCCGTCAGGTGCCGCCCGGCCGTCCAGACCTTCCGGAGGTCGTCGGCCGCCGCGCGGTTCCCGGTCTCCATCGCCTCCTCGCGGAGGAGCTCGCTGTAGCCGACGATGGCGTTCAGCGGGGTCCGGAGTTCGTGGCTCATCGTCGCCAGGAAGACGCTCTTGGCGCGGCTCGCCTCCTCGGCCTGCGCCCGCGCCTCCTCGGCGCGCTCGCGCGCGGCGTCCAGCTCGGCCGTCCGGGCGCGGACCTCCGCCTCCAGGCTCTCGTGGAGCGCCTTCTGCGCGGCGGCGCGCTCGCGGGCGAGGAGGCGGATCCGGTCCGCCAGGCCGAAGGCGAGGAGGAGGGCGTTCAAGGCCGAGCCGATCTGGACGCCGTAGACCGTCAGGAACGTCGAGGGGAGGAGGCGGAACCAGGCGAGGATGTAGGCGATGTTGGCGCCGATGAGCGCGAGCCAGGCGAGGAGGAAGAGACGCGCGGGGGCGAAGCCGCGGCCCCAGACGAGCGCCCCTCCCGCCACCATGACGAGCGACGTGGCCAGCGCCGAGAGGGCCAGGACCTGCTGCGCCAGGGCCCACGCGCCGGCGAGCCCGAGGAGGGTGGCGAGCGCGGTGGCGGCGAAGCACCCGAGGAGGAACCGGTGGAGCGCCGGGACGACCCGCCGGGTCGCCAGGAAGTCCGCCGCGAAGAGGATCCCCCCCGAGAGAGCCAGCGCGATCAGGTAGAAGCTGGAGACGCGGTCCCAGCCGGGCGCGAACCACCAGAAGAGCTCGAAGGCGTGCCCGCTCCGGGCGAGCCAGACGAACCCGAAGGGGACGAGGAAGGCGACGTAGAGCAGGTACGTCCGGTCGCGGACCGCCGTGTAGAGGAAGAGGTTGTAGAGCGTCATCGCGATCAGCAGCCCGGCGTAGGCGCCGTGGGCGAACTGCGCGCCGCGCTCGAGGCCCGCCTGGCGCCGGTACGTCCGGAGGAGGACGGAGAGCTCCTGGGGCTCGCCGTAGCCGGTCCCGAGGCTCTCGAGCCGGAGGAGGACCGGCGTGCGGGAGGCCGGCGAGAGGGGCAGGGCGAAGGCGGTCAGGTTCGAGGGGACCGGCCGCTCCGAGGGGAGCCGGTCCCGCCGCGACGAGAGGAGCTTCCCGTCCCCTTCGCCCAGGTGGACGTCGACCCGGTCCCAGGCGTCGGCCGGGTTCCGTCCCGTCAGGAGGACCCAGCCGCCCGCCGGGAGGTCCTCCGTCACGAGCTCGGCGCGCACCCAGAAGACGCAGGGGTCCGGCCCCGGGCGCAAGCCCTTGCCCAGAGGCCTCCAACCGCTGCTCGCCGACGCGGCCTCGGGTGTCATGCGACCGCCGGGGTCCGCGAGGACCTCCGCGGCGAGGACGAGGTCCTCCGGGCTGTCGGGCGGCAGGACCGTCGGCCGAGGCCCCGTCCCGGAGGCGGCCGCGCCGAAGGCCAGGAGCAGCCCCGCGGCCGCGATCACGAACCCTCGCCCTCTCATCGGTGCCCGCATTGTCCGCGATTCCGGAGCCGCGGGCCACGCGAGGGGCCGCGCACGCACCCTCGTCCGCGCAGGGAGCCTACGGCCCCCCGGGCCCGCCGGCGGCCTGCGCCATCCTCGAGAGCAGCGACAGGGCCTCCTCGCCGTCCACGGGCTCCCAGGCCCCGCCGAGCGCCGAGAGGAGGCGTGGCAGCTGCTGCGCCGGGACGGAGGAGACAGCGGCGAGGAGGCGCCGCGCCTCGGCGGCGAGGGCGGAGCGCTCCTCGGGCGAGGCGTCCTCGAGGAACCTCGCCAGCGCGTCCGACGCGGCGTCCCCCACGGCGTTCCCCCCGGCGTCGAAGTCCTCGTGGAGGTACCCGCGGAGGAACGCCGCGAGCGCCGGGTACTCCTCGGGCCGGGGGCGGCGAGCGGGCCGGCTCCGTCTTCTCGAGGTCATCTTCGGGCCTCCGGATAGGACGTCAGGACGAAAAAGTCCCCGGAGCCCTCGTCCCAGCGGAGGACGACGACCGCGTCGGCGCAGGGCACGGACGCGGAAGCGCGTCGTCTCAGGCTCCGCCCCACGGGACCGTCCGGGCTCCGGTAGTCGAGGACCAGGTTCGGGCGGCGGCCCTCCCGGGAGCGCCACCCCTCGATCCGCTTCCTTCCCGCCGCCAGCGCCGCGCCGACGACGCGCTCGGCGGTCGGCCGGTCGGTGTAGGTCGAGGCGGCCGAGATGCGCGGCTCCCGGCGGAGCCGTTCGCGCAGCTGGGCGTCGGAGAGCCCGACGTGCCGGGCGAGCGTGTGGCCCCCTCGCGCCTCGTCCCGGGAGAGGTCGCGGAGGGGCGCCGTGCCGGAGGCGGCGCGATCCGCGAGGGCCGGGGGCGCGACGGGCGTCGAGCGCGCGGAGGGAGGCGCGGGCCCGGGGCTGCGCCCGCACGCTGCCAGGAGGAGGACGGCCGCGGCGGCGACGGCGCGTCCCGCCAGCGGGAGGAGGTCGCGTCGTCCCGGGCGCACGGCCCGATTATCGGCGCCTCGCTCCGCGCGTGCTGGTATCGTCCCCTCGCGCTCTGGCGCGAAGGAAGGAGGAGCAACCGATGGCTCTGTTCGGGAAGTCGTTCGAGGACCAGGTCGCCGAGGCGGTCCGCGTGCTGCCCGTGAAGGTCGGCGGGCTGAAGCACGTCGAGGCCTCGATCGACGGCAAGACGGTGACGCTCACCGGCGAGGCGGAGACCCTGGAGGCCAAGGGCGCCGCCATGGCCACCTTCAACCAGCTCGTGAAGACCGAGAACACGTTCAACAAGATCAAGGTGGCCGCCCCTGCGGCCCCTCCCGCCGCTCCCGTCGCGGCCGCCTCCCCGGCGGCGCCCGCCCCTGCCCCGGCCGCCGCCGCCGCTCCCGCTGCGGCTCCGGCCGCCGCCGGGAAGGTCCACGTGGTCGAGAAGGGGGACACGCTGAGCGCCATCGCCAAGCGCTACTACGGCAAGGCGGGCCTCTACACGAAGATCTTCGACGCCAACCGGGACGTCCTGGACGACCCGAACCTGATCAAGCCGGGGCAGAAGCTGCGCATCCCGGACTGAAGCGACTCGAGCGCGCGCGGCGGGCCGTTCGGCTACTCTCCCGCCGATGTCCCGCCGCGCGGCGTCGCTGGCCCTCCTCCTCGCGCTGAACCTGGCCGCGGGGAACCTCGTCCTCCTCGCGACGCACGCCCGTCACGAGACGGCGGGGGGAAAGCTCCTCGTCCACGCCGTCTTCTCGGGCATCGCGGCGACCCTCCTGCCGCTGACGTGGGTGGCGGCGGGGAGGAAGCGCCGGCCGGGGCCGGTCCTCGTGACCTCGTTCCTGGCGGCCTTCGCCGTCCCCGCCCTTTCGATCCGGCTCCTCTTCCTGATCGCGGCGCCGGGCGTCAAGGCGGGCGCCGTCGGCGCCCCGCTGGGGCTGATGATGGCCGCCTTCCTCGCCCCGTTCTGGCTCACCTTCGGCGTCGTGAACGCGGTGATCCTCCTCTGGGGCGTCAAGGAGCCGCAGGCAGACGGAAGCCCCCGCCGCGCGTAGCCGCGCGACGGGGGCCCTGAAACCAGACCGCCGGGGGAGGGGTAGGGGGAGGCCCGGCGTCCGGACCGCGCCGTCCAGGCGCGGCCGGGGGCCTCCCCCGGAGATGTCAGTACGCCTGCAGGTACTCGTCGATCTCCCACGGGTGGACGCGCGAGATGTACGTCGCCCACTCGGCCCGCTTGGCCTGGACGAAGTTGGCCAGGATGTGCTCGCCCAGCGCGTTCTTGACGACGTCGTCCTTCTCGAGGCAGTCGAGGGCCTCGGAGAGGTTCGCCGGGAGCTGGTCGATCTTCCGCCGCTTCTTCTCGCGCTCGGACATCTCGAAGATGTTCTCGTTCACCGGCTCGCCCGCGTCGATCCGGTTCTTGATGCCGTCGAGTCCGGCGGCCAGCATCACCGTGAAGGCGAGGTACGGGTTGCACGCCGGGTCCGGCATCCTCACCTCGCAGCGCGTCCCCATCCCGCGGCGGGCGGGGATCCTGACCATCGGCGAGCGGTTGCGCTCGGACCAGGCCACGTTCACGGGCGCCTCGTAGCCGGGGACGAGCCGCTTGTAGCTGTTGACGAGCGGGTTCGTGACGGCCGCGATCGCCTTGGCGTGCTTCAGGATCCCGCCGATGTAGAACATCGCGGTCTCGGAGAGCTGGAACTTCGCGTTCGGGTCGAAGAAGGCGTTCTTGGCGCCGGCGCCCTCCCCCGTCAGGAGCGACTGGTGGACGTGCATCCCCGACCCGTTCACTCCGAAGATCGGCTTCGGCATGAAGGTGGCGTGGAGGCCGTGGTCGAGGGCCACCTTCTTGACGACGAGCTTGAACGTCGTGACGTTGTCGGCCGTGTGGACGGCGTCGCCGTACTTGAAGTCGATCTCGTGCTGGCCGGGGGCCACCTCGTGGTGCGCGGCCTCCACCTCGAAGCCCATCGCCTCGAGCGCCACGACGATGTCCCGCCGGGCGTCCTCGCCCCGGTCGACGGGGGTCAGGTCGAAGTAGCCGCCCGAGTCGTGGGTGTCGACGACCGGGTCCCCCTCGGCGCTGCGCCGGAAGAGGAAGAACTCGGCCTCGGGGCCGGTCATGAGCGTGAAGCCCAGCTCGGCGGCCTTCGCCTTCTGCCGCTTGAGGGTCTGGCGGGGGCAGCCGGCGAACGGCTTGCCGTCCGGCTCGATGACGTCGCAGACGAGGCGCGCGACCTTCCCGTTGGGGTGCGACCAGGGGTAGATCCGGAACGTCGAGAGGTCCGGGACCAGCCCCATGTCCGACTCCTCGATCCTCACGAAGCCCTCGATCGAGGAGCCGTCGAACTGGATCTGCCCGTCGAGGGCCTTCTCGAACTGAGAGCGGGGCACCTCGACGTTCTTGATGATCCCGAGGATGTCGGTGAACTGGAGCCTCAGGAACCGGACGCCTTCCTTGTCGCAGGTCCCCAGGATCTCGGCCGCGGTCATCGTCATCTGGCTCTCCTTGTCCGTGATCTCCTCCACGGGCGCGCGGAATCTGCTACACGGAGCCGGTTTCGTCAAGAGAATTTCCCGGAAATCGCATGACGACCGTCATATGGTGATGCATCGGATTTATCAGTCTGAAAATAAGTCCTTCCTCGTGAGCAGCTGCCCCGACCGCCGGTGCGGCGCCCGTCCCGCCATCCCGAACGTAGACTCCGGCCCGATGTCACACGATCGCGCCTCGGCCTGGTCCCTCCTGTGCGAGTTCACGAAGTCGCAGCCTCTCCGGCGCCACGGCCTCGCCGTGGAAGCCACGATGCGCCACCTGGCCCGGACGAGCGGCGTCACCGGCGCGGCCGAGGTCGAGACCTGGGGGATCGTCGGGCTCCTGCACGACTTCGACTACGAGCGCTTCCCGACCGAGGCCGACCACGTCTTTCGCGGCATGGAGATCCTGCGCGAGCGGGGCTGGGGGGAGCCGGTGATCCGGGCGATCGGCGGCCACGCCTTCTACACCGGGATCCCGCGGGAGACTCCGATGGAGCGCGCGATCCTGGCTGCCGACGAGCTGACCGGGTTCGTCGGCGCGTGCGCGCTCGTGAGGCCCTCGAAGCGGATCGCCGACGTGCCGGTCGAGTCGGTCTTGAAGCGCCTGAAGGAGAAGTCGTTCGCGCGGACGGTGGACCGGACGTACGTCACGCGGGGCGCCGAGGAGTGGGGCCTGCCGCTGCCGGAGCTCGTCGCGCTCGTCCTGGCCTCGCAGGTGCCGATCGCCGCCGAGCTCGGCCTGGACGGGGCGCCTGCCGCGGACCTGCCGGACGAGCCGGCGCCGCCCGAGCCGCCCGCGCCCTGACCACGCGTCCGCCGAGGCGTCCGGACCGCGCGCCCGGCGTTGTAACCTCGCCTCGCCCGAGTCCGACGATGCCCCTCGCTCCCGGCGACCGCCTGGGTCCCTACGAGCTGCTGAGCCCGATCGGCGCCGGCGGCATGGGGGTGGTCTGGCGCGCCCACGACCCGAGGCTGGGGCGCACGCTGGCGATCAAGGTGCTCTCCGAGGAGCTGGGGCCGGGGGGCGACCGCCTGGCGCGCTTCGAGCAGGAGGCCCGCGCCGCCTCGGCGCTGAACCACCCGAGCCTCGTCGTGGTCCACGACATCGGCGAGGCCGACGGGGTCCGCTACATCGCGATGGAGATGGTCGAGGGGAGGAACCTGGGCCAGGTCCTCTCGGACGGCCCGCTCCCGGTCAAGAAGGCGGTCGCCGTCGCCGCGCAGGTGGCGCAAGGGCTGGCCGCGGCTCACGCGCGAGGGATCGTCCACCGCGACCTGAAGCCCGAGAACGTCATGGTGCTCCCCGACGGCCGGGCCAAGGTCCTGGACTTCGGCCTGGCCAAGCTCCTGCCGAGCACGGGCACGGCGCCGTCGCCGCTCCTGACCGCCCCCGGCCTCGTCGTCGGGACGCCGTCGTACATGTCGCCCGAGCAGGCGCGGGGCGAGGACGTCGACTTCCGGTCCGACCTCTTCTCCTTCGGCTCCGTCCTCTACGAGGCGCTCTGCGGGCGGCGCGCCTTCCTCAGGGAGACCCCGGTCCAGACGCTGACGGCGGTCCTGGAGACCGAGCCCGAGCCGCTCCGGGCCCTGCGCCCCGACCTCCCTCTGCCGCTCGTCTGGGTGGTGGAGCGCTGCCTGGCCAAGGACCCCGCCTCGCGGTACGGGTCGACGGACGACCTGGCGCGGGACCTCCAGCAGGTCTCGCAGCTCCTGGACCCGTCCGCGGCGGCGCGGACCGTCGCGATGGTGGAGGCGGCGCCGGCCCCGCGCGCCCGGCGCATGCCGGGCTGGGCGGTCTCGGCGGCCGGCGCCGGGCTCCTCGCGGTGGGAGCGGTCGCGGGGTGGCGCCTGGGGGACCGGCCGCAGCAGGCCCCGCCCGTCCTCCGGTACCTGACCTACTCGGGCCTCGACCACTCGCCCGCCGTCTCGCGGGACGGCCAGCGGCTCGCCTTCAGCTCGGACCGCGGCGGCGTGAGGAAGATCTGGCTGAAGCAGCTGGCCGACGGCTCGGAGGTGGCCCTCACCACGGGGAGCGACGACCACCCCCGCTTCACGCCCGACGGGGCGTCGATCCTCTTCACGAGGACCGTGGCGGAGGGCGAGTCGCTCCTGCGGATCCCGGCGGTGGGGGGCGAGCCCCGCCGCGTGGTGGAGGGGGCGCGCTTCGGGGACGTCTCGCCCGACGGGACGCGCCTCGTCTACCTGATGCGCTCCGAGAGCGAGGGGGGCATCGTCGGCTTCGACGTCACCCTCTCGGCCGCCGACGGCACCTCGCCGCGCGTCCTGGGGCACGTCGAGGGGACCGTCGTCTCGCCCCCGCGCTTCTCGGTCGACGGCGGGCTCGTCGGCCTGACCGCCAGCGGCGGCGCCTACGGCAGCCCGTGGTCGATCCTCCTCTTCGGCGTCGACCGGCAGGAGCGGCGCTCCCTCCCTCCGCCGGGGCAGAGCGGGCAGCTCTCGTCCCTGGCGTGGCTCGACCCGCGCCGCTTCCTCCTGGTCCAGACGGTCTCCTTCGCGCCCGGCCTCTCCACGGGGTCGGTCCTGGCCATGGACGCGCGGACGGGACGCGCCGAGCCGGTCCTCTCCAGCCTGACGACCGGCCGCGTCCCGGACGTGGCGGGCGAGGGGCGACTGGTCTGGGCCGCCGAGGGGGTCCGCCAGAACCTCCTCGAGGTGGACCTCGGCGACGAGCGCCGCGCGCGCTGGTTGACGCGGGGCTTCAGCGTCGACCGCCAGCCCGCCTACACCCCGGACGGGAAGGCGCTCGTCTTCACCTCCAACCGCGAGCAGAACCTCGACATCTGGCAGCTCGACCTGGCCTCCGGGGCGCTGCGCCGCCTCACCGACCATCCCGCGGAGGACTGGGACCCGTTCGTCGCGGCCGACGGCAGGATCGCCTGGTCGACGAGACGGAGCGGCCGGTTCGAGATCTGGGTCGCGGCGCCGGACGGGAGCGGCGCGCGGCCCGTCACGCGCGGCGAGCCGAGCGCCGAGAACCCCTCGCTCCCGGCCGACGGGAGCTGGGTCGTCTTCGCCTCGTACGAGGCACCGTACCAGGGGATCTGGAAGGTGAGGCCGGACGGGAGCGGGCTGGCGCGGGTCCTCTCCGCCTCGATCGTCCCCCCCGCGGTCTCCCCCGACGGCCTCTGGGTCACGGTCGTCCCGGCCACCCCGGGAGACACGCGCCTGCACGTCGCCGCGCTCGCGGACGGGAAGCTGGCGCCGTTCTCCATCCCGCTGCCGGCCCTCCTGCGCGAGGGGGGCTTCGCGCCCGGGCGCGCCCGCTGGCTGGACGGCGGGCGGAAGGTCGCCTGGATCGGCAACGACGAGCGGGGGCGGAGCGGCGTCTTCGTCCAGGAGTTCGACCCCGGGCGCGACACGTCGGCCACGCGGCGGGAGCTGGCCGGGTTCAGCCACGACTGGACGACCGAGTCGTTCGCCGTCTCGCCCGACGGCTCGCGCGTCGTCCTGGCGGTCTCCGAGCCGCTCTCGAACCTCGTCCTGGCCGAGGGCGTCCGCGGCGTCCCCGGCCCGACCGCGCGGCGCCGCTAGCGCCGCGCGTCGAGGGCGATAATGGAGCCGCGATGATCCCCCTCCTCGTCGAGGACGCGCTCGTCGTCGGGATGACGAGCGAGCGGGACGTGACGCCCGGCGGGGCCGTCCTGGTCGAGGACGGTGTCGTCACGGCCCTCCACGGCGAGGCCGTCGCCCGCGCCGCCGGGATGGAGCTGGCCGGCCGGCCGCTGGAGCGGCTGAACGCCGCCGGGATGTGGCTCCTCCCCGGGTTCGTCCAGACGCACGTCCACCTCTGCCAGACGCTCCTCCGGAACGGGCCGGACGACCTCGAGCTCCTGGACTGGCTGCGCGGGCACGTCTGGCCGGGCGAGGCGGCCCACGACGAGGAGACGCTGGAGCTGTCGGCCCGCCTCGGCCTCGCCGAGCTCCTCGCCGGGGGGACGACGACCGTCCTCGACATGGGGACGGTCCGTCACACCGACGCCGTCTTCCGGGCCGCCGCCGCGATGGGGGCGCGCGTGACGAGCGGCAACGCCATGATGGACGACCCGGCGACGAACCCGCCGGAGCTCCTCGCCCCCGCCGCCGAGGCGCTGCGGGAGACCGAGCGGCTCGCCGCCGAGTGGCACGGCGCGGCGGGCGGGAGGCTCCGCGTCGCCTTCTGCCCGCGCTTCGCCGTCTCGTGCACGGACGCGCTCCTGAGGGAGGTGGCCGCCCGGGCGGCCGGGGACGGCCTCCTCGTCCACACCCACGCTTCCGAGAGCCCCGGCGAGCTGGCGCTGGTGAGGGAGCGGACGGGGCAGGAGAACGTCGCCTACCTCGACGCGGTCGGCCTGAGCGGGCCGCGCGTCGTCCTGGCCCACGTCGTCCACACCTCCCCCGCCGAGCGGCAGCTGCTCCGCGCGCACGGCACGCGGGTCGCCCACTGCCCGTCGTCGAACCTGAAGCTCGCCTCGGGCGTCTGCCCGGTCCCCGAGTACCTCTCCCTCGGCATCCACGTCTCCCTCGGGGCCGACGGCGCCCCCTGCAACGACCGGCTCGACGTCTTCGCCGAGATGCGCCTTTCGGCCCTCCTGCCGAAGGTGCGGCTCGGGCCCGGCGCGCTCCGCCCGTACGAGGTCGTCCGGATGGCGACGCTCTCCGGGGCCGAGGCGCTCGGCCTGTCGGGGAGCCTCGGGTCGATCGAGGAGGGGAAGCGGGCCGACTTCGTCCTCCTCGACCCCGACGCCGGCTTCGCCCTGCCGACCGCCTGGCGGGACGACCCGTTCGGCCCGATCGTCTACAGCTTCGACCGCGGGCACGTCGCCGCCACGTACGTCGACGGCGAGCCCGTCTACCACCGGACCCTGAAGCCCCGCGAGGCCCTGGCGCCCCGGCCGACGGAGGTCGAGGCCGCGGCGCGGAAGCTCCGCACACGCCGGGGCTGAGAGGGAGAGGAGGCAGCCATGACCGAGCGTTCCGTCCAGCCGTTCCTCAAGACGATCGTCGTCGGCACCGACTTCTCCGTCTGCGCCGCCCGGGCCCTGTCGTTCGCGGTCTCCCTGGCCCGCTCGCAGGGGGCGAAGATCCACCTCCTCCACGTCCTGATGGAGCCCGTCCAGGCGTTCGACGTCGCCGCGGCGCTCCCCTACCCCGACGCGGGCGTGAGGAAGGAGTGGGAGGAAGCGGCCAGCGCGCGCCTCGAGCGGGAGGCGAAGGCCGCCGAGAAGCGCGGCGTGACGACCACCTACGAGCTGAAGTGGGGCCGCCCCTCGGACGTCCTGGTCCAGGCCGCGCAGGCCAAGAGGGCCTCCCTCGTCGTGGTCGGCACCCACGGCCGCTCGGCGTTCGAGAAGCTCCTCCTCGGCTCGACGGCCGAGCGGGTCGTCAGGCTCTCGCCCGTCCCGGTCCTGACGGTCCGCGAGAAGAAGTAGCCTCGGCGGAAACCCGGCGCGCCCCGCCCCGTATGATCGGGGAAAAAGAGGAGGCCCGCCTCTCCATGACGCGAATCCCCCTGCGGAGCGCGTGCGCCGCGCTCGTCCTTCTCGCCTCCGTCCCCGCCGCCGCCCAGACGGTCACGTTCGGGGGAGACCGCGGGGCCGGCTGCGTCGCGGTCCCGGCCGGCGCGCAGACCCACGTCCTCCCGGTCACCGGCTCCGTCGCCGCCGGCGAGACGGCCGTCCTGAACGTCGCCACGACGGCGGACCTCCCGCCGGGGACGGTCACCGACACGAAGGGGAACGCCTGGACCGTCGACAACGTCCGGGCCGGGGCCGGCTACCGGGTCTCCACCGTCTCGACCCGCGTGACGGCCGGCCTGACGAACGCCGACTCCGTGACGATCCCGTACACCAACGGCACGGGCTCGACGCAGACGAGCTGCGCCGGCCTCGTCCGGTTCACGAACGTCGTGACCGGCGCGGGCTACCTGGACCAGGTCGGGAGCGCCGAGGGGACCGGGACGGTGCAGAGCGTCTCCACGAACGCCGCCACCTCACAGTCCAACGAGCTCCTCGTCGTGGCGTTCGCCTACACGGCCGCCACGGGCGGCTTCTCGATCCCCGGGCCGTACAGCCCGACGAGCGCGGCCTGCTCGGCGCCCTTCTGCCTCTCCCCTGGCTACCGGATCGTCGGGACCGCCGGGGTCCAGACGGCCACGGGCGGAACGAACAACGCCGTGCCCTGGGGAGGAGTCCTCACGTCCTACCGCGACGTCGTGGTCCCGGTCGAGCTCCAGCGCCTCTCGGCCGAGTAGGCCCCGTCAGCGCTTGTAGCCGATCTTCTTCAGGAGGTCCTGCCGCCAGGCGACGCCGGCCTCGTCCTCGACCCCCTTCGGCGAGGAGCCGTCGACGACGCCGAGGACGCCGCGACCGAGCTCGGTCTGGGCGACGACGACCTGGAGGGGGTTCGCGGTGGCGCAGAAGACGCGGGCCACCTCGGGGCAGGCCTTCACAGCGTTCAGGACGTTGACCGGGTAGACGTTCTTGAGGAACAGGGCGAACGTGTGCCCGGCGCCGAGGGCCCGCGCGGCCTTCACGGCCAGGGCCTTCATCTCCTCGTCGGTCCCCTCGACGCGGATCAGGCAGGCGCCGGAGGCCTCGCAGAAGGCCAGGCCGAACTTCGCCCCGGGGACGGCGCCGGCCACCGCCTCGAAGAGGTCCTCGACGGTCTTGATGAAGTGGGACTGGCCGAGGATGACGTTGACCTCCTCGGGCTTCTCGATCGGGACCAGCGTGAGCTCCATGGCATGCCCTCCTCCGTCAGCCGTTCGGGATCTCCCACAGCTCGCGGACCAGCGGGTGGTCCCAGGGGATCCGCCACTCGTCGGGGTCGGCCACGTCGAAGGTCCGCGTGACGACGTAGAAGAGGGCGCAGGGGTTCGTCAGCGGCCGGTAGCCGTGGGCGACCCCTTCCGGGATCCTCACGAGGAGGTCCTGGCCGTCGCCCGCCACCAGGACCTGCGTCCGCAGGTACGTCGGCGAGCCCTTCCTCACGTCGAGCAGGACGAACTTGGCCTTGTACGGGTGCGGGCAGAACCAGACGTCCTGCTGCTTGAGGTGGTAGTGGAGGCCCTTGACGTGGTTCTCCGCGTCGACGATCGTGAAGTTCAGCTGGGCGACGGGGACGTCCTTCCAGAACTCCGCAAGCGCCTCGCTCCCCGGGTGGTCCGCCTTCGCCCGGTAGATCTCCTGGAAGAACCCGCGGTCGTCGACGAACCGCGTCGCCCGGAAGACCTTCACCCCCTCGATGGGACCGGGCTTGACGTACGACTTCACGCCGGAGCGGAACTCCTCCCCCACGGCGTCGGCGGACAGGACGGGCGTCTCCCGAACGTTCATCGTGCGACCTCGTCGCGATTGTAGGCCCTCCGGACGCCCGCGGGGACGCGCTCCCGGCGCGCTCGAGGACGCACCCGCGTGATAACCTCCGCTTCCTCCATGCCGGTCCGGATCATCCCGGTGTCGTCAGGGAAAGGGGGCGTCGGGAAGACGACCGTAGCGGTCAACTTCGCCCTCGCGCTGTCCCGGTACGCGCCGACGATCCTGGTCGACCTCGACACCGGCACCTCCTCGGTTAGGAACACGATCGGGGTCCCGGTCGCCCACGACCTCTACCACTTCTTCAAGAAGGGGCGCCCGCTCGCCGACTGCGTCACGACGCTCCCCGAGGAGTGGGACCCGGAGGGCCTCTACCGCGGGTTCGGCTTCGTGGCCGGGCCGATCCACCTGATCGACGAGATCACGAACTTCGGCCCCGAGAAGAAGCGCGCGGTCCAGGCCGCGATCAACGCCCTCCCCTCCGCGTACGTCGTCCTCGACCTGAAGGCGGGCGTCGACGCCAACGTCATCGACTTCCTCCCCTACTCCAACTCCGGGATCCTCGTCTTCACGCCGTTCCTCCCGTCGGCCACGCTCGCCGCCTCGGACATCGTCAAGGCGATCCTCTTCAAGAAGCTCCGGATCGTCTTCTCGCCCGGGAGCCCGTTCTACGCGCGCGTGAAGGACCCGGGGATGACGACGAAGCTCGTCAACGGCCTCCTCGACGCCGTGGAGGACGTCTACGACCCGGTCCTCCCCAACCTCGACGCCTTCCTGGCCGACCTCTCCGCGTCGCTCGGCCCGCACCCCGTGCTGGAGGCCGTGGCCCGGACGGTCGAGTCGTTCCGCGTCTTCTACGTCCTGAACGTCTTCAACGGCGTCTCCGAGGCCTTCGACACGGCCGTCAAGCCGTTCGTCCAGAACCTCGTCACGACGGTCTCCGAGCGGCTGACGGTGACGAACCTGGGCTGGATCGTGAGGTCCGACGCCGTCCACCGCTCCAACTGCGACCGGCGCCCGCTCCTCCTCCAGCCGTCGTCCTACCGGCACAAGGAGGAGAGGAAGCCCCACGCGCAGCGGGAGCTGGAGGAGATCGTCCGGGTCACGCTCGGCCTCACCCCCGAGAAGGCGCCCCGGCGCCCGGTCCTGCCGATCCCGAGGAAGCCCGACCCGGACAAGGCCCTCGAGCGGGAGCTCGACATCCTGCGGAAGATGTTCGACCGGCCCAAGAGCGAGGTGGAGGAGGCGCAGGACAACATCGAGTACCTGACGACCCGCGCCGTCCACCTCCTCAACAACGCCCGGCCGTCGGAGTTCGGGGCCCCGCGGATCGCCGAGCCCGAGGAGGTCCTGAAGGCGTTCTTCCCGGAGCGGCACGCCCCGCAGCGAACGTGAGGAGGGCGCTCCTCCTCCTCGCCCTCGTCGCCCTGCCCGCGGCGTTCGTCCTCTTCCCGGGCTTCCGGCGGTTCCTCGTCTCCCGGGCGAGGCTCCTCCTCCTCGTCCTGTCGGGAGCCCTCGTCCTGGCCGCGGCCTGGCGGCTCTTCTTCCCGTCCGGCCCGCTCCCGCCGCTGACCCCCGGCGAGCGGGTGGCGACCGCGGTGGCGTTCCTCCTCCTCGCCTCCTCCTTCGTCCTCGTCCTGCGCGACGAGCGCCGGCGCTAGCTTCACCGAAGAATCACGCGGTCCACGGCCACGCCCAGCTCGCGCGGGTCGTCGCCGGTCCCGTCGCGCCTCGGGCAGGAGGTCGCCGAGGCGAGGCCGATCCGGACCGGGTCGACGCCCGTCAGCGCCTCGACGGCGAGCGGTGGCAGGTCCAGCCGGACCTCGGTGAAGTCCCCGGGAGGGACGGCGACCGAACCGGCCCGGCTCCCGGCCACGAGGAGCGTCAGCTCGACCGGGGCGTTCCCCGGGACGCGGGCGCGGACCGCCAGCTGGCGCGGGACGAATCCGCGCTCGGGGACCCAGAGGAGCGAGGCGTCCCCCGCGGTCCACCGGACCTCGGCCGAGACGGACGGGAGCTCCTCGCGGTCGTGGAAGCCCCACGGGTCGGCGTTGCGGTCCGCGGGCGAGCCGACGTCGACGCGCCGCTCGTCGCCGAAACGCTCCCAGAGCCGCTCCGGCGGCAGGGAGAACGTCGCCTCGTCGAGGACGAAGCAGCCGGTCGAGGGCCGGGTCGACCCGGGGACGCGCGGCAGAGGGACCGGCCGGTCGCACGAGAGGACGAGCTCGCGCGGGCGCTCCAGCGGGCCGTAGACGAGCGAGTCGGCCAGCGCCAGCTCGAAGCGCCCCGGCGGGACCCGCCGCTCGAGGAGGAGCCTCCCGCTCCGCTCCTCGCGCACGGTCAGGGTCGTCGGCCCCGCGTCCCCCGGCCGCTCGCCCGACAGGAGCGCCACCGGCGGCCCCTCGAGGCCGGGGACGACGAGCCGCGCGGCCGGCCCCGCCCAGCGGAAGGAAGGCCGCCCGCGCGCGGTCTCGCGCACCGAGAAGCCCGTCGAGAAGAGCGGCGGCGCCGGGTCGCGAAGACCGATCAGGAGGAGCCTCCGGTTCGCCAGCGCCTCCTGGATCCGCCCCCCCTGCCAGAAGACCCGCCAGCCCTCGTCCCTCCGCGTCACGGGGTCGGCCTCGTCCGTCACGTCCACCAGCCGGACGTACCGCCTGTTCGCGGGGCACGGCCCCGCCACGAGCTCCGAGTCGAGGTACCCCCACGCGGCGAGCCGCCCCTCCCACCTCTCCGTCCGGAGGAAGGCGTGGAGGATGTCGTCGGCCACGATCGTCTCGCGCCCCGGGTGGGCGTACCTCGCCACGGCGTCCACGGCTCGCGCGGGGGGCGGCGGGAGGGTGGCGCTCTCGCGGACCACGGGCCAGGCCTCGCGGGCGGAGACGAACGCGGCGAGGAGGAACGCGCAGAAGGCGAGCGGCGGGCGCCGGAGGACCGCCGAGAGGCCGGCCGCGGCCGCCAGGAGGACGAAGAGAACCCAGGGGATCGCGTACCGGACCGTCGCCCGGCTGTGGAGCGTCCAGAGCGAGTAGAACGCCGGGAGGAGGAGCAGCAGGAGGTCGAGGCCCCCGCGGCGCCTGCGGCGGAGGAGCGCGAGGAGGCCCACGAGCGCCAGGAGGTGGACGAGCGCGGCGCGCCGCGGCGAGAGGAAGGCCCGGACCGGGAACGAGTCGACGAGCGTCCCGAGACTGCCGGTCGCCATCGCGTGGGCGCGGAAGCCGGCCCGCTCTCCGACCGACGCCAGGAGGCCGGAGAGGCCGCCGGAGTGGGCCAGGAGGAACGCCCCCCAGGCGAGCGTTCCGGCAATCCCCGACAGGACGAGGGCGGCCGCGGCGTCCCTCCGCCCGGCCCGCGCGAGCCGCACCGCCTCGACGAGCATCAGAGGACCGAAGACGAGGACGAGGTGCGGCCGCACGCCCGCCCCGGCCGCGGCCAGGAGCCCGGCCAGCGCCGCCAGGGCCCGGCTGCTCCGGCCCGGAGCGCCCTCGCCGGACGCCGAGAGGGCCGCGAGCGAGAGGAGGAAGAGGGCGGTCGCCGGCGAGTCCGAGAAGGCGCGCCCCCCGTTCACCCAGACGACCGGGAGGACGGCCGCGAGCGCGGTCGCCCCGAGGGCCTCCCAGGGTCCGACGAGCCTTCGGCCCCAGAGCCAGAGGGCCGGCAGCCCGAGCGCGCAGAGGATCGTCGACGCGGCGGCGAGCGACGTGAAGGGCTGGACGAAGACGGGGAGGAGGAGCCGCCCCAGGAGGATCCAGACCGGGAACCCGGGGGCCTGCGGGGAGAGGTCGAAGAGGTCGAAGCGGGTGACCGCCCCCGCGAAGACGGCCTCGTCCTGCTCCCCGGGGCCGGCCGCGATCGCCAGGAAGCGCGAGGCCGAGACCGCCCCGAGGACGACGAGGACGAGCGCGAACGGCGGGGGGGCTCCCCCCTCCCCTTCGCGCGGCGCCGCGGTCCTCACGGAGGGGGATTCTCGCAGGGGCTTCCCCCCGGGAAAGCCCGGATCGGCGTAAACGTCTAAAATGGGGCGATGTCTCGCCGGCCGGTGGCCGCGGAATGACGCTGCCCCGCATCCTCGCCCGCTCCGAGCACCCGATCTCGCGCGGATACATCGACCCAGACGCCCTCCGGATCCTCTACCGGCTGCACCGGAGCGGGTACAAGGGCTACCTGGTCGGAGGCTCGGTCCGCGACCTGATGATGGGCCGGACGCCGAAGGACTTCGACGTCGGGACCGACGCCCGCCCCCACGAGATCCGCCGCCTCTTCCGGAACAGCCGCGTCATCGGCAGGAGGTTCCGGCTGGCGCACGTCTTCTTCGACGGCGGGAAGATCGTCGAGGTCTCCACGTTCCGGCGCCGCCCGGAGCCGGTCACGGTCGAGCCCGGCGCCGAGGGGAGCGAGGACCTCCTCATCCGCGAGGACAACACGTTCGGGTCGCCCGAGGAGGACGCCCTCCGGCGGGACTTCACGATCAACGGCCTCTTCTACGACATCGCCTCGTTCGCCGTCCTCGACTACGTCGGCGGCGTCGCGGACCTGGAGCGCCGGCTCGTCCGGACGATCGGGGACCCCGAGACCCGCTTCCGGGAGGACCCGGTCCGGATGCTGCGGGCCTGCGAGTTCGCGGCCCGCCTCGGGTTCGAGATGACGGGGGACCTCCTGGCGGCCGTCGAGGACGCGAAGGGGGAGATCCGCAAGAGCGCCGCGCCTCGCGTGACCGAGGAGCTCCTCGACCCGCTCCGGCGCGGCTGGGGCGCCCCGACGTACCGGCTCTGGTCCTCGACGGGACTCCTGGGCGTCCTCCTCCCGGAGCTCCAGGCGCGCGTGGAGCGGGCGAGCGAGCCCGTCGGGGCCGAGGTCTTCTGGCGGATGCTCGCGGAGGCGGACCGGAGGCGGACCGAGGGGGAGATCCTCCCGGAGCCCGCGCTCCTCGGCATCCTCTTCCTCCCGATGGTCCTCACCGCCATCCGGCAGGCCAGCGGCGGCGCGGCGCGGATGGACCCGGGACGGCTCCTGGCCGTCCTCGAGGACGTCGTCAACCCGATCGCCGTCCGGCTCTCGCTGCCGAACCACTCGACGCACATGGTCAAGCAGGGGCTCTACACGATGGGGCGGCTCGCCGAGACGCGCCCGGGGGACCCGCGCTCGCGGCGGGTCGTCGGGAAGGCGTACTTCCCCGTCGCCCTGACGCTCCTCTCGCTCTACGCGGCCGCGTCGGGCCGGTACCAGGGGGCCGCCGACGCCTGGGAGGAGGTCGTCGCCCGGGCGGGACCGCGGCAGCGGCACGCGGGAGAGGCTCACCCCGCCGCCCCGTTCCCCGAGGCCCTCGTCCCCCCGCCCGCCCTCTTCGCCCGGGCCGAGCTGCCGCCGCCTTCGGGCACCGCCTCGCGGCGGCGCCGGAGCCGGCCCCGCAGGCGGAAGGCCTCGGGACACGCCAACCCGTGAGGAGGAGCCGTTGAGCGCAGCGCCGTCGAACCTGCGGTTGATCCGGGAGGCTTCTCCCGACTGCGTCGTCGTCGCGTTCTGGGGCCGGATGGACGCCGAGGCGGTGCGACAGGCCGCCGAGGGCCTCGACAAGGCGGTGGAGGGGACGCAGCCGGTCGTCGTCGACCTGACCTCGGTCGACGCCATCGACAGCCTGGGCGTCGCCCTCCTCGTGCGGCTGGCCAAGACCCTGCGCGACCAGGGGCGGGAGCTGGCCGTGATCCCCGGGGACGGCCGCGTGGCCAGGGTCCTGGGCCTGGCCCGCGTCGACCGGATCCTGAACGTCGCCCTGACCCGCGACGCCGCGCGCCGCTCGCTCGGGCTGTAGCCGCGCGGCTCCTAGCGCCGAGGTTCCGCCGCCGGCGGTCTCAGCGCTTCACTCTCCACGTCCCGCCTTCGAGGGAGAACGGGATCGAGACGGTGCTCGAGGTCGACTCGACGACACCGGGCTGCTTCGAGGCGGACTCGACGGTGACGACGGCGAGCGTCGCGCGGACGTCGTCCTCGACGATCAGGATGCCGCCGGCGGCGACCCCGGCCGCGAGGTCGGCCTTCTTCGGGACCATCTTCCGGTAGAACGCGGTGATCTCCTTCCGCTCGCTCTCGGGCTCGGCCTTCCACTTGGCCTGCGACTCCGACGTGGCGAGCTCCAGGAACGCCTCGGGCGAGCCGGAGTGGACCGCGTCGGCGTACCTCAGGGCCTGGTCGTAGATCGGGTGCTTCAGGATGTCGGGCCCGGCGATGCGGACCTCCTTCGCGGGAGCAGGCGCGCCGGGCATCACCATGGGGCCCATGGAGGCGTACCACTTCCCCTTCTCGAAGGAGAGCATGGCCGCCATCTCGCCGCCGGCGCCGTAAGGCGCCTCGAGGCTGGCCCGATCCGGGAACAGGGTGAGGACGCCGCCCTTGCGGATTCCCTCGGCGAGGACCTTCGGGTCGGGGGCACGGTTCTTCATCCGGGCGGCCGAATCCTCGCGCTCCGCCGCCGGCTGCTTCCTCCACTCCGCCTGGTCCGCGGCCGTTCGCAGCCGGACGGCGTCCTCGACCTTCCCTGCGGCGAGGAGCTCGGCCACCCGGAGGGCGAGCTTGCCGGCGGGATGGGCGAGGATCGCCTCCCCCTCGACGATCGTCGGCACCTCCGCGGCGACCGGGGCGGCGGGAACGACTCCGAGGAGAAAGAACGGAAGAAGCGCCGTGAGCGCCCGCACGAATCGCATGTGAGCTCCTTTCCCGAGATGCTACACGATCTCAAGATCCGAGACCACGAGACCGGAGCCCGTGGGGTCAGAGCTCCGTTCTACGTTCTGCGAGTCGCAGGGGACGGGGTGCGGAGGAACCGGCGCGCCGGCCCGGCGCGGCGGAGCGGGCGCGCGTCGCGGGCCTCAGAAGAGCGCCGTGAACTCCCCGTCGCGCATCAGGGCGAGAGTCGACCCGTCGGCGAAGAGGAGGTCGACGCTCGCGGGGAGGACGTCGGGCTGGGTCTCCCGGACGTAGACGCGGTCGACGTGGACGACGGCCTCCGGGGACGAGAAGGCGCCCGGGCCCACCTGCCCGCCGAAGTGCTCGCTCCGCCCGAACGCGATGTGGAGGCCGAGCTTCTCGTCGAGGAGGACGGAGCCGACCGGCTTGACGCCGAACGCCGCGAGGACGCCGAGGCCGAGCTCGGCGACGTTGGCGTAGGCGGGCTCCCTCGCGAGGAGAGCGGCCTCGCGGGTCGACTCGGGGCCGTCGGTCAGGACGCCGACCGCCCGGTTCCCGACGACGTGGTAGCGGACGACCTCCTCACCGAGCTGCACGGGGAGGACCCCCTCCGACCGGCTCGGGTCGCCCTCGATCTCCCCCTCGTACGGGACGATGTAGGCCTCGCCGGACGGGAGGTTCCCCGCGACGCCCCGCCTCGGCAGGAGACCGCCCGAGGCATGTGCCGTCCGGTGGCGGAGGTCGAGGTGGAGCCGGTCCTCTCCGCCGGGGTGGCGGAAGACGAAGTCGGCCCCCGTCGCCCGGTCGAGGAGGTCCTTCAGGACGTCGACGCGCCGGTTCACCTCGGCGTAGTCGACGCGCAGCGCCGGGATCATCGCGGCGGAGAAGCCGGGCATCGTCGCGGCACGCATCGGGTGCTTCCGCGCGGCCACCTTCAGCGGCGCCGTCGAGCTGAACTTCGTCAGCGCGATGAGCATCGGGAAGGAGTCGAAGACCTCCGTCATCGGGATCGACGAGGCGGGCTCGAGCTCGGCGGCCGTCGCCGGGACCGCGCCGCCGGCGTGGACCCAGCACCGGTCCGGGAGGTCGCCGTTGTTCGTGCGGACGTTCGGGTAGAGGAGGAGGCTCGTCTCGTAGGCGCCGCCCGCCCCCGAGAGGAGCTCCGCCCACTCCGCGGCGATCGCGCGCCGCGCGGCCCAGGCCGGGTCGTCGGGGACCGTCCCGTCCGGCAGGTCGACCATGATCCCGAGGCGGGCGTCCTCGGCGGTCGGCTGGAAGACGCGGGAGACGAGGGCCGAGAGCTCCACGGCGGAGATCGTTTCGGGCACGGGGGCCTCCTGCACCGGAGATCGTGCCCGAACCCCGCGGAGGTGTCGACGGGGCCGGTCTCGGGACCGGTGTCGGCGGGGCCGGCGGGCCGAGGCCGCCCGCCATCCCTCGGGTACGATGGAGGACGTGACGTCCCGGCCACCGCCGAGCCGACCATCCCGGCAGGTGCCAGGGTGAAGCTCGGGGGAGCGCGATCGCGGGTCGCGGCCCTCGGGACCTGCGTCGCCGTCGGCGTCGGCCTGGCTTCGCTGCACTTCGCGCGGTCCGTGCTGGTGAAGGTCCTCGGGGCCGACGGAGTCGAGGGGGTCGTGGTCTCGCGCCTCACGGCGTTCGCGCTGACCTCGACGCGGCCCGCGCTCCTCGTGGGCTTCCTCTTCGCCAGCGTCGTCGCGGTCGTGGCCGCCGAGGTCGCGGTTCGGGACGGGGAGGCCCGGCTGCTCGTCCACGCCGGCGTCCTGCTCGTCCTGGCGCTCGCGCTCTCCCTCGCCCTCGTGGGCCTCCTCCTCCCGCTGCACGTCCCGGAAGTGCGCATCCCGTGACCGCCGGGGGGCGGCGGCATGCCCCCTCGCGTAGAGGCCCGGGAGCATTCGTCAAGAAGCTGGAAGAAGCTGGGGTCAGGTCTCCATTCTACGTTCTGCGGAGGAGGCGGCCGGTGAGGCGGGACGGCGCGTCGCCCGGCTACGGCTCGCCGGCGAGGCGGTCCCAGAAGTCGCAGCGCTCCGTCCGGACGCCCTCGCCCGTCCCCACGCCGTTCCCGAAGCGGGCATACGGATCCGTCGCCGGGTCGTAGCGCGGCCACTCCGCCCCCGGGACCTCCGGGCGGCCCCAGCGCGCCAGCGACGCCCAGGCGTGCCCCATCGCCCGCGAGAGATCGCGCTCGGCCGCGGACGGGACGAAGCCGGGGACGTCGATCGTGCCGAAGACGAACGGCAGCTCCAGGCCGTGGAAGGCCCCGTAGGCGCTCGCCGCCGAGGAGTCGAGCGTGTGGGTGAAGTAGTACCGGAAGACCGGCTCGGACTGGCTCCGCGCCGCCGCGCGCGCGATCCTCCGCGAGGGACAGACGAAGCGCGCGTCGGTCGTGACCGCGACGAAGGCCTTCTGCGGGCTCTCGAAGGCGGAGGCCGGGTACTCCCGGAGGACGAGAGGGGCGAGGAGCCCGAACTGCGCGAAGACGGCCGCCTCGTAGGCGGCCTCGGTCGGGATCGGCGGGACCGACCGGGAGGTCTCGTCGGCGTTGGCGCCGACGGCGAACGGGACGTGGTTGTGGGTCCCCTCGCGCAGCGCCTCGTACGGCGAGGCGGGGAGGACCCAGCCGTCCACCGCCGGCCCGTAGAGCTGCCCGGAGCTGGAGGCCACCGAGACGACCGCGGGGACGGCGGACAGGACGGCCTCGGCGGAGAGCGCCCGCATGCAGGCGCGCACCCCGTCCAGGTCCGTCGACGCGCACCCAGCCGCCTGGACGATCGTCTCGCCGAAGGCCTCGACGTCGTCGAGCGAGGGCTGGTGGCACCCCCCGCTCTGCATCAACGCCGCCGAGAAGAGCCCCCGGGCGAGCGGCGAGGAGAGGAGGGCGCAGGTGTTCACGGCGCCGGCCGACTCTCCGAAGAGGAGGAGACGCTCCGGGTCCGCGCCGAACGCGGGCCCGTTCTCGCGCACCCACCGGAGGGCGGCGAGGAGGTCGAGGAGGCCGTAGTTCCCCGAGACCCCTCGCTCGCTCTCGCGGTCGAGGAACGGGTGGGCCAGGGTCCCGAGGGCCGCCAGGCGGTAATTGACCGTGACGACGACGACGCCCTGGGACCGGGCCAGGTGGCGCCCGTCGTAGATCAGCTTGCTCCCCTCCCCCTGGACGTTGCCGCCCCCGTGGACGAAGAAGAGGACGGGCCGCCCCGGCGAGAGAGCGGGGCCGGCCGGGGCCCAGACGTTCAGGAAGAGGCAGTCCTCGCTCCCGAAGAACCTCCCGTCGTCGTCGAGCTGGAGGCACGGCGGCCCGAACGCCGTCGCCGCCTCCTCGCCCGCGTGCGGCGGGAGCGGCTCCGGCGGCCTCCAGCGCAGGGGGCCGACCGGAGGGGCCGCGTACCGGATCCCGCGGAAGACGAGGACGTCGCCCAGGCTCTGGCCCCGGTAGGCCCCGGACGGGGTAACGACCGTCTCGCCGACCGCACGAAGGCCGGCGACGGGAGCCGAGCCGTCCGCGGGGGTCTCCGGCCCCGGGAGCGAAGGGCTCCCTTGCGCCGCCGCCCCGAGCGCCGGCAGGAGGAGCGCGAGCCCGGCGGCCCGGAGCGTCAGGCCAGGGTCCGGCATCGGGCGCTCCGCACGGGAGGAGAGACGGGCGCGGGAGCCCCCGGGTTTACGGGCCCGGGCTACTCCTCGACGAGCGCCGACCGCTTCTCGCTCACCTTGCGCATGGAGTGGTCGAGGATCCGCTTCCTCAGCCGGAGCGACTTCGGCGTCACCTCGAGGAGCTCGTCCTCGTCCAGCCACTCGATGCACGCCTCGAGCGACATCGTCAGCGGCGGCGTGAGCCGGATCGCCATGTCGGACGTGGAGGCGCGCATGTTCGTCAGGTGCTTCTTGACGCACGGGTTGACGACCATGTCGTTCTCGCGGCTGTTGGAGCCGACGATCATCCCGCCGTAGACCGGGACCCCGGGGCCGACGAAGAAGACGGACCGCTCCTGCAGCTTCTCGAGGCTGTAGGCCGTCGTCTCGCCGGCCTCCTTGCAGACGAGGGCGCCCGTCCGGCGCCCCGGCAGCTCGCCCTTCCACGGCTCGTAGCCGGCCAGGACGTGGTGCAGGAGCCCCTCCCCCTTCGTGTCGGTCAGGAACTCGCCGCGGTAGCCGAAGAGGCCGCGCGTCGGGATCTTCAGCTCGATCTTGACGCGGCCGCTGCCGGGGTTCGTCAGGTTCGTCATCTCGGCGCGCCGCTGGCCGAGCTTCTCGATCACCGTCCCCATCGCCTCCTCGGGGACGTCGACGACGAGCTCCTCGACCGGCTCGGAGGGGACCCCGTCCACGTCCTTGACGATCACCTCGGGGCGCGAGAGGGCGAACTCGTACCCCTCGCGCCGCATCGTCTCGACGAGGATCGCCAGGTGCAGCTCGCCGCGCCCGGAGACCTTGAAGGCGTCGGGGCTGTCGGTCGGCTCGACCTTGAGGGCGACGTTCGTCCGCAGCTCGCGCTCCAGCCGGTCGGAGAGGTTCCGGCTCGTGACCCACTTCCCCTCGCGGCCGGCGAAGGGCGAGTCGTTCACGCGGAACGTCATCGAGACCGTCGGCTCGTCGACGGCGATCGGCGGCAGGGCCACCGGCTCCTCGAGCGAGGCGATCGTCTCGCCGATCGTCACGGCCTCGATCCCGGCGACGACGACGATCTCCCCCGCGCGCGCCTCGGGGACCTCGACGCGCCGGAGCCCCTCGAAGGCCAGGAGCTTCGTCACCCGCCCCTGCTGGACGGAGCCGTCGAGGCGGCAGACCGAGACCGTCTGGCCGGCGCGCAGGGCCCCGTTGACGACCCGCCCGATCACGAGGCGCCCGAGGTAGTTGTCGTAGTCGAGGGACGCGACGAGGAGCTGGAGCGGGGCCGCGGGGTCCCCCGTCGGCTCGGGCACCTCGACGAGGATGGCGTCCAGCAGCGGCCGCACGTCCCCGTCCGTGTGGTCCACCTCGCGCCGGGCGAAGCCGTGCTTGGCCGAGGTGTAGACGATCGGGAAGTCGAGCTGCTCGTCCGTGGCCCCCAGCTCGACCATCAGGTCGAACACCTGGTCGACGACCGTGTGCGGCCGGGCCTCCGGCCGGTCGATCTTGTTGACGACGACGATGGGGCGGAGCCCCAGCTCGAGGGCCTTCCTGAGGACGAACCGCGTCTGCGGCATCGTCCCCTCGGCGGCGTCGACGAGGACGAGGACGGCGTCGACCATCTTCAGGACGCGCTCCACCTCGCCCCCGAAGTCGCTGTGGCCGGGGGTGTCGACGATGTTGACCTTCGTCTCCCGGTACCGGATCGCCGCGTTCTTGGCGAAGATCGTGATCCCGCGCTCGCGCTCGAGGTCGTTGGCGTCCATCACCCGCTCGGCCACGTCCTCGTTGGCCCGGAACGTCCCGGACTGCTTCAGGAGGCAGTCGACGAGCGTCGTCTTGCCGTGGTCGACGTGGGCGATGATGGCGATGTTGCGGAGTCCGGCCATGCGCGTCCTTTCCCGCCCGGGCGGCGGGGGCGCGAGGGTACCAGACCCGCGGCTACTTCTTCGTCAGCTTGCCGGCGCTGAAGGCGACGAAGTCCCGCCCGGCGGGGGCGACCTCCAGGAGCGACGAGAGGCTCCCGTCGGCCTGCCGGGTGAAGGTGAGCCGGAACCGCGCCCCGGCCTCGTAGTTCACGAGGCGCGTGGAGACGAGCCGGACCGTCCCGGGGGTCGCGACGTCGGCGTCGAAGAAACCCCAGACGTTCGTGTCGAAGTAGACGGTCGCCTCGTACCGCCGCTTGTCGCCGTCGTAGGAGAAGACCGCCAGCTCGCGGGACGTCTCCTCCGGCTTGCCCTCCACCGCCGGGAAGATCGTGTTGCCCCGGCAGAGGAGGACGACCCCGGGGACCTCGGCCGCGAAGGAGAGGACCTTCCCCCCGATCCGGCCTCCCTGGTCGGCCGTCCCCGTCCAGGACCCCATCAGGAAGTCGAACTCCTGGAAGGGTTTCCACGGAGCCGGGGCCTCCTGGGAGAGGGCCGGAAGGGCGATCACGAAGGCGGCTGCCAGGAGAAGGGTCGAGCGCCTGGCCATCTCGGGTCCTCCGCGAGTCGAAGTCCGGACGAGCGAAGGGATTATAGACTTCCGCCAGAACCTTTCCGGCCCGGAGTTCGTTCCGGAGGGACAGGAATGCCGTCGAGCCTCGCCCACCCCGACGCCGCCCTCGTCCGACGCTGCCTGTCGGGAGACGACAGCGCGTGGTCGGAGCTGGTCGAGAAGTACGGCCGCAAGGTCTACGGCATCGCCTACCACCTGACCTACGACCGGGCCGAGGCCGAGGAGCTGACGCAGGACTGCTTCCTGAAGGTCTGGGAGAACCTGGACCGCTACGTTCCCTCGGAGGCCTCCCTCCTGGCCTGGATCGCGGCCCTCTCCCGGAACCTCTGCATCGACCACTACCGGAAGCGCCGGCGGGAGAAGGGGTTCCGCTTCGTCAGTGACGACGCGGTGACCACGCTCCTGCCCGGCGGCGACGACCCGCAGGCCGACGCGGTGCGGCGGGAGCGGCTGCGCCTCCTCCTGGACGCCATCGCCGAGCTGCCGGACGAGCTGGCCCAGGTGGTCCTCCTCCGGGACCTGGACGGCCTGGAGTACCGCGAGATCGCCGAGTTCCTCGACCTGCCCGACGGGACGGTGAAGTCCCGGCTGAACCGGGCGCGGCTGGAGCTGGCGCGGGTGGTGAGGGAGCGGATCGGGGACGCGCGCCCCGCGGGGCGCCTCTTCAACGGGCCGGCGTCGCCGGCCGCGGCGATGCCGGGAGGGGCGTCGTGAGCCGCCCGGCCCCCTGCCGCGCCTTCGAGGAGCGCCTCGTCCGCGCGCTGGACCGCGCCGAGGCCCGCTGGCCGGTCGACGCGATCCCCCGCGAGGACGAGCACCTGGCCGAGTGCGCCGCCTGCCGGTCGCTGGCGGCGGTCCTCGCCGAGGACCTCCTCCTCCTCTCCCGCCTCGCGCCCGTCGAGCCGCCGGCCGGGCTCCTCGACCGCCTGAGAGCCGCCTTCGGCCGGCAGAGGCGTGCCGCCGCGCCGGAGCCTTCCCGGAGCGCCGAGGCCGAGGGTCCGGGCGGCGCCGAGGAGGTCCTGGGCCTCCTGACCCCGGGGGTCCTCGCCCGGCCAGAGCTTCCCGAGCGGCTCCGGGAGAGGCTGTCCCGGATCCCGGCCGAGCGTCCGCGAGGGAAGGTGGTCTCGATCGAGGCCGGACGAAAGGGGCGCTCCCGCGGGCCCCTGGCGGCCCTCTCCGACTGGCGCGTGGCGGTGGCTCTGGCCTACGCCGCGACGCTCCTGATCGCGCTCGTCCTCAGGCTCGACCCGCTCTCGACGGCCAAGACCGCGGCGGTCGACCTGACGACGGCCGGCGAGCAGGCCATCACGGCCGCGCGCTCCTCGGCCGAGAGGCGGATCGCCGACGTCCGCTCGCGCGGCTCCATCCGCGACCAGCTCGGGTACCGGCTCTACCGCGCCGTGGCGGTCGGGAAGGCGCGGGCCACGGCCTACACGGGCCTCGTCCTGGAGCGGGTCTTCGGCAGCGAGGAGCCCGCCACGGCCGACGGCACCCGGAAGCCCTCGGGGAGGGAGAACGGCCGGAGCGGCGAACCGGAAGGCCGCTCCTTTCGTTCCTGAGGGCGAGACGAACGGAGGTACGAGACCATGACCGAGCCCACCAGCATCCCCCCGGCGCCCCCCGCGGCCTACCCGCCGCCCCCGGCGGCCCCGCCCCCGGCCTTCGTCCCGCCGCCGCCGGCGGCCGGTGCCGTGCGGATGCGGAAGAGCCCGGGCGCCGCCGGCGCCCTGTCGGTCCTGCCGGGGCTCGGGCACGTCTACCTCGGCCTCTACCAGCGGGCCGTCCTCTTCTTCCTCGTCTGGGTGGTGGCGATGTCGATCGCCGAGCGGGCGCACGGGCCGATCGGGATCGTGGTGGCCTTCTGGTGGTTCTTCGTCCTGATCGACGCCGTCCGCCAGGCCAACGCCATCAACCTGAGCGGCGCCCCGGAGTCGAACATCGTCAGCGACGAGCTGAAGACGAAGATCCCCGGGAGCCTCGGCTTCGGGGTCTTCCTGATCCTCGTCGGCCTCTTCTTCCTGATCGACCGCTTCGTGACGATCGACCTCTCGTTCCTCTGGGACTGGTGGCCGCTCCTCGTCATCGGCTTCGGCGGCTGGCAGGTCTTCACGTACTTCAAGGCCAAGCAGGAGGCCGACAGGAAGGCCGCCGCGGCGAGCGCCGAGGTGGCGGCGAGCGAGTCCCCCCTGTCGTAGACCTCCCCCCTCCGGCATCCCGGGAGGGCCGCGGGCGACCGCGGCCCTCTTCGTTTCCGGACAAAGGCCGCGAGGCACGGAAAGCGAGCGGCCGTATGACCTGGGTCATACGGCGGAGGGAACCTCGCGGCGGCCCGGTGCGTCTCCTGTCCCGAACGAACGACGTCCGGGACGGCGGAGGGCTCCTCCGGCCCGGAGGAACGCGCGGAGGAGACCCCGATGAAGCCCTACGTCCTGCAGCTCGTCCACCTCTTCGCCACCGTCGCCTGGATCGGCGGCATGATCTTCATGAAGGCGGTCCTGATGCCGGCCCTCTCGGCCCTCGAGGCGCCCGCGCGCGGCCGTCTGATGGGGGCGATCGCCAAGCGGTTCACCCTCCTGGCGTGGACCTCGGTCGCGCTCCTCCTCGTCACGGGCCTGATGAAGACCCCCTCGGGAATGCTCGCCGAGACGACGACCGGGGTGGGCCGCCTCCTCTTCGCCAAGCACGCCCTCTTCGCGCTGATGATCGTGATCGGGTTCGTGATCACGTTCGCCGTGGCGCCGAAGATCGGCAAGCTCGCCCCCGCCCCCGGGGCGGCGCCGGGGCCGGAGTTCGTCAAGGCCCAGAGGGCCCTCGACGGCCTGTCGGCGGTGAACGCCCTCCTCGGCTTCGCCGTCCTGGCGATCGCCGCGGCGTTCTGAGCCGCGAGGGCGGGAGGGCTACTCCCCCACCGACGTGACCATCACGACGGTCCGCTTCGTGACGGCGCCGTCGCGCGGGTCGAGGAGGTGGTCCTCCACGTCGATGGAGAGGGTGCCGTCCTCGCGGACCCAGCGGGCGTACCGGTAGCTCTTGCCGCCCCACTCCTCCTCCGTCTTCGGCGTGACGGCGAAGCGCCCCGCCGCCGCGAGCTCGCGCAGGTCGGGGAGGACCTGCCGCTCGGCGAAGAGGAACGAGGAGCCCTTCACCCTGTCGGCGTAGAAGGTGACGCACTCCTCCATCGTCTTGCCCGACGTGTAGATCGCCACCTTCAGCCGCGAGAGCTTCGACTTGACGTCGGCCTTCACGGCCGGCGGCTGCGTGGTGTCCCTGTCGAGCTGGGCCAGGAGGGCCGTCATCTCGGCCTTGGCCCGCTCGACGGCCACCTGCGTCAGCTCGGGCTCGAACTTCCCCTCCGGCGGAGGCGGCACCCCGGGGACCTGCTGGGCGGCGGTGGCCAGGAGGAGGGCGAAGGCGGCGAGGAGGGGCGGCATCGGGGCGGGATTCTACGGCCCGTCGCCCTCTCGGCCCTTCACGACGATCTCGTCGGGCTTGCCGGCGACGTACCGGAGCGAGCACTCGGCGAACCCCTCGCACCGGAGGCAGACGAGGTCCTTGTCCCCCTTGAAGTCGACCGGCTTGCAGATCTTCACGCCGGGGACGACGAGCTTGCCGAGGTCCGAGGAGAGCCGCTTCATCTCCTCGGGGAGCTCGCCCCCCCGCGCGGCGGCGCGGAGGGCCTCCACCTTCGGGAAGAGGTCGCGGTTCCGCTTCTCCAGCGCCTCGTCGGCGCGAGCGGCCGCGGCCTCTCGCGCGCCCGTCACGGCCGCCTTCACCGCCTTGCGGGCGCGGTGCTTGCCGTGGTGCCTCACCCAGAAGAAGAGGAAGCCCGCCGAGGCGCCCAGCACGCGGACGAGGGCCGCCCCGACCCCCGCCGAGAGGAGGTCCTTCACGAAGCCCCAGGCCAGGAAGCCCGCCGTCAGGTACGCCAGCCAGACCACCTTCACCGGGATCACGAAGAAGAGGAAGAAGCGCGTCTCGGGGAAGACGAAGGCGTAGGCGAAGAGCATCGAGACCGGGACGACGAACGGGTCCGTCACGAGCGGGAAGCCGAGGACCCAGGCCGCGACCGAGCCCCCGAGGGTCGCCACCGCCCAGAAGAGGGTGAACTCCTTCGTCCCCCACTCCTCCTCCAGCGCGTTGCCGAGGACCCAGAGCATCAGGGCGCCGAAGAAGAGCGAGAGGGGCCCCGAGTGGAGGAACTGGTACGTCACCAGCGTCCACGGCGCCACGAGGACGCGCCCGGGGACGAACGCGAAGATCGCGTAGGCCCTCTGCGGGTCGACCACCGTCAGGAAGAAGAAGACGAAGTGGAGGCCGCAGAGCGGGAGCGTCAGCCCCCACCGCGGCCCGAAGAGGTCCCGACCGTTCACGAGCGCCTCCCGAACCGTTTCAAGAGCTCTCCGTGCGGGAGCGAGAGGAGGATGGGCCGCCCGTGCGGGCAGGTGTAGGGGTCGCGGCAGACGGAGAGGTCGGAGAGGAGCCGCGCCGCCTCGGCCGGCGAGAGCCTCGTGTTCACCGTGACCGCCCCCCGGCAGGCCAGGGACGCCGCGAGCGCCTCGCGGGCGCGGGAAGAGGCCTCCCCCTCGCCCCCCTCGGGAAGGGCGGCCAGGCGCGAGAGGAAGTCGCGCAGGAAGGGGCCGACCCGCTCCGCCGAAAGGTCCGCGGGGGCCGCGGAGACGAGGAACGTCCGGCCCGAGAGCTCCGAGACCGTGAACCCCGCGACCGTGAGGAGCGCGTCGGCCCGCTGCATCTGGGCGGCCTCGTCCGCCGTGGCCTCGAACGGGACGGGGAGGAGGAGGCGCTGCGAGGGGGCCGGCTTCCCCGCGAGGGACGCCAGGATCCGCTCGTACCGCACCCGTTCGTGCGCCACGTGCTGGTCGACGAGGACGATGCCGTCCTCCCCTTCCGCCACCAGGTACGACTCGCGGTACTGGCCGAGGAGGCGGAGCGAGCCGACCGGGGACTCGGCGGGCGCGGGCTCGGGATAGCCCGCTGGGGCGGGCTCGACGGGCGAAAGGAGCGTCGAGAGCGCGGCCGGGCCGGGGCGGAGCGCGCCACCCCACTCCGACGGGGCCTCGGCGAAGCGGTCCGCCGGGGCAGACGCCCGCGCGGCGTCGGCCGCCGGCGGCGCCGCCCCGAACGGCGCCACCCGGCGAAGGAGAAGGCTCCCGCCACCGAGCGGGACCGCCCCCTTGCCGCCCGTCAGCGCCGCGGCCAGCCCCCGGTGGACGAGGGAGTGGACGGCCGAGGGCTCCTTGAAGCGAACCTCCAGCTTCTGCGGGTGGACGTTGACGTCGCAGAGGGCAGGGTCGACCGTGAGGAAGAGGACGAACCCCGGGTGCCGCTCGTCGCGGAGCACCTCGCGAGCGGCCAGCTGCGCGGCGTGGGCGACCGTCCCGTCCTTCACCGCCCGGCCGTTGACGAAGAGCCACTGGTTCGTCCGCGAGGCGTACGTCGTCGAGGGTGCCGTGACCGCCCCCTCGAGCGTCATCCCGGAGAGCTCGAAGGCGACGGGGACCACCTCGCCCGGCGCCGTCCCCATCAGCTCGGCGAAGCGGCCGAGGGCGTCGCGTGCGGGCGGCAGGTCGAGGAGGGAACGCCCCTTGGCCACGAGCGAGAAGCGGACGTCGGGGCGCGAGAGGGCGAGCGCCGTCAGGCTCCTCGTGAGCGCCCGCTGCTCGGCGTCGGCGCCCTTCAAGAACTTCCGGCGGGCCGGGACGTTGCCGAAGAGGTCCTCCACGGTGACGCGGGTCCCCCTCGTGGCGCGGGCCGGCCGGAGGACGGGCGGGGCGCCGCGCTCGGCCGTCACCTCGGTCCCGAGGCCGGAGGCGTCGGGCGAGGTGAGGAGGACGAGGCGCGAGACGGAGGCGATCGACGGAAGCGCCTCGCCGCGGAAGCCGAGCGAGGCGACGCGGGCGAGGTCGTCGAGCGAGCGGATCTTGGAGGTCGCGTGCCGCTCGAGCGCGAGCCTCGCGTCCTCGGGCCCCATCCCGCACCCGTCGTCGGCCACCCGGATCGCCTCGATCCCGCCCCCGTCGGCCTCCACGAGGACGCGGGTCGCCCCCGCGTCGAGCGCGTTCTCGACCAGCTCCTTGACGACCGAGGCGGGGCGCTCGACCACCTCCCCGGCGGCGATCTGGTTGACGAGGGCGTCCGGCAGGACCTGGACCTTCGGCACGGCCGCCGGATGTTACCCGCCTCCTAGAATGTCGGAGCCGGGGCCGCGGCGACGGTCCCCGGCGCGAGGAGGGCGCTCATGTCGAGCCCGAAGACCCGGCGCCTGGCGATCCTGACGAGCGGCGGCGACGCGCCCGGGATGAACGCCGTCGTCCGGGCGGCGGTGCGGACAGGGCTGGCCCGCGGCTGCGAGATGTTCGCCGTCGTGGACGGCTTCCAGGGCCTCGTGGACGGCGGCGACAAGATCCGCCGGATGAGCTGGGACTCGGTGGGCGGGATCCTCCACCGGGGCGGGACCGCGATCGGCACGGCCCGCTGCGCGGCGTTCCGGACGCGCGAGGGGCGGCGCCAGGCCGCGCGGAACCTCGTCAAGGAGCGGGTCGACGGCCTGATCGCCGTCGGCGGAGACGGGACGCTGACGGGGGCCGACACGCTCCGCCGGGAGTGGGCCTCGCTGCTGAGGGAGCTGGTGGCCGCGGGAGAGGTCACGGAGGAGGAGACCGCCCCGTACCCTCGCCTCTCCCTCGTCGGCCTCGCGGGGTCGATCGACAACGACTTCGCCGGCACCGACATGTCGATCGGCGCCGACACGGCCCTCCACCGGATCGTGGAGGCGATCGACGCGCTCGCCTCCACCGCCGCGAGCCACCAGCGGACGTTCGTCGTGGAGGTGATGGGGCGCGACTGCGGGTACCTGGCCCTGATGAGCGCGCTGGCGACGGGCGCCGGCTGGGTCCTGATCCCCGAGTCCCCGCCCGAGGCCGCCGACTGGGAGAGCGTCATGTGCGAGCGGCTGGCCGCCAGCCGCGCCGCCGGCCGCAACCACACGACCGTCGTGATCGCCGAGGGCGCGCGCGACCGGGAGGGGAACCCGATCGACGCCGAGCGGGTCCGCAAGCTCCTGGAGGAGCGGCTCGGCTCCGAGGCCCGCGTCACCGTCCTCGGGCACGTCCAGCGCGGCGGCACGCCCAGCGCCTTCGACCGCCTGATGGGGACCACCCTCGGCTACGCCGCCGTCGACCAGCTCCTCGGGGAGACCGAGGACGAGGGGCCGTTCCTCCTCGGCATGCGGGCCAACCGGCTCTCCCGCGTGCCGCTGATGGAGGCGGTGCAGAAGAGCCGCGCGGTCGGCGAGGCGGTCGGGGCGAAGGAGTTCGACCGGGCGCTCGAGCTGCGCGGCTCGAGCTACCGCAACGCCCTGCGCGTGATGCGCACCCTCGTCCGGGCCGTGCCGCACCCGCCGAAGCCCGGGCAGCGGCGGCTGCGGTTCGGGGTCCTGACCGCCGGGGCCCCCGCGCCGGGGATGAACGCCTGCGTGAGGGCCGCGGTGCGCCTCGCCCTCGACCAGGGGCACAGCGTCACCGGGATCCGGAACGGCTTCCAGGGGCTCGTCGCGGGAGGGACCGACCTCGTCGACCTCGACTGGATGGACGTCCACGGCTGGGTCTCCCTCGGCGGCTCCGAGCTCGGGACGAACCGGCACCTGCCGTCGCCCGAGGAGCTCCCCGCGCTGGCGCGCAACGCCGAGAAGGCGGGGCTGGAGGCGCTCCTCGTCGTGGGCGGCTTCGCCGCCTACGAGGGGGCGCACCTCCTCCTCCGTGCCCGCGAGGAGCACCCGGCGCTGAGGATCCCCCTCCTCTGCCTGCCGGCGGCGATCGACAACAACCTCCCCGGCACCGACTACTCCGTCGGGGCCGACACCGCCCTGAACGCCATCGTCTGGGCCGTGGACCGGATCAAGCAGTCGGCCGTGGCCTGGAACCGGTGCTTCGTCGTCGAGGTGATGGGGCGCCACTGCGGGTACCTCGCGACGGTCGCCGGCATCGCCACGGGGGCCGAGCGGATCTACACGCACGAGGAGGGGATCACGCTCCAGGGCCTCGAGGAGGACCTCCGCGACCTCGTCGAGGGGTTCCGCCTCGGCAAGCGCCTGGGCCTCCTGATCCGCAACGAGAACGCCAGCCCCGTCTTCACGACCGACTTCCTGAGGCGCCTCTTCGAGGAGGAGGGGAAGGGCCTCTTCGACGCGAGGCAGGCGATCCTCGGGCACCTCCAGCAGGGGGGCGACCCTTCGCCGTTCGACCGGATCCAGGCCACGCGCCTGTCGGTCCGCGCGGTCGAGGTCCTCACCGAGGAGGCCGGCAAGCCGGAGCCCCTCGCCGCCTACGCGGGCTGGGAGGGGGGCCGGATCGTCCTCCACCCGCTCGCCGCCTTCCCCGAGAAGGTCCACATCGACCTCCAGCGCCCGAGGGAGCAGTGGTGGCTCGCCCTCGGCCCGGTCTCGCACGCCCTCGACCGCCCCGGGCCGCAGCGCCCGGAGCGCCCAGAGCGCCCGCAGCTCCCGCGCTGAGGACGGCGTGGCCTACCAGCTCCTCGCCGCGCTCCTGATGCCGCTCCCGGTCTCGGTCCTCCTCGGGCTCTCGGCCCTCGTCCTGGCCGGGTTCCGGAAGCTCCGCGCGGCGGTGGTTGCCGGGGTGCTGTCGCTCGTCGTCCTCTGGGCCTTCTCGACGCCCGTCGTGGCCGGGCTCCTGGCGGCCCCGCTGGAGCGGCGGTATCCGCCCGTACCGCTGGCCGCCTCGCCCGTCGCCCCCGCGATCGTCGTCCTGGGCGGAAGCCTCGGCTCGGCCCTCCCGCCGCGGCAGGGGGCCGAGCTGGTGGACGCCTCGGACCGCCTCCTCCACGCGGCCCGGCTCCAGAGGGCCGGGAAGGCCCCGATCCTGGTGGCCTGCGGGGGACGTCTGCCGTCCTCGCCGACGCTCAGGCCCGAGAGCGATGAGATGCTCGGCCTCCTCGTGGAGTGGGGCGTCCCGAGGGAGGCGATCCTGCTGGAGGGCGGCTCGCGGACGACGGCCGAGAACGCCGCCGGGGCCAAGCGGATCCTCTGGCCGAAGGGGATCCGGACCGTCCTCCTCGTCACCTCGGCCCTCCACATGCCGCGCGCCGTCGCCGTCTTCGAACGCGCCGGCTTCACCGTCCACCCCTCCCCGACCGACTTCTCCGTCACGACCGCCGAGCCCGGGCTCCCGTCCTCGTGGGTCCGCTCGGCGGGCGCGTTCCTCCCCGAGCCGGGAGCCCTCGCCCTCTCGCACGACGCCCTCCACGAGCGGCTCGGCCTCCTCTGGTACCGCCTGCGCGGGTGGGTGTGAGGGGAGGGCGGCGGGTGGCACGGACGTTCTTGCGTGCAAGCAAGGGGATCCGCAGACGTTTTTGCCTTGTGGTGAAATTGCCTGTAGCCTAGCGGCATGGCGGTCTGGCCCCGATACCTCGCCCCGCAGGTCGCCTCCGACCTGGCCCGGAAGATGGTCTTCCTGGCGGGCCCCCGCCAGGTCGGCAAGTCGACGCTGGCTCGGAGCCTCCCCGGTGCGTCCACGGGCTACCTCAGCTGGGACGTCCCCGAGGACCGCGAGAGGATCCTCCGGGGCCGCATGCCCGTCTCGAACCTCTGGGTCCTCGACGAGGTCCACAAGTACCGGAGCTGGCGGGCCCGGCTCAAGGGGCTCTGGGACGGAAGACGCGAGGGCCAGCGGATCCTCGTCACCGGGAGCGCCCGGCTGGACCTCTACCGGCGCGGAGGCGACTCGCTCCAGGGCCGGTACCACCTCCTGAGGCTCCACCCGTTCTCCGTCGGGGAGCTGGGGCTGGCGACCAGCGCCGACCTGAAGGACCTGCTTGCCCTCGGCGGCTTCCCCGAGCCGTACCTGGGCGGGTCCCAGGTCGAAGCCCGGCGCTGGTCCCGCGAGTACCGGACGCGGCTCGTCCGCGAGGACGTCACGAGCCTGGAGCGGGTCCAGGACCTCGGCAACCTCGAGCTGCTGATGCTCCGCCTGCCGGAGCTGGTGGGCTCCCCGCTCTCCGTCAACGCCCTCCGAGAGGACCTCGGGGTGAGCCACCGCGCGGTCTCGTCGTGGCTCGCCGTCCTCGAGCGCCTCTACGCGATCTTCCGGCTTTCCCCCTTCGGCGCCCCGCGGATCCGCGCGATCCGCAAGGCGCAGAAGCACTACCACCTCGACTGGAGCCTCGTCCCGGACCCCGCGGCCCGATTCGAGAACCTCGTGGCCGCCCACCTCCTGAAGTGGGTCCACCACCAGCAGGACACTCTCGGGCGGGACCTGGAGCTCGCCTACTTCCGCGACACGGACGGCCGGGAGGTGGATTTCGTCGTCGTCGAGGGGCGCAAGCCGGTCCTCCTCGTCGAGGCGAAGTGGGGCGACGCCGAGACGGACCGCTCGCTCCGGTACCTCAGGCAGCGGTTCAAGTCGGCCGAGGCCTGGCAGCTCTCGGCGACCGGCCGAAGGGACCACGTCACGCCGGAAGGGATCCGGGTCGCCCCGGCGGCGAGGCTCCTCGGGGGGCTGGTCTGACGCGGCCGGGGACCGGCCGGACGTCGGGTCATTGACGCGGCGGTGGTGGAACGGATACAAGCGCGCCCGTGGCGCCCGTCGTCCCGTCGGCCGTGCCGACGCGCGGCCCCGGTTCCGTCCTCCGCATCGTCGCGGGGGGGAGCGCCCGGACTCGGAGGGCAACCCCGGACCGTCCGAGCCGCCTTCGCGCCGCTCTCCCGGTCGCGAACGACGTCGAGGTGACCGAGACGCATGGATAGCTCTGGACGGGGACCGGGCGGGATCGTCGGCGCGGGGCACCTGACGCTGGACGGCTTCCGGAGCGCGGACCCGGCGATGTCCCGCTGCCTCGAGCTGGCGCGCGCGGCCTGCCGGACGGACCTTCCGCTCCTGATCCTGGGCGAGACCGGGACCGGGAAGACGTTCCTGGCCCGGGCCATCCACAACTCCTCCCGGCGCACGAACGGCCCCTTCGTCTCCTTCAACGCCGCCGCCCTGTCGGAGACCCTCCTCGACAGCCAGCTCTTCGGCCACGAGAAGGGCGCCTTCACCGGCGCGCAGCGGCAGGTGCTCGGGAAGTTCGAGCTGGCCGACAGGGGGACGCTCTTCCTGGACGAGATCGCCGACATGAGCCCCCTGGCGCAGGCGAAGATCCTGCGAGCCGTCGAGTACGGCGAGTTCGAGAGGCTCGGGTCGGAGCGCCTCCGCCGGGCCGACGTCCGGCTCCTCTCCGCGACGCACTGGCCGCTCCGGCGCTACGCCGAGTCGGATCACTTCCGCCGCGACCTCTTCTACCGGCTGAGCGGGCTGACCCTGACCCTCCCTCCCCTGCGCGACCGGCCGAACGACCTCCGCGAGCTCGTCGGCGCGGCCATCGCCCGCGCGGCGGAGCTCCAGGGCCGACGGATCGACGGGCTCTCGAAGAGGGCGGCCGAGCTCCTCCTCTCCTACCCGTGGCCGGGCAACCTGCGAGAGCTCGACCGGGTCGTCAACGCCGCCGTCGCGCTCACGGAGGGCAACGTCATCGAGGCGTCCGCCGTCCTCGTCGAGGGGACGGAGGGGGGAGCGCTCGCCGCGGCCGCCCGGCTCCCCGAGGAGGACCTGTCGCTCGCCCGTATCGAGCGGGAGCACGTGCGGAGGGTCCTGGACTCCGTGGGCGGCAACAAGTCCCGGGCCGCCCGTGCGCTGGGCATCTCGCGAACCCGTCTCCTCCGCAAGCTCGTCGACTCGAGATGAGATAGCCGAAACGAGGCGGCCGTATCGAAACGGTCCAGCCTTCCCGGCTCCCCTCCCGAGACCCGGTCCGCGGAACGGCTGCTCCTTCGGCAGGCCCGCGCTCCGGCGCCCTTGGCCCGCCGCTTGCGTAGTCCCCCGCACGACAACCGCCCGCACGAGACGCCGGGGCCGCGGCGCTCTGCGCATTCCAGTGAGGTCAGGGCGTGACCTGCGGGAGGGACACGAGACGGTCGGTATCGCTCCGGCGACGGAGCGAACGAAAGAAGGAGGAGCCGATGGCGACCAAGAAGGCGGCCCCCAAGAAGGCCGCTCCCATGAAGAAGGCCCCCAAGAAGGCCGCCCCCAAGAAGGCCGCTCCCAAGAAAGCGGCCCCGAAGAAGGCCGCCCCGAAGATGGCCGCGCCCAAGAAGCCGGCGGCCGCGACGCCGCCGGCCGTGACCGCGCCGGACGTCACGCAGCCCGCCGCCCCGCCGAGCGGCGGCGGTCGGATCAAGGGCTAGCTCGGAAGACGGCGGCCCTGTCCGGTGGAGGGGCCCGGGCCGGTCGGCCGATCCGGGCCTTTTCCTCCCGCCCGCGGCTTCCCCGGGGGATTCCGAACGCGTGGGCGGTCCCAGGAGGGTCAGTGGCAAAGACTCCGCGGCGGAAGGGTCGGCAGAGCGACCTCGTCCTTCTGGGGGACCTTTCTCCCCGCAAGGGCTCCGGGGACGGGCGCACGGTCAAGCCTGTCTTCGGGGCGCAGTCCCTCGGGTCGGAGTCCGCCCTGCGCCCGGCGCCGGAGCCCGGGCCGGCTCGCAAGCGAAGCCGAGCCGGGCGGCGCCCCGGACCTCGAGACCAGGGCGGCCGCGGCTGACCGCGGACGGCTCGGGCTAGGCTCCCCAGCGGCGGCGTTTCATCTCCGCGAAGCGGTTCCCGGCCATCGAGAGCGCGTCCAGCTGCTCGGGAGCGATGTCGTCCTCGTCGTCCTCGATCTGGGTCCCGTCCGGGGCCTTGTACCCCATCGTGGTCCGCACCCGCAGCCGGTCCGCCAGGGTGACCGCCATCGACTTGTAGAACCGGCTGGCGAAGCCAGCGTCCTCCTCCAGCTTCCGCCTCAGCTTCGCCGCGGGAACGGCCCCGACGACCGAGTCGCGCTTCGCCGTGACCGTCGCCGAAGGGGGTCTGGAGTCGACGAAGGAGACCTCGCCGACGACCTCGCCCTCCAGGACGTGCGAGATCTCGCCCTTCATCTTCCCCGACGTGACCCCGAACTCCCCGGAGAGGACGAAGAAGAGCGCCTCGCTCGGCTGCCCCTCCCGGATGATCGCGGTCCCCTCTGGGACCTCCTTCCGGGATCCGTTCCGGACCATCCACTCGACGTCCTGGTCGTCCAGGATCCCGAGCAGGTAGAGGACCTTCCTGAGAACTCCGCCCATGTCCCAGCCTCCTCCCGGTCGACCCCGACCCCTAGAGCACCTGGCGGGCCATGAGCTCGGCGAAGAGGCCCGGCCTCGCCGCCAGCTCGTCGTAGGACCCGCTCTGGACGACCTTCCCGCCCTGCATCACGTAGATCCGGTCCGCGTTGCGGATCGTCGACAGGCGATGGGCGATGACGACGCGCGTGGCGTTCAGGCGCTCCAGGCTGCGGCTCACCTGCTCCTGCACGCGGTTGTCCAGCGCGCTCGTCGCCTCGTCGAAGAAGAGGATGCGCGGCTTGCGGACGAGCGCCCGGGCGATCAGGAGCCGCTGCCGCTGTCCCCCCGAGAGGTTCCCCCCGCCCTCGGAGACGATCGTGTGCATCCCCATCGGAAGCGCCCTGACGTCGGCGGAGAGGCCGGCCATGTCCGCGGCCGCCCAGGCGTCCTCGATCGAGAGGGGCGCCGAGCCGACGATGTTGTCGAAGATGGTCCCGGCCAGGAGGCTGCTGTTCTGGAGGACGACGCCCATCTGGCTGCGCACCGCCGAGAGGTCGACGGCGGCGAGGTCCTGCCCGTCGTAGTAGAGGACGCCTCCGTCGGGCGTCTCGAAGCCGAGGAGCGTGCGAAGGAGCGTCGACTTGCCCGAGCCCGAGGGCCCCACCACGGCGACGAACTCGCCGGGCCTGGCCTCGAGAGATACGTCGTCGAGCACGAGCGGGCCGTCCTTCTTGTAGGCGAAGGTGACGTGGCAGACCTCGATGCGGCCGGTCAACGCGCCCGGGTCGGGCTTGGTCAGCTCCACCTCGGGCACGGCCTCGAGGATGGGGCTCGCGCGCTCGACGATCGGCGGCACGCTCATGATCTGGACCACCGTGTCGCTCAGGCAGACGAGGGCCGCGAAGAGCGAGCCGTAGGCGGCGTTGAACGCGATGAACGTCGCCGTGTCGATAGCCCGGCCGGCGCCGGCGAGGTGGCCGGCGGCCGCGAAGAGGAGCAGCGACGACACCAGCGGGAGGAGGTCGCCGAAGACCCGGATGGCGTTCTGGTACTCGCGCAGGCGGAGGTTCAGCTCCGACTGCTCCCGGAAGCCCTCGGCCCACCTCGCGAAGAGCCGGGACTCGGCCGCCGCGACGCGGAGCTTGGCGATCCCGGTGATCATCTGGAAGACGAGCGCCCCGACCTTCCCGCGGACGGCGAGGCTGGCCCGCTGGAGCTCGACGGCGCGCCCCGCGAGGACGACCACGAAGGCCGCCGACCCGACCACGACGACGAGGGCCACCCCGGCCAGGCGCCAGTCGTAGGCCACGAGGAGGGCCAGGTAGACGACCGAGAAGACGCCCGCCAGGACGCTCACGGGGGCGGCGCCCGTGACGACGGCCCGGGCGGCGTTGACGGAGAGGGCCCGCATCGCGAGCTCGCCCACCGGGTTGTCCCTGAAGAAGGGCACCGGCAGCGCGAGGAGGCGGTCGACGACGGCGGACTGCAGGGAAGCGTTCGCCCGCCCCTCCAGCCTCACGAGGGCGAACGCCCGCGTCAGGTTGAAGAGCGCCACGCCGACGTGGACCGCGATCAGCCCGAGCATCAGCGTCCAGACCCGCGTCGTGAGGGCCGCCGGGACGATCATGCCCAGCATGTGCTCCGTGGCGACCGGGACCAGGAGCGACAGGACGCCGCTCGCCAGCGCGAGGCCCAGGACGAAGCGGATGTCCGGCCGCGCCTCCGCCCAGACCCGCTGCACGAGGCCCCGGCCGTCCACCTTCGCGTCCGGCAGGGCCCTGTAGAAGACGTAGGCCTCCCAGTTCAGGGTCGCGGCGAGGTCTCGGGTCAGGGGACTTCGCGCCATCGTGGCGGGGTCCACCAGCTCGTAGCCGCGCCGTCCGTGGAGCAGCGCGACGGGGGCCTCGGTCCTGTCCACGAACCCCAGGAGGTTGCCGCAGTCGTGCCTCCACCACTCCCCCCGGAGCGTGACGCGGCGGCAGCGGACCCGCGAGGCCCGGCAGAGCGCGGCGAGCGGGTCGCGGGCCCGGCTCTGGGTCTCCCACTTCGGCGGCGGCTTGAAGGCGATGCCGTCGCGGTCCCCGACGATCCGGCAGGCCCTCACGAGCGCGTCCCCCGCGTCTCCGACGACCGCCTCGAGCGGCGCCGCCTCGGTCAGGATGCCGGCGAGCCCCGTGAGGCCCCGCGAGCGCATCTGGTCCTCGGCGGCGGCCTTTCGGTCCAGCCGTGCCTGCTCCCGCTGCTCCTCCAGCTCGGCGACGCGCTCCGCGAAGCCGTGGAAGACCGTGCGGAGCCTCGCGAAGCCGGCGAACGCGCCGCCCGCCCGCAGGCAGGCCCCGGTGTCGAGCACGCGCAGGCGCGCCCCCCCGGGCCCCCCCTCGAGCCACATCCCCTTCCCCATCGGGATCGGCGGGTCCTCGGGGCCGAAGACGACGCTCGAGAGGCCCCCGAGGCTGGACGTGCCGCCGAGGTGCTCCACCCACAGCACCTCGGTCAGCGTCCCTGCCGTCCGGCCCGGGTCGAGCCCCACGTCGTCGCTCCTCTCCAGGACCTCGTCGAGCTGCGGCCGGAGGACCATGGCGTCGGCGAGGCGGGCCACGAAGCTCTCGACGACGGACAGGACGAGCGCCTCGTTCCTCCGGAACTCCTCCTCCAGGGCCTGCCGGGGGACCCGGAGCAGGCGCGTCCCGGGGCTGCACACGGCCACGAAGGCGTGGCCCTCGCCGGGCGGGGCCGGGTCGAAGCCGAGCAGCAGCTCGTCCGGCTCGATCGTCCAGAGGAACCGCCGCGCGCCCGGTGGCGAGCCGGGAGGGACGTTGGGGACCGAGAAGACGTCGACGCTCCCCCGCTCGACGTAGAAGACGTCGTCGGGGTCGTCGAGCGCGATCGGCGCGTTCGCCGCGCGCTCCTCCGCCACCCCTCCCCTCGGTTTCCAGGCCGGCATCAGGTCTGCTCCACCAGCATCCGGTAGAGGCCCCCCTCGTCCCCCACCAGCGTCTCGTGCGACCCCCGCTGGACGATCCGGCCCCGTTCCAGGACCAGGATCTCGTCGGCGTCCCGGATCGTGGAGAGGCGGTGGGCGACGATGATGCAGGTGCAGCCCCTCCGGCGCAGGTTCCGGTCGATCTGCTGCTCGGTCACCGTGTCGAGGGCCGACGTCGCCTCGTCCAGGACGAGGATCCTGGGGTTCCCGACCAGCGCGCGCGCGATCTCCATCCGCTGCCGCTGCCCGCCGCTGAAGTTCCTCCCGCCCTCGTCGACGGGCGCTTCGTAGCCCCCCTCGCGAGCGGTGATCTCGTCGTGGATGCAGGCGTCCTTGCAGGCCTGGATGACCGCCGTCTCCGGGATCGTGCGGTCCCAGAGCGTCAGGTTGTCCCGGATCGTGCCGCCGAACATCGCGATGTCCTGGTCGACGAACGCCACGGAGTTGGCGAAGACCTGGCGGGGGACGTCGCGGTGGGGGCGGCCGTCGAAGAGCACGCGCCCGCTCCAGGGCTCGTAGAGCCCGGTCACGAGCTTGGCGAGCGTCGACTTCCCCGAGCCGGACGGCCCCACGAACGCCACCCTCTGCCCCGGCTCGAGGTGCACCGTGAGGCCCTCGATCAGCGGCTTGTCCAGCCGGGAGTAGCCGAACGTCACCTCGTCGATCCCCAGCCGCCCCGACAGCTTCGTCCGCGTGCCCGCGGGCTCCTCCCGGCCGCCCTCCTCGGTCCTGGGGTCCGGCCGGTAGTCGAGGACGTCGTCGAGCCGGTTCATCTGCCCCTCGATCTCCTGCAGGTTCCCCGCGAGGCTGACGAGGTTCTGGACCGGCGTCGTGAACGCCGACATGAGGCTCTGGAAGGCGACCAGCATGCCGAGCGTCAGCTCCCCCTGGATGACGCGGTACGCGCCGATCCCGAGGACGACGGCCTCGGCCACGTTGACCAGGAAGGGCGGCATCGTGAGGAAGAGCTGCGTCGTCGTCGCCAGCTCCTGACCGCTGTTGATGAACTTGGCCTGGTAGCCGGCCCAGCGCGCGAACAGGTCCGTCTCCCCGGCGGACGCCTTCAGCGTCTCGATGGTGGCCAGTCCGCCCATGAGCGCGCCGGTCGCCTTCCCCTCCTCGGCGATCAGCCGGCGGTTGCCGTCGACCCGCCGGCGGTTCACCAGGACCGTGACGCCCGCCAGGATCGCCACGGCCGCGATGCCGACGAGGGGCAGCAGCCAGTCGTAGCTGAACATCAGGAGGGCGAAGAAGAGCACCATCACGGCGTCGACGGCGCGGGCCACCAGCTGCGTCGAGAGGAACTCGGCGACCCTCTCGTTCAGCTGAACGCGGGAGCTGACCTCGCCCCCGTACCGCTGCGAGTAGAACTCGACCGGGAGCCTCAGGATGTGCCACAGGAACGTCGCCGAGCTCGTGACGGAGAGCCGCGCCTCCAGCCGGACGAGGGCCTTCCCCTGGATCCAGGAGAGGGCGCCGCGGACGAGCGCCGTGACGGCCATCGCGACGAGCAGCGGCCGCCACCAGTCGTGCTGGCCCGAGATCAGGACGGAGTCGACGAAGATCCGGGAGAAGGTGGGGATGACGAGGCCCGGGACGACGAGGGCCAGGCCGGCGACCCCCACGAACGCGAAGGCCTCCCTCGCCCCGACCCGCTTCGACAGGGAGGAGAGGAGGCTCGGCCTCTCGCCCCCCTTCTGGAACTCCGGCGTCGGGGCGAACGAGAGGACGACGCCCGTGTAGGCCCCGGCGAACTCCTCCTCGGTCACCGACCTCGGCCCGCAGGCGGGGTCGTTGAGGTAGAAGCGCCCCTTCTCCCAGCCCTCCAGGACGAGGAAGTGGTTGAAGTTCCAGAAGACGATCACGGGCATCTGGAGCTCGGCGAGCGCGTCCACGTCCCGCTGCTCGCCCTTGGCCTTCAGGCCCATCTTCCGCGCGGCCTTCAGGACGTTCGAGGCCTTCGAGCCGTCGCGCGAGACGCCGCACTCGACGCGCATCTGCTCCAGCGAGACGAAGCGCCCGTGGTAGCCGAGGAGGCTCGTCAGGGCGGCGGCCCCGCACTCGACGTCCTCCATCTGGAGGACCGTCGGGGTCCGGCGGCGCGGTCCCGGGCGCCGGGCGGGCCGTGCCGGCTCAGCCACGGCCGTCCGCGCTCCCTAGACGCCGACCCATCTGCGGAGGGTGGGGATCACGAGCTCGATCGGGCGCTTCTCGTCGACCGGGATCTGGACCCGGAGCAGGGTGCCGCTGCCGAAACGGATCGGCGGCCCCTGGCGGCTCGTCCAGGCGAAGCCGCTCGGGGTCGCCAGGTCCAGCCGGAGCCGGATCCTCGTCTCGTAGACGCTCCCCGCGGTCGTGAACTGCTGGACGAGCTGCGGGTTCCTCAGGACGCGGTTCATGGCGTCCGGGTTCGCGGGGCCCTGCGTGACGGAGATCACGTCGCCGAGCATGTAGCCGAACTCCTCCCACGTGATCCCCTCGGGCGACATCTGGACGGTCATCCCCGGCTTCACCCGGGCTCCCTGGAGCGGGATGAACGCCACGGCCTGCAGCGGCCGGCTCGAGAGCTCGACGAAGAGGACGGGCGCTCCCTGCCGCACCTCCTGCCCGGCGTCGACGAGGCGGCTGACGACCTTCCCCGAGTAGGCCGCGAGCACCTGGGTCCCCTCCTCCAGGCGCCGCTTCACCTGCTGGATCTGCCGCTCGGTGCGCCGGACCGCCTGCTCCAGGCCGAACCCGCTCTGGTCCGCGGTGTTGCGCACCTGGGCCTCGCGGGCGTCGAGCTGTGCCTTCTCGGCCTGGTGGGCGATCAGCGTCGAGCGCGCCGCGTCGAGCTCCTGGGCCGTCGCCTGCCGGACGTCTCGCGTGATGAGCCCCTGGTCGAGCGCCTCGGACTGGGCCTTCAGCCGCGCTTCCAGGAACGCGATCCGGTTGGCGAGGGCCTCCGTGTCCCGGGAGAGCCGGCCCCGCTCCGCGGCCAGCGCCTTCAGCTCGGCGTCCCGGCTCCGCTCGATCAGCTCGGCGGAGCGGCTGCTGTTGGTCCGGAGCTCGGCCAGGAGGGCCTCGTTCTGGCGAAGCTCCTGCTCGAGCTCCGGCTGCGAGACCCTCACGACGACCTGTCCCGACCTCACCTCGTCGCCGACGTTCACGAGGACGGCCTCGACGATGCCGGTCCCCCTCGACTCGATGGCGAAGATGCCTCCCTCCCGCAGGAGGATCCCCGCGCCGCTGATCCGCTCCGCCGTTCGGCCGAGGAGCCCCCAGGCGACCCCGCCGAGGACGAGGACGAGGAGCCCGACCAGCGTCAGCCAGCCCTTCGGCGTCGTCACCTGCATGAGGCTGTCCAGCTGCTCCGGGCTCGAGAGCTTGGCCAGGGCGGCTTTTCGGAACATCGGCTGGTGGCCTCCGCGAAGGTGAGCCAAGTAACGGAGAGCGTTGGACTTATATTAGGATGTCCGTCGACGGAGGCGCAAGCTCTCGATGTGGGCCAGGAGGGGATTCTGAGTCGGGCCGTACTCGTCTCGCTGGCGCTCTGGGCGCTCGCGGCGCCCCCCCTCGGCGCGGCCGAGGATCCGGCCCCTCCCGCGGGCGAGCCGCTCGCCCTCCGCGACCTGGTGCGCGACGCCATCGGGTCGAACCTTGCCCTCCGGTCGGCGCGCGCCTTCGAGCGGGGCGTCGACGCCGACCTCCTGGCGTCGAAAGGGATCTTCGACCCGCGGCTCGTCGCGGCGCCGTCCCTGACGACGGGACGCTCGAGCGTCCTCGTGGAAGAGGGAGCGCCGGTCTCGGGGAGCCGTTCCGGGCGGGCCCTCGCTCTCGGCGTCGGCGGCGCCCTCCCCCTGAGCACCTCCTACGCCCTCGCGCTCGACCACTCGTGGTCGGACCAGGAGAACGCGCAGGTCGTGGTCCCGGGGGAGAGCCAGCCCTCGGCCTCCACGGCCCTCCGCCTGACGCTGTCGCAACCGCTGCTGAAGGGGGCCGGGCCCCGCTACGCGGGCGCCCCGGTGACGCTGGCCGGGCTGTCGGCGAAGGCGGCCGGCGAGTCGCTCGACCGCGCGCTCGAGGAGACGATCGCGGCGGTCGAGAGCGCCTACTGGTCCCTCGGCCTCTCCGAGGCGGTCGAGCGGCTCTCCCGCGATTCGTACCTGAGGGCCGAGGAGCTCCTCGAGAGGAACCAGCGGATGAGGGCCCTGGAGCTCGTCTCCGAGGTGGACCTGATCACGGCCCGGCGCGGCGTGCAGGCTCGCCTGACCTCCCTGACGGAGGCTTCCCGGAGGCGCCAGGACGCGGCCGACCGGCTCCTGTTCCTCGTCTACGGCGACGGTGCCGCCCCGAGGGCCGCCGCGTTCGCCTCGCGCCCGACGGAGCCGCCGCTCGCGGCCCCTCCCGAGGTCCCCGGCCTCGAGGAGGCCGAGGCCGCGGCCCTGCGGGGCCGCAGCGACGTGAGGGCGCTCTCGCTCGCGGTGGAGCAGGGCGCCCTCGCGGAGGACGTCGCCCGCAACGCCCTCCTCCCCGAGGTGTCGCTCACGGGCTCGGTCACGACCCGGACGGGGCTGACGGACTCGTTCCGGCTCTTCTCCAACTCGCGGGCCGGGGACGTCGAGAGCTCCGACTGGAGCGTCGGCGTCGCCTTCTCGTACCCCCTGTCGAACCGGGCGGCGCGGGGAGCCCACCTGCAGTCCGTCTGGGAGTCGCGCCGCCGCTCGCTCGCGCTGGCGTCGGCGGAGGCGGACGTGAGGAGCGAGGTGAGGGCCGCCGACAGGGGCGTGAGGGCCAACCGGCTCCGCCTCGAGCAGGCCGAGCTGAGCTTCGAGCTCGCCCGCCAGCAGTACGAGGCCGGGCGCAAGCAGCTCCAGCTGGGTCTCGTCGACTCGTTCCGGCTGCTGCAGATGGAGGACGACGTCACCCTCGCCGAGCTCGTCCTCGTCCAGGTCCGCTACGACCTGGCCCAGGCGATCACGAGCTACGCCCTGGCCGTCGGCACGCTCCGGGAGCGGTACGGCGTCGGCCGGGACCAGCTGCCCGCGGACCCGTAGCTACCCCAGCCCCGGCCCGGGCCGAGGGGCGTGCCACCGCTCACCGCGGGCCGCCTCGCTCCCCCCGGGACCGAGGGTGCCGAGGACGAACTCCCCCACCGACGTCTCCGCGAAGTAGTCCAGGCCCGCGGCCTGCGCGAAGAGGTCCGAGTGCCCTCCGCCCAGCGCGCACGGGGCCAGCCCCATAGCGGTGGCCACCAGGTACATCGTCTGGTAGAGGCACCCGACGTCCTTCAGGACGGCCGAGTAGGCGACCGACTGGTACTTGTTCTGGACCCGCTGGAAGCGGGCCGAGATCACGAGGAGGACCTGGGGCGGCCCGGGGAGCATCGCCGTCATCCCCCCGAGCTGGAGGAGCGTCCGGACGGCCTCGGTCGGCCCCGAGACCGCATGCAGGGCGTGCCCCTTCGGGTCGTAGTGGTAGAGCCCGGGCTCGAGCCCGCGGCAGCGGTCGACCAGGGGGTAGACCTCGAGCGGGTGAAGGGCCCCGGCGCTCGGCGACGGCCGGAAGCTGACGTCGACCCGGGACGACTGGTCCTTGACCCGGGCCGAGCGATAGAGGAACTCGCCGAGCTGCTCGAGCGTCAGCGGCTCCCCGCCGTGGTCGCGAAGGGAGGCCCGCTTCTCCAGGACGCTCGTGAACGGCGGGTCGGTCCGCGTCAGAGCCTCGAGGTCGGGGACGTACAGCGGGATCGCCCCGGAGGCGTCCGTCGGCTTGACGACGGGAGGGGGCGCGAAGACGCCCTTGAACGGGAAGGTCCCGCCGTACGGGTCCGCGTGCCGGCCCATCCGCGAGCGGGTGTGGAAGAGCATGTCGTGGAAGGCCCACTGCGCCAGGACGGGGTCGGCGTCCTCGGGGAGGAGCGAACCGTCCTGGCTCGGGAGCACGGCCTCCGCGTTGGCCAGGACGCGCAGGAGCGCCAGGGCGCCCTCCTCGTCGAGGCCGGGGACGGCCCCGGCCAGCTCCTTCGCCGAGCGCGGCCGGGCCAGCTCGTGGAGCGCGTCCACCGCGGCCCGGCCGAGGAGGCGCACCTGCGCGTGACCGCGCGGCGACTCGAGGAGGAGCCCTCCCCCGGCGTTCCGGACGCAAGCGAACCGCGAGAGGACGAAGCGCTGGTCCGCGGCCGCCTTCGCGTCGTCCCAGCGCAGGAACGGCGAGACGGGATGGAGGGACGCGAGCGGCCCCGCGTCGGTCTCGATCCGGCGGTCGAGGACCGCCAGCGCGTCGAGACTCGAGAGGTAGTGGAAGAGCTTCGCCAGCCCCGCGGACCCGTCCGTGCCGGCGACGGCCACCGCCAGGGCCTCCCGGGAGGCGCCGGGCTCGTACAGCTGCTGGAGCGCTGCTCTCAGCCCCGGGGTGACCTGGCGCAGCGAGAGCCGATGGCGAAAGGCCGCGGGGGGCGAGACGAAGGCGACGCGGTCCTCGCCCTCGTCCTCGATCCGGACCCCCTCGCCGAGCGACAGCACCGTCTTGATCGCCATGCGTGCCCTCCCCTCGTCACCGGAGCGCGATTGTCGCCCCGCCCGGGAACGGCGAGGCCCGAAAACCGAGAGGGCCTCCCGGGTTCGCACCCAGGAGGCCCTCCGAGAGCCGAGGCTGGCGAGGGGCTACCGGACGAGCATCGTGGGGTCCCCGAAGAGGATCCAGGTGCGCCGGACGTCCGGGTCGGTCACGTTGGTCTTGGCGGCCCGGACGGCGTCCCCCAGCCGGATGCCGGGGGTGGAGAAGACCTGGTCGTAGAACGACTTCGCCATCTGGACCTGGCCCATGGCCTCCGTCAGCCCGGACGAGGCCCAGATCGCCGCGGGTCCGCCAGACTGCTTCTGCAGCCTCTCCGCCAGGGAGTCGGCGCTGGCGTCGACGAACAGGCCGTTGAGGCAGTCCATCGGAAGGAGGACCGGGACGCGGGGAGCGCCCGTGAGGGTGGACGCGTCCGTCATGTTGAAGACGTTCGACTTGCTCCACTGGCTCTGGGTGCCGTGCCCCACGAACACGAAGAGGGCCGCCCCCTCGTTCAGCCGGGCGAGGATCTGCGTGCGGGCCTCGGCCGCCCCGACGTCGCCGACCAGGATGTCGGTCTTCGTGAAGCCGGGCGAGACCAATCCGTTCAGGGCCGCGACCTGCTCCTCGAACGAGTAGGGCGCGAGATCGGGGTCGTCCACGTCGGCGACGTGGACCACCTTCGTCGCCCACGGGGCAGACGAGCGGGACCCGTCGATCGAGATGAGCTTGTCGACGACGGCGGACGCATCGGCCGGGGTCCGGACGGCGATCCGCCCGATCGGGATGCTCGCCGTCCCCGTCTGGTCGAAGTCGACGAACCAGTCGTCGGAAGCGGTCTTGAGGTACGTGGCCGGGACGAGCTTGGTCGGGAGGAGGTCGCCTCCGCCTCCGCCGATGAAGTTCCGCGGGTCGATGGTGGCGTCGCCGAGAAGGAGGGCGTACCGCGAGTCGCTCCCAGCCAGGTACGTGCGGATCGAGGCGGGGTCCTTCGCCCCGAACGAGAGCTCGTCGTACAGGTCCTCCACGTCGACGACCCTCGCGGAGAGGCCCTGGGACTGCCGGAAGCCGCTGAGCGCGTTCGCCGCCGCCTCGAAAGCGGCGTTCGTCACGACCGTGAGGTCCGCCTTCGATTCGTCGGTGCTCCAGGAGGACGGGACGTTCCGCTTCACCTCGTCCGGGGCCACGAGCCGGCCGGGGCCGAACGCGATCAGAGTGCGGGCCTTGCCGAGGCGCCACCCGCCGGGAACGACCGCCCGCGCGACCGCGGAGGCGGCGTCCCAGGAGACCTCCAGCTCGACCCCCGCGCGGGGGTCGGTGACGTCCACGATCCGGGTCCCCTCCTCGGCGCCGGCGAGGCTGACCTCGGCCCTCGGGGGGGCCACGAACTTCAGGACTCCCGACTCGGCCTCGTACCGGTGCGGGTAGGTGAGGCGGATCGAGTCGACCAGGCTGACGTCGGTCGAGCCCCCGAGGGCGGCCAGCCGGACGGCGTTCGGGCCCTCCACGAGCCAGGCGGCGGGGACCCGGAAGGTGGCCACTCCCCGCTCCTGTCCGTCGAAGTTCACGAGGCCCGCGACGTTCCCGTTCAGCCGGACCTCGACCGAGTGGTTGACGTCGGTCGTGACCCCTTGCAGGGCGACCTCCAGGGGCCAGTCGCCCCCCGCCGAGGGGCTGAGCTTGCCGAGCGTCAGGGTCTGCGTCAGGGGAGTCGGGGAGACGACCGGGCCGAAGAAGTTGGACGCGTCGCCGTTGTTGACGAGCGCGGCGAAGTAGATCGTCCGGTCCTTCCTCTCCACCGTGTACGGGAAGCTCGCGGGGGGCTTGACCGCCGTGCCGGCCCGCGCCTGCCGCGCGAACCGCAGGCCAGGGGCCGTGCCCTCGACGAGCCAGTAGACGCGGGTGGCCGTATACGGCGTGTCGATGGGGCGCCCGTGGAACTCGACGACGAAGTCGGTTCCCTTCTCGTCCTCGGTCACGACGATCGCCTGCTCGACGCCGTCGCAGTAGAGCTGCAGGTACCGCGTCGACGCGGGCTCCAGGCCCGCGGCCGCGATCTGGGAACGGGTGACCCGGTACCAGCCCTCCCGGCTGACGGAGAGCTTGACGGCCGGCCCAGAGGCGATTCCGGCCTGAGTGGCGAGCGCGGAACCAGCGACCTCGACGCCGTCGGGCTTGGGGGCCGCTTCGGGCTCGCTGTCGGCCGCCGGGATCCCGGGGATCGCCTGGGCGGCCTCGGAGGACCGCCCGAGCGCGCTCAGCTCGGTGGCGAGGACGAACTCCTCGTCCGAGACGTCCGTCGCCGGCGCGGCGGCTGGGACCACGGGCCCGAACCGCTCGGTCTTCCCGTCGAGGCCGACCGCCTCCAGCCAGTAACGGGTCGTCGGCCCCGCCGGTCTCGGATCCGCCCACTGGTAGCCACGGCCCTGGCTCAGAGGCGTCCGCGGCCCGACGAGGAAGACGGACCCCGCGATGAGCGACGGGTTGACGCGGGACGAGACTCCGTCGTCTTCGCGGTAGACGTTGAAGCCGAGGTTGGAGACCTCGACGCCAGTACGCCAGCGAAGGAGGGTCGCGCCCTTGCGGGTCAGTGCATTGAACTCGACTCCGAAGACCGCGGTGGGGTTGTCGGGCTTGACCTCCAGGAGGGTGACGACCCACTTGGTCGAAGCGGCCATGGAGTCGATGAGGAGGATGAAGCCAGCTGGGTCACCCTCGACCGTTCCACCGGAGCCCCGGACGTCTGTGACGGCAGTTCCGGTGTTGTCGGTCCATTGCTGGCTTAGCCGGGCATCGAGGGTATGCGCGCCGCTCGTACCGAGCGAGGCCAACCCGTGGACGTAAACATTGGCCGGGGTTGTGCTCGTCGAGATCAGTGGGACGGTGCTGGTCCCGGCGCCCGTCCCACCGGTGAGCCCGGGATCGAGCTGCGAGACGTTATACAAGCCCTGGACGCCGATCACGACGTCGGGCTCCGAGCCTGGCGGGCAGGTGCAGCCCGAGCGGCAGGTCACCGTGGCGACGATGTTGGCGGTGGTCTCGGTGGGCGCGAGCAGCCAGTGGGCCTCCGCGGCGGGCGCCCCACCCGTGGTGGTGCTGCAAACAGGGCCATTGGCGCGGAGCTGCTGTGTGAACCCCTCGGTACCGTTGAACACCAGGTTCCCGGAGACGACCTCCCATCGGCAGTCGCTGAGCGCAACGTTTGCGACCAGGAGCCTGTTCGGGTGGGTGTTGACGACGAAGCTCGACACCGTGACCGTCGTGGCGGCGCTCGCGTTGCCAGTCTTGTTCGTGTCTGGGAGGATGCCCTCCGGTTGACCGAGGCATACGCCGCTCGGCAGCGTGGCTGCCGCAAAGACGAGCGTCGCGAGGGCGCCGAGTCTGCCGCCTCCAGAGCCGAGAGTCCGTCCTGTGCGGCGGGCGTTGTCACGCATGGCGCCTCCTTCCCGTGGCGAGTTGCGGCGAGGCAGAAAGCCAGTCACCGCTCAGCCCCGGCTGTCGCGGGCGGGTTCCGAGACCGCCCCCTTGTCGCGTGATGTGGAGGAGTCGAGAGACGGCGTACCCGGCGTGCCGCCGGCGCGAACGAGATCGCGCGCCGACGGGTCGGGGACGAAGGCGAACCTGTGGCAGGGGACCGACCGGACGAGTCCCTCCAGGAAGCCGAGGGACCAGTGGAGGGCGTCCGCGTCGTGGAAGGGGACGAAGCTCCGGGCCGCGAGCCGCGCGGCCGCATCGGGGACCGAGAGCGGCAGCAGGCGGTTCTCGGCGCCGTGCTCCAGGAGGAAGACGGCGTCGACGGGGACCGACCGGCTCGCCGAGAGCTCCGCCTCGCCGTGCCAGGGGGTCCCGTGCATGACGTACCGGCCGGACTCTTCGCGGACCACGATCCGGTCGTCGCTCAGGACGACGGTCCCGCGAAGCTCCTCCCACAGGCGAGCCGTCGTCGTCTTCCCGTCGCCGGACTGCCCGGCGAACAGGTACCCACGGCCCTCGGGCGTCACGACGCCACAGGCGTGGAGCTCGACGCCTCTCCCGCCGGCCAGGAGGTGGATCATCAGGACCTCGTCGAGCGGATACTGCAAGGCCACGGCCTCGCCAGCGTCGAAGTGGTCCCGGTGGAGGACCAGGTCCCCGGTCGACCGGCCCTCGTGCAGCCGGCACTCCTGGTACGGGACCGCCGGCTTCTGGCGGGCCCAGAAGCGGAAGACGTCGGTCGGCCCGTTGCGGTAGAGCCTCCACGTCCCGCCGGAGTCGAAGACCGGAGCCCCGGCGGGAGCGTCGGAGAGGTCTCCCCAGCTGGCCCGGAGGTCGAGGTCCACCGCTCCCGACGCGGGCACCTCGAACTTCAGAGAGGCCGGGGGAAGCGAGAGGGCAGGGCCCTCCGGATCCGCCGAGGCGACGCGGAACGTCACTCCGGCGACGCGGATCCGGACCTCGTCTCTCCGCTGGCTGGGCTCTGTCATCGCGCTACGGCCTCTCTGACGTCTCCCCGTCCCCCGCGCTCAGGACCCCGAGTCGAAGCACGCTGTGGGCGAATCGCAGGCCCCCTGGAGCGGTCCCCCCGCCGTGGAGCTCTTGCAGAACCCGAGGACGGCCTCCTCGACCCTCAGCGGCACCTTCGACAGGCTGGGCGGGACGTACGGCTTCCGCCCTGCTGGCGCACCAACTTCCGTCGGCTCGTCGTTCACGATTCCGTTCGCCATTCGAATCCACCTCGTCTCTTGCCGGGCCCCGGGCAGTCCTCTTCGGATCCTATCACGCGGCTCCCTCTCGAGCCGGTCGGCTCGCCGAGCGCGTCGACCCGCTCGTACCCGGCTGACCGCGCACGATTTCCGGCCTTCGTCCCTCCGGTCTCGACTCCCCGGCGGCCGGGGGGCGCCGGGAGGATCCGGAGACCTCCTTGACTCGTTACCCTCGCGTCTGATATAGACGATTCGAATGAGTCATCGAGACGCGCCCGGGCCGGGCCCGGTCTACCGGCGGTCGGAGAACCTCGCGGTCAGGACGATCGGCGGCGAGACGCTCCTGATGCCGGTCCTCTCCGTCGGCTCCGGGCCGGACGACATCTTCATCCTGAACGCGACCGGCTCGGCGATCTGGCGGGCGCTGGCACGGCCCTCGGGGAGCGAGGCCCTCGTCGAGGCGGTGAAGGCCGAGTTCGAGGTGGGGACGGAGGAGGCCGAGGCGGACGTCGCGGCGTTCCTGGAGGCCCTCGGCAAGGCGAAGCTGGTCCGAGAGGCCTGAGGGGACGGCGCATGCTCGCGGGCACCGACTCGTACGCGGCGTTCAGCGTGGCCTACCACGCCGCGGCCGCGAGGCAACGGACCCCGGCGAACGTCACGATCGAGATCTCCCACCGGTGCCCCCTGAACTGCCAGCACTGCTACAACAACCTCCCCGTGGGGGACGAGGCGGCCCGCAGGGCCGAGCTGTCGACCGAGGAGCAGATCCGGATCCTCGACGAGATGGCCGACGCCGGAAGCCTCTGGCTGCTCTTCACGGGCGGGGAGATCTTCGCCCGGCGGGACTTCCTCGACGTCTACACGCACGCCAAGCGCAGAGGGTTCATCATCACGCTCTTCACGAACGGGACGCTGGTCTCGCCGCGGATCGCGGACCACCTCGTGTCGTACCGCCCCTTCTCGATCGAGATCACGCTCTACGGCCGGACGAAGGAGACGTACGAGGCGCTCACCCGGGTCCCGGGCTCGTACGAAGCCTGCCTCCGCGGGATCCGCCTCCTGAAGGAGCGGAACCTCCCCCTCACCGTGAAGACCGTCGCGGTCACCGTGAACCGGCACGAGATCTGGGAGATGAGGCGGTACGTGGAGGAGGAGCTGGGGCTGCCGTTCCGCTTCGACGCGATGATGTCCCCGCGGATCGACTGCTCGCAGAGCCCGCTGGCCACACGGCTCTCGCCGGAAGAGATCGTCGAGCTGGACCTGCGCGACCCCCGGCGCGTCGACGACTGGCAGACGCGCTCGAGCGTCCTCGTGGCGCCGCCGCGCGGCGGGACCGCGGACGAGGTCTACCACTGCGGAGGCGGCGTCCACTCGTTCTCCGTCGACCCGACGGGGCAGATGGCGATCTGCGGCTTCTCCCGGAGGGACGAGTACTCCCTCCGCAACGGGACGGTCGCCGAGGGCTGGGGGACCTTCCTGAAGGGGGTCCGCCAGCGCAAGGCGACCCGGGTGACGAAGTGCACCGCCTGCCACCTCCGGTCCGCCTGCGGAATGTGCCCCGCGAACGGAGAGCTGGAGAACGGCGACCCGGAGGAGCCGGTCGACTTCCTCTGTCACGTCGCCCACCTGCGGGCCGAGACCCTGGGCTGGAAGGTCCCGGCCCACGGCGACTGCGAGTACTGCCCCGGAGGAGAGCGGCGGGCCCTCCTCGAGGAGGAGACCGCGGCGCTGAGGAGGCGTCTGGAGGATTCTCCGGTACCCGCCTTCGAGCCGCCGCCGCAGCTCCTGCCGGCGCTGCCGCTCCTGGCGGCCCGCTGCGGCGCCGTCGACGGAGGCGCGGTGGCCGAGCACGGGGTCCTGCCTCTGCCTTCCCTGCCGGCGCCGAGGCCCGTCCGCTTCGAGGCGCCCGGGACCGTCGGAAACCCGCCCCGGGGACCGGAAGCGGACCTCGATGGGCGCCCTGGGTAAGGTCCTCGACTTCGAGGCGCCGGACGTCGGCCGCTCGGCCGAGGCGGCCGCGGCGATCCTGCTCGCCCGTCTCGCGCTCCGGTTCGCCCGCCTGGAGTCCCTCGCGCTCGTCTCGCGCCGGCTCTCGGCCGCCGCCCGCGCCGGCGGGACCGACGACCCCGGGAGCAAGCCGGGACCCGGCGACGCCGAGTCGTGTGAGAGGGTGGCCTGGGCCGCGAGCGCCGCGGCGGCCGCGCTCAAGCAGACGTGCCTCCCCCGCGCCGTGGCGCTGCAGTGGATGCTGGCCCGGCGCGGGGTCGAGGCGGAGCTTTGCCTTGGGTTCCCCCGCGGGGGATCCCGCCTGCCCGGGCACGCGTGGGTGGAGGTCGGGTCTAGGCGGATCGGCGACGGCCCCGAGGCGGACCCCCGCGGGCCGGGCGACGGGGGCCTGGAGGTCCTCTGCCGCTTGCCGCGCGAGAAGACGCCGTCCGCTGGGCCGGCCGAGCCCTCCGCAGCCTCGCTTCCGCGCGCCGCCCGGCCTTCGGCCGCCGGCCCCGCCTGACCCCGGGTCTCACGGGCCGCCGGGAGCCGGGGCCCGGAGGAGGCCTCCCGCGTCCTCCCACGCCCTCTCGAAGCGCCGGTCCCGCTCCGGGCCGGCGAGGAGGTCGAGGCGAAGCGAGCAGAGAGCCAGGAAGAACCGGGTCCGGTCCGCCTCGCGGTACCGGCGGCGGGACAGCGCCTCGACCCCGAGGGCCGCCCCGGCGGCGAGCTCGCAGAGCAGGGAGACGGCCCCTCTCGTGAGTCCGGCCGTGTACGCGTGGACCCGGCCGCCGCGGCGCAGGCGCGGAAGGCCGTCCAGGCCCAGGCAGCGGAGGAACCACCCGGCCTCGAAGCGCCCGAGGGCGCGCGTGAAGCCCATGAAGTCCGCGAGGAGCTCGTCGAGGAGGTTCGCGCTCATCACGCCGAAGACCCGCTTGGTGGCGTAGTGCGTCAGCTCGTGCTCGACCCGCAGCGCGTGCGAGCGCCCGAGCCACTCGGCCTCGCTCAGCCCGAGCCCCAGGTCGGCCGCCCGCGCGCCGCCGTAAGGCCGGTCGCAGACGAGGAGCAGGCGGTCGAAGAACCGGCCCGGCTCCTCCCGGGCCACCCGGGCCATCTCGGCGGGCCAGTCGCGGGCCTCCCCCTGCCGGGCCGACCATCGCTCCCGGTAGCGCCGGACCCGGTCCCAGTTGACGAGCCCGGCGATCGTCTGCGCGTTGACCGAGGGCGGAAGCCTCCGCGGCTCGTGGTGGAATGCGAGCGCGCTCACGAGGGTCTCGAAGTCCCGGCGGCAGGGAGTGGCCAGGACGGGGAGGGCCCCGGCCGGGTGGCTCTCGATCGTCAGCCGCAGCGCCCGGGGCTCGGCCAGGCGGAGGGGCCCGCCCAGGAGGGCGGTCGAGACCGGAGCGCCGCGGCGCAGGACGTCCCGGTAGGCCCTCGTCCGGGACACGCCTTCGCGAACCGGGATCGCGAGCTGCGGAAGCAGGCCCTGCAGGCGCTCGAAGGGGCGCTCGCCGGCGTCCCGCAGGTACCGGCGCCAGTCCGAGACGTGGGGCTCGTCGGACAGGGGCAGGACCGGCGGCGACACCCTCGGCGTCCCGAAGCGGCTCCGGCAGTGGCGCAGAGCCTCCTCGACGGCCCGGGCGGCCTCCCGGTCCCGGCGGCTCCCTCCGGCCCTCCCGGACGGCGGAAGGCCCGGCGTCCTTCTCACCGCGGCTCGCGGGACTCCGCGCCGCCGAGCACCCGGAGCGCGATCCGGGCGTGCGCCTCGCGCAGCGGCTCGCCCGCCCCGGCGAGATACCGGGACTCGAATCGCCGGTAGAGCCCCTCGTACTCCCGGGCGAACTCCTCGGGGGGCATCCGGGTCCGGGTCACGGCGTGCTGGAGGTCGAAGAGGTCCCAGCGCGGCCGGCCGTTCGGCTGCCGCTCCACCACGGAGTCGTACGAGGCCCCGGTGCCCGGGATCGGCGTCAGGACCGTGAAGGCGGGGTACTCGACGTCGTACTCCTCGATGAAGCGGACCAGCCCCTCGAACTCCCTCTTCGTGTAGCCGGGGTCGACGACGAAGTTCGAGAAGAGGCGGATCCCGATCTCCCGGGCGGCCCGCAGGGCCCTCACGATCTCGTCCCGCCCCTGCCGCTTGCCGTACGCGCGGAGCTCGTCCTCGAAGGCGCTCTCCAGGCCGACGAAGAGGCGCCTGAGCCCGACGCCGTGCCAGAACCGCAGGAGGTCGAGATCGCGAAGCAGGGAATCGACGCGGCAGTAAGCGAAGAAGAGCTTGCCCAGGCCCGCCGTCCGGATGGCCTCTCCCAGCGCCCGCATCCGCCTCGAGTCGACGAACGCCTCGTCGTCGACGAGGAAGACGAATCGCTCCGGGACGGAGCGGAGCTCCTCGACGACCGCGTCGACCTCCCGCTCGAGGTACCGGCCGCTCATGACCCGCCAGAGCGAGCAGAAGCTGCACCGGAACGGGCAGCCCACGGTCGTGCGGACGAGGCCGATCGGCCTCATCCAGTCGACGTGGTACCGGTGCCGGTCCTCGGCCGTGAGCGTCCGGTCGGGGCACGGGATGGCGTCGAGCTCCCAGGCCCCCGGGACGCCCCCGGACCGGAAGCCGCCGCCGTCCCTGTACCAGACGCCCGGGACCTCCCGGACGGGCTGGCCCTGCTGAAGGAGCGCCAGGATCCGCCGGAACGGGCGGACCCCTTCTCCCGTCACGACGAGGTCCACCTCGGGCTCCTGGAAGTCGACCGGCTCGAGCGTGGCGTGGTGCCCGCCCGCCACCGTCGTGCAGCCGGGGGCGAGCTCCTTCACCCTCCGGCAGACCTCGAGAGCCCTGAGGACGTGCATCGAGTACCCGGTGACGCCCGCCACGTCCGGCCGGAACTCCCGCAGCGCCTCGTCCAGGACGGAGGGATGGAGGCGGAGGTCGAGGATCCGGACCTCGTGCCCGTCGAGCCGCGCGCCCGCGCCCAGGTACTCGAGGGCGATGGGCTCCGCGACGGCCCCGAGGTCGCCCGACCCGAGGACCTCCTTCTTCGCGTTCGGGTAGACGAGCAGGACCCGCATCCGTTCCTCGGCGCGGCCTCCGGGGCTCCTCCGGGGCGGCGGCGTCTGGTAGTATCGCCCCGACCTCTCGGTCACGAAGGCACGTCGTCATCCGGTCGCCGAGAGGCGCTCCCCTCGCCCATGACACCGGTCCGTTCGCAACCCGACCCACCCTGGACGAAGAGCCACCGGCTCTGAGGAGGCGAAGATGTCGGAAGTCAGCAAGGAGAAGTTCCTCCAGGCGTACGGGAACCTGCTCGCGCAGTCGTGGGGGAACCCCGACCTGCTGAAGCGGTTCAAGGCAGCGCCGGGAAAGGTGCTGGCCGAGTACGGGCTCGACCCGGAGGGCGCGGCGATCGAGGTGATCAAGCCCGGGGCGGGCTGGAACGCCGAGGGGAGCCCCGACGCGCAGGTCAAGATGTGGAACGACGGGAAGAAGGCCGGCAAGATCCGCCTCTACTTCCCCGAGGAGGCGCCGCCCGACCTGAAGACCGCCGAGCTCTCCGACCAGGAGCTGGAGGCCGTGGCCGGAGGAGGGAGCGCCTGCTGCTGCAGCCCCTGCAGCTGCTGCTGAGCCGGACCCTTCCGGGAGACGAGGCGCTCGGGACCGGGCATTCCCGGCCCCGGGCGCTTCCCGTCTTCCCTCCCGGCGTCTGAAGGAGGCCCATGCTCGAGCGGCCGCGGCTCCGGGCGTGCTTCGACGCCGTTCCCCTCGGTGAGGACGCGGTCCTCCTCCTCGCCGAGCCCCGGCAGGTCCTCCTGGAAGGCGCGGTCCACGCGCGGGTCGTCCCGCTCCTCGACGGGCGGCGGACGCTCGGGGAGATCGCCACGGTGCTGGCTCCTCACGCCTCGCTCGCCGAGGTGATCGGCTCGCTCGACCAGCTCGAGAGGCAGGGCTGCCTCGTCGCAGGCGGCGGCCCCGACCCGGGGGATCGAGAGGCGTTCCTCGAAGCCCTCCCGGGGACGCCGGCCGCGCGGGAGGAGGGAGCGATGCCCCCCGTCGCGGTCCGGGCCGTGGGAGAGCTTCACGCCGAGCCGCTCGCGAGCGCCCTGGCCGAGGCCGGGTTCCCCGCGGGCGGCCCGTCGGACTTCCTCGTCGTCGTGGCGGACGACTACCTGAGGCCGGAGCTCGGCGCGGTCAACGAGGACTCCCTGGCGCGGGGCCGCGCGTGGATGCTCGTGAAGCCCGTGGGCTTCGTCCCCTGGATCGGCCCGGTCTTCGAGCCGGGGAAGAGCGGCTGCTGGCGGTGCCTGGCCCAGCGCCTCCGCGCGAACCGCCAGATGGAGAAGTACGTCCTCGACCGGTCCACGGACCCGGGGCCGCTCGTGACCTCGCGGGCGCACCTCCCCTCGTCGGCGGAGGCCGCGGTCCGCCTGGCCGTCGCGGAAGCGGAGCGCTTCCTCCTCCTGCGGGGGGACGGAGGGCTCTCGGGCCGGCTCCTCTCGCTGGACCTGAGGGACCGCCGGACGCGGGAGCACCTCCTCGTGAGGCGTCCGCAGTGCACGAGCTGCGGCGAGGAGGCCTGCCGCCCCGGGCGGCCCCCCCGGCCGGTCGCGCTCCAGACGCGGGTCAAGCGCCACCGGGCCGACGGCGGGCACCGGACGCTGAGCCCCGCGGAGACGTACGCGCGCTTCCAGCACCACGTCAGCCCGATCCTCGGCGCCGTCACGGACCTGCGCCCGGCGATCGGCCGCTACGACCGGGACCTGACCCCGACGTACGTGGCCGGGCACAACTTCTCGATGGGCGTGGAGAGCGTCGTCTTCCTCCGGGAGAGCCTCCGCGGGATGAGCGGCGGCAAGGGAACGAGCCCGATCCAGGCGAAGGTGAGCGGGCTGTGCGAGGCGGTCGAGCGCTACTCCGGGATGTGGTCCGGCGAGGAACACGCGGAGCGGGGGACCTTCGAGGCCCTCCGCCCGCGTGCGATCCACCCGAACGACTGCATGGGATTCAGCGAGGAGCAGTACCGGGACCGGGAGGCCTGGAACGCCGCGCAGGCCCAGCCCCCCTCCCGGTGCGTCCTCGTCCCCCGGCCGTTCGACACGGCGGCCGAGGTGGACTGGTCCCCCCTCTGGTCCCTGACGAGCCAGGAGACCCGGCTCCTGCCGAGCGCCTACTGCTACTACGGGCACCCGGAGTTCGCGGCCCGCGAGTCCGTGCCCGACTCGAACGGGTGCGCGGCCGGCACGTCGATCGAGGAGGCGATCCTGCAGGGGTTCATGGAGCTCGTCGAGCGGGACGCGGTGGCGCTCTGGTGGTACAACCGGATCCGCCGCCGCGGGGTCGACCTCGACAGCTTCGGCCTGCCGTACGTCCGGTCCATCCGGAGGCACTACGAGTCGCTGGGACGGAGCCTCTGGGTGCTGGACCTCACGAGCGACCTGGGGATCACGACGATGGCCTGCGTCTCGGCCCGGCTGTCGGGCCCGACCGAGGACGTCCTCCTCGGCTTCGGGGCGCACTTCGACCCGAAGGTCGCGCTCCTGCGCTCGATCACCGAGGTGAACCAGTTCCTCCCCTCGGTCTCGAGCTTCCGGGCGGACGGCTCGACGATCTACCTCTTCGGGGACGGGCTGGCCCGGCACTGGTGGACGACGGCGCGGGTCGCGGAGCTGGACTACCTCGTTCCCGACCCGTCGGGCCCCGCGAGGACCCTCGCGGACTTCGACGACCCCTCGAGCGACGACCTCGCCGAGGACGTCGCCCGCTGCGTGGGGATCGCCCGCGCGGCGGGCCTCGAGGTCCTGGTCCTCGACATGACGCGGCCCGACATCGGGCTGAGCGTCGTCCGCGTCGTCGTCCCCGGGCTCTGCCACTTCTGGCGGAGGCTGGGGTTCCGGAGGCTGCGGGAGGCCCCCGTCGCCGCCGGCTGGCTGTCGAGCCCGAGGCCGGGCTCGGACCTCAACCCCGCGACGGTCTTCTTCTGACGATGCTGCCCCATCCCCGGCTCAAGTCGGTCTTCGCTCCCACCGTGCTGGAGCCCCGGACGCTCTTCCTGATGAGCGAGCACCTGGAGCTCGTCTTCGAGGGGGAGGCGTTCGCGGCGCTCGCGGGGCTCCTGGACGGGACGCGCACGGTCGGCGAGGTGCTGGAGCGGGCGAGCCGCCGGGTGCCATGGCAGGAGGCGTACGCGGCGCTGGCCCACCTCGAGCAGCGAGGCTGCCTGATCGAGGGCACGCCCGTCCCGGAGCCAGGGCCGTCTGCCTTCTGGGACGGGCTCTCCGTGCCGGCGGGCCGCGTCCGCGACCTCGCGTCGACGCCCTTCGAGGTCCTGGCCCTCGACGGGCTTCCGCCCGAGCCGATCTCGGCGTCCATGACCCGGGCCGGGCTGCGCCCCGGCTCGGGCGGCCTCCTCGTCGTCGCCGCCCCCGACTACCTCGCGACCGAGCTCGCCGCCGTGAACGCCTCCGCGCTCGCCGTGCGGCGGCCCTGGGTCCTCCTGAAGCCGACGGGGACCCTCCTCCTGATCGGCCCGCTCTTCCGGCCGGGCTCCTCCGGCTGCTGGGACTGCCTGGCCCACCGCCTGCGCCACAACCGGCAGCTCGAGCGCCACGCGAGCCGGACGGCGAGACGCCGGATGCCCGTCGCCGTGACGAGGGGCCGGACTCCCTCCAGCTACTCGCTCGCGGCGTCCTTGGCGGCCGGCGAGATCGCTCGCTCGCTCCTGGAGGACCGCGGTGACGGTCTGGAGGCGGCGCTCCTGAGCTTCGACCTCGGCAAGCGCCAGCTCGAGCGGCACGCATTCGCGAAGCGCCCACAGTGCCCCGCCTGCGGAGACCCCCGTCTCGGGCTGCGCGGCCCCGGTCCCGTCCCGCTCGTGTCGCGCCCGAAGCCTCAGCTGCCTCCCGGGGCCGAGAGGGCCAGGTCCGAGCCGGACGGGCTCGAGGGCCTCGAGCGCCACGTCAGCCCGATCTCCGGCATCGTCACGTCCCTCACGGCGTGCGAGCAGCCCGAGGGGGGCGTCACCCACAGCTTCGTGGCGGGCCATTACTTCCCGGCGAGGGACGGGGACCTGACGGCGCTCCGGGTCAACCTGGTCGCGCGCAGCGGGGGGAAGGGACGGACCGAGGGACAGGCCCGGAGGGGCGCCGTCTGCGAGGCCATCGAGCGCACCTCGGGGATCGCCTGGGGAGACGAGCCGCGCCGGGAGGCGACCTGGGCCGAGCTGGCCCCCGAGGCGGTTCCCCTGCGCCAGCTCCTGCAGTTCAGCGAGCGGCAGTACCTGGACCGGGAGCGGTTCAACGCCGGGAACGACAGCGACTACCACGAGGTCCCCCCGCCCCCCGACGAGGACGCCCGGATCTCCTGGTCCGCGGCCTGGTCCCTCACCCACCGGCGCGTCCGCTGGCTGCCGACGGCCTACTGCTTCTACGGCTTCGTCGACCCGGGGTCCTTCTTCACGCGCGCCGACAGCAACGGCTGCGCGGCGGGGCCCACCCTCGAGGAGGCGGTCCTCTCCGGGCTTTTGGAGCTGGTGGAGCGCGACGCGGTCGCCCTCTGGTGGTACAACCGCCTGCGCCGTCCCGAGGTCGACGCGGAGAGCTTCGGGCTGGAGCGCTTCGTCGAGCTCCGGGCCTTCTACGCCGACGTCCTCGACCGCGAGCTGCACGTCCTGGACCTCACCTCCGACCTCGGGATCCCGACGATCGCGGTCGTGTCGCGCTGCCTCGGACGGAGGGTCGAGGACGTGGTCCTGGGCTTCGCCGCCCACCTCGACCCCGTCGTGGCGCTGGCCAAGGCGCTGGAGGAGGCCAACCAGTACCTCCCCGCCGTCCAGCGCCGCGCCCCGGACGGGGCGACGGCGTACCGGCTGGCGACGCCCGAGACGGTCCGCTGGTGGAAGACCGCCACGTACGAGAATCAGCCCTACCTCGTGCCCGACCCCTCGCTTCCCGTCCGCCGGCTGGCGGACCTCCCCTCGCTGGCGACGCCCGACTTCGCCGCCGACGTCGAGGTCCTGGTCGAGGCGGCCCGGCGCCGCGGACTCGAGGTCCTCGTCGTCGACCAGACGAGGCCGGACGTCGGCCTGCCGGTGGCGCGGGTAGTGGTGCCCGGGCTCCGTCATTTCTGGAGGCGGCTGGCTCCCGGTCGGCTCTACGATGTGCCCGTGGAGCTGGGCTGGATGGAGAAGCCGCACTCCGAAGAGGAGCTGAACCCCATCTCATGCTTCGTCTGACGAGACCGCAAGGCCCGCGCCTCGCGGGGTCGACGGCCGGCCCCGGGAGGCGCCCGAGCGGCCCGCGGAGGGGCTGGTGACCGACGAGCGGGAAGACGACGCCTTCGCGGGCGAGATCCTGGCGATCCAGGGCACGCTCCGGCGGGCGACCGTGGCCTGGGCTCACGGAGCCGAGCCGCCGCCCGGCGTCGCCGGGGACCGGAGGAGGGCGCTCGAGCTCCTCCACCGCCGCTACGTCCGGCTCGTCCCCCTCTACCGCGAGATCGCCGAGCGGCAGGACGCCGCCGGCCCGGTCTCCGCCGACGTCATCGTCGACGACCTCCTGCTCCTGGACCTGTTCAAGTCGTACGACCCCTCCTGGCTCTCGGGGCTCGACCTCTGGGCCCTGACGGGCTGGCTCGGGACGATCTCCACCCGGACGCCGGAGCCGGACCTGGAAGGGGTCACCAGCCTCGCCCTCTGGAGGGAGAGGCTGCGGTCGGACGGGGTCTTCCTCAGCTTCTCGAGCGGCACCTCGGGACGGATGGCGTTCGTGCCGCGAGACCACGCGACCTTCCGGGCGCTCTGCACGAACGGGGCGACCTACACCGACGAGTCGTGGCGGCGCCGGCCCGACGGCTCCCTCGAGGAGTTCGACTGCCTCGTCGCGGGTCCCCGCAGCGGCGGGATGGGCCTGCTCGACGCCGGCGCGGGCCTGGCGCGCACGGCCGCCCGTTCCCACTTCCTCCTGGACGAGGTCCTGACGGCGGACGCGGTGCGGGGGCTGGGCGCGGGCCGGCCCGGTCCGTGGGCAGGGGAGGACGCCGCGCCACGGGCCTTCGAGTTCATCCGGCGGGCGGCCGCGGACCGCCGGAAGCTCCTCGTCTTCGGCCCCCCGTTCCTGGTCCGCTGGCTCTGCGAACGGATCGAAGGCGAGGCGGGCCGGCTCCCGACCGTCCCGGGCAGCCTGGTGGTCACGGGAGGCGGGTGGAAGTCGTTCCGGGGGGAGTCGCTTCCGCGGAGCGAGCTCCTCCGGCTGATCCAGAGGACCCTGGGTGTCGCTCCGGAGAGCTGCATCGACGCCTACTCGACCTCCGAGCTGAACTGCACGTTCCGGACCTGCCGGAAGGGCCGCTATCACGTCCCCCCGCTCGTCGAGCCCGTCGTCCTCGACGAGGCGATGACGGGCTCCCTGGACGGGGGGGGATCGGGGATGCTCGCCTTCCTGGACCCGTTCGCCCTCTCCTACCCCGGCTTCGTCATCACCGGAGACCACGGCACCCTTCGGCAGGGTCGCTGCGAATGCGGGTACCCGGGGCCGTTCCTGGAAGGGGAGATCCGCCGGGCGGACGGCGTGGAGGTCCGTGGCTGCGGCGGTGTCCTCGCGTCCCTGAGGGTGTGAGGACGCGAGCGGGGATGCCGCCGAGCCCGTTCTCCTACGTCGTCGTCCGGGACGAGGAAAACGTCCTCCGCATCCCGGCCCTCGTCCGGGGAGAGCTCGTCCACGCCGGGGCGATCCGCCGCGATGAGCTCGAAGCCGCAGCCCGTGACCGGGGAGGGGCCGGGGGAGACGGGCAGGGTCCGGAGGCCTTTCGGGTCGGGGAGGCCAGTGTCCTAAGAACGCCGCTCCTGGACGCCTCCCGCAGGCCCACCGGCGAGGTCCGCTACCTCGTCCTGCCGAGGCCGGAGCCCTCCCGGCTGATCGAGACGGACCCGGCGGAGCTCTCCCGCTCGGTCTTCTCGCTCCCGTTCGAGGAGGTCCTGGCCTACTTGGGCGCGCTGCGTTCGGCGCTCTCCTCCGGACGCGACGAGATCCGGCAGGCGGTCCGTTCGCTCGGGCCCGGGTCCGCCGGCGGGCCCGGGCTGGAGGCCCTCATCCTCGACGTCCTCCCCCGGCTTCTGGAGCCCGCGTCCCTGGCGGCGGCGGTCGACTCCGAGCTCGGCGCGGGCGCGGTCCCCGGCCGGCGGTACCTCGACGGGTGGGTCGAGGCCGCCCAGTCGCACCCGGGGCTGACCGCACGGCTGGGCGCTGGCCTCGGGATCCCGTCCCGTCCGGCCGGATCGAGGTTCGCGTCGCTCGTCCGTGCCGTTCCCACCCGCCAGCTGCACGTGACGGCGGGCAACTCGCCGCTGGTCCTCTTCCTCTCGCTCCTCCGGGGGCTCCTGACCAAGGGAGCTTGCACGGTCAAGGCCGCGTCGGACGCCGTCGGGACCATGGCGGTCCTGATCGCGGCCCTGCGGGCCGCCGGGCCCGAGCACCCCATCACGAGGCACACCTCGCTGGCCTACTGGCCCGGAGGCGATCGCGAGATCGAGGACCCCCTGCTGGCTCCGGGGGCCTACGACCGGGTCGTGGTCTGGGGGAGCGCGGAGACCCTCCGCAGCGTCCGGTCCCGGGCCGTCCACACGAAGGTCGTCGCGCTGGCGCCGCGCTACGGCGTGAGCCTCGTCGGGCGGCAGGCCACGGACTCCCTGGACGAGGTCGCCGCCGCCGCTTGCGTGGACACGTTGATCGGCGACCAGAAGGCCTGCACGGCCTCGCTGGTCCACTACGTCGAGGGAGACGAAGGACGCGCGGTGGCCTACTGCGAGGCCCTCCGGCTCGCTCTGGCCCGGTGGGACCGGCTCCTGCCCTGCCCCCTCCCGCTCGCGGTCCAGGGACGCCTGAGGCTGCTCCGGCGGGGGCCGCTCTCGAGGGCCTCGTGGTTCCAGAACGGGCGGGCCCCGGACCTGCGTTCCGCGGTCGTCTACTCGCCGGAGCCGTTCGACCTCTCCCTCCACCCCCTGTCGAGGTTCGTCGTCGTCCGGCGGGTCGACAGGCTGGAGGACGCCCTGAGGTTCGTCGGGCCCGCGGTCGCAACCGCGGGCGTCCATCCGCCCGCGGCCCTCGGAGAGCTGAGGGACCTCCTGGCGGCGGCGGGCGTGAGCGCCGTCTTCCCCCTCGGCGAGTCGGAACGTGCCTGGCCCGGCATGCCGCACGACGGCATGAGGGTCCTGTCGGAGCTGGTCAGCTGGGTGAGCTCCGGCGAGGCCCGCTGATCGCCGTCGAGGGCCGGAGCGGCGCCCGTCCGCGCCCCTGACCCTCGCTCCGCCTACCTCCCCGCCGGGCCGCCGTCGGGGTGGGGCTCGGCCAGCTCGCGCTGGACGGGGGCCTCGCCGTCGGGGCCGAGGACGAGCGGGGGGAGCTCCCGCTCGATGAGGTACTCGAACTGCCGGCGGAACTCGGTCAGCGAGAGGCCGGCCACGGCCGCGAACTTTGCGAGCTCGTGCGGGTCCTCGAAGTCGTCGCGGCGGAGCCGGATCATGTACCGGCGCGCGATGGCGTAGCGGGTCGAGCGGACGTCCACCAGGCGGACGCGCGTCCGGCCGGTGTCGGGGTCGAGCATCGACGAGAACGGGATCGGGACGAAGTGCCCGCCCTGCATCGAGACCATCACCTCGCTGCCGCCCGAGAGGAGGTACTTCGCCGCGCAGTAGCCGAGGTCGCGGGTGTACTCCAGGTCGAACGGGATCGGGTCGGCGCAGCGCAGCTCGTAGCCGATGTTCTTGGCCACGACCGTCGACTTGACGCCGAACTCCTTGAGGCGGGCCTGGACGGCGGCCTTCAGGATCTCGCCGATGTTCACCTCGGCGATCCGGACGTGGCCGTGGGCGTCGCGCTCGACGTTCTCGAGGCCGGCGAGCTGCTCGGGGTCGAGCTCGAGGACGAGCCCCTCGGCGATCACCGCCACGCCGTCGCGGCGGCCGTACGAGAGCCGCTTCAGGATCGCCCCGACCAGCGTGTCGACGATCGCCCGGAACTCGACCTTGCGGCCCAGGAACTCCTCGGGGATGAGCGTCAGCGTCGCCCCGGCGGCCTTCCCGATCCCGAGGGCCAGGTGCCCCGCCTTCCGCCCCATGGCGATCAGGAAGTACCAGCGCGAGGTGGTCTTGGCGTCCACCATCAGGTTCTTGACGATCTCGACGCCGTAGTGCCGGGCCGTCTGGAAGCCGAACGTGTCGACGTGCGCGGAGACGTCGAGGTCGTTGTCGATCGTCTTCGGGACGTGGACGACGCGGATCCGCCCGTCGGCCTTCTCGGCGAGCTTCATGGCCGAGAACGCCGTGTCGTCGCCGCCGATGGTGATCAGCTGCGAGACGTTCAGGCGCAGGAGCGAGATGACGGCGTTCTCCAGGTGCCGCGGGTCCTTCGTCGGGTTGGCGCGGGAGATCCCGATGTGCGACCCGCCCCGGAAGTGGATCCGGCTGACCTCCTCGATCGTGAGCGGGGAGACGTGGTCGACGTCCCCCTTCATGATCCACTCGAAGCCGTCGCGGATCCCGAGGACCTCGACCCCCTCCAGGCGCGCGCGGATCGTGGCGGAGCTGATGACCGAGTTGATCCCCGGGGCGGGGCCGCCGCCCACGAGGATGGCGAGCTTCTTCTGCTGGCTCACGGATGGCCCTCCGACCGGCGGATCTTAGCGGGGCGGCGCGGCCGGGAGCACCAGCGTGAACGTCGAGCCCTCCCCCGGCGCGCTCTCGGCGGTGACGTCCCCTCCCATCCGCCGGGCCAGCTCTCGGCTGATCGTCAGGCCCAGCCCGGTCCCTCCGTACTTCCGGGAGGTGTCGGCCTCGGCCTGGGCGAAGGGCTGGAAGAGCCGCCCGAGCTGCTCTCCGGTCATGCCGATCCCGGTGTCGCGGACGGAGAGGACCGCGCACCGGCGCCCCTGGCGCTCCTCCTCCCGGGCGGTCAGGCGCACCTCGCCGCTCGAGGTGAACTTGCAGGCGTTGCCGAGGAGGTTCAGGAGGACCTGCCGCACGCGCGTCTCGTCGCCCCGGAGGGCGGCCGGCCCCTCGTGGGCGACGACCAGCCGGTTCCCGTTCTTCTGCGCGAGCGGCTCGGCGGCGGCGCGGACCTCGGCGAGGACCTGCGCGACGGGGACGTCCTCGACGTGGAGGTCGAGCTTCCCCGCCTCGATCTTGGAGAGGTCGAGGATGTCGTTGATCAGGCCGAGCAGGTGGCGGGCCGCCTGACGGATCTTGACGAGGTCCTCCCGGAGCTCCCCGGTCCCCGCGTCGGCGACGGTCTCCTCGATCAGCTCCGTGTACCCGATGATGGCGTTCAGCGGCGTCCGGATCTCGTGGCTGGTGGAGGCGATGAACTGGCTCTTCGTCTGGCTCGCCTCCTCGGCCGCCCGCGTCGCCCGCTCGGCGATCTCCCGCTGGCGCTCGGCCTCTCGGAGGGCCGCGGCCGTCCTCTCGGACTCCTGGCGCAGGCTCTCGGTCCGCCGGGCGACGAGCGCCTCGAGCTCGCGCTCGCGCGAGAGGAGCCGGGCCACGCGATAGCGCCACGCCCCGGCGCCCGCCGCCAGGACGGCCGCCGCGGCCAGGAGGTAGAAGAGCGGGGTCTGGTGGAAGAAGGGGGTCAGCCGGACGGGCACCCGGGCAGGGACGGGGCTCTCGACGCCGTCCTCGTCGACGGCGACCGCCTCGAAGACGTGAGCGCCGTGCGGGAGGTGCGTGTAGAAGGCCGTCCGCCGGCTCCCCACGTCCGCGAACCGCTCCTCGTACCCGGCGAGGCGGTACCGGAAGCGGACCCGCTCGGGGTTCCGGAAGCTCGGGGCGGTGTAGTCGACCTCCAGCTTCTCGGTCCCCGGCGGCAGGACGACCTCGCCGCCCGACAGCGGGACCTCCTCGCCGTCCGCCACGATCCGCTCCACGAGGACCGTCGGGGGGACGGCGCTCCGGATCGGCTTCGCCGGGTCGACCACGACCGCCCCCTCGATCGTCGGGAACCAGAGCCGGCCGTCCCGGGCCTTCCAGCCGGTCGGCATGTCGGCGCCGTTGCACTCCGCGTTCCGCATCCCGTCGGCCGTCCCGTGGACGCGGGGAGTCACGGTCGTCGCCCGCCCGTCCGCCACGGCGTCGAGGTCGGAGAGCGGGACGCTCCAGACGCCCCGGTTGCACGAGACCCAGAGCCGTCCGGCGTCGTCCTCGAGGATCCGGAAGACGGCGTCGTCGTGGAGGCCGTTCCTCGTCGTCACGCACGAGACCCGCCCCCCGCGCAGCCGGCAGAGGCCGCCGCCGTACGTCCCGATCCAGAGCGTCCCGTCGGCGGTCTCGTGAAGGGTGTTCACGATGTCGTTCGTCAGGCCGTCCCGGGTCGTCAGCGCCGTGAAGCGGGTCCCGTCCCAGCGGACGAGGCCCCCGCCGTTCGTGGCGATCCAGAGGACGCCGCTGTCGTCCTCGTGGAGGAAGAAGACCGACTCGTTCGGCAGGCCGTCGGCTCGGAGGAAGCGGCGCGCCTCCCGCCCGCGAATCCTCACGAGGCCCGCCCCGCCCGTCCCGACCCAGAGCGCCCCGTCCCGGGTCTCGAGGATCGCCCGGACGCCGTCGTTGGCGAGCCCGTGCTCGACGCCGAACGGGACGAACCGCCCGCCCGACAGGCGCGCCATGCCGTGCCGCGTCCCGACGAGGAGGCTCCCGTCGCGGGTCTGTGCGATCGCCTGCACCCAGTCGTTCGGGAGCCCCTCCCGCGTCGTGAAGCTGGTGACGGCGTTCCCCGCGATCCGCGAGACGCCGCCGCCGCGGGTCCCGACCCACACGGCCCCCTTCTGGTCCTCCAGGATGGGGCTGGCGACGTCGGACAGGAGCCCCTCGGGCTTCCCCCACGGGACGAAGGCGCCGTCGCACAGGCGGGCCACGCCGCCGTCCTGCGTGCCCGCCCAGAGGCTCCCCTCGCGGTCGACGAGGAGGGACTCCACCACCTCGCCGGGAAGGCCTCCCGAGGCCGTCAGGCGGCTCACACGGCCCGCGGCGAGACGGTTCAGCCCCCCGCCCTCGGGGCCGAACCAGACGTTGCCGTCCGGGTCCGTCGCGATCGCGGCGACCGGGCCGCCGAGGACTCCCTGGTCGGCTCCCCAGCGCCCGGCGAGCTTCCCGTCCCGGATCCGCGAGAGCCCGTCCCGCGAGCCGGCCCAGAGGTCCCCCCGGGAGTCGACGTGGAGGGCCGGGACCGACGTCCCGTCCGGGAAAGCGTCGCGGAGGGCGGGCGCGAGGCGGTCCCCCGACAGGCGCATCAGCCCGCGGCGGCGCGTCCCCACCCAGAGGGAGCCGTCGCGGCCGGCGGCGAGGCTCTCGATCCCCTCCCCAGCGAGCGTCTCGGTTCCCGGGACCGGCCCGGCTCGCCCTTCGCGGACGAGGACCAAGCCCCCGTCGGTCCCGACCCAGACGCCTCCTCCGGGCCCAGGGGCGAAGGCGCGCACCCGGAGGTTGGGGAGACCCGCCTCGGCTCCCAGGCGCCGGAACGCCCCGCCGGAGCGGAGCGTCACGCCTCCCCCCTCGGTCCCGATCCAGAGGGCCCCGGCCCCGTCGACGTGGAGGGCCGTGATCCGGTTGTGGGCGATCTCGGGGACGGTCCGCCGGTCGAAGACGGCGAACCGGACGCCGTCGAACCGTGCCACCCCTTCCTGCGTCCCGAGCCAGAGGTAGCCGTCGGGCGTCTGCGCGAGGCTCTCGACGGAGCTCTGGGGAAGCCCGTCGCGGACGGAGTAGACCCGGACCCGGTGCTGGCTCGGGAGTCGGCCCGGGTCGAGCGCGAGGGCGGGAGCCGGGGCGAACCCGGCCAGAACGAGGAGAGCGGCCGTCCCTCCCCGTACCCGTCCGGCGCGGCGCGTCCGTCGCACGGAACGGATCATAGGGAAACCGGCCCGGGAACTTTCCCGGGGAGATCCCGTATCAGTCGTTCGAGAAGCGGATCGACCGGACCCCCCGGGCCACGAGCTCCGGGGTGGTCACCGGCGGGGCAGAAAGTCACGTTCGGCATCCGGGCAGGCAGCGCGGCGGCCTCCGCCCCTGCCGTTCAGGGAGGAAACGTCCCATGAAGAAGAAGCTCCTGATCGTGGTGGGGGTCGTCGTCCTGCTCGGCGCCGCGGGCGCGCTCTTCGCCTCTCGCGGCGGGGAGAAGGAGAAGGGCAAGCCCGAGGAGCCGCCCTTCCGGCTCGGCCAGGTGAAGTCCGAGGACCTCCAGGTGAGCGTCCGCGAGGTGGGCGTCGTCGACCCGGAGACGAAGGTGGACGTCAAGTCGACGGTCTCGGGCCGGGTCGTGGCCCTGAAGGTCCGCGAGGGTGCAGTCGTCGCGACCGGCGACGTCCTGGCCGAGGTGGAGCCCGACGTCACGCAGGCCCAGTCGCTCTCGGACGTGCAGGCCAACGTGACCCAGGCCGAGCTCAAGCTGAAGGACGCCGAGCGAGAGCTCGTGGCCCAGAAGGCGCTCTACGAGAACGGGCTGATCGGCCTGCAGGTGCTGACGGACTACGTCGCCAAGCGCGACCTGGCCGCCGAGGGGCTCCGGGCCGCGAAGATGCGCTACCGGATCGTCGAGGACCGCGGCATCCCGATCTCCGGGGACGCCGCCTCGCAGCGCGCCCGCGTGACGAGCCCGATGGACGGGGTCGTCATCACGAAGGGGATCGAGCTGGGAGAGACGGTCACCTCCGGCGTCTCGTCGTTCAACGCCGGGACCGTCCTCTTCACCGTGGCCGACCTGAAGTCGCTGATCGTGAGGGTCAACCTGAACGAGGTCGACATCGCCAAGGTGGCCGTGGGCCAGCCGGTGCGCGTGACCCTCGACGCCTACCCGCAGAAGATCTTCTCCGGCAAGGTCCGGTTCGTCGCCCCCGCCGCCAAGCTCGTCGAGAAGATCAAGGTCTTCGAGGTCGAGGTGGCGCTCGACGCCCCCGACGCCGCCTTCCGGACCGGCATGAGCGCCAACGTCGAGGTTCTGGGAGAGAAGCGGACGAAGGCCCTCTCGATCCCGCTGGAGTCGCTCCAGAAGCGGGAAGGCGAGACCGTTGCCTACCGGCTGAAGGCCAACCTGACGCCGCCGCAGCTGAAGAAGGCGAAGGAAGGGCTCTCCGGCCGCGGCAAGTTCGTCTGGCTGTCGGAGAACTGGAAGGACTACTTCGAGGCCGTCCCCGTGAAGGCCGGGATCGCGACGCTGGAGCGCGTCGAGATCGTCTCGGGCCTTTCGGACGGCGACCGCGTCTGCCTCGAGGACCCGACCCGCAAGAAGGTCGAGAAGGACGAGGACGACCTGTAAGAGGCCTTACCCCGGGGGCGCGCCGCCCTCCTCCTCTGCCCTCCGCGACACGGCGCGCCCCCCCTTTTTCCCACACGACGGACCCGACGGAGAGGAAGCCATGGCGAACGTCATCGAGACGAGGGGCCTGACGAAGGTCTACGGGCAGAACGGCACGGCGGTGAGGGCCCTGAACGGCATCGACCTGACCGTCGACCGCGGCGAGTTCGTGGCCCTGGTCGGCCCCTCCGGGTCGGGCAAGTCGACTCTGATGGCCATCATCGGCTGCCTGGACCGCCCCACGGACGGCACCTACGCCCTCGACGGGCAGGAGGTGCAGGGGCTCTCCGGGCTCGAGCTGGCGCGGATCCGGAACGAGAAGGTCGGCTTCGTCTTCCAGAGCTACAACCTCCTGCCGAAGGCGACCGTCTCGCGGAACGTGGAGCTGCCGATGCTCTACGCCGGCGTCGGCCGGAAGGAGCGGCGCCGGCGGGCCCTCGAGCTCCTGGAGAAGGTCGGGATCCCCGAGAAGGCCGACGTCCTGCCGGCGGTCCTCTCGGGCGGCCAGCGCCAGCGCGTGGCCATCGCGCGGGCGCTCGCCAACCGGCCGTCGCTCCTCCTGGCCGACGAGCCGACGGGGGCCCTCGACTCGAAGACCGGGTCCGAGGTGCTGGCGCTCTTCGGGGAGCTCCACGCCCAGGGGAACACCGTCCTCCTCGTCACGCACGACCCGACGGTGGCCGCGAGGGCCCACCGCCGCGTCGAGATCCGCGACGGCCTGATCGGCTCGGACCACCCGACCCAGGCCGCGACGGACGCTCTCGCCCCGTCCGGAGAGGAGCGCGCGGCGTGAGACGCGAGGGCGCTTTCCGCGAGCGCCTCGGCTCGGCCTGGGTCGAGATCCGCGAGAACGCGGGCCGCTCGGTCCTGCAGGCGCTGGGGGTCCTCCTCGGCGTCGCCTCGGTCCTGGGCGGCTTCTCGATCTCCGACAGCCAGAGGAAGCGCGCCGACGAGCTGTTCGTCCGGCTCGGGGGCCTGGACAAGCTGAACGTCAACCCGGCCGCGGTCACGCGCGACGGCACGCCGACCGCCCTGCAGAGCGCGAACCTGGGTCTGAGGAGCGCCGACGCCTGGGACGGCGAGTCGCTCGAGGACGCCGCCGTCCACGGCGTGTCGGTGCGCAAGCACGCCTCGGCGCGGATCCGCTCCCCCTACGCCGACCAGGAGCGGCGGATCACCGGCATCGGCCGCGACTTCTTCCCGATGGAGGGGTACGAGGTGGAGCGCGGGCGCGACTTCACCCGGCACGACCTCGACTCGGCCGCGGCCGTCGCCGTCCTCGGCAGCGAGGCGGCGTCGACGTTCTTCCCCGCGGGCGACCCTCTGGGCCAGACGATCCGCGTCGGCGACGTCCCCGTGACGGTCGTGGGCGTCCTGAAGGAACGCGTCTTCCGCTTCCGGGAGTCGGGCCGGAACATGTTCCGCTGGCGCAACCGGATCGTCGCCGTGCCGGCGACGCTCGTCCAGAAGCGGATGCAGGGGGACGCCCACGAGAGGCTCGACCGCGTCACGTTCCGGATCCCGGACCTGAACGTGATGTCCTCCTTCTCCAAGGGGCTGTCGACGCTCCTGTTCGGGAACCACCGCCAGCAGGAGGACTTCCGGCTGGACGACGTGGCCGCCCGGATCAGGAAGCAGCGGAGCCAGGGGGACGTCTACAACGTCATCTTCCTCCTCTCCGGGATGCTCGCCCTGATCGGGGGCGGCATCGTCAACGTCAACATCCAGCTCGCGAGCCTCAGGGACCGGGTGCGCGAGGTGGGGGTGAAGATGGCCATCGGCGCCTCGGGGCGGGAGGTCTTCAAGACGTTCATGACCGAGGCGCTCCTGCTCACGGGCCTCGGGGCGCTGGCGGGCGGCCTCCTCGGCGTCGGCTTCTCGAAGGCGATCACCAAGCTCCTCGGCGTCCCCCTCTGGATGACGCCCTCGAGCTTCGTCTGGGCTTTCGTCCTCGCCCTCCTCTGCGGCTTCGTCTTCGCCCTCTACCCCGCCTGGAAGGCGAGCCGGCTCAGTCCCATGGAGGCTCTGCGCTATGAGTGAGAACCGCCGGACCCGGGGGTCCGGGGGGCGCGCGAAGCCCAGCCCCCCGGCGAGCGAGGCTCTGCGGTATGAGTGAGCTCGTGCTCTCGCTGGAGGCCCCCCGGGAGGAGGCCGGGGCCCCGCGCCGCCGGCCGCTCCTGGCCCGGCTGGCCCTCGTCTGGGAGGTCGTCACCGGAGGCCTCCGCGAGCTCTGGGCCCACAAGCTCCGCTCGCTCCTGACGCTGACGCTCCTGACCTTGGGCGTCTTCACCCTCGTCGTGATGACGTCTGTCCTCGACGGCGTCCTGGACAAGATCGGCACCGCCTTCGACGGGCTCTCCTGGGACGGGACCGTGATGCTCGCCCCCAAGAGCCCGGAGACGACCGAGGAGGCCAAGCGGTTCGCGATGAGCCCGGGCCTGAGGTACGAGGACCTCTCCCGGGTCGCGGCGCCCGACCCGATGGTCGCGGCGTTCCTCCCGCGGGCCGCCCGGAGGACGGCGGTTCGGATCGCCGGCGGGGCGGAGCGGATCTTCGCCGTCGGCGTGACGCCGGGCTGGTTCCCCTTCATGAACCGCGACATCGCCAGCGGCCGGGCCCTGACCGAGGACGACGAGAGGCGGCGGAGCACGGTCGCCGTCGTCGGCGCCAACCTCGGAGCCAAGCTCTTCGGGGGCTCCGACCCCGTGGGCCGCGACGTCGTCGTGGAGGGGGTCCCCTACCGGATCGTCGGCGTCCTGGCCCCGATGATGGTCATCAGCGAGGAGCACTACCTCGACTCCAACGGCCTCCTCGTCCCCCTCTCCACGTACGTGACGCGCCTGGACGCCGACCACAAGCTCGAGAAGATCGCCGTCAAGCTCCGCTCCAAGAAGGACCTCGCCGAGGTCTCGGCGCTCCTCGTGGGCCGCGTCAAGCAGGCCCACCACGGGATCGAGGACGTGGAGGTCGTCGACCTGGAGGCCGAGGCGGCCCGCTCGTGGGAGAACTTCCTCCAGCAGATGCGGGGCTGGCGGATCGTCCTCTCGAGCCTGGCGGCGACGGTCCTCCTCGTCGGCGGCGTCGGCGTCCTGTCGGTCATGCTGATCTCGTTCGCCGACCGGCGGTTCGAGATCGGCCTGAGGAAGGCGATGGGGGCCTCCGACGGCGAGATCCTCCTCCAGTTCCTCCTCGAGGCCGTCGTCCTGGCCGCCCTCGGCGCGCTGGCCGGGACGTTCGCGGGCGCCGCGCTCTGCAAGGCGCTCGGCTCGGTCTTCCCCTACGGCCTCGTCGTCAACCCGTTCGGCCTCGTCGTGGCCTGGGCGGTGGCCCTGGGCCTGGCGCTCGTCTTCGGCCTCTACCCCGCGTTGCGCGCCTCGCGCCTGTCGCCGATGGAGGCGATGCGGTAGGAGCCCGGGCGATCATCGCCGTCCGGCGGAATAGCCCGGCGGCGATGACGCTTCCGCCGACACGGGCGCCGGGACGACCTCAGGGTACGGTGAGCTTCAGCGTGCCGCCGGAGGGGAGGGTCCCGGAGTCGCAGGGGGTGGATGGAGGGGTCTTCCCCTCCCAGGAGGCTACGGCGTTCAGCTTCGGGGCGCAGATCGCGTACTCGCCTGGTTCCACACCAGCAACGGTCTCTTCCAGCATTCGACCTCGATCCGTTCGGGTCGAGCCGGGCGCCCCCGACCCCAGGAGGCCGGGATAGGTGAAGCAACCGCCATGGAAGGCGTAGGTGATCACGTCCTCGCTCGATTTGTTGGGGTACTCGAGGACCAGATTCCCACGGTCGGGGCTGACCGGCACCACGACCTCCTCGTCGCTCGCAGGCACACGTAGCATTCAAGCCCCCATCCCCGGAGGAAAGACGGCGAGACAGGCGTCGACCGCCCCTGGCCGAAGAGGAAGCTGGAACCGCCCTTCCTCGTCCGTTCGCGCCTTGACGTAGAGCCCCTCCCTCGGGAAGTCGGCGGAGGCCAGGCGCCGCACGAGCGCTCCCACGACACCCACCCCCTGCCCGGTCACGACCCGGCCCTTCAGCGTTCGCTCCCGTCGAAGGACGATGTCCACCGGGACCGCGCCCTCCCCGGCCTCCGCTTCGACGGGGCCGCCCTGCCGGCCGGCGGTGGCGGCGGTGACGAGGTACCGTCCGGGCTCCAGTCCTTCCCACTCGAAGGCGCCCCCGTCGATCCATCGCGAATTCCGGTCGAGCGAGTTCTTTGCCTGTAGCGTGACCAGCGCCCGGGGAACGAGGCGGCCGTCCTCGTCGACGACCCGCCCCTGGAGGTTCCTGTTGGTGAGGCGGATCTCGACCCATCCCCTTTCCCCGTCCCGGGCCACGTCGACGTCCAGCTTCCGCTTGACGGTCGGGTGGGCCGAGTCGACCGCGACGGTCCACTTCCCGAGGCGCGGAAGGACGCCTTCGAAGGTGCCGTGCTCGCCGCTCCGCAGCGGGACGGAGACGCTCTTGAACTCCCCGCCGAAAACGAGCTTGGCCGCGAGAGGCGTCTTCCCGAGGACCACCCGCCCCCGGACCTCCTCGAATCCCGGCTCCACGTTCCTGAGTCCCCCTTCGGGTCCCAGGACCCAGGGCTCCTCCTCCGACCACCAGCGGGCGCCCTCCGCCGTCCTGACCTGGAGGCGATAAGAGACGCCGGAGCGGAGCCCTTCCCTCAGCCAGACACCGGACAGATCCGCCGCCCCTTCGACCATGTCCTCGATCTCGCGGTCGTTCCGGTGGGCGATCAGGACGACGGTCCACGGCTTGCCGGACGGATCCCGCGGGGGGCTCAGGTTCACGCGAAGACCGACGGGGCGGCTGAGGACGACCGCCTCCTTCATCGTGACCTCCATCCCCTCGGGGACGACGACCGCCGGCCGTGAGGAGAGGAGGGCGCCGAGTTGAGCGGTCACGCGGTACTCACCGGGCCGGAGCCCGTCGAAGTGGAAGTCGCCCTTCTCTCCCGCCGTCGTCGAGACGGTTCCGAGCGCGACCCGGCCTCCTTCCAACGGCGAGAGCGGCGCCAGCGTCACGGCCGGCCGGCCGCCTTCCGTCCTGCCTTCCACGACGACGCGGCCGACGAGGGTGGCTCCGGGCGTGAACTCCACCCTCCCGAGGTCGACGGCCTTCCCGGGGACCGCCTCGACGCCGAAGTAGAACCGGGTGACGTGCCCCGGCAGCCTCAGCGCCAGGTCCCACCGCCCCTGCGGCACCGAGCAGGAGACCGTCTCCGGCTCGACCGGACAGGGGACGCGCCATCCCTTCCACTCCGCGGTCTCGGCCGCGTCGCGAATCCGCAGGAACGCCTCGGCGGGAAGGGGAATCCGCCGCGCGAACCTGGCCTTCCCACGGACCTCGACCGCGGGACGGACGACGAGTCTCGAGCCGCCGGAACGCGCCTCCGACGATGCGATGGGCTCGGCCCACCTCCCCGCGGCATCGAGGTGCAGCAGGGCCCCTTCGCCGGGCTCGGGCGTGAGCGGGAGCGCCGCCTCGCAACGCGGGAAGCGCCACTCCCGCCCACGCTCTCCCGTCGCCGCCCGCTCGACGAGGGCGATCGGGCCCGAGTAGCCTCCGCAATCGACCGCGACCTCCGTGGCGCCGAGGGGCCCGGCCGCGATCAGGGCTCCGAGCACGCGAGGAAGAGCCCGCCGGAGCATCGTCCTCACGGGACCGCGGTCGTCCGGCAGCGGCCGTAACCCGTGCAGATCCCGCCTTCCGAGTCCTCGCGGTCGCAGGAGCCGTTCGTGGGCACGTCGTCGCACGCAGAGTCGCCGTCGACCACCACGCACACGCCGCGATCCGGCGACCAGCACAACGGCTCCCCGCCAGGCGGCATCGTCGCCGCGTCGGGGCTGACGAGCAGGGCGGGAAGCGCCACGAACGAGAACCGCAGGACTCTCTTCAGGACCCAGCTCCTCTTTCCCATCGACCCGGAAACGTTAGTTGTGACTCAGAGTATCTCCCACCCCCGCCCTGCGGTGTCAAGCGGGCTCCCGGCCGCCTTCGTGACGCCTCGGTGACGCGCGACCGTCGCCAGGGAGACGCGGCGCTTCGACTCCGGCAGACCGTCGGCGCCGCACGAGGCTCCGAGGCCCGACACTCGAAAAAGAAGCGCCCCGGCGCGAGCCGGGGCGCGGAACCGAGGTCCGGAACGCGGACGCCTAGGGCGTCACGCGGAGGTAGACGCCGTAGCGGTTGGCGTCGTAGTCGCCGAGGTTGGCGCCGGAGGCGAAGTCCTCGCGGTACTTGTCGAACGACCACTCGCCTACGATCCCGACCTTCTTGACGAACATCCAGTCGGCGACGACGCGGACCCGGTCGATGGTGAACGGGTACGAGCCCTCGTTGTCGTACCGCCCGTACGCCGCCCGCAGGCCGAACGACTCGACGTCGAGGTAGAGGCCGGCGTCGAGGCCGGTGCCCTCCTCGGCGTGCACGTTCGTCGTCGTCTGCCAGATCAGCGGGAGCTGGTAGCCCGTGGTGGTGTCGGCCTCGTACCGGCTGCCGCCGAGGCGGAGCGTGAGGACCTTCCAGGGCTTGACCTCGAGGAAACCGGCGTACTCGCGGTACTTGGCGTCGAGGTCGATCCCGACGGTGTCGTTCTCGAAGTCGAGCGCCTCGTACGTCCCGCCGATCCGGAACCACTCCCGGGGGGCCCAGTCGGCGCGGAGGCGCAGCTGCTGGCGGTCGAGGAAGTCCGTCCTCATGACGGCCGTGTCCGCCGACTCGTACTTGTAGTCGCCCCCGAGGGTGAAGCAGATCCAGTGGAACGTCAGGCCGCCGTGGAAGGTGTCGAGCTTGCGCTCCCAGGTCCCTTCCTGGGCGATCGGGATGACGATCTCCTCCTCGTCGGCGTCGTAGGTGACGTCCTGGGCGGTCCGGTAGTAGCCGAGGCGGAAGTCGAAGGGCCCGACGCCGCGGACGAGGGCCAGGGCGTCGAAGATCTCCTCGGTCCGCTCGAGCGACGTGACCGCCTCGAACGACCTCTGGACGTCCTTGGGGTCGAAGCCCGTGAAGAGGGTCGTCTGGAGGAAGAGCTCGTTGAAGAGCGCCTCGCCGTCGACCTCGCGGCTCCGCTTCTGGTAGCCGACCGAAAGGTCGAGCTGCTTGAAGACGTTCCACTCGATCCGGCCGCTGCCGCGCCAGTAGGTGCTCTCGGCCTGCGACGAGACGTTCTCCTGGTAGCCCTTGAAGAACCGGTCGATGTCGAAGGAGACGAAGTTGCCGGTGGCGTCCTCGCGCTCGGTGGCGTCCGCGTCGGCCGCGGACCGCACGTAGGCGCCGATGAGCTTGACCGTCTTGAAGAGCCGGCCCGCGACGTAGGCGTTCGTCACCGGGGTCTCGACGTCCGTCTCGTCCGTCCGGCTGATCGCCGTGGCGGTGACCGGGATCCCCTCGATCGAGCCGGGGTTGTTGCCGTTGCCGGCCCCCGGGGTCAGCGTGAGGTCGTCGGTCCCCTTGCCGAACCGCCAGCCCTGGAGCACGGAGCCCCAGACCGGCCCGGCGTCGAAGTCGGCGCCGACGCGGACCTCGTGCTCGGTCTCCTCGAGGTCCGAGTCGAGGCGGAACTCGTCCTGCCCGATGTGGTAGGTCGTCGTGCCGGGCCCGGCGTACCGGTTGTACGTGTACCCGACGAACGGTACGAAGCCCTTCCAGGGGGTGATCTGGAGGTCCAGGTCGAGCATGTTGCGCGTCCGGTCCCTCGTGTGCTGTCCGGGGACGACCCCGGAGGACAGCAGCGGGTTGGCGAAGTACGGCAGCGCGCTGTAGTGCTCGGTCCGCCGGTAGGCGAGCCGGAGCTTGTAGGCCTCCTGCTTGCCCATGTCGATGCGGAAGGAGCCCCAGGGGCTCCCCTGGCCGAGGTCCTTGATGTCGACCATGAAGCTGTCCGCGAACGACCCGAGGCCCGAGGTGCCGACGGTCAGCGAGCGGATGAGGAACCCCTCGCGCTCGTTGACCTGCGACCGGTACATGTCCTCGTTCCCCGAGATGTCCTCGAACCGGTAGCCGAGCTCCACGCTGAAGGGGGCGTCCTGCGCCCGCGCGACCGCGGGGAGGAGCAGGGCCGCCAGAAGCGCGAGCCCGATGGCGAGGAGCCTTCTCTCTCTCATCGGCCGCCTCCTACTTCAGCAGCTTCGGCGAGCGGTTGGACCCGTGGACGGCGACGTGACACGTCGTGCAGTTCCGCCAGCGGGGGAAGTTGAGGTTGTGGGTGGCCGGGGGCCGCGAGCCCCAGTTGCCGCCCGGGAGGATCGTGTGGCACTCCATGCAGAGGCCGTCCACGGTGGCGCGCTTGAGCTGCTTGGGGTTCGACGAGCCGTGCGGCTCGTGGCAGCTCGTGCAGTCGCCCGCGGCGCCGTCCACGTGGGAGAAGACGAACGGGCCGCGCTGCGCCGTGTGGCACTCCAGGCAGGCGATCTCGCCGGCCTTGGTCTCCTTGAGGCTCTCCTTGCCGTGCCGGCCGTGCGGCTCGTGGCACGAGCTGCACTGCATGCCGCCGCGCCCGAGCTTGTGGGCGTACGGCTTGCTCGTGAACGACGACACCGGCCCCGGGTGGCAGGAGGCGCAGAGCTTCGGGTCCTTCTTGACGAGGAGGCCCGGCACGCCCCCCACGGCCTTGTGGACCGCGTGGCAGGTCAGGCAGTTCACCGGTCCGGTGCCCTGGTGGACGCCGTCCCGGAACGACTTGTGCTCGGTGGACTTGTCGTGGCACGAGAGGCACGTCTCGGCCCCCTCGCGTCCCGCCGGCAGCTGGATGAGGGACTTGTCGCCCCCCGACTCGGCGTGCTTCATCGCGTTCTCGCCGTGGCAGGGGACGCAGGCCGCCTCACCGGGCTTGCCGGCGCGGCCGTGAGGGGTCGCCGAGAAGGTCTTGGCCTGCTCGTGGCACTCGCCGCAAATGCCGCCGTCCTTCGCCGCGCCCTCCGCCGCCGGAGCGGACGAGGTCCACGCGAGGACGGCCACCGCGGCCAGGAGCCATGTCAGCAGTCTTCTCGACGTCATTCTCTCTCTCCGGAGGGGCCGCGTGCCCCCGGTCGCCGCGCCGGCGGTCCGGGGGTCGCTCCGCCCCGGTCGGAGGCCCGGGCGGGGAGGGCGCGCGCCCTCCCCGCCCGAACCTCAGTTACCGGGCGTGGACCACGTTGGGAGCCCAATCGGAGTTCGGCCCGTGGCAGGCGGTGCAAGCCTCGCCGAAGGGCGCGTAGTTCAGGTACGCGTGGGCCGCGGCGCCCTTGCTGTCGTGGCAGCCGAGGCAGGCGGCGGTCGTCGGGCCCTGCGGCGAGAAGAAGTCGCGCGGGGTCGGGACGTCGACGCGGCGCGGGTCCTCCCCGGGCAGGAAGTCGGTCGCGGTCTCGTGGCAGGCGATGCAGTTCCGCCGGTCCATCGGGAACGTGACCTCGTTGAAGTTGATCGGGTTGTTCCCGTAGCCGTAGATCGTGAAGTCGTTCCAGAGGAGGTCGCCGGTGTGGATCCGGTGCGTCATCCTCTTCATGTCGATCGACTCGACGGGGTACTGGTCGGGCGGACGGCGGTCCTTGTCGTCCTTCTTGGGGTTGTGGCAGATCACGCACTCCTGGCCGACGAGGCGCTGCTCGCCGTGGAGGGCCAGCCGGTCGTGGCACTTGTTGCACTTCGCCAGGTCGACGGAGACCCGCCGGATCTCGACCGGGGCGGTCGAGGTCGAGTAGTACTTGATGTCGTTGACGGCCGCGTCGCGGTAGGACCGGTCCGGCCCGCCGTCGGCGCGCTTGAGGTTCACCGTCCGGTAGATGTCGGCCGAGAAGACCACGCTCCCCTTGGCGTCGGCCGGGATCTTGCCGGTGAACGTGTACGTCGCCACGTTGGTCGCGGCGTCGTAGGTCGCCTTGGTGCGAGCGTCCTCGCGGAAGTACCACTGGTAGTCGTAGGTCGGGCCGCCGAGGATCGGCGAGAAGGTCGAGAGCTTGGTCGGGTCGACCTTGCTGCCGTCGTCCTTGTTCGTGACCTTGATCTGGACCGTGGGCGCCATGCCCGGCTTGACGTTCGTCGCGCCGACGATCTCCATCTTCAGGCCGCGGACCTGCTTGCTCTCGTAGTTGAGCTTGTGGGCGCCGACGATGGAAGCGTCCCACTCCTCGCCGGAGTCGGGGACGTGGCAGCTGGCGCACTGCGAGTCGTCGACCTGCGGGAAGTCGCCGTGCCCCTCGCCGGTGTCGAAGTTCACGTCGACGTGGCAGCCGCCGCAGGCCGAGCGGGAGGGCTTGGTCTGCCAGGTCTTCCCGTTGGCGGCCGTCTTGTCGTGGCAGCCGTCGCAGTTGCTCAGCAGCTGCGGGTAGGTGACCTCGCCGACGTCCTCGGCGTGGCCGGCGTGGATCAGGTGCCAGTAGTGCATGCCGTTGAACTCGGCGATGCCCCCCTTCATGTTGTTGGGGTTGTGGCACATGGCGCAGGTCTTCACGTGGCGGTAGTTGCCGCCGTGCAGCGCGAGGACCTCGTGGCAGTTGTTGCACGCCTGGGCCGTCGTCGCCGCCCACGCCGTCGCCGTGGCGCCGGTCGAGGGGACGAAGTCCTTGAACGTGTCGACCGCCCAGTAGTCCTTGCCGATGATGTCGGTCATCGTCCGGCGGCCGCCGACGCGCAGCGTCGCGGGCTTCGTCGCGTCGAAGCTCCCGAGGGCGAGCGCGAACGTGTACTTGTAGTGCCCGATCGCGATCTCCTCGAACGTGCCCGCCGTCTCACGCGTCGGGTTCCCGTTGGAGGCGACCAGGAGGTCGGTGTAGTAGCCCGTGGCCGGGTCGTAGGTCGCCGGGACGAACCGCGGCGCGATCGGCCCCGGGGTCACCGCGCCCTTGCGGTCGAGCGGCATCCCGAGGTCGTCGGTCATCTTGATCTCGACGACCGGCTTCTTGCCGGGCGCGAAGTCCGTGACGCCGACGATGGTGAAGTTCAGCCCCGGGCGGATCCAGCCGAGGTAGTCGTCCGCCATGTAGTACTCGACGTTGAGCGGCGAGTACCCGCTGACGGGGTGGGAGACGGCGCCCTTCTCCGTCGTCGCGGGCGGCGGAGCGTCCGTCGGGGGGAGCGACGGGAACGCGATCGCCCCCGCCGCCGCGATCACCAGGAGTCCGCGCGTAAGAAAGGTCATGGGCTCTCCTCCTTACAGCCTTGATCAGCTCTTGGAAAAAAGCTGGTCTGAAATGGCAGCACTCTCGTAACCGGGAGTCACGAGCGGCATCCTATTCCCGCACCCGGAAGAGGGGGTCCCGAAAAATGATCGATACGGGTGAGTCAAATGACTCATCCGCCTCTAAATCGCTCGATTGCCTTGAACCGCCGACCCCGATTCCCGAGAATCCCCGGAAGGAGAGGAGACGGTGACGCGTCGTCCGGCCGGCAGCCTGGCGGTAGCACTCCTCGCGGCGGCGACGGTCGGCGGCAGTCGCTGCGGGCCGGTCCCCGACCCGGCGCCTCCCCCGCTCCGGCTCCTCCTGCCGGGGCCGCCCGAGACGCTCGACCCGCAGCGGCACCACGAGGACGTGACCCGGGGCCTCCTGCGGAGCTACTACGAGGGGCTGGTCGAGCTCGACGCCGAGCTGAACCTGCGGCCCCGGCTCGCCAGCGACTGGTCGAACCCGTCCGAGACGCTCTGGAGGTTCCGGCTGCAGGAGGGGGTGGTGTTCCACGACGGCTCCCCCTTCGGCGCCGAGGACGTCGCCCGGACCCTGGAGCGGGCCCGGCTGCCGGAGTCGAAGGTGGACGCCGTCGTCCGGGCCATCCGCGAGGTGCGGGTGGTCGACGCGGCGACCGTGGAGCTGGTGACGGACCGGCCCCGTCCGCTCCTCCTGGCGAGGCTGGCGCAGACGCCGATCCTGCCGCGCGGCACGCCCGACGCGGAGGTCACGGTCCCCGTCGGCACCGGTCCCTACCGCTGGAACGGACGGGGCGAGGGGCCGACGTCGGTCGCGACGGGCACCCGCTTCGAGCGCTACTGGGGCCCCCGGCCCGACTTCGAGGCCTTCGAGGCTCACGCCTCGACCGACGAGGCCGCCGTCCGCCGGGCCGCCTCCGGATTCGCGGACGTCGTGAGCCCGTTCCCGCGCGAGCTGCGCGAGGCCCTCCCGCCGGGCGGCCTGAAGACCGTGTCGCACCCGACCGTCACGGTCTCCTTCCTCGTCTGCCGGGTCGGACCCCTGGCGACGGGCCGGCCGTCGCCGGTCGGCGACGCGCGCGTGAGGAGGGCGGTGGACCTCGCGATCGACCGGGGCGCGCTCGTGCGCGAGGCCCTCGAAGGCGAGGCGGTCCCGGCGTCGCAGCTCGTCGTGCCGGGGGTCTTCGGGTTCGAGCCCGCGCTCCGGACGCGGCTCCGGGACGTGGCCGGAGCCCGCCGCCTGCTCGCCGAAGCGGGACTCCCGTCCGGCCTGACCTTGCCGATCGTCGTCTCGCCGAGGGGCGCGGCCGTGGCCGCCGTGCTGTCCCGCCAGCTCGCCGAGGCCGGCCTCCGGCTCGCCGTGGAGCCCCTCGACTGGACGGAGCGCTACCGGAGGATGCGCGACGCCGAGGCGCCGCTCGTGCTGGCGACCTGGACGACCGCCACCGGCGACGCGTCGGGGCTGTTCGAGCCGCTCCTGCACTCGTCCGGGGGTCCCGAGGGCTTCGGCTCCGAGAACACGACGGGCTGGTCCGACCCCGAGGCGGACCGCTGGATCCGGGAGGCCGCGTCCGAGACGGACCCCGCGGCCCGCGCGGACCTCCTGCGCGCCGTGATGCGCCGCGCCCTCCGGGAGCTCCCGCTCGTCCCGCTCTACTCGCCCCAGTGGACGTACGGGGTCCGGGACGGGATCGGCTTCACGCCGCGGCTCGACTTCTCGGTGGCCGCGCCGGACGTCTTCCGGCTGGGTCGCCAGTGAGCCGGCCCGGGGCCGGCAGGGGCCGGCCCCGGGGGCTCCGACACCCTAGCCCTTCGGCTGAGGCGTGGCGCTCGGCGCCGGGGGCGGCACCGCGGCTCCCGGCGAGCCCGGAGCGGCGGGCGGAGGCGTCTTCTCGACCTCGAGGAGCTCGACCTCGAACTGGAGCGCGGCGCCCGGCTTGATCTTGCCCCCGGCCCCCGAGTCGCCGTAGGCGATGTCGGACGGGCAGACGAGGACCGCCTTGCCGCCCGGCTTCATCATCTGGACCCCCTCGGTCCAGCAGCGGATGACGCCGGAGAGGGGGAAGGTGGCGGGCTGGCCCCGCTCGCGCGAGCTGTCGAAGACGGTGCCGTCGCGGAGGGTCCCGTGGTAGTGGACCTTCACCCGGTCGGCGGCCGTCGGGCTGTCGCCCGTGCCGGCGACGAGCTCGCGGAAGATCAGCCCCGAGGCGGTCTTCTTCGCCCCTGGCTCGGCCGCGGCCTTCTCGAGGAACGCCTGTGAGGCAGCCTTCTCCTCGGCCGCGGCGGCGGTCTGGCGGGAGCGGGCCAGCTCGGAGATCTTGGGCAGGAACGCGTCGACGTCGACGCTCTTCTGCCGGTCCAGGACGCCGTCCGTCAGCCCCGTCTTCAGGAGCTCCAGCTCCGGGGCGGTCAGGCGGAACGGGGCGAGGTTGCGCGAGATCGCCACGCCGAGGGCGTAGATCGTCTTCTCTTCGTCGGTGGCCGGGGCGGCGGGCGCGGTTGCCGCCGCCGGGGCCTTCGGGGCCGGCTTGTCGGCCGCCGGCGCGCTCAGCGGCGCGAGCAGGAGCGCGGCGGTCAGCAGGGGGACGGGCTTTCTCATCGGGACTCCTTCGGGCGCGGCCGGGCCGCACGGCCGCGCATTCTAGCGGCCCCGGGCCCGCCGCCCTCAGGCGGGGCGCGTTCCCCCTGCCAGGTCGCCGTACACGGAGGGGTCGGGGGCGGTGAAGCCGCGGCGGCCGAGCTGCTGCCAGCCTTTCCAGACGAGCGAGCCGGGAACGACGGGCTTCTTCAGGACGTCGGCCGCGCCCAGCTGGGTCCCCCAGGCCAGGATCGTCCGGTCCAGCCGCGAGGCGGCGAGCAGGATCGGGACGGCCGCCGACTCCGGGCGCGACTTGATGACGCGCGCCGTGTCGAAGCCGTCCATCCCGCCGGGGAGGTTCACGTCCATGACGACGAGGTCGATCCCCCACCGGATCAGGAGCTCGAGCGCCTCGGGGCCGCTCCGGGCCGAGAGGACCTCGCACCCGGAGAGCCGGAACGCCTCGGCGGCGCCGTGGAGGCCGTCCTTCTCCGCGTCGACGACGAGGACGACGGGGAGCTTCTTCTGCGCCACGGTCTTCTGGGCCGGCGGCGGCGGCGCCGGCTCGGGGGCCGGGGCGGGCGGGGGCGAGGGCTCGGCCCGGCGGGACGGGATCGTCGGCGCGGCCGGCGGGGGGCCGGGCGCCGGGACGGCCGGAGCCGAAGGGGGCGCCGGCGCCGCGGGAGGGGTGGCCTGCCTGGGGCGGACCCGGTGCGGGACGACGGGCGTGATCCCGGGGGTCGGGATCTGGTACCGGCCGGTGGCCAGCTCCTCGATCACGTGGTCGATGTCGAGCCCCGCTCGCCCCTTCGGCGCCGTCAGCGGGGAGCGGGCCGGACCCGCGGCGAGCCCCTCCTCGACCTGGGCCAGCTCGGCCTCGAGCTCCGCCACGGTCTGGAAGCGCTGGTCGGGCTTCTTCTCCAGGCAGCGGTGGACGACGGCGACGAGCTCCGGCGGGACGTCGGGGAAGCTCGACAGGGTGTCCGGGACCGGGTCGTTGACCTGCTTCATCGCGGTCGCCACGGGCGACTCCCCCTGGAACGGCAGCGCCCCGGTCAGGGTCTCGAACGCGATGACCCCGATGGCGTAGATGTCGCTCCGGGCGTCGGCCACGCCGCCGAGAGCCTGCTCGGGCGAGATGTACTGCGGCGTTCCGAGGACGAGCGAGCTGGCCGTCAGGTGCTGGCTCCGGGCGTGCCGGGCCAGGCCGAAGTCCAGGATCGCCACCGCCCCCGCGTCGTCGACCATGACGTTCTGCGGCTTGAGGTCGCGGTGGACGATCCCGACCTCGTGCGCCGCCTGCGTCCCGCGGCAGATCTGGCGGAGGATGCCGACCGCCTCGGGGGTCGGGATCCTCTTCCGCGAGAGGATCCGGGACTTCAGGTCCTTCCCCGGGACGTACTCCATCGTGATGTACGGGTACTCCCCCGCCATCCCGTAGTCGTGGATCCGGGCGACGTTCGGGTGCTTGATCTTCCGGTTGAGCTGGATCTCCTGCTTGAACCGGGCGAGGAGGTCCAGCTCGCTGTCGCGGAACTCGGGCGTCAAGGCCTTGATCGCGACGACCTCGTCGAGGTCCTTGTCCCGGGCCTTGAAGACGATCCCCATCCCGCCGCGGCCCAGCGTCTCGAGCCACTCGTAGCGCGTCAGCTCAGCGAAGAAGCGCTCGCGGAAGCGGGAGGAGCTCACCGGGGCGAGTGTAAGGCCCCCTGCGCTACAGTGAACGGCCGTGACGACGCGCAGAGCCCCCGCGCCCCAGCTCCGGATCGGCCTCGCCGGTTTCGGCACCGTCGGCCAGTCCCTCGCCCGCCTCCTCCTCGAGGAGGGGCCGCGGATCGAGGAGCTCCACGGCGTGAAGCTCTCGCTCGCCGCGGTCGCCAATCGCGGGGTGGCGCGGAAGCGGCAGCCGTGGGTCCCGCCCGGCGTCCGCTGGCTGGAGGACCCGCTGGCGCTCGCCACCGACCCGGGCGTCGACGTCGTCGTGGAGCTGATGGGGGGGCTCGAGCCGGCGGGGACCCTCGTCCTCGGCGCCCTCTCCTCCGGCCGGAGCGTCGTGACCGCGAACAAGCTCCTCCTCGCCCGTCGCGGGGAGGAGATCGCCCGGGCGGCCCGCGAGGGGAGGGCCGCGCTCGGGATCGAGGCGGCGGTGGCGGGCGGGATCCCGGTCCTCCGGGCCCTCAGGGAGAGCTTCACCGGCGACCGGCTCCTCGGCGTGACGGGGATCCTGAACGGCACCTGCAACTTCGTCCTGACCGAGATGGAGCGGACGGGCCGGGCCTTCGGGGAGGTGCTCGCCGAGGCGCAGGCGCTGGGCTACGCCGAGGCCGACCCGACGAGCGACGTCTCGGGTCAGGACGCCGCCTACAAACTGGCGCTCCTGTCGCGGATGGCCTTCGCGCAGGCGGTCCCGGTCGAGGCGGTCCGGGTCGAGGGGATCGACCGGCTCCTGCCGTGCGACTTCGTCTACGCGGCCCAGCTCCACCGGACGCCCCGCCAGCTCGGCCTCTCGCGCCTCCTGCCGAGCGGCCGCCTCCTCCTCTCGGTGCGGACGCACATGGTGGCCGTCACGTCGATCCTGGCCAAGGTCGCCGGGCCGTTCAACGCGGTGCAGCTGACGGGCGAGCACGGCGGAGACTTCGTCCTCTACGGGCGGGGCGCGGGCGGCGCGCCGACGGCCACCGCGGTCCTGGCCGACCTGGTGGCGGTGGCGCGGGGCGGGGCCGCCACGGCCCCGCCGCTCGGGTTCGAGGCGTTCGCCCCGTTCGCCGCGGCGGGGCCCGAGGAGTCGGTCGCCCCCTTCTACCTGCGCTTCGTCGTGAGGGACCGGCCCGGGATCCTCGCCGAGATCTGCCGCTGCCTGGCGGCCCACGGGATCAACATCGAGGCGGTCTGGCAGGCGCCCTGGGCCGACAAGGACGCCCTCCCGTTCGTCGTCACGCTCGAGCCGGTCGCCGAGGCGGAGCTGTCCCGGGCGCTCTCGGAGATCGCCGCGCTCGGTTTCCACGCGGCGGAGCCGCTCGCCCTCCCGATGACGCCGTGAGGCGGACGCGGGGCGAGACCGGCCCGTCGGTCCACGGATGGACGCGGCCCGGCCCCGTGCCGCCGGGGGGCCTCGAGCCCGGGCCGGGCGAGACGCTCGACTTCCTCTGCGGGCACTGGCGGGTCTTCCAGCTGGCGCGCGGGCACCGCTTCTCCACGGACGACCTCCTCTGCGCCTGGTACGGGACGCAGTGGGCGCCGCGGGCCGACCGGGTGCTCGACCTCGGGTCGGGGATCGGCTCGGTGGCGCTGGCCGCCGCGTGGCGGCTCCCCGGGGCCCGGCTCGTCACGGTGGAGGCGCAGGAGGTCTCCCTTCGCCTGGCGGGCCGGAGCGTGGCGTACGACGGGCTCGGGGACCGCTTCCGGCTCCTGCACGGCGACTTCCGCGAGCCGGAGGTCCTCTCGGGCGAGGCCCCGTTCGACCTCGTCCTCGGGTCGCCCCCCTACTTCCCGAAGGGCACGGTGACCGAGCCCTCGCACCCGCAGGCGGTCCCGGCGCGCGTCGAGCTGCGCGGCACCGTCGCGGACTACGCGCGGGCCGCCGCCCGGAACCTCGCCCCCGGCGGCCTCTTCGCCTTCGTCCTCGACGCCAGAGGGCGCGACCGGGCGCGGGCCGCCCTGGCCGGGGCCGGGCTCCTCCTCCTCCGGTACCGGGACGTCGTCTTCCGGGAGGGAGAGGGGCCGCGGATCACGCTCTTCGGCGCCGCGCGGGAGACCGACGTCCCCGAGCCCCTCGCGCGGACGCCCGGCGTGCCGCACGAAGAGCCGCCCCTCGTCGTGAGGCGGCGCGACGGGACGACGCACCCGGAGTACGCCCTCGTGCGGCTCTCGATGGGGTTCCCGCCCGGGGACCTCGCTCTCCGCCCCGGGGACCGCCGGACGGACCCCTGACCGGGGTCGCGCCGTGACCTACCATTGCGGCGTCGTGCCCTCCGCCCCGTGGACTCCCCCCGCTGCCCTGGCCGGGAGCCCTCTCCTGCTGGCGGCGGCCGGGGCCCTCCCGGTCGTCGCGCTCCTCTGGGCGCTCGCCGTCAGACGGCTCCCGGGTCACGTGGCGGGGCCGGCGGGGCTCCTCGCCTCGCTCGTCGTGGCCGTTGCCGCCTTCGGGATGCCCGCGCCGCTGGCGCTCCTTTCCGCCGTGCACGGCGCCCTCGTCGGGGTCTTCCCGGTCGGGTGGATCGTCCTGACGGCCGTCCTCGTCCTCGACCTCGTGACCCGCTCGGGACAGGCGGAGACGGTGCGGCTCTCGGTGGCCGGGCTGACGCAGGACCGGCGGCTGCAGGCGATCCTGGTGGCGTTCTCGTTCGGGGCGTTCCTGGAGGGGGCCGCCGGGTTCGGGACGCCCGTGGCGATCTCGGCGGCGATGCTCGGCGCCCTAGGCTTCCCGCCGCTCCTGGCCGCCGGCGTGGGGCTCGTCGCCAACACCGTCCCGGTGGCCTTCGCGGCCGCCGGGCTCCCGATCACCGTCGCGGCGCAGGTGAGCGGCCTCGACGAGCTCGTCCTCTCGCGCGCGGTCGGACGCCAGCTGCCGCTCCTCTCGCTCCTCGTCCCCGCGGTCCTCGTGGTCCTCGTGGCCGGGCGGCGCGGCCTCTCGGGGGCGTGGCCCGCCGTCCTCGCCTCCGGGGGCGCCTTCGCGCTCGTGCAGCTCTGGGCCTCGCACGCCCTCGGGCCGGGGCCGACGGCCGTGCTCCCCGCGCTCGCCTCGCTCGCGGCCCTCCTCGCGGTGGTCCGGCTCGGGAAGGGCGCCGAGCCGTGGCGCTTCGCCTCCGACCCGCCGCCGCTCCGCCCCGAGCCGCTCTCTCGGAGGCGCCTGCTCCACGGCTGGGCGCCGTTCGGCGTCCTCGTCCTCCTCGTGGCGGCGTGGGGGACTCCGGCCGCCCGGGCGCTCCTGGACCGCGCCACGCCGCGCGTCGGGGTGCCGGGCCTCGACCGGGCCGTCGCCGACGCGGCGGGGAATCCCGTCGCCGCCGTCTACGCCCCGGGGATCCTCTCGTCGGCAGGGACGGCCCTGCTCCTCTCGGCGCTCCTGGCCGCCCTCTCGTCGAGGACCTCCCCCCGGGAGGCGCTGGCGACCGCCGCGGGGACGCTCCGCAAGCTCGCGCCCGCCCTGGGCGCGATCGCCTCCCTCCTGGCCTTCGCGCACGTCATGAACGCCTCGGGGATGGCCGTCGCGGTGGGGCGCCTCCTCTCGTCCGCCGGGCCCCTCTTCCCCGCCGTCTCGCCCGCGCTCGGGTGGCTCGGGGTGGTCGTGACCGGCTCGGACACCTCGGCCAACGCCGTCTTCGGGAAGCTCCAGGCCGCCACGGCCGAGGCCGTCGGGACGAACCCCGTCCTGGCCGTCGCGGCGAACGCCTCGGGGGGCGTGACGGGGAAGATGCTCTCCCCGTCCTCCATAGCGGTGGCCTGCGCCGCGGCGGGCCTGCGCGGGCGCGAGGCGGCCCTCTTCCGCTTCGCCTTCGTCCCGTCCCTCGCCTTCCTCGGCCTCGTCGCGGCGATCTCGCTCGCGCAGGCGACCGTCCTCGCGGGGACCGTCCCGCAAGCCGCTGCGGGCGCCGCGGGAGCGGCACCGCCGCCGGCCCTGCCGGGTGCGCTCCTCCTGGCCGCGGCCCTCCTCCTGGCTCTCGCGCTGGCCCTGGCCGCGCAGCGTCGCGCCTGAGGGCCTCCCCTACGGCCGGGCGTCGCCGACCGAGACCCGCTTCGCGTCGAAGGCGACCACCTTCCAGCCGGCGGGGGTCTCCCGGAGCGTGACGTCGTGCGTGAAGGTGGCGACCATCGCCCCGCCGAGCGCCGAGGAGACGCCCGGCGGGTCGAACCAGACCGACTGCCGGCCGTGGAGGACCACGTCCCCGTCCGGGGTCTTCGCCTTCGACTCGACGCCCGTGACGATCCCGTGCCGGGCGTCCATCCCGACGCCGACGACCTTCGTCAGGGCCTTCTCCGCGAGCGCCTTCTCCACCGCGGCCCCCTCGGCGAAGGCCAGGGCGAGGTCCGTCCGCCCCTTCGCCCACTCCTCGGCGAAGGCGCGGTAGACGCGGTCGGGCGCCCTCCCCGCCCACCAGCGCCAGCCGGCCAGCGCGAGGAGGGCGACGACGGCGAGCGGGACGAGCCTCTTCATCGGTCCCCTCCCGGCCGGCGGAGGCGCAGGGCGGCCCCTACCGGCGCTCGAAGATCTCCTTGGCGATGATGAGCCGCTGGATCTGCGAGGTCCCCTCGTAGATCTGGTAGATCTTGGCGTCGCGCATCAGCTTCTCGACGGGGTACTCGCAGTTGTAGCCGTACCCGCCGAGGACCTGCACGGCGTCCGTGGCGACGCGCATCGCCATGTCGGCGCAGTAGGCCTTGGCCATCGCCGCGAGCTTCGTGTTCCGCTTGCCGGAGTCGATCGTCCACGCCGCGTGCCAGACGAGGAACCGGCCCGCGTCGATGTCCTTGGCCATGTCGGCGATCATGAAGCCGACGGCCTGGTGCGCGGCGATCGGCACGCCGAACGTCTTGCGCTCCGTGGCGTACTTCACCGCCTCGTCCATGGCGCGGCGCGCCAGGCCGACGGCCCCGGCGGCCACCGGCGGGCGGGTGTGGTCGAAGGCGCTCATCGCGATCTTGAACCCGTCGCCCTCCTTGCCGAGGAGGTACTTCGCCGGGACCTTCACCTCCTCGAACGAGATGGCGCGGGTGTCGCTGGCGTGCTGGCCGAGGTTCTTCTCCTTCTTTCCGACGCGGATCCCGGGGAGGTCGGCCGGCACGACGAAGCCCGACATGCCGCGGTGCTTGGCGGCGAGGTCGGTGTAGGCGAGGACGAAGTACCAGCTCGCCACGCCGCCGTTCGTGATCCACATCTTCTCGCCGTTCAGGACGTACTCGTCCCCGGCCTTCTTCGCCGTCGTCCGGATGGCGGCCACGTCGGATCCCGCGCCCGGCTCCGTGACGCAGTAGGCCGCGAAGATCGGCTCGGCCGTCAGGGCGCCCAGGAACTGCTTCTTCTGCTCGTCGTTCCCCGCGACGATCACGGGCGCGGCCGCCAGCGCGTTGGCCTCCATCGCGGTCGCGATCCCGGTGCAGCCGTACGCGAGCTCCTCGGTGATCAGGCAGCCGTCCAGGACCCCCAGCCCGGGCCCGCCGTACTCGGGCGGGACGTGGGTGTTCATCAGGCCCAGCTCCCAGGCCTTCGTCGCGATCTCCTTGGGGAACTCGCCGGTCTCGTCGTGGTGGGCGGCCTTCGGGACGATCTCCTCCCGGGCGAACTTCCGGGCCAGGTCCTGCAGGGCGACCTGCTCGTCGGACAGGGTGAAGTCGATCATTCTGGCTCCTTCGGCGCGGACGCGCCCTCTCTGGTCGGGACGGCGGGGCCCGGGCGGGGAGGCCCGGGCGCGGTCATGTTAGGCCGGAGCGCGGAGCCGGACAAGACGGGCGGCTCCGGGGTTACGATCCCGCGCCGCGAAGGGAGGCCTCGCTCATGCTCTCGGGAAAGACGATCGCGATCATTGGCTCGGGGATGATGGGACGGGCGCTGTCGGGCGGCCTCCTCCGCTCGGGGACGGTGACGCCCGGCAGGCTCCGGGCCACGGCCCGCACCCGCGCGACCGCCGAGAAGCTGGCCCACGACCTCGGGATCGGCTGCTCGACCGACAACGCGGAGGCGGCCCGCGACGCCGACGTCGTCGTCCTCTGCGTCAAGCCGAAGGACGTCGCCAAGGTCGCCGAGGCGCTCCTCTCCCGGGGCGCGCTCGCCCACCGGCCGCTCGTCGTCTCGATCGCGGCCGGGGTCTCGACCGCGGCCCTCCAGGAGGTCCTCGGGGGGGGGATCCCGGTCGTCCGGGCCATGCCGAACACCCCCTGCCACATCGGCAGAGGGATGACGGTCGTCTCGCGGGGCGCCGAGGCGACCGACGAGCACGTCGCCGTCGCCGTGGCGATCTTCGAGACGATGGGGCGCGTCCTGGAGCTCGAGGAGAAGCACATGGACACGGTCACCGGGCTGTCGGCGAGCGGCCCGGCGTTCATCTACGTGATCATCGAGGCGCTGGCCGACGGCGGGGTCATGCGCGGCCTTCCGCGCGGCGCCGCCATCGAGCTGGCGGCGCAGATGACGCTCGGGGCCGCCGAGATGGTCCTGAAGACCGGCCGCCACCCCGCCTCGCTGAAGGACGACGTCACGACGCCGGCGGGCTGCACGATCGCCGGGATCCTCGCGCTCGAGGACGGCCGGATCCGCTCGGTCCTGGCGCGCGGCGTGGAGACCGCCGCGCGCGTCGCGGGCGAGCTGGGGAAGTGAGGAGGGCCGCGTGAGGACGCCCCGACGGCTCGCGCCCGCCCTCCTGACCGCCGGCCTCTTCGTGACGGCCGCGGGCCCGGCCCGGGCGGCGGAGCCCGCGACCCCGGCCGTCGTCTCCCCGGAGTGGCTGGCCGCGCGCCTCGGGTCCGGGGACGTCTTCGTCGTCGACGCCCGGACCGGCCTCCGCGCCTACCTCGCGTCGCACGTCCCCGGGGCGCTGCCGCTGGAGCCTTCGAACCTGAGGAGCACGGAGGGGGGGGTCCCGGGGGCGATGCACCCGCTCACGACCGTCCGGATGCTCGCGCGGCGGATGGGGGTCCCGCCCGGCGCGCACGTCGTCGTCCTGGGAGAGGAGAGCGACGTCGACGCGACGTACGTCGCCACCGCGCTCAGGCTCTCGGGCCTGCCGAAGGTCTCCGTCCTCGACGGGGGCTTCAAGCGCTGGACGAAGGAGGGGCGTCCCGTCACCGTCGAGCGCTCCCTCGTCGCGGCGCCTGCGGCCGGCCCCTCGACGGCGCCGGACCGGACGGCGATCGTCCGTCTGGACGAGGTCAGGAAGCTCGCCGGGGACGGCCGGACCGTCCTCCTCGACGTCCGCCCCGCCGACCAGTTCGCCGCGGGCCGCCTGCCCGGTGCGGTGAACCGGTTCTGGAAGGCGGACCTCGTGGCGGAGGGGGACGGCGCCGGGTCGTTCCGTCCCGCGGCGGACGTCGTCGCCGAGTACGCCGCGCTCGGCATCTCGAAGGACCGGCCCGTCGTCGTCTACTGCAACACCGGCCACCAGGCGTCGGAGGCGTTCTACACGCTCCGCTGGCGGCTCGGCCTCCCCGACGTGAGGCTCTACGCGGGCTCGTGGGTCGAGTGGTCGATGACGCCGGGGACGCCTCGAGAGACCTCCCCGGCGCCGGCTTCACCGACGGCCAAGGCCCCCTGAACCCCACCCGGCGCCGCCCCGGTCAGGGCGCCGGAACCGAGGCCGCCGCGGACAGTCCCTCGAGGCGGCGGGTCGCGTCGGCCGTGTCCTCGCCGCGCCCCGCGACGACGAGGCGGTAGCGTTCCGCGGCCTTCGCCGCCTCGCCCAGCCTCTCGTGGGCCAAGCCGATCAGGTAGGAGGACGGGGGCCGGGCCCCTCCCGCGGCCGCCTCGGCCGCGGTCAGCTGGTCGATCGCCTCCCGGAAGCTCCCGAGCCGGAAGGCCGCGAGCCCCGCGGCGAGGCGCGCGAGCACCAGGTCCGGGTCCACGGCGAGGGCGCCGGCGGCTGCCCCGCGGCCTCCCTCGTCCTCCCCCGCCGCGAGGAGGGCCGTCGCCTGCAGGGCGGGGAGGACCGCCTGCAGCGGCGCCAGCCTCGCCGCCTCGGCGTACTTGACGGCCGCCTTCCGGGGGTCGTTCACGACGAGCGCCGCCTCGGCCTCGAAGGCGACCTCGAACGCGGGCGCCTCGGCCTTCAGGCGGCGGGTCCGCCGGGCGAACTCGTCGGCCGTCGCCGGTCGCGCCCGCTCGGAGGCGTCGGCCGCCTCGGCCCGCCGCCGGGCCGTCGCGGTCCGTCCGGAGCGGAGCGGGTGGGAAGCGAGGAGGGGCGCGACCCGCTCCGGCTCGGCCGCACGGGCCTTCTCCAGGATCTCCAGCAGCCCGGCGAGGCCGTCCGGGGCGTAGCCGGCCTTCACGAGGAGGTCCAGGCCGATCTCGTCGGCCTCCCGCTCCTCCGCGGGCGTGTAGCGCAGGGGGACGAGGCGCTGGCCCGCGCCGGCGAGGGCCGCGAGCCTCTCCAAGGCCCGGGGCCCGGTCCCCTCCACCGCCGCGGCGAGGGACCCCGAGCCGAGCGCGCCCGCCAGAGGCCGTGCCTGGCCCCAGGCACGGGCGGTGTGGCGGGCCACGACGTGAGCGACCTCGTGGGCCAGGAGCGCCGCCAGCTGGTCCTCGGTGTAGAGCCGGGCGAGGAGACCCCGCGAGACCGCCGCCTCACCGCCCGGCAGGACGAAGGAGAGGTCGTACCCGGCGTTGACGACGACGAACTCCCACGGCAGGCCCGGACGGGGCGAGGCGCTCGCGAGCTTCCTGCCCACGGAGCCGACGAAGGCCTGGAGCCGGGCGTCGCCGGCTCGGCCGAGCGCCTCCTCGACCGCCGGGCCGAAGGCCGACTCCCCGGCCTTCCGCTCCTCCTCCTCGTTGGCGAAGGAGGGGCGGCCCCCGCCGGGGGCCGTGGCGCAGGCCGCGACGGCGGCCGAGATCGAGAGCGCCACGCAGAGCGGGGCGGCGGGTCCTCGGGACGTCCTCATGACGTGACGTTTATCACGTCCCGGGAACCGCCGAGAAGGCCGGGCGGTCCCACGAGCCATGGAGGACACGAACATGCGTCACCCGCTCCCGACCGCCGCACTGACCCTCGCGCTCCTCGCCGCGGGCGCTCTCCCGGCGGCGGCCGCCACCGGCGGCGGGGGAGCCTCCCTGACCGTCCTCGTGGACGGCGCCGAGCGCCCCGAGTACCCCGCCCGCGGGACCCTCTACGTCGAGGCCCTCCGGGGTCGCGAGTACGCGCTGAGGATCACGAACCCCTTCCCGTACCGCGTCGCGGTCGCCCTCTCCGTCGACGGGCTGAACACGATCGACGCCCGGCACACCGACCCCGCGAGCGCCCGAAAGTGGGTCCTCGAGCCGTACGGCTCGGCGGTAGTCGAGGGGTGGCAGGTGAACGACCGACAGGCCCGCCGGTTCTTCTTCACCGGGGAGCGCGGCTCGTACGGCGCCTTCCTCGGGAAGACCGAGGACCTGGGCGTGATCGAGGCGGTCTTCTTCCGCGAGAGGCCCCGCTGGTACGCGCACCCCGGGGTCACCCGCGACGACGCGCGCCCCGCTCCCCGGGAGAAGTCCTCCCAGGAGAAGGGCCGCCTCGAGTCGGCTCCCGCGGCGCCGTCGGCCGGCTCCTCGGCCCGCTCGATGGCCCCGGAGGCGCAGCTCTCCGACGAGTACGCGGCCACCGGCATGGGGGACCGGACCGACCACGGCGTCGTCCGCGTCGACGTGGACCTCGAGAAGCGCCCCTTCGCGAAGATTCGCCTCCGGTACGAGTTCCGGCCGCAGCTGGTCGAGCTCGGCGTCCTTCAGCCCGAGTGGCGGCCCCGGCCGATCGAGCGTCGCGAGAAGGCCCGCGGCTTCGACGGCTACTGCCCCGAGCCCGGCCGCTGATCCCCGCCCCCCCCCGGCGGCGCGGGCGGTCCGCGCCCGTCGCGGATAATCCGCGCCGCCGTGGGGGACATGGCCCTCTCCGCCTTCTTCTTCGCGGTGATGGCCGCGGCGGTGAAGGTCCTGGGGCCGAGGATCTCCCCGCAGGAGATCATCCTCGTGCGCGGCGTGCTGAACGCCGCGTTCACGTTCTGGCTCCTCCGGCAAAAGGGGCTCTCCTGGCGCCCGCGGCGGATTGGGCTCCTCGTCCTGCGGGGCGCCCTCGGCCACTTCGCGCTCTCGGCGTACCTCTGGTCGGTGGCCCACCAGCCCCTCGCCACCGCCGTCCTCCTCCAGCAGGTCCATCCCGTCTTCACCGCGGTCCTGGCCGCGTGGCTCCTCGCCGAGCGCCCCGGGCCCCGGTTCGTCCCGGCCTTCCTCCTGGCCGTCTCCGGCGTCGTCCTCCTCTCGCCGGCCGGCGGCGGGGCTCCCGTCGCGAGCACGGCCGCGCTCTTCGTCGGCCTCCTCGGGGCCTTCCTCTCGGCGGCGGCCTACGTCACCGTGCGCGACGCGCGCCGGACGGAGCACGAGCTGACGATCATCCTCTGGTTCCCGCTCACCTCCATCCCGCTGGCGACGGCGGGGACCCTCGTCGAGGGCCCCGTCGCACCGACGGCGACGGAGTGGGGCTGGCTCCTCTTCGTCGCCGCGGCGGGACAGCTCGGGCAGGTCTTCCTGACCCGAGGCCTCTTCGCCGTCCCTGCTGGCCGGGCCGTCCTGGCGAACCCCCTGACCGTGGCCTTCGGCGCCGTCATCGGCTGGCTCGCCTTCGCCGAGCCGCTCGGCCCGCGCACCCTCGCCGGCGGCGCCGCCATCGTCGCCGCCGTCCTCCTCGCCGCTTCGAGCCCGCGGCAAGAGGCCGGCCCCGCACCGCCCGGCCCCGCCCCTCCCCCCAAGCAGAACGTATAATGGAGCTCTGACCCCCGGGTGTGACCCCCGGGTGACCCGGGTGAAGAGCCCGGGGCCGAGGGGAGGGGTCAGGGGGTCAGGGCGTCGATGCGCTCGGGGCGCGCGAGGTGGTAGCCCTGGCCCAGCGGGACGCCGAGGCGCCGCAGCGCCTCCAGCTCCTCCTCGCACTCGATCCCCTCGGCGATGACCTGGGTCTCCATCTTCAGCGCGAAGGAGAGGATCGCGGTCAGGAGGTCCTGCTTGATCCGCTGGCGGTGGATGTCCTTGGTGAAGAGGTGGTCGAACTTGAGGAACTCCGGCTTGATGTCGGCCAGCGCCGAGAGGTTCGAGTAGCCGGAGCCGAGGTCGTCCACCGCGATCCGGAACCCCTCGGCGCGCAGCTCGCCGAGGACGCGGGCGAAGACCTCCTGGTGCTGGGCGTAGGTCCGCTCCGTCACCTCGACGACGACCTTCCTCGGGTCGAGGCCCAGCTCGGTGACGTCCCTCAGGAGCTGCCCCTCCAGGAACTCGCCGTCGAAGGCCGCGGCCGGCGACATGTTGACGAAGATCAGGTGGGGCCAGCGCGCCCGGCCCGCCTCCTCCAGGGAGCGGCGGCGGCAGAGCCGCTCCAAGGGGACGACGAGCCCGACCCGCTCCGAGAGGGAGAAGAGCGCCTCGGCGTCCTCGAGCCCGGTCCCCGGCGCCCCGCGCGAGAGCGCCTCGACGGCCGCCACCTTCCGCTCGACGAGGTCGTAGATCGGCTGGAAGACCGAGACGACGTCCCGCCTCTCCAGGATCCGCCGCAGCGCCTCGGCGCCCTTCCCCTCCGCCGTGGCGGTCCGGCGGAAGACCTCGCCCCGCGCCTCCCTCAGGCCGCGGTAGACGACCCGCTCGACCCGCACCTTCGGGTCGAACTCGATCAGGGCGTGGCCGACGTGGGAGCAGTAGCGGTCGCTCCCCTGGAGCCGCTCGGTGAGGAACTGCGAGACGAAGCCCTCCAGCTCGGCCGCCAGCTCGCGGAGCCACTGCTCCAGCGACGGGCGCGAGCGCTTCCCGTTGTGGACGGGGACGAAGCTGAGGATCTCGTCGGCCCGCACCGCCGGCACGCAGAGGAGGCCGGAGGGGAGGCCGCCCGAGCCCGCGCGCGCGCGGAGCGCCTTGACGAAGTCGGCGATGAGCCGGTCGTACGCCTGCCAGCCCCAGAGCTCCTCGACCTGGCGCTCGGCGTTGAGCATGAACATCAGGAGGCCGACCGACCCGGAGTCCTCGAGCTGCCGCCTCAGGTCGTCCACGACCGAGGGGAGCGCCGGGAGCCCCAGGTCGCGGTCGAAGAGCCGCGAGCGGTACTGGAGCCACTCGGCCCTGAGGTTCGAGGTGTCGTCCAGCTCGGTCATCGCCTCGCGCCCCATGCGTCAGCCCGAAGCGGGCCTCCCGAGGAGGGACTGGACCTCCCGGACCACCTCGGCCGGCGAGAAGGGCTTGGCGATGTACGCCTCCGCCCCCTCCTGCAGGCCGATCATCTTGTCCCTCCGCTCGGCCCGCGCGGAGAGCATCGCGACCGGGATGTGCCGCGTCCGGTCGTCCCCCTTCAGGACCTTCAGGACCTGCCAGCCGTCCATCTCGGGCATCATGACGTCGAGCAGGATGACGTCCGGCGGGTCCTCGTAGGCCATCGCCACGGCCGCCTTCCCGTTGGACGCCGTGCGCGCCGCGAACCCGTTCGTCTCGAAGACGAGCTGCAGGAGGCCGACCACGTCGTCCTCGTCGTCGACGATCAGGATGCTCGGGGGTCTCTCGGGCATCGCTCTCTCCCCGTCCCGCGCCCGCGGCGGAGGGTCGCCCCCGCGGGCCGCGTCATTGTGTCACGCCGGTGGCGCCCCGGCCGAGCGCCCGTGACGTGGCCTCCAGGAGCCGCCCGCGGTCGATCGGCTTGACGAGGTACTCCACGGCCCCCAGGCGCATCCCCTCGGGCCTCTCGTCGACGACGGAGATCACGAGGACCGGCACGTCCTTCGTGCCGGGGGCCTGCTTCAGGGCGTGGAGGACGTCGAGGCCGTCGCGGTCCGGCAGCCGGATGTCCAGGAGGATGAGCCGGGGAGGGCGCTCCTGGGCCATCAGCAGCCCCTCGGCGCCCCGGCCGGCGGTCCGAACGGTGTAGCCCTCCTTCGAGAGGGTCTCGTGGATGAGGGTCTGGAAGTCCGGGTCGTCGTCGATGACGAGGATCTCCGCGGCGTTGGCGTCCACCGGGAGGAAGCCGTGGAAGATCCCCGACTCCGTCGCGACCGCCGCGGTCGAGAGGGCGAACCGGAAGGTCGTCCCGCCCCCCGGCCGCTCGTCCACGGTGATCGGGGCGTTGTGGGCGTCCAGGATCGACTTGACGATCGCCAGGCCCAGGCCGATCCCCCCGAACTTCCGCGTCGCGGTCGCGTCGGACTGGTAGAACTTGTCGAAGACCCGTTCCCGCTCCTCGCGCGGGATGCCGACTCCGGTGTCCGAGACGGCCACCTCCACCTTCGTCCCCCCCTCGACGGACCGGGCGGCCACCTCGACCTCCCCGTCCTCGGGAGTGAACTTCAGGGCGTTGGTCACGAGGTTCTCGAGGACCTGCGTCAGCCGGTCGCGGTCCCCGTCGACGGGCCTGAGGTCCCGGTCGATCCGCATCGACAGGCGGATCTTCCGCTTCCGCGCCTCCGACTCGATCCCGGTGACGATCTGGGCGATGAGCCGCCCGATCTGGAACGGCGCGGGGCGGATCGTGACCCGGCCCAGCTCCATCCGCGAGAAGTCGAGGAGCATGTTGATCGTCTTCGTCAGCCGCTCCCCGTTCCTCAGGCAGACCTCGAGCCCCTTCTTCTGCGGCTCGCTGACGGGGCCGAGCCGCCCCTCCAGGATGAACTCGACGTAGCCCCGGATCGCGGCGAGCGGGGTCCTCAGCTCGTGCGAGACGTTGGCCAGGAGGTCCGTCTTCATCCGGTCGAGCGTCGAGAGCTCCCGGTTGGCCTCCTCGAGCTTCTTCACCTGCTGCTGGATCCGCTCGGCCATCTGGCGGAACGTCTCGGCCAGGACCTCGATCTCGTCCCCGGTCCTGACCGGCTCGATCTGGTGCGCCTGCCCGGCGGAGAAGCCCCGCACCCCCTCCGTCAGCCGCACGATCGGCCGCGCGACGCGGCCCGCCAGGAACGACGAGACGGCCGCGACGACCGCCATGGCGGCCAGCATGAGGAGGAGCGCCCGCTTGACGTCCGACCAGACCCGCTGCTGGAGCTGCTCGTACGTGAAGACGTAGAGGACGGAGTAGGGGTGGCGCCCCCACTCCTCGAAGAACGGCGAGCCGATCAGGAGGAGCCGCCCCCGCCCGGGGACGTCGACGAGCTTCTGCCACTGCGTCGGCAGCGCGGCCGCCCGGACCAGCTCCGGGTCGGCCAGGCGGCGGCGGGGGCGCTCGGGCTGGAGCGTCAGGTCCGGGCTCTCGAAGGAGTCGTACAGGACCTCGCCGGAGACCGAGAGGATCAGGATCCGGTGCAGGTCCTCGTTGAGCTTCATGTTCTGGCGGACGATCTCGCGGAACTTGTACGAGCCGGACCAGTAGTAGAGCCGCCAGACCTCGCAGAGCTTCGTCTTCGTCGTCTCGGCGAAGCTGTTGGCGCCGGACTCCAGAAGCGCGCGCTGGTCGCGCGACCGGACGAAGATGAGCGACCCGGCCACGAGGACGAGGAGCGCCCCCATCAGGGAGGAGAGGATGACCGCGAACCGCGAGCGCAGGGAGCGGGTCACGCCCGGGGCTCCTCGGGCCGGGGGACCCCGAGGGCCCGCACCGCGGTCGTGATCGGCCCGGGACGCGCGGAGCCCTGCCGGTAGGGGCGCGACCAGGGGAACTCGGCGACGAACTCGTCCTCGGCGGCCCGGAGGAGGCTCCGCTCCCAGGCGTCGGGGCTGGACTGCTCGGCCCGCGGGACGTGCTCGCGGACGCACCGCCGGAAGGCGATCTCCAGGAGCATCTGGTCGGTGCGGGACAAGGGCTTCTGCAGCGCGTCGACCAGCGTGTGCATCGCCGAGGCGAGCGACCGGCGCCGGGGGCCGTCCCTCGGGGCGACGAGGGTCAGGACGTAGGGGTAGCGGAGGTCCCCCGTCGACTCCTCCCGGGGGGCCCCGGAGAGGAGCTTGGCGTCCTCCTCCTCGAGCGTCGTCCACTCGCAGCGGGCCGCGTGGGCCTCGGCCGCCCACTCCCGCCGCCGCCTCAGGAACTCCGCCTCCTCGATCTCGAGGATCGCCTCGACCTCGACGAGCCTCTTCGGGTCGGAGTCGTCGGCGGCCAGCCGGACCATCTCCTCGCGCCGCTCGGACAGCCGCTTCTCGGCGAAGCCGAGGTGCGTCTCCTCGGCCCTGAGCTTCCGCATCCGCCGCGCCAGCGCCGTCCACCGGTCCTGCAGCTGCCGCTTCTTCTCGATGAACGCCTTCTGCTTCCTCAGGTTGACCTGGAGCGCGACGGTGGCCATGGCGAGCTGCTCGAGCGTGAAGGCCTTGACGAGCTGCAGGGCCATCCGGTCCACGGCCCGGAAGGAGTCGTCCACGAGCTGCCCCGCCACCCAGCGGATCCGGGGCGCGAGCTCGATCTGGAGCGAGGAGGCCTTCAGGCCGTCGACGACGATCGGCCGGCTGACGAGCCGAGACCCGCTGTCGCTCGAGTCCCAGAAGTCGCTCCGCCGCCGCTCCCCGGACACGCCGGAACCCGGCGGGAGACCCTGCGGCCGGCCCCGCTCCTCCGACATTTCCGCTATCTTGCTCGGCCCCGGCGGCGCTTGTAAAGCGCCGCGTGGGCCGTCACCAGGAGAGCTCGTAGACGCAGGCCGGGGCGCCGAGGCAGAGGCAGGCCGTCTCCTCGACGCGGACGGGGCCCGGGACGTGCATCAGCCGGAGGGCCTCCTCGTAGTAGCCCCGGCCCGCGAGGCAGAAGACGCGCGAGTAGGCCGTGTACTCCTCCAGCCGGATCCGGCCCGCCCGCTCCCCGAGCCGCTCGTACCCGGACTTGCCGAAGCTCTGGAACTGGTGGTGGAGGACCGTCATCCTCTCGAAGAAGCGGTGCGGCTCGGCCGAGACGAAGGACCGGTAGACCCCCTGCAGGTTCAGGGCGGCCGAGTGGCGCCCCAGCTCCCGGAAGACCTCCTCCGGGTCCCCCCCGACGGCCCGCGCGATGGCCCGGTCGACCGCGACGAGGTCCTCGAACCGGACCCAGTCCGTGGCCAGGACCGTCCGGGTGACGACGTCGAGCGGCTCGCCCGACAGCAGGGACTGGACCCGCCCGAGGCTGTTCCCCAGCCGGTGCAGGGCCCAGCCGAGGTGGGCCCTCACCATCGTCCCCTTGACCATCGCCCGGGGGTCGAACCGCTCCGCCTGCTCCGCGCTCATTGGCGGAGCTTAGAACGGGACGGCCCCTCCCGAGAGGGGCGTGTAGCATCTTCCGGGGCCGGACGGCCCCTCCGACCTTGAAGCTGGACCGGTTCCGCGACCGATTCTTTGCGGCGGCGCCGCGATACCGCTGGGTCGAGACGATCGGCCGCGGCGGGATGGGGATCGTCTTCAAGGCCCACGACCTGGCGCTGGACGACGTGGTGGCGATCAAGGTCCTCTCGCCCGATTTGGAGGTGGACGAGGAGGAGCTCCTCGTCCGGTTCAAGCGGGAGGTCTTCCTGAACCGGAAGATCAAGCACCCCAACGTCGCGCGGATGCACGACTTCGGCGTGGCCGGCGACTACCCCTACATCACGATGGAGTTCATCCCGGGCCTGGACCTGAGGCAGCTCATCCGCAGCGAGGGGCGGCTCGCCCCGGCGCGGGCCGTGGCGATCCTCAGGCAGATCTGCCTCGGGACCGACGCCGCCCACCGGCTCGGGATCATCCACCGGGACCTCAAGAGCCAGAACGTCGTCGTGGACGACTCCGGGGCCGTGGCCATCCTCGACTTCGGGCTGGCCCGCAGCAAGAGGGCCAAGGAGCGCGCCACGCTGACGAGCGCCGTCCTGGGCACCCCTCACTACATGTCCCCGGAGCAGGCGCTCGGCCGGGAGGCCGACGTGAGGAGCGACATCTACTCCATCGGCGTCATCGCGTTCGAGGCCCTCACCGGCTTCCTCCCCTTCCACGGCGACTCGCCCCACGTCGTCGCCATGGCCCACGTCCGGGAGCCGGTCCCCGACCCGTCGAGCCTCGTCGCCGGCCTCCCGGCCGACCTGTCCGCCCTCGTCCGCCGGGCGCTGGCGAAGGACCCCGCGGAGAGGTTCCCGTCGGCGGCCGACCTGGAACGGGGGCTCTCCGAGGTGGACGTCGCCCCTTGGCAGGCCGCCGGCCCGAACGCGGCGCCAGAGCTGGCGGAGGCCCAGGAGATGCCGTCCGGGCTCCCGACGACTCGGCTCCGCGAGGAGCCCCCGCCCCCGGCCGACCGGACGGTTCCGGCGTCCGGCGGCCGCCTGGCCGAGGTGAAGTCGTGGCCGCCGGTCGTCCTCGTGGTCCAGCCCGACGCCGTCGAGCGGAGGCTCCTGACCGGCCACGTGTCTCAGTTCGGCTGCGCGGCCGCCGAGGCCGGGAGCGGCCAGGAGGCGCTGCAGCGGCTCCTCGCCGAGCCGCCCGACCTCCTCCTGATGGACGTCAGGCTCCCGGACATGGACGGGTTCGACGTCGTCCGGATCCTCCGCTCCCAGGCGGGGAGCGCCCGGCTCCCGGTCCTGCTCCTCGCCCCCCGGCTCGACCGCCGTGTTTACGCCTTCGCCCTCCAGTCGGGGGCCACGGACGTCCTCGGCAAGCCCGTCGACCTGACCGAGCTGGTGGGCCGCGCCTGGGACCTCCTGCAGCGGGAGGGGTTCCTCCCGCCGCAGGACAACGCCGGGCTCTCCGAGGCGCTGAAGGCGCTGGAGCGCGTCCGGTCACGGACCCCCAGCTCGGGGATCCGGACCTGAGCGGCCGGGCCCCCGGGCGCCGGGGGCCCGTTCCCGCGCTACGGGGTCGAGGGTGGGAGCGGCGTGGGACCCGGCAGCGCGCAGGTGCCCGGCGCGACGCCGGTGAAGGCGATTCCCACGGCGGCCGTCGGCGGCGCGACGAGGAGGTTCGTCGCGTCGAGGTAGGTCTCGACGGCGACGGAGGTGACGGGCCCCGGCGTCATGCCGGACAGCTGGAAGGTCCCCGTCAGGCCCTGGAAGCCCTGCTGGACGAGGATCCCGAAGCTGCTGGGGGCGGTCGTGGAGAAGCTGTTCGCCGACGCGTCGAGGCAGATGAGGTTGTCCGTCGACTCGGTCGAGGCGAAGAACCCGTTGCCCGTCTCCACGCCGGCCACGGCGTTGTTCTGGACGGTGACGTGCATCCCGTCGCTGAGGCCGTCGACGGGGTAGTCGAACGCGAACAGGCTGATCCCGTCGAAGCCGGTCCTCTGGACCGTGTTGCCGGTGACGAGGGCCCGGAGGGCCCCGTTGGCGCTCTGCCCGAAGTCGAAGCCCCCGCCGTAGACGAACGGGGCCGCGGAGTTGTCCACGGCGTTCCCCGTCACGATCGCGTCGACCGGGGAGACGCTGCTCTGGTAGACGCCCAGGGCCAGGTCCGGGAGGTTCGTGAACTGGTTCCCGTCGACCGTCGCCCGGAGGGTCCCGGTCCCGCCGGCCTCGGCGCGGACGCCGGCCCCGAAGGAGTCCTGGAAGCGGCTCGCCTGGACCGTCAGGTTCACCTCCGGCGGGGCGAGCGGCGCGGCCGCCGCGACGAGCGGCCGCAGGTACGGCCGTCCCGGCGCGCGGGAGCGAGCCGCGGCCCGGCCCCGCACGGCGGTCTGGCGCCCCGCCGGCGGCGCGACGGGAACGCCCGCGAGGACGTCGACTCCGCCCCCCTCGCCGCTGGCGAAGTCGCAGTCGTCCACGAGCATCGTGACCGTCCCGGACCCGTCCGCCCAGACGCCGACCGCGGCCGGCCCGCCCTCGGGCTGGCCGGTGGCGGCGAAGCTCACCCGGCGGAGCGTGACCGGGGTGTCCCCGAGCGTCCGCTCGACGTAGACGCCGAACTCGAACGTGGAGCTGATCGCCGTGTCCTGGATCAGGTGGGTCCCGGCCGGCTCGGACAGGAAAACGCCGCTCCCGAGCGAGAGCGCGGCCCCGACGTCGGTGATCGAGGAGCCCGTCACGGAGAGCCCCGTCACTCCCAGGCCGAAGACCCCCATCTGCGCGCTCCGCGCGATCCGGACGCCCTGGAGGGTGACGCCGTGGGCGTTGAACAGGCCGACCGCCGCGGCGCAGTCGACGAACGTCCCCGGGAAGCACTGCGACCCCCCGAACGAGGCTGAGTCCGAAACGTCCAGGAAGCCGAGCGTGACGCCCGCGGCGTTCTCGAGCCGGACGCCGTACCGCGCGTTGTTCGACAGGAGCCCTCCCGAGCCCGGCGTCGAGCCGTCGCCCGCGATGACGAACGTCCCGGTGGTGTCCGTCAGCGAGAGACCGACGTCCGACCCGAAGTTGGCCACCGAGCCGAGGGTCATGGCGAGCGGTGTCCCGGCCGGGACTCCCTGCACCTGGATCGACGGGGAGAACTCCGACTCGACGTGGCCCCCCGTGCTGCCGACCTGGCCGGTCGTGTTGGCGACCGAGATCCCGACGGCCGAGGCGGTGAAGATCGTCACGTCCCCCAGCTGGACGTCCCCGGTCACGCCGTCGATCGCGACGGCCGTCGTCCCCATCGCCGCCGAGCTGCCCGGCCCGGAGCCGAGGCCCAGCGTCGTGAAGGTGACGTTCCCGGCGGCGCCCGTCACCCGCACCCCGTCCGTCGTCATGTCCCCGAAGACCGGGGCCGTGAAGGTGACGGAGCCGCCGGTGGTCGCGGCCACGTCGACGACCGGGGAGGGCGAGGCCGCCAGGACGTGGCTCATCGCGGCCCCGAACGTGACGTCGGGCGCGCCGCCGACGACCTGGAACGCGGTGGCCGCCAGCCCGGTGAGCGACCCGGAAGCCACGGAGAGGGTCCCCACGGTCCCCGAGAGGAAGACGCCCCCGCCGGGGCTCGAGGCCACGTCCACCACGTCGAACGACGCGTTGAGCGTCCCGCCGGTCAGGTTCAGCGCCGGCCCCACGCCGACGAGCGAGACCTCGGCCGCCGACAGGGTCCCGAACCCGTTTCCGACGACGTCCCCCGTCTGCGTGTCGCCGACGGTGAAGCCCCGGAGGAGGTTGTCGAAGCCGAGCTGGACGCCAGACGTCAGGCTCTGGATCAGGGTCGCGGGCGGGCCGGGGTTCATGGCCGGGAGCGGGTCGCTGCTGACGCCCAGCGGGAGACCCAGGATCGCGGCGAGCGGCAGGACCGAGTCCTGCCCCACGAGGGCCTGGCCGGCGAGGAGCGAGACCGGGCCGGTGTAGGGCGCGCCGTTCTCGTAGAGGAAGACGCCCTGCCCGGGACCCGGGTGGCCCGGTGCGCCGTCGTTCACCGCCAGGAAGCTGGCCACGGACGGGAACGGGCTCGACAGCCGCCCGTCGCAGGGGCCCGCGCAGCCGGCCAGGCTCACGAACCAGACCGGCGGGCCGACGCTCAGCGAGGCCGACGAGGTCGCCGTCCCGCCCGGGCTGCTGACCGTGTACTGGAACGAGTCGCCTCCGACGAACCCCGTCGGCGGCTCGTACCGGAACTGGCCGGCTCCCGGGCCGGACGTGACCATCGTGACCTGCCCGCCCATCATCGAGACGGCGTCGTACGCGGAGATCGTCGAGGTCGGCGGCGCGCTGTCGTTGTCGAGGACGGACCACGGGATCCGGGCGGAGTCGACGCCGACGTTTCCGACGACCGGCTCGGGGTAGGTGTCCGCCACCAAGGCCGGCGGGAGCTGGAAGGAGAAGACGTAGTCCGCCCCGAGGCCGTCCGGCGGGTCGGCCGGGTCGTCGTCGGCGACCTGGGCCGCGAAGACCGTCACGGTGCAGACCTCCCCGGCGGGGAGCGGCGAGAGCGGCGTCAGGACGAACGTGGGGGCCGGCGAGGCCGAGAGCGCGTACGCCTGCGGCGAGCCGGAGGGGCACTCGACCGAGAACGTCGCGGTCGTGGCGTCGACCGTCTCGCTGAAGGTGACGCTGACGGTCGTGTCCGTCGGGACCCCCGTCGCCCCGTTCGCCGGCAGCGTCGAGGAGACGAAGGGGGCCGTGTCGGTCGTGAAGCCCCAGGAGACGTCGGCCGCCATCGCGTCCGGCGGGTCGGCGGTGTCCAGGTCGGTGACGAGCGACGCCGTGACCGTGGCGAAGCAGATGTCGCCCGGCGAGAGGTCCACCGGCGGGTCGAGGGCGAAGGTGGTCGGTCCTCCCGACACCACGCTGTTGAACGGGTCGAACGTGCCGGACGTGGAGCAGAAGACCTGCAGCCACGCCCCGGCGACCGCCACCGGCTCGCTGAAGGTCACGAGGACGTTCGTGCTCACGGGAGCGACGGCCGAGTCGACCGGGTCCGTGGCCGTCACGAACGGCGCGTCGTCGAGCCCGAACGTGAAGACGTGGTCGGCGGCCATCTGGTCGGGCGGGTCCGCCGGGTCGAGGTCCGTCACCGCGGCGGCGAAGACCGTCACTGTGCAGGGCCCGACGCCGGGCGGGATGTCCGAGTTCGGGTCGATGGTCCAGGCCGTCGGGCCGCCGGTCACGACGCTCGTGGCGGGGCCGAAGACGTACGGGGTGCTCCCCGTGTCGCAGCTGGCCGAGAACCACGCCGACAGGAGGTTCACGGGCTCGCTGAACCCGACGGTCAGGGTGACGTTCCGCGGCACCGACGTCGCCCCGTCGGGCGGGAACGTCGAGACGACCGCCGGGGCGGCGTCGACCGTGAACGTGAAGACGTGGTCGGCGGGCATCCCGTCCGGCGGGTCGGCCGTGTCGAGGTCCGTCACGAGCGCGGCGAAGACCGTGGCCTGGCAGACCTCCCCCCCGGCGAAGTCGACCGTCGGGTCCAGCGTGAAGATCGTGCCGCTCCCGATCACGACGCCGCTCGTCGTGTCGTGGATCCCCGAGGTCGGGCAGACCACCCGGATCCAGTTCCCGGCCGGCGAGACCGGCTCGCTGAAGACGACCGTGACGCTCTGGCTGGCCGGGACGTTCGCCGCCCCGTCCACCGGGTTTGTCGAGACGACGACCGGCGGGGCGTCGAGGTCGAAGAAGACCGTGTAGTCGCCTTCCATCGCGTCGGGCGGGTCGACCGTGTCCACGTCCGTCACCTGGGCGCCGAAGACCGTCACGACGCAGGGGCTCGAGAGCGGCGGGATGTCCGCCACCGGGTCGACCGTCCACGTCGTCGGGCCTCCGGTCACGACGCTCGTCGCCGGGGTGATCGTGTGGAGCGTCGGCCCGGCGCCGCACGCCCAGAGGAACCAGTCGCCGGTCGGCGTCACCGGCTCGTCGAACGTGACGGTCAGCGAGACGTTCGACGGGACCTGGACGGCGCCGCTCGGCGGGGAGGTCGCCACGACGACCGGGGGGCTGTCCACGGAGAAGGCGAACGTGTGGTCCGCCGCCATCTGGTCGGGCGGGTCGGCGGGGTCGAGGTCCGTCACCTGGGCGGCGAAGACCGTCGCCACGCAGGCGTCGCCCGGGGAGAGGTCCGCCGGCGGGTCGAGGACCCACGTCGTCGGGCCCCCGGTCACGACGCTGTTGGACGGGTCGAAGACCCCGGAGTCCGAGCAGGAGACCTGCAGCCACGTCGGGCCGAGCGCGACCGGCTCGTTGAAGGTCACGGTCACGTTGGTGCTGGCGGCCGCCAGGGCGCCGGCCGCGGGGTCCGTCGAGACGACGTACGGCCCGGGGTCGAGCGAGAAGGTGAAGACGTGGTCGGCCGCCATCTGGTCGGGCGGGTCGGAGGCGTCCAGGTCGGTGACCCCGGCGGCGTAGATCGTCACCGTGCAGGGGCTGGCGCCGGGCGGGACGTCCGAGATCGGGTCGATCGTCCAGTCGGTCGGGCCGCCCGTCACGACGGCCGTCGAGGGGTTGATGACGTAGGGGGTGCTTCCGGTGTCGCAGCTGACGAGGAACCACGAGCCGTTCAGAGCCACCGGCTCGTCGAACGTGACGGTCAGGCTGACGTCGGCCGGCTGGGAGGTCGCCCCGTCCGCCGGGACCGTGGAGGCGACCGCGGGAGGCGCGTCGATCGTGAAGGCGAAGGGCTGGTTCCCCGGCATCTGGTCGGGCGGGTCGGCCGCGTCGAGGTCGGTGACGAGCGTCCCGACGACCGTCGCGACGCAGGTGTCGCCCGCGGCGATCTCCGTGGACGGGTCCAGGACGAACGTCGTCGGCCCGCCGGTCACGGCGCTGTTCGAGGGGCTGAAGGTGCCCGAGGTCGAGCAGGCGACGACGAGCCAGTCCCCGCTCACCGCCACCGGCTCGCTGAACGTGATCGAGACGTTGGTCGTCCCCGGCACGCCGGTCGCCCCGGGCGCGGGGACGGTCGTCTGGACGACCGGCGGCGCGTCGAGCGCGAACGAGAAGACGTGGTCCGCGGCCATCTGGTCCGGCGGGTCGACCGGGTCCACGTCGGCGACCTGCGCGGCGAAGATCGTGACCGTGCAGGGGCTCGACAGCGGCGGGACGTCCGCCACCGGGTCGATCGTGTACGTCGCCGGGCCGCCCGTGACGACGCTCGTCGCGGGCGTGATCGTGACGAGCGTCCCCCCCGAGCCGCACGTCCAGAGGAACCAGTCCCCGGTGAGCGCGACCGGCTCGGTGAACGTGACGACCGCCGAGACGCTCGACGGCTGCTGGACCGCGCCGTTCGGCGGGGCGGTGGCGACGACGGACGGGGCGGAGTCGACCGTGAAGTCGAAGACGTGGTTGGCCGCCATCTGGTCGGGCGGGTCGGCCGGGTCGAGGTCCGTCACCTGGGCGGCGAAGACCGTCGCGAAGCAGACGTCGCCCGCGGAGAGGTCCGCGGGCGGGTCGAGGACGAACGTCGTGGGGCCGCCGGTCACGACGCTGTTCGACGGGTCGAACGTCCCGGACATCGAGCAGGAGACCGAGAGCCACGTCCCGCTCACGGCCACCGGCTCGTTGAACGTCACCGCGACGTTCGTGCTGGCGGGGGCGGTGGCGCCGTCCGCCGGGGCCGTCGAGACGACGTACGGCCCCGGGTCGAGCGAGAAGGAGAAGACGTGGTCGGCGGCCATCTGGTCCGGCGGGTCGTACGTGTCCTCGTCGGTCACGCCGGCGGCGTAGATCGTCACCGTGCAGGGTCCGACCCCCGGCGGGATGTCCTGGACCGGGTCGATCGTCCAGGTGGTCGGCCCGCCGGTCACGACCGCCGTGGCCGGGCCGATCACGTACGGCGTGCTCCCCGTCGCGCAGCTGACCTGGAACCACGAACCCGTCAGCGCGACCGGCTCGCTGAACGTCACCGTGAGGGAGACGTTCGCCGGCTGCGAGGTCGCGCCGTTGGCCGGGACGGTCGAGACGACGTACGGGGCGCCCTCCGTCGACAGCTGGTAGACCGCCTGCTCCGTGCAGCCGCGCGCGTCGCGCGCCCGGACCGTGACGGAGTAGAGGCCGGAGGCCGTCGTCGTCCCCGAGAGGACGCCCGACGGGGAGAGCGAGAGGCCGGCCGGCAGCCCGGTCGCCGACCAGACGACCGGGGCGCGCCCGCCCACGAGGACGAAGCTGATCGGGCCGTACGGCACCCCCGGGTTCGCCGCCGGGAGGTGGTCCGGCTCGATGGTCAGCGGCGGGCAGAGGACCCGGAGCGAGAGTGCGGCGCTCCCCGTGCAGCCGTTCGCGTCGGTCACGCGGAAGACGAGCGGGAACGTCCCCACCTCCGTCGGGATCCCCGAGAGGACTCCTCCCGCGGTGAAGGTCATCCCGGCCGGGAGCGTCCCCTCGACGGCCCAGGAGACCGGGAGGGTGCCGCCGGACTGCGTCAGCGTCACCGGGCCGTAGCTCTCGCCCGGGAGGCCCGTCGGGAGGCTCCCCGGGCCGACGGTGATGGCCGGGCAGGCCACGGTCAGCGGGAGCGTCCGGCTTCCCGAGCAGCCGTTGACGTCCGTCACCGTGAAGGTCGGCTGGAACTCGCCCGAGGCGGCCGGCGTCCCCGAGAGGACGCCGTCCGGCGAGAGGACGAGGCCCGCGGGGAGGCCCGTGGCCTTCCAGGTGACCGGCGGGTCGCCGCCCGCCTGGCTGAGCGTCACCGGGCCGTAGGGGACGTTCGGGTAGCCCTGCGGCAGCGAGGACGTCGCAACGGACGGCGACGTCGCGCAGGCCACCCGGAACGTCACGGAGCGGCTGTCCCGCTGGCAGCCCCGGAAGACGGTGAGCGTGGCGGTGTGGTCGCCCGGCTGCGTGAAGACGAGGGAGACCGAGCGCTGAGTCCGCGAGAGCGGGACGTTGCCGTTCTCCGTCTCGACGAGGGATTGCGAGTCGAGGTCGGACGGGGCGGCCCAGGAGAGCGTGGCGGACTCCCCGGCCGTCGGCTCGGCCGGCGCGACCCGGAGGTCCTCGATCCCGACCGGAGTCGTGTCGCAGCCGGGGATCGGGCGCTGCGCGAACGGGTCGCCGCTGCCGGAGTCGACCTGGACCGCCAGGGTGTCCACCGCCCCCGCCCCGACCTGGACGTCGACGCGCGACCCGGGTGCGACCGTGTCGGGCGAGGCCCCGGCGTTCCTGTGCGGCGGCGTGACCCCGCCCAGGAACCAGTCGTCCAGGCTCGCCCGGCGGGACTCCGACGGGCCGAGGGTGAAGCCCGTCTGGGCCGTCAGTGCTCCCGACTCGTCCCGGAGCGCGAGCGTCCCCTCCGCCCCCGCGGGGCCGGCGAAGAGGGAGAGCGTCGTCCGCACGCCCGGCCCCGCGGACGTGTGAGAGAGCCCCGTCAGGTAGCCCGCCCCCCCCTGAGCGAGGAGGCCGTCGGGATACGGGACGGGCAGGAGCTGGGCGGCGTACGAGCCGGGGACCTGCCCCGTCCGGTCGATCCGCGCGGTGCGCCCGGCCGCCAGGACCGGGACCGCCGACTGGATCCTCACGGCCGCGGCCGACCCGGGGGGGAGCCCGGTCGACGCCAGGACGTCCAGGACCTCCACCACGCGGTCCGGCGGCACCGTGATCGTGACGGGCTGCCCCGAGCCGGCCGCCACGACCGGCGAGAGGGTCACCGGCGCCGGCGACTCGCCGGGGTTGTAGAGCCTCACGTCCGTGCCCCAGTCCAGGCCGCCGGTCGCCTCGCCGCGCGCAGCGCCGGAGAGGAGCAGGTCGGCCGCGGCGTCGAGCGAGCGCTGCGCCACGACGACGAGGGCGTCCGACGTGACGTTGTCGTTCACCACGACGCCGCAGAGCGCCCGCCCCCGGACGACGCGGAACCGGACGCGGCCCAGCTCCACCGCCCCGCCGCCGACGAGCGACGCCATCGTGGCCTGCCAGGCGACCGGACGGGGCGCCGTGAGCGTGCGGGCGTCCCGGGCGGTGCCGTTCCCGTCGACGACCTGGAGCTCCACCTCGGTCCCGTCCTCGACGAACGTGATCGCCACGTTCGTCCGGAAACCCTTCGTGAGGTCCCCGGAGTCGCTCACCCAGATCGCGTGCGCGACGTCCCCGCCGGCCAGCAGCCGCTCCGCGGGGACGGCCGAGACGCCGATGCCGTAGGTCGCCTCGGGATCCGCCACGTTCGAGGTGATCAGGGTCGCCACGAGGTCGTGCGTCCCGGACACCGTGATCGTCCCGGCGTCGTAAGCCGTGCCGAACAGGGTCGCGAGCGCCGAGGGGACGGTGAGGCTGGCGCCCGGCGCCAGGACCCGGCGGACCGGGGGCGGCGTCGGGCGCCCCGGCGAGGGGATCAGCCCGAGGAGGGCCTCGGCCGGGGCGGTCCCCGCGTTCGACACCGTCAGCGTGGTCGAGAAGCGCGAGCCCGCCGCGCCCGGCGTCTCGGCGGCGCCGGGAAGGTAGAGGGTGCGGTCGGCGGCGAGGCCCGCCGTCGAGGCGAGAAGGGCAGCCACGAGGGGAAGGACGGACCGGGAAGCCGCCATCGCAAGCCCTCCTGTCCCGTCCGGGGCGAGGGCTCACCCTCCTCCCCGGCCGGATCGGTCAGCGATCGGCTGACAGTTTAGCCCCGAGGGTGCGTGCCGACGGCCTCCAGCGAGGCGAGGGTCCCTGAGAGGGCGGCCCCCGCGTAGAGGTGCAGCCCGACCGGGACGAGCCCGACCCCCAGGAACCGGTCGAGGTACCAGGACGGGGGGCGGTCCCTCCACCCCTCCCGGTCGCCCCAGAAGCGGTCCCCCGCGGCGAAGAGCGGCATGTAGGCGACGCCCGCCGTCAGCGCCGCCAGGGCCGGGAGGCCGGCCTCCACCTCGTCGTCCTCGAGGTAGTGGAGGACGTCGGCGCAGACGACGACGTCGAACCCGGACCGGGCCGGCAGCTCGTCGAGGTCGGCGAAGGCCAGGCGCCGGAGGTTCCTCGTCCGCCCGTACCGCGCGACGGCGTACGCGCTCGGGTCGACGCCGAGGTACCGCGCGCGAGGCCGCAGGGCCTCGAGCGCGGCGCGGAACGCCCCCTCGCCGCACCCCACGTCCAGGACCGACCCGACCGGCCTCTCGAGGAGGACCTCCGCGGCCGCCACGGCCAGCGCGGCCCGCCGTGCCACGACCCGTCGCCCCGCCACGCGGAACTTCGGGTTCCGGTACCAGCGGTCGAAGTAGTCGCGGTCGTAGGCCTTCCCGGCCCCGTCGCTCATGCCGGCGACGCCCCCGCTCCGGCTGGCGGGAGGAGGAACCTGCCGGGCTCCCGCCGGAACGCCCGGAAGACGTCGGCCTTCAGCGTCCGCCAGCTGTCGGCCCCCAGGCCCCGCGCCCTCGCCGCCGTCCAGAGGGCCAGGAGGAAGGAGACGGAGATGTTCAGGACGCCGATCACGGCCACCCCGAGGACGGCCGTCAGGAAGGCGCCGGCGTCGATCGCCCCGTGCCCCCACTGGCTCCCGAGCGACAGGCCGGTCGAGCAGGCCGAGAGGGTGACGTGGCGGACCTCGAACGGGATCCCGAAGAACTTCAGCAAGGACGGGGTGAAGCCGAGGAGGAAGCCGAGGGCGACGTTCCCCGAGAGGCCCCCGAAGTGGCGGCGGAGGAACTCGCCGACCGCCTCCGCTCGCGCGGCCCCGACGAGGCGGACGAGCTCCGGGCTCGTGGCGACGGCCTCCGGCAGCCGGCGGTAGGCGCTCCAGTTGGCGGCCCAGCCGGCGACCAGGCTCCCCGCCCAGAGCAGGACGCCCGTCAGGGCGGCGAACAGGACCGTGAACGAGCGCCAGGGGTGGAGGCCGGCGAGCGTCTCGGCGGCGGTCTCCGCCCCCAGCATCGGATGGCCCGTCGCGAGCCGGACGAGCAGGTCGACGAAGACGGCGAACGGCAGGCCGACCAGGACGTTCCCGAGCGTGGCGGCGGCCTGCGAGCGGAAGACCCCGGCCGACAGCTCCACCGCCCGGCGGTCGTCTCCCCCCTTCTCCACCGCCGCGGCCAGGGCCGAGGCCGTCATCGCCGGCTGCTTGGAGGCCAGCGCCAGGTGCCCGAGCTGCATCACGACGAAGCTGGCCGCGTAGTTGAGCGAGTAGGCCAGCCCTTCCACGGCGGGTGCCAGCGGCAGCGCGTGGAGGCCGTGCTTGGCGGCGGCGGTGAAGGTCGTCAGGATGCCGCCGCCGGCCCCGGCGTTCCCCGTCTCGCGCCACTCCTTCCGGTCGCGCACGACGTAGTGCTCTCCGGTCTCCGAGGTGTGCTCGACGACCTTCCGGGCGAGCCTCTTGAAGACCGACCCGACGAGGGCCCTGAGGCTCCGCTGCGCGAAGACCCCCCGCAAGAGCTCCGCCGCGAACGCGGGGCCGTCCCCGCCGCCCCTCGCCAGGGTCACCAGCTTGCCGACCCGGTCCAGCTGGGCTTCCAGGAGCTCCACCCGGTAGAGGAGGTCCGTGTCGACGCCCCGCTCGTCGAGGTGCCCGAGCGCGCGCGACAGCTCCTCCCGGCAGGCGGCGAGGACGGTGTCGAAGGCGATGGCCGCCCCCTCGTCGTCGGGCGAGAGCGAGAGCGTCCGGAGCCGGAAGTGGAGCTCGAAGAAGGGCGACTCGGCGTCCGGCCGCCCCGGCGTCAGCTCCAGGAGGTCGCGCGAGAGGCCGACGCCCGCGGCCCGGAGCGCCACGAGGCGAGCCGCGGCGAAGAAGGCCTCCGGGGTCGGCGCGAGGAGGTCGCCCAGGGCCGCCACGACGTCCCGCGGGAGCGTGGCGACCCACTCGGCGTCCGCCTCCGTGACCGGGAGGCGGGAGAGGAGGGCGTAGAGGTCGTCCGTCCCCTCGGCCCGCGGCAGGAAGCGGTCGGAGGCTCTCCGGAACGCCTCCTTCCAGAGCGAGGGGTGGTCGGGCAGTCCGGTCTCGGCCAGGAGGCGGACCGCCGAGGCCCTGCCCCGGAGCGCGCCGAGCGCCTCGCGCGTGGCGGCGCGGGCCGGGTCGTGCGAGAGGGCGGAGAGCGAACGCCGGAGGCGGTAGGTCCTCGGCGGCTCCCCGTCGGGCCGGGACTCGGTGGAGGCCTCGCGCAGCCAGCGGACGACAGCCGCCATCACGCGGGGCCCGTCCGCGCCCGTCGCCGCGCCGAGTCCGGGCGGGAAGGGCTCGTCGGGCAGGCCGGCGGGCGGGGCGCTCATCCTCTGTGGCGGGGCGGACGGGGCTGCACGGATCCGGCGGCGCCTGCGGCTACTGCGGCTTCTGCTTCTTCATCATCTCCTCGAGCATCTTCCGCTGCTCGGGAGTCATGTTCTCCATGGCTTCCTTCATCTGGCGCTCGGCCTCGGGGGAGACCATGGCGCCCATCAGGCTGTCGGACTTGCGATAGCCGGCGGGGACCTCGAACGTGGAGGCCGGAACGCTCTGCCGCTTGGCCGAGACCAGCTCCCACGTCACGGACGTGTCGTCGTCGTCCTTCGTCACCCAGCGGACGGGGTAGCCCTCGAGGCCGGCGTCCTTCAGCGCTTTCAGCAGCGCGCCCCCCTGGCTCGGGCGGTTGCGGGGCTGCATCGACCGCAGCCACGAGCCGCCGCCGAGGATCTCGGAGGTGACGCAGAGCTCCGTCTGCCTCCCCTTCGAGCTGGTGACGAGCCCCTTCTGGCAGGAGAACCCGGCCACGGTGTCCTTCCCGAGCTTCTTCACCGTGTAGGTCTCGTCGTCTTTGGCGTCCTTCGCCGTCCCCTGGGACTGACGGTGGTCGACGACCGCGTAGCTCTTCGTCGACTCGTTGACGAAGTAGGACACGTCGGGCTCGGCGAACTTGTGGAGGATGACCATCTTCATCCCGGCGGCGCCGGCCCCCGGGCCCTCGAGTGGCTGCATCTGCATCTCGATGCGGGCGCCGGCCTTGCCGACCCAGCTCTTCGAGGTCCCCGTCGCGTCGGGGCTGGTCAGCTTCGACTCGAGGACCCCCTCGAACTGGGCGAGAGCGGGGGTGGCGGCGAGGAGGGCGACGGCGAGAGAGCGGACGATACGCAAAGCTGGCTCCTTTCCGGCGAGGGTCTTCGCCCGGACGAAGGCGGAGTCTACGACGCGCAGGACCGCCGCGCGGGGGGCGGGCTCAGGGCCTCACGGTCGCGACGAGCGTCGCCACGGTCCGCCCCTCCATCGGGCCGTCGAGGGGGCGGTGGACCCCCGCCACGAGCGAGAGCCTCCCGACCCGCCAGGCGACCGCTGGCATCACCGACAGGACGTCCAGCTCCACCTCGAAGCCGGCGACGCGGGTGAACGGGGGCCGCGCGTCCCGCCCGTCCCAGACCGCGACCTCCTCGAGGTAGACCCGCACGGCCTGGCCCGCCTGGAAGCGGAGGCCGAGGAGGCGGTCGCCGGTGGCCAGGTACGACGGCAGGGCGGACTGCGCGACACGCGAGGCGTCCAGCTCGGGCGGGACGAGGCTCCCCGTCGTCCCGCCCAGGAAGAACCGGTCCAGAGAGGAGGGGTCGCCCCCGAGGGTCCCGGCCTCCGAGCTGGCGGTGAGCGGCAGGAGCGGTGTCCTCACCGTCACGCGGACAGAGGCACGGAGGAGCTGCCACGACTCCCCCGACGTGACGCCCGCCTGCGCCGTCCCCCCGGCCGACAGCGCGAGCCCCCACGCCTCCCCGCGCGACCACTCCCGCCCGGCTTCCGCCGAGACGCCGAGGAGCGCCCGGGTCCGGGACGGCTCGTCTCCCTCGGCGAAACCGACGTGCTCCACGCCGGCGTGCGGGGAGACCCACCAGCGCGTCGTCCCGAGGCCCTCGGCCCGGAACGAGAGGCCGGCCCCCGTCCGGCTCCGGTCGAAGCCGTCGACCGGCTCGAAGCGCTGCGCCGACGGCCGGACCAGGACGGTGAACGCGGTCAGCGCCGGTGCGAGGCGAAAGCCCCGCCACGCCGCCGCCACGCCGGCCCCTCGCGGCCCCGCGACGTCCCCGAAGGCGGCGAGCGCCTGCCACGGGAACCGCCCGAGGAGGTCCGAGCCCCCGACGCCGATCTCGTACGACGTGCCGGAAGGGGTCACGGTGGCGGCGCTCCGCGAGGAGACCTTCGTCGAGTCGAAGACGTCGTACGGCCGGGACGGGGGGGCCTCGGCCCGCTCGCCGAACGCGCCCGGACGAGGCGGAAGCGAGAGGACGGTGCCCGTCGTCATCGGGCGCGGGACCTCGGGGGCCTGCGTGGAGTCGGGCTCCGCCGGAAGCGCCAGCCGCCGGATCTCCGTCCCGCGCGCCGTCAGCCGCGTGAAGAAGAGGCTCCGCCCGTCGGGCGCCGGGGCCGGGTTCCACGCGGCCGTCACCGTCCGGGTGAGGGCGCGGACGGGCCCGGCTCGGAGCCCGCCGTCCGTCCTCGCGAGCGGGGTCCGGACGAGGTTCCAGATCCCGTCCACCGCGGCGGCGCCGAGGAGGGCCTCGCCCGAGGCGTCCAGCCTCACGGGCCCCACCGGCTCGAACGGCAGCTCCACCTCGCCCTCCGCGAGCCGGGCCACGAAGGCGCCGCCCCGCCGCTCCACCGGGACTGGACCGCCCCTGGCCCCGGCCGGCTCCGTCGCCGGGGAGAAGCCCTCGCCGGGCCTCCAGACGTACGGGCGCCGGACCAGGACCCCTTCGGCGTCGGGACGCTTGAGGAAGAAGTGGACGCGCTCGGCGTCCAGCCAGGAGGCCCGGTGCGGGAGCGAGCCGTCGATCCGGCCGAGCGTGAACCGCGGCTCGCGCTTCGGGACGGGCGGCGGGACGTCCGGGGGCTCGTCCGGCACTTCCTCCTCGGCGCCGTCCGGCCCGGCGCCCTCCTCGCCGAGCAGGTAGACCCGCAGTCCGGGCGCCTTCGGCGTGGAGACGCGGGCCAGGAGCCGGCTCCCGTCCGGGCTGACGGAGAGGTCGGCCACGTCTCCGTCGAAGGCGGCCCACGGCTCGCCCTCCACGACGCCCGCCTCCCGCATCGCGCGCTCCAGCTCCAGGGCGTCGCGGGTCACCTCCGCCCGGAAGCGGTCGTAGAGGTCCCGCGGCCCCTCGCCGAACGTGGCGCGGAAGCTCTTCTCGAAGCCCCTCCTCTTCGGCGAGACGAGCCGCTTCCAGAGGGTCCGGAGGGAGTCGGGGTCGCCCGAGCGCCGCTCCAGCCACTCCAGGTACGCCGAGCCGACGAGGTAGGCCATCCCCCCGCCGCGGTACCCGCCCGTCCGCGAGAGGGCCCCGTAGTCCGGCAGCCTCCCCGTGAGCGCCCACGAGCGGAGGACCACGGCGCGGTACGCGCCGAACGGCCGGCCGCCGCCCGTCACGCGCCCCTCCACGACGGTGGCGTACCCCTCGGTCACCCAGCGCGGTGCCGCCAGGGCGATGGGTCCCGCCGGCAGCGCCAGGATCCGTTCGACGAGGGTCGGGCGGACGCGCGGCCGGGCCAGGTGGTGGACGTGGGCGAGCTCGTGCGTCACGACGAGGTCCGCCCAGCTCGGGGCCTCGGAGAGCGCCGAGTCGCTCTCGGGCGGCGTCCGCCAGACCTCGATCCACGGCCCCGACAGGAGGGGGTAGGCGAGCCCGTTGGCCTCCCCCACCGGGTCCCGGACCAGGACTTGGACCGGCCCCTTCGCCTCGAACCCGACCTCCTTCACGACGGCCGCGTGGATCTCCTCGACACGCGAGGCCACCTCGCGGGCGAACGGCTCGAAGCCCGCGGCCGGGCTGGCGGGGTAGTGGACCCGGTAGTGCGCGGTCTGGATCGTCCGCCACGGGGCGTGCGGCGCCTGGGCCGGCCCGCCCGCGCGGGCAGCCGTCGCCGCGAGGAGGACGAGCGGGAGCCAGCGGCCCATCGGCGCGATCATAGGAGCGGCCGCCCGGGAGCCCCGGCTCCGGGCGTATTCTGGAAGGCGGAGGCATCGAGCGATGGCTCGCAGGAGGGGAGGAGCCCTTCCCCGCCCGATGCGTGCGAGGGTCGTCTTCGTGGCGGTCGCGACGCTTCTCGCGGCCCCTTCGGCACGAGCTTCGTCTCCGTCTCCGCCGGCGGCGATCGGCGGGGCTTCCGGATTCCACCTGATGAGCCCCGGCCAGTGGCTGGCGCTCTGCCGCGGGCAGGCGGCAGGCGAGGAGGCGGTCTTCCCCGACCTCCCGGCCCCGTCGATCGACGTCGAGCCTCAGGCCCGGATCCCGGACGTCCGGATGGTCGACCCCGCGGCGGCCGGAGTCGAGCTGGGCAACCGGAACGCCCGGCTCACCGCGGCGTACCTGGCCGGGACCGGCGTCGCGGGCTACGCCCTCTGGTGGAAGGGGCAGGACCTCGGGAGCTTCCGTTCCTGGAGCGAGGGCTGGTTCGGGGAGGGGACGTACGCGGGCGGCGCCGACAAGGCCTCCCACTTCGTGATGGGCTACGTCTTCGGGCGGCTCTTCGAGGGGGGCTACGAGAAGGTCGGGAACGAGGAGGCGTCGGCCAGGTGGCTCTCGGTGGGCGCGGTGGCCGCCTCGGCGGTCCTCGTGGAGCTGGGCGACGGCTACACCAGCTTCCGGTTCTCGTGGGAGGACGCGCTGATCACGACGCTCGGGGGCGCCGCGGGGGCGGCGATCGAGGCCGCCGGGCTCGACGACACTCTCGGCTTCCGGTTCGGCTGGCTGCCCAAGTCGGTCCCCTCGGACCCCTCGGTCACGACCGCCGAGCGAGACCACTACTCCGACGAGATCTACACGCTCGACGCCCGGATGGCCGGACTCCTGCCGCGGCTCGGCGTCGAGGAGCCGGGGCTGGGCCGGCTCTTCCTCGCCTCGCTGACGTACGCCACGAAGGGCTACGGCTGGGTCGAGGAGCCGTACCGGCAGAGGCAGGTCGGCCTCGAGGTGGGCCTCGACCTCCCGGAGCTCCTCCGCGCCGTCGGCCTGAAGGAGGACCGGTGGTGGCAGCGGGCGCTCCTGACGGTCCTGCGCTACCTCCGCCTCCCCTACACCGCCATCGGCGTCCGCTACGACCTCAACAGCGGCCGCTTCCACGGCCCCGACACCGGCGACAGCTTCCGGTTCTGAGGCTCCCGGCGAGGGCCCCGCGCTACCGGTCGCCGAGCTCGGACAGCATCTTCCGCGCCCGCGTCAGGGCTTCGGGCCTGGCCGTCCGGACCTCGATCTCGCGAAGCGCGTCCCGCGCCTGGTCCGCCTCCCCGTTCTCCCGGTACCACGTCGCCAGGGTGAACTGCGCCGAGAGCCAGAGGTCGCCGTCCGAGAAGGCGGCGGCTCTCCTCAGGTGCCCCAGGGCCTCCGCGGGACGCCCGTGACGCGCGAGGTAGATCCCGTAGTTCAGGCCCACGGAAGGATCGAACGGGTACTTCTCGGCCACGGCCGAGAAGGCCCGTTCCGCGCCCGGGTCCCCGGCGCGATCGAGCGCCACGGCCAGCCCCAGGAGGGCCTCCCGGTGCGCGGGCTCGAGCGCGAGCACCTTCTCGTACGTGCGCCGGGCCGCCTGTGGGTCCCCCTCGGCAGCGGAGACGTCGCCGAGGCGCGTGAGGGCCTCCACGTCCTCCGGGTCGGCGGCCGTCAGCCGCTCGAAGCAGTCCCGGGCGCGCGCAAGGTCCCGCCGCGCGAGGAAGTAGGACCCCGCGGAGAAGAGGACCTCCTTGTCGGAGAAGTCGCGGACGACGCCGGCCCACGCCTCGTCGGCCGCCCGCCAGAGCTCCAGGCGCGAGGCGTACCAGGCCTCCATGACACGGAGGAGCGAGTTGTTCGGCTCCGCGGCGATCGCGCGGCGGGTCTCGTCGAGCGCCTCCCGGTCCCTCTTCTCGAGCGCGAGCCCCAGGATCTCGGCGCGCCGGAAGTAGACGTCCATGTGCTCCTTCGGCGACGGCAGGCCCGCGAGGCCTCCGAGAGCCGCCTCGGCGTCGCCCTGCCCGCCCGCCAGGTAGCCGAGGGACTGCAGCTTCGCGACCTCCTCCCGCGTGGGTTCGTGCCGGCTGCCGGCCGGCCTCCCCTTCCTCAGCTCGGCCTCGAGCGAGGGGAACCTCGCGGACATCGCCCGGTGCTGCTCGCCTCCGACGAGGTTCCGCACCTCGCCCATGTCGGTCTCGAGGTCGTAGACCTCGTCCTTCGGCCCGTGGATGTACTTCCAGCCGCCGGAGACGAAGCCGAGAAGCGGGCTCCAGCCGTAGTGGTAGAAGGTGTAGAAGGTCTCGAAGTAGAGGGGTCGGCGGGCGAACCGGGCCAGCGTGTCGCCGTCGGCCCCGGGCGAGATCAGCGGCAGGAGGGACCGGCCCTGCAGCGGCGCCGGCGGTGCGACGCCGAGAGCGTCGAGGACGGTCGGCGCGACGTCGGCGACCGAGACGGAGGAGCGGACCCGGGCCTGGTGGCCGTTCAGCCAGGGCAGCCGCACCACGAAGGGGACCCGCAGCGTGGAGTTGTAGAGGAGGAGCGCGTGGGTCAGCTCGCCGTGGTCCATCAGCGCCTCCCCGTGGTCGGCCACGACGACGAGCCCGGTCCGGTCGGTGAGCCCCTTCTCGGCGAGCGCGTTGCGGACGTCTCCGATGCAGTCGTCCATGAACGCGATCTCGCCGTCGTAGGCGTGTTCGGGATTGAGGGTCTTGTAGCCCGCGGGCGGGTCGTAGGGGTAGTGAGGATCGTAGAAGTGGAGCCAGACGAAGAACGGCCCGCGGCCCGCGTGCTCCTCGAGCCAGAGCCGGAACTCCGCCGTGACACGGTCGCCCCGGCGGCTCGCCACCCCGATCGAGTGGAGGTTCGTGACCGCCAGGCTCCCCTGCGGGGCCTCGAGGTGGTCCCCGTAGTAGTCGAACCCCCGGGCGAACCCGACGCCGGCGCGGAGCGGGAAGGCGGCCACCATCGCGGCGGTCTGGAAGCCCTGCGCCCGGAGGATCTCGGGGAGCCACGGGAGCTGCTTGGGGACCCTGAAGACGTCGTTGTCGTGGACCTGGTGGAACGGCGGGAAGGTCCCCGAGAGGATGGAGGCGTGCGCCGGCGCCGTCACCGGCGCCGTCGTGAACGCCCGCTCGAAGACGGTGCCGCCGGAGGCGACGGCGTCGAGGCTCGGGGTCTTCACGCTCCTCGACCCGTAGCAGCCGAGGCGGTCGGCACGCGTCGTGTCCAGCGTGACGAGGACGATGCTCCGGCGGTCGCCCGCCCCGCCGCGGCCGCAGGCCGCCGCCGCCAGGAGGATCGCTGCGGCGGCGGCTCCGCGTACGGCGTCAGCCCTTCGCATTCCTCGAGGGAAAGATGTCGGTCGAGTGGATCTCGAACCGCCGACGCTTCAGCTCGCCCGCCTTCATCTCGTCGAGCAGCTCCTTCTTCCGGAGCGCCGCGTACTGCGCGCGGATCTCCTTGTGGTCCTCCGGCTCCGCGAGCGGACGGGCCGGCTCGACGGCGCGTACGACGAGCACGAAGAGCCCCTCGTCCTGCTTGAAGACCCCGGTGCTCCCCGGCTCCTTCTGGGCGATGAAACGGCGCTGGAACTCCGGGGCGATCCGCGCCGCCTCGTCCGGGGTCGCCCAGCCCATGTCCACCAGGATCGCACCGGCCTTCTGGCAGCTCCTCCCGAGCTCCTCCAGCGGCACGGACGGGTCGAGCGCGAGCTTCTCGAGCCGCTCCAGCCGCCGCTCGAGCTCGAAGGGCGGGGCGACGCCGAACGGGACGAAGATGAAGTGGGCCTGCGAGCGGCCGGGCGCGGCGTAGCGGCCGGGGCTCTGCCGGAAGGCGCGGACCACGTCTTCGTCGGAGACCGCCGCGGCCGCGGCCTGGAACCGCCGCTCGACCACAGCACGGGACTGGAGCGTGAGGCGGCGCACCTCCCAGCGGTCGAGGAACGCCGGCTCCTTGTCCAGGCCGCCGTCGACTGCCTCGAGGTAGAGCAGGTTCGAGAGGATGATGTCGTCCACCCAGCTGCGGCGCAGGCGGGGGTCCCGACCCTGGGACCAGGTCCCGGCGGTGCGCCTCTCGAGGTAGGCCTCGAGCTGCCGGCGGGTCAGCTCGCGGTCGCGGACGCGAAGGACCACGTCGTCCGGTCCCGCGGAGGGGTCGTCCGTCCGGTCGAGGACGCCGTAGCGGGACCGCAGGGCCGCGTCGAGCTCCCGGCGCTCCACGTCGTCACGCCGCCCCGCGATCTCGCTGGCGATCTGCGCCTTGACCTCCTCGAAGGGGAGGACGCTCTGCGGCCTTTTCTCCAGGACCTCGACGACGTGGGTCCCCTGCGGCATACGGATCACCACGGGTGTCTTCGGCTGCATCCGGTAGAGCTGGTCCTCGAAGGCCGGGTCCATCCGTCCTCGCCGGACGAGGCCGACCGTTCCGTCGCGCCGGGCCGTCTCGGACTCCGAGTACTCCGCCACCAGCTGCTTGAAGGGCGTGCCGGCAGCGAGCCGTTCCAGGACCGTGCGCTCCAGCCGGGAGAGCTCCTCCTTCGAGCGGCGGTCTGCGCGGAGGAAGACGTGCCGGAAGGTGCAGGACTCCGGGACCGTGAATCGCTTCTCGAGGTTCTCCCGGTAGAACGCCATCGCCTCCTCGTCCGAGACGTGGTGCGAGCGCTTTCCCTTCCGCTCGACGTAGTAGCGGACCAGCACGAGGCCACGCGGGTCGAGGAAGAGCACGGGGCGCGCGAGGTCGGCGTCCCCCGCCTCCGCCGCGGTCATCTTCAGGTAGGCGAGCTCGGAGAGGATCTCGGTGATCCCAGACCTCGCGTCGATCCTCGCTCCGGTCCGCAGGCCCCGGGCCTCGATGAACCGGACGTACCTCTCCGCTTCCGCGCGGCTGATCGACCCGCCGTCCCAGGTGGCGACGACGTCCGGAGGGACCCTCGGGCCGCAGCCCCCGTGGAGACCGGCGCTCGTGAGGACGAGCAGGACCGCGTATCGGGTCCACCGATCAGGAATCCGTGTCACCCCGCTCCTCCTTCGTCGCGCCCGGCCCGTCGGGCCGAGGCGACGGGGGAGGATAGCCCAGTTACGACGCCGCCCAGGCCTCGCGGCCTGGGCGGCGAACCCGTGTCATCGGTCCAGGGGGGGGCGCCGCGGCGCCGCCCCCCCGGGGGTCACTCCGCGGAGAACCTCATGAGCTCGACCGGGACGTTGGTGTTGATGTTGGCGATGACGGTCGCGGCCGACGTCGTCGTGGTGTAGGCGGCCCCGGCATCCACGACGGTCCACGGCCCCGCCGCGCCCGCGGTCGCACCGCCCGTGAGGAGGCGGAACGGCTCGACCGGCGGCGCGGTCCAGTTCGCGTTGACGGCGCCCTGGATCGGGCAGTCGTTCCGGTCGGTGCTGCTCACGTTGCTGTTCCAGGTCCCGCCGATGAAGTTGCCCGCGGCGATCTGGGGCGGGCTGGCGAAGGCCACGTTCACCCAGGTTCGGGGGGTGCCGGCGACCCCGAGCTGGCTCGCGAGGACGGTCCCCGCCTCGTCGAAGACGCGCACGCCGTCGATGGAGCCCGCAGCGGTGGAGGAGTCGTCGATGTACGAGTAGTAGACGTCCAGCGAGACGACGTCGAGGGGGTAGGAGCCGCCCGCCGGCTTGAAGATGTTGGACATGTAGTTGTCGCCGCCCCAGGTGTAGAAGGTGCTGCCCGTGTCGACGTAGTCGATGGTCACGAGCGCCTTGGGGGCGTTCTTCTTCGCCAGGCTCGGCTGGGACACGCTGGCAGTCTCACGCGTGAACTTCCCCTTGCGGGCCTCGTTGGCGGCGTAGCCGGCCGCGGCGACGGCCAGGAAGCCGGCGGCGACGAGCAATGCGATGGACTTCCTCATTACTTTTCTCTCCTCTCGAGTGATCGGACATCCGGTCGGGTCGCGCTCGCGGGAGCGCGAGGGAGGGCGATCTTGCCGGCGACCCGGAGCGGGTCGTCGGCTCTCTACGCCCGCTCGGGAGGCGGGGCCGGAGGGGCGTCGAGGAGGGCGTCCCCGGGGCTCACCGGCACACCCGGCGGCGCCCAGCGCCGGACCGGGGGTTCCGTCTCCGGCCACTCTGCCAGCGCCGGCCGCGCCTGGGGTGGCGCCTGCGCGGGGCCCTCGTCCATCGAGGGGGAGACGCAGACCAGCGTCCCGAGGACGGCGCTGTGGGCGTTGCCGTCGACCACGACGAGCCAGTAGAGCCAGCGGCCGTCGCGGCCGGAACGGTCGACGTACTCGTAGGAGTGGAGGCCCGGGACCGCCGAGACCTCCAGCAGCGGGCGGCCGCTGTCCAGGGTCGCTCCCGCGTAAAGGACGACGCGCGCGCCGGGCCGCGAGGCGCGCAGCGTCCACGTGACCCTGACCTCGCGCTGGCCGTGCGGGATCACCGTGAGGCCGGACGAGACGGGCGAGACCTCGGGGAGGCGGCTCAGGGGCTCGCGCGCCGCCAGCGCCGGGAAGGCCCCGACGGCGAGCAGCCAGGCAGCGCCCGCGAGCGCGAGCGCGCGGCCGACACCGACCGCAGACCTCGAAGGCTTCGCTACTCCGGCCATTCCGTCCTCAGGCCCCCCTGGAAGCCCGACTCTGTCCCGCGAAGGGTAGCACTCTGTGCGGGGAGGTCAAACCGACGCCTCCCGGTTTCGAGCGTCCTCCGCTCCCGCCGTGCCAGAATCTCCCCCTGCGCCTCGCCCACCTCGTCCTCGTCGGCACGCTGCTGATCTGGTCGTTCTCGTTCCTGGCCGCGGCGCGGCTGAGGCAGGACCTCGGGCTGACCGAGGCGCTCGTCGCGCGGTTCCTCCCGGTCCTCCTCGGGGCCGGGGCCTTCCTCCTCCTCCGGCGCCGGCCGAAGGTCCCCCGCCCGGCCTGGCCGAAGGTCGCCCTGATGGGGCTCCTCGCCGTGCCGGCCTACAACCTCTTCTTCTTCCACGGCTTGAAGACCGTTCCCTCCGGCACGGCCGCCCTCGTCGTGGCGCTGAACCCCGTCTTCACCGCCGTCCTGGCGCGGGTCTTCCTGGGCGAGCCGTTCGGCCCGAGGCGGGTCCTCGGCCTCCTCCTCGCCCTGTCGGGGCTCTTCGTCGTCGTCCGTTTCGGGACGGGACGCCCGGTCGACTGGCCCTACCTGTCGAGCGCGCTCCTCCTGGCGATGGCGCCGCTGAGCTGGGCCGTCTACACGGTCCTCGGCCGGACGCTGCCGCGTGGCTCGGACCCTCTCGACACGACGTGGGCGCTCCTGGTCGCCGGGAGCCTGCCGGTCCTCGTCTTCGCGCGCCCCGCCACGTTCCGGACGCTCCTCGCGAGCCCGGGAGCCCTCTGGTCGGCCCTCTTCCTCGCCGTCCCGTGCACGCTCGCCGGCTTCGCGGCCTGGCTCTGGGCGCTGCAGCGACTCCCTGCCGGCGAGACCGCCGCGTTCGTCTTCCTGAACCCGCCGCTGGCCAACCTCTGGGCCTGGCTGTTCGAGGGGGCCGTCCTGAAGCCCCCGTTCCTGGCCGGGGCCTCGGTCCTCCTCCTGGGAGTCGCCCTGATCGTCCTCGTTCCCGGGCGTCGCTCGCCCCCCCGCGGGGAAGCGCGTAGTCTCCGTCGCGGATGACGACGGTCTCCTCGGGCCCGGCGGGGGCCGGGGCCGCCCATTGCTACGCCTACCTCTCGATCGCCGCGGCCCTGGCGACGATCGCCCTGAAGACGATCGCCTGGTCCCTGACCGGGTCGGTCGGTCTCCTCTCCGACGCCGTCGAGTCGGTCGTCAACCTCCTGGCGGCGGGGGTCGCGCTCTGGGCCCTGCGCGTGGCGATCCGACCGCCCGACTCCGAGCACGCCTTCGGCCACTCGAAGGCCGAGTACCTCGCCTCGGCGTTCGAGGGGCTGGCCATCCTCGGGGCCGCCGTGGCGATCGCGCTCGCGGCGTGGGGCCGGATCGCCGACCCGCAGGAGCTGACCGACGTCTGGCTGGGGATCGGCGTCTCGCTCGGGGCGGCGGCCGTGAACGGGGGCGTCGCGGTCGTCCTCCTCCGGGCGGGCAAGCGGCTCGACTCGATCACCCTCCGCGCCGACGCCCACCACCTCCTGACCGACGTCTGGACCTCGGGGGGCGTCCTCCTCGGCGTCGTCCTCGTGAAGCTGACCGGGTGGCTCCTCCTCGACCCGATCGTGGCGCTGGCCGTGGCGACGAACATCGTCTGGATGGCCGGCCGGATCCTGATCGAGACGGCCAACGGCCTCCTCGACCCGACGATCCCGACGAAGGAGCGCGAGGAGCTCGACGAGATCCTCGCCCGGTACCGGACGGGCGGCGTGGACGTCCACGAGGTGAGGACGCGGGTCGCCGGCCCGGTCCGTTTCGTGGACATGCACGTCCTGGTCCCGGGGGGCTGGACGGTGCAGCGGGGACACGACCTGTGCGAGCGGATCGAGGCCGACGTCCGCGCGGCACTGCCCACCGCTTCCGTCCTGACCCACCTGGAGCCGATCGAGGACCCGGCCTCCTTCGCGGGGCCCGCCCTCCACAGGAGCGGATGAGCGCCGACTCGCGGCCCCGAAGCCATCGAGGCGAACCCCGGCCGACCTGGACCCGTACCAAGACCCGAGGGGGATCCGCGCCCCGCGGCCGCGGGTTGCGCCCCGGGAAGCCCGGTATGAGTCGACTCTCCGCACCGCTCCTCGCCCTGGCGATCGCCGCCCCCCTCCTCGGGGCGCCGCCGCGGCCCCCGGAGGCCCGCCCCTCCTTCCGGCCCCTCTCCCTCGAGCAGGGCCTCTCCCAGGCGGCGGTCCTGGACCTGGCGCAGGACGCTTCCGGGTTCCTCTGGGTCGGCACGCAGGACGGGCTGAACCGTTTCGACGGCTACGGCTTCACGGTCCTCCGGCACGACCCGGCCGACCCGGACGGCCTCCCGGACAGCAACGTCACGGCGCTCGCCCCCGGGCGCGGGAACGTGCTCTGGGTCGGGGGGGCGGACCGCGGGGTGGCCCGGCTCGACCTGACGACGCTCCGGGCGACCCACTTCGCACCGGAGCCGGGGACCGACGGCCGGCGGCCGAATCTCGCCGTCCTCTCGCTCCTCGAGGATCGCTCGGGGACGCTCTGGGTCGGGACCGGCGGGGCCGGACTGCTGCGGCTGGCGCCCGGATCGTCTCGGTTCGAATCCTTCGCGCCCGCGCCGGGGGACCCGGAGAGCTTCCCCTCCCCCGCGGTCTTCGACCTGGCCGAGGACCGGTCCGGGTCGATCTGGGCCGCGACCCTCGGGGCGGGCCTCCTGAGGCTCGACGCCGCGAGCGGCCGCGTGCTGGCGCGGTTCGACCGGGATCCCGCGACCGGCGAGCGTCCGCCGAACGTGACGGTCAACTGTGTCCTGAGCGCCCGCGACGGGGCGGTCTGGGCCGGAGCCGGCCCTGCCGTCGCGCGTGTGGACCCGTCCAGCGGGGGGGTCCAGGTCTTCCGGCACGACCCGCGCGACCCGTCCTCCTTTCCCTCGCAGCAGGCGCGCCACCTCGCCGAGGACCGGGAGGGGCGGATCTGGATCGCGACCGAGGCCGGCCTCGTGAGGCTCGACCCGTCGACGGGAGCCTTCACCGCGTTCCGCAACCGCTCCGACGACGCGTCGAGCCTTCCGTCGGACCGGACCAGCCGCGTCCTGGCGGACCGCTCCGGGCTCCTCTGGGTCGGATCGGACGGGGCGGGGATGGCGGTCCTGGACCTCGTCCCGTCTCCCTTCCGGACGTACCGCCGCGAGCCGGGGCGCCCGGACGGGCTGACCGCGCCGCTCGTGCGCGGCGTCTTCGAGGGGCGCGACGGGACGCTCTGGCTCGGCCTCGCCCAGGGGGGCCTGAACGCCTTCGACCCGGCGACGGGGCGCGCCCGGGCCTGGCGGGCGGGGACGAGGCCCCGCGACCTTACGAGCGACGACGTCTGGAACGTCGTCGAGGACGAGTCGGGGATCGTCTGGGCCGCGACTCTCGGGGGCGGGCTCGACCGGGTCGACCCGCGGACGGGGCTCGTCACGGCGTTCCGCGCCCGGGACGGGGACCCCGAGACGCTCTCGAACGACGCGCTCCGGGTCGTCCTCCTCGGGAGCGACGGCGCCCTCTGGATCGGGACGGCCGGCGGAGGCCTCTGCCGGTTCGACCGCGCCACCGGGAAGGTCCGGCGATACCGGAACGACCCGGACGACCCTTCGACCCTCTCGAACGACGTCGTCCGCGCCGTGCACGAGGGGAGGTCCGGCGCGCTCTGGGTCGGGACGGACGTCGGCGTGAACCGCCTCGACCGGGAGACCGGCATCGTGACGCGCTTCCTCGACGACCCGTCACGGCCCGAGGCCGCTGGGATCGCGCGGGTCTACGGCCTCCACGAGGACGCCGCGGGGGTCCTCTGGGTCGGCACGCCGCGCGGCCTCGTCCGCCTCGACCCGCGGACCGGCTCCGTCCGCCGCTTCCGCCAGGCCGACGGCCTCCCGAACGACACCGTCTACTCGATCCTCCCGGACGACGCCGGGAGCCTCTGGGTCTCGACGAACCGCGGCCTCTGCCGCGTCACGCCGTCCGCCGACGGCGCCACGGCCTCGTTCCGGACGTTCGACGCGCGCGACGGCCTGCAGAGCGACGAGTTCAACGGCGGCTCGTTCCACCGTGGCCCCTCGGGGACGCTCTGGTTCGGCGGCATCCTCGGCCTGACGGGGGTCGTGCCGTCGGAGGTCGCCGACGACCCGTTCGCTCCCCCGGTGGCGATCCTCTCCTTCTCCCGCCTCGGCAAGCCGCTCCCGCCGTCGAAGTGGGCTCCGACCGGGCGCGTCGTCCTCGGCCCCGGCCAGGGCTTCTTCTCCGTGGAGTTCTCGGCGCTCTCCTTCCGGGCGGCCGCGAAGAACGCCTACTCCTGGAGGCTTGCGGGCCTCGACCCGGACTGGGTCGACGGCGGCACGCGCCGGCGCGCCGACTACACATCCGTCCCTCCCGGCGACTACGTCTTCCGGGTGCGGGCCGCCAACAAGGACGGCGTCTGGAACGAGGAAGGGGCCGCGCTCGCGATCACCGTCCTGCCGCCCTGGTGGCGGACGAACGGGGCGCTCGCCCTCTGGGTCCTCCTCCTCCTGGGCGGCGTCTTCACGGTCAGCCGGCTGGAGAAGCGCCGGGTGCTCGGAAAGGAGCGGGAGCGCTCGAGGCTCGTGGAGGCCGAGCTGAGGGCCCGGGCCGCCGAGGCCCAGTCGCGCGCCGTCCAGGCCGAGTCGGACCGGAAGACGGCGGAGCTGGAGGAGGCGCGGGCCCTGCAGCTGTCGCTCCTGCCGCGGGAGCTCCCCGCCGTCCGCGGCTTCTCGGTGGCGGCGCTCACCCGCACCGCCAGCGAGGTCGGGGGCGACACGTGGGACTGGGTCGCCGGCCCCGACGGCGGGCTGGCTCTCGTGGTCGGGGACGCCACGGGGCACGGGCTGAAGGCCGGGACCGTCGTCTCGGTGATGAAGGGGCTCTTCCGCGGAAACCCGTTCCCCGAGGACCTCGGCGCCTTCCTCGACCGGAGCGGGCGGGTGATGCGGGACCTGGGCGTCGCCCGCCTCCACATGGCGCTCGCGGTCCTCGTCGTCCGGGGCGGGACGGCGACGCTGGCCTCCGCCGGGATGCCCCCGGCCTTCGTCCACCGCGCCCGGACCGGGGAGGTGGAGGAGGTGCTCGTCCCGGGCGCCCCGCTCGGCGCCCTCCTGGACACGCCCCACTCGGTCCGGAGCTTCGACCTCGGGCCCGGCGACACGGTGCTCCTCTCCTCGGACGGCCTGGCCGAGAGCCCGGGGCCGGGCGGCGAGCCGCTCGGCTACGCCCGGGCGCGCGAGCTGTTCCACGCGGCGGCCGCCCGGACGCCCGACGCGCTCGTCGAGGAGGTGGCGCGGGAGGAGGAGCGCTGGCGCGGCGAGACGCCGCGCCAGGACGACCTGACGCTCGTGGCGCTGCGGCGGGAGGCGTAGGTCACCCCGCCAGAGCGCGCGACCCGGGAGCATCATGAGCGCGGAGGCCGTGAGCCGTTGCCCACCGTGACGACCTCGACTTGCCGGGCGCTCCTCCTGCTGGCTGCGTTCGGGTTGCCGGTCGCGTCCCCGAGCGCGGCGGACACACTGAAGGTCTGGTTCGTCGCCGGGGACCGCGTCCACATCCTCGTGGCCCGTGGGGACGGCGACACGGTCGTTCCCGGCCGCTTCGACGGGGAGGTCTCCGTGCTGGAGTGGCGGGTCGGCGATCCGCGTGCGACCCGCCGCGAGTACGCCCCGCTGCCCTGTGCGGCAACAGGCGTGGTCGCGGCGGTGACGACCCCCGAGGAGGTCTGCGCCGCGGTGCACCGGGCCTTCCCGAACGCGCCGGGAGAGCCCTTCGGCAGGGTGCGGCTCGTCGAGACACCCCGGGGCACCGTCGTCTCGCGGGTGAGCCAGGATTCGTTCGGGGTCGAGGCCGTTCTACGGACCGGCGGGGGGCTCGCGAGCCTTCCCGGTTTCGTCACGGCGAACGGCGAGGTCTACTCGGAGCCCAGGGAGGAAGGCATCGCCGGGCTGCCGGCGCCGCTCCTCTTCGCCGGGTTCCGTCACGCCAGGAGATCGCGCGCGGCCGGCACCTTCGTCGCCGTCGAGGGCGAGAGCGCCGGGGCGGGCTCCTCTGGTGCGCACGCTGGCCGGACGAGCCCTGTGCCGCCGTGCGGGAGACCGCCAGCGCTGGCTCGTTCCGACCGCTGCGTCTCGACGGCGCGGGTTCGTCCGCCTTGTCGCTCTGGACCCGGCAGTCGAGCGCATCGACCGAGGTCGTCGGAATCGACTCGACGACGGGAACGCTCGGGCTCCGAGCGGTCCTCCCCGCGAGCGGGACCCCGGTCCGCACGTCGTCGGGACAGGTCGTGGTCGTCGGGACGGATCCGGCCTGCGAGAACGGGTCCTGCCGGTTCGAGGCATGGATCCTGCGCTCCGCCTCCGAGGCCGCGGCGACCGTCACGGTCGAGTTTCCCCGGCGCTGAGAACGGCGGCGGCGGCCCGCCGGGCCGCCGCCGCTCTCCGGGACGATCCTCTCCGGGCTACTTCCGGCCGTTCTTCCCCTTCGGCGCGGGCTTCTTCCCCTTCCCGGGCGCCTTGGCGGCCGGCTTCGACACGGCCTTCTTCGCCGGCTTCGCGGGAGCCTTCGGCGCGGGCTTGGAAGCGGCCTTCTTCTTCGGAGCCGGCTTCGCGGCCTTGCCCTTCGGCGCGGCCTTGGCAGCCTTCTTCGCCGGCCTGCCGGAGACCGTCTTCCCTTCCTTGACCGCGGCCTGAGCCGCCGCCAGGCGGGCGATCGGGATCCGGAACGGCGAGCAGCTGACGTAGTCGAGCTCCGTCCGGTGGCAGAACTCGACCGAGCTCGGCTCGCCGCCGTGCTCGCCGCAGATGCCGATCTTCAGCTTCGGCCGCGCGCTCCGCCCCAGCTCGACCCCCATCTTCACGAGCTTCCCGACGCCCGTCTGGTCCAGCTTCTCGAACGGGTCCGCCGGCAGGATCTCCCGGCGGACGTAGTCCGGCAGGAACTTCCCGGCGTCGTCGCGCGACAGCCCGAACGTCGTCTGCGTCAGGTCGTTCGTCCCGTAGCTGAAGAACTCCGCCACCGTGGCGATCTCGTCGGCCGTCAGCGCCGCCCGCGGCAGCTCGATCATCGTCCCGACCAGGTAGTCGACCTTCGTCCCGGCCGCCGCGAAGACGTCGTCGGCCGCCTTGCGCACGACGGCGTCCTGGTCCTTCAGCTCGTGCACGTGGCCGACGAGCGGGATCATGATCTCCGGCTTCACGTCGACCCCGTCCTTCTTCACGATGCAGGCCGCCTCCAGGATCGCGCGGGCCTGCATCCGCGTGATCTCCGGGAAGATGACCCCGAGCCGGCAGCCGCGGTGCCCGAGCATCGGGTTCATCTCGTGCAGCTCGTTCACCTTCCTGGCGACGGTCTCGACCGAGACGCCGAGCTGCTCGGCGACCGCCTCCTGCTCCTTGCTGTGGTGCGGCAGGAACTCGTGGAGCGGCGGGTCGAGCGTCCGGATCGTCACCGGGCGCGGGCCCATCGCCCGGAAGACCCCGACGAAGTCCTCGCGCTGCATCGGGAGGAGCTTGGCGAGCGCCTTCTCGCGCGCCTCGAGCGACTCGGCCAGGATCATCTCGCGCACCGCCGTGATCCGGTCGCCGCCGAAGAACATGTGCTCGGTCCGGCAGAGGCCGATCCCCTCGGCGCCGAAGGCCACGGCGTTGGACGACTGGTCGGGCTGGTCGGCGTTGGCGCGCACCTTCAGCCGCCGCACGGCGTCGGCCCAGCTCATCAGCTCGGCGTAGAGCCGGTAGACCTCGCTCGCCTCGGGCGCGAGGCTCTTCTCGAGGAGGACCTGCAGGACCTCCGACGGCTTCGTCGCGAGCTGCCCCTCGATCACCTCGCCCGTCGTCCCGTCGATGGAGACCCAGTCCCCCTCCATCACGGCCCGGTTCTTCGGGTCGTTCTTCACGGTGAAGCAGCGCTTCGCGTAGTCGATCCGGAGGGCCTCGCAGCCGACGACGCAGACCTTCCCCATCTGCCGCCCGACGAGGGCCGCGTGGGAGGTCATGCCGCCGCGGGCGGTCAGGATCCCCTCGGCCGCGTTCATCCCCTTGATGTCCTCGGGGCTCGTCTCCTCGCGGACGAGGAGGACCTTCTCGCCCCGCTTCGCCCACTCGAAGGCGTCCTGGGCGCTGAAGACGACCTTTCCCGACGCGGCGCCGGGGCCCGCGTTGAGGCCCTTGGCCATGAAGGCGCCCCCGTCGATCGCGGCGCGCTTGGCCTTCGGGTCGAAGACCGGGCGGAGGAGCTGGTTCAGCGAGTCCGGGTTGACGCGCAGGAGGGCCTCCTCCGGCGTGATCAGCTTCTCGCGCTCCATCTCGACGGCGATCCTCACCTCCGCGAAGCCGGTCCGCTTGCCGGTGCGGGTCTGGAGCATGAAGAGCTTGCCGCGCTCCACCGTGAACTCGATGTCCTGCATGTCGCGGTAGTGCTGCTCCAGGGTGTGGCGGATCCCGAGGAGCTGCTTGAAGACCGCGGGCATCGCCTGCTCGAGCGTGGCGATCTTCTGCGGCGTCCGGATGCCGGCGACGACGTCCTCGCCCTGCGCGTTGATCAGGTACTCGCCGTAGAAGACGTTCTCGCCCGTGGCCGGGTCGCGCGTGAAGGCGACGCCCGTGCCGCAGTCCTCGCCCAGGTTGCCGAAGACCATCGACTGGACGTTGACGGCCGTCCCCCAGCTCTCGGGGATCCCGTTGAGCTGCCGGTAGACGATGGCCCGCTCGTTCATCCAGGAGCCGAAGACGGCTCCCACCGCCCCCCAGAGCTGGTCCATCGGCTCCTCGGGGAAGTCGTGCCCGGTCTTCGCCTTGATGGCGGCCTTGAACTCGGCGACGAGCTGCTTGAGCGCCTCGACCGGGAGCTCGGTGTCCAGGTGCGCCCCGACCTTCTCCTTCTTCGCCTCGAGGATCACCTCGAACGGGTCGCGCTCGTGCTTGTCGACCGGCTTCAGGCCGAGGACGACGTCGCCGTACATCGCGACGAACCGGCGGTAGCAGTCCCACGCGAAGCGCGGGTTGCCGGACGCGGCCGACAGCCCCTCGACCGTGACGTCGTTCAGGCCGAGGTTCAGGATCGTGTCCATCATCCCGGGCATCGAGGCCCGCGCGCCCGAGCGGACCGAGACGAGGAGCGGGTTCTTCGGGTCGCCGAACCTCTTCCCGAGCGCCTTCTCGACGCGGGCGAGGTGCTGGGCGACCTCCCGGTCGAGGCCCTTCGGGTACGTGTTCCCGTGCGAGTAGAAGAAGGTGCAGACCTCGGTCGTGATCGTGAAGCCCGGCGGCACGGGAAGCCCGATCCGGGCCATCTCGGCGAGGTTCGCCCCCTTGCCGCCAAGGAGCGCCTTCTGGCTGCCGTCGCCGTCCGCCGTCCCGTTGCCGAACGCGTAGACGAACTTCGTCCCGCGGCCCGTCTTCTCACTCGTCTGCTTGGCCATCTGGTGATCTCCTCACGTTCTGGTGGAGGCCCTCCGGCCAGGGCGGCCGGGGACCGCAGGGATTCTAGGGTGTTCCTCCGCGAACGCGAGCCCGGCGGGTGGCTCCGGCGGACGCTCGGGTGCAAGATGCGGGGCCATGCCCCCCGAGCCCGCGTGGCTCCCGGGGCCGAAGCGGACGTTTCGAACGCTTCGGCGGTTCCGATGGGTTGCGCTCGCCGCGGCCCTCGCCGCGGTGTCTCCCGCCCCGGCACAGAGGGTCCCCGTGGCCAGCTACGGCGAACGGGACGGCCTCCCCCAGAGCCAGGTGACGGGCCTGACGCGGGACCGCGACGGCTTCCTCTGGGTGGCGACGAAGAACGGGGGCCTCGCGCGATTCGACGGGACCGCTTTCCACCTCGTCCCGGCCTCGGCGGGCTTCCCGGAGAGGGTCGTGGGGCCGCTCCTCCTCGACGGCACGGGCTCGCTCTGGGTCGGGGGGCCGTCGCTCCACGTCCAGCGGGCCGGCCGCTTCCACCGGGTCCTGACCGAGCGGGTCGACGCGCTGGCTCTCGGCCCAAAGGGCGAGGTCCTGGCGGGAGGCCCCGGCGGGGTCGTCCGGCTCGTGCCCGGCGCGCGGGAGATCCGCGTCTCCCGGCTCGCGACGGGGCCGGTCCTGAGCCTCGCGGCGGACGGGGACGCCGTCTGGGTCGGGCGTCCGGACGGGCTCGCCCTCCTCTCCGCGCGCGGCTTCTCGCACGCCGACCCTGCGGGCCTGCCGGTCCTCTCGCTCCTTCCCGACGGCGAGGGGGGCGTCCTGGCCGGGACCGACAACGGCCTCTTCCTCGTCGACGCCCGCGGGAGGGCGCGGCCGCTCGACGTGCCGCTCCCGGCGCCGCGCGTCGACGCGCTCCTCTCGGACGGCGCGGGGCGCGTCTGGGCCGGAACGCCCCGCGGCGCGGTCCGGCTCTCGCGCGACCTCTCCTCGGCCGACCTCTCCCCCTCCGACGGCCTCCCCGTGGTCCGGGTGATCTCGCTGGCGGCCGGAGCGGGGAGCGAGGTCTGGCTCGGGGGGGACGGCGCGGGGCTCTTCCGGTACGCCCCGTCCCGGTTCGCGGTCGTCACGGGGGAGGCGGGGCTGGCCGAGACGCTCCCGCTGTCGCTGGCCGCCGCGCCGGACGGGACGATCTGGACGTCGACGGCCCGCGGCGAGCTGGCGCGCCTGGTGGGCGGCCGCTTCGAGGTCCTCGGCCCCGGGAGCGGGCTCCCGCGTACCGACCGGTTCCGCGACCTCGTCGTCTCTCCGGACGGGCGGGTCGACGCCACCTTCGCCCGCGGGCTCGTGAGGCGGGAGGCCGGGGCGGAGCGCTTCGAGACGATCCCCCTCCCCGAAGGGACGACGACCGGCCTGGCGCTGGTCGCCTCCGGCTCCGGGTCCGAGACCTGGGTGGGGACGACGGCCGGGCTCTTCGTCGTCCGGGACGGCCGGTTCGTGAGGGCGTCGATCCCGGGACTTGCCCGGGCGCCGGTCGACACGATCGCCCCCGACCCGCCGGACGGGCTCCTGGTCGTGTCCGGTGGAGACCTCCTGGCCGTGTCGCCCCCGAAGGGGACCGCGACGAGGCTCGCCCGGGTCGCGCCCTTCTTCCGCGGCGAGGCCCCGTGGCACGTGGCGCGCGCGCGCGATGGGGCGGCCTGGGTCGCCTCGATCCGCGGCGTCGCCCGGATCGGGCCGGACGGGGCGGTGAGGGTCCTGGACCGGACGACCGGCCTGCCCGACGAGTCGGTCGACGCCGTCAACCCTTCGGCCGACGGGGAGGTCTGGGTCACGACGGACCGTGGCCTCGTCCGCTGCTCGGCCGAGGGGGAGGTCCTGCGGGTCTTCGGCTTCGCCGACGGCCTCCCCGCGCGCGAGGGGATCGTCCGCTCGGCCTGCCGCGACGACCGCGGGCGCCTCTGGTTCGGTCTCGTCGGCGCGGTGATCCGGTACGACCCGAGCGCGGACGAGGACGTCCCGCCGCCGCCGAGGGTCCACGTCGAGGCCGTGCGGCTCCCCGACCGGCGCCGCGGCGAGAGCGCCGTCGAGGTGGACCTCTCGGTCGTCGAGTACGCCGACCCGCGCGCGGCGCGCGTCGTCTGGCGCCTCTCGCCGCTCTTCGAGCGCTGGGGGCGCCCGTCCGAGGAGCGGGTCGTGAGGTGGGCCGCGCTCCCGCCCGGCGACTACGTCCTGGAGGTGCGCGCGGTCGACCGGACGGGCCGGATGGGCCCGGTGGCGCGGGTCCCCTTCTCGCTGGCGCCGCTCTTCCGGGAGACCGGCTGGGCCCGCGCTCTCCTCGTCCTGGTGGCGCTCGGGCTCGGGGCCTCGCTCCCATCGCTCCTCCGGGCGGCCGCGGGCGTCACGGGGCGTCTCCAGCAGCACCTCGTCTACCGCGCCCGGGAGCTCCTGGCACCGCCGTACCACCCGATCCAGGACGACCCCTTCGCCCCCGGATCCCCCGTGCCGCCGCTGGCGCAGGAGGAGGCGATCGCCTCCGTCCGCGAGGGGATCCGCTCGGCCTTCCGCCGCCACGGCGTCTTCGTCCTGGCGGCCCCGCCAGGATCCGGGAAGACGACCCTGCTGACGACGCTCCTCGTCGGAGGCGGGGGGGACGGGCTCGTCGCCGTCGGCCTCCCGCCGCGCCCGGACGGCGGGGCCACCGACCTGACGGCCGTCCGGCAGTCGCTGTCCACCCGCGGCCTCGTCGTCCCCGAGCTCCCGGGCGAGGACGGCTCGGAGGCGTCGCCTCACTCGCGGCTGTCGGCCGCGGCCGCGGCCTTCTCCGAGGCGGCCGAGCGCGCCGACCTCGACGTCCTCCTGCTGGAAGACGCGCCCGGGCCGTTCGACCACGCGGGCGCGGCCCGGCGGCACGCGCTGGCCTCCGTCCTCCTCTCGTCGGCGCCGAGGGTCTCGCTCCTCGTCGCGCGGGACGTCCCGCCCTCGATCTTCGCAGCCGAGGAGCCCGAGCTGGCGCGCGTGGCCCGCTTCGTCGCGCTCCGCCCGGCGACCCCGGAGGAGGGGGGACGGTGGCTGGCCGAGGTCGCGGGGCCGCGGGTCCGGTTCGCCCCGGGGGCCGCCGAGCTGGCGAGCGCGGAGGTGGGGGGCGAGGCCGTGGCCCTCCGGCACCTCGGCGCCGAGCTCCTCTGCCACCTGGCCGGCAGGCGCGCCAACGCCGCCGGAAAGGGCGACGTCCTGGCCGTCCTGAAGGCCTGGGACGTCTCGCCTCCCCTCTTCCTCTCGACGGCGTGGGCGCGGCTCTCCCCGGCCGAGCGGACGGTCGCCGCCGCGCTGGCGCACGTCGACCGGGGAAGCGCCCGGCTCCGCGCGCTCCCGGAGGTGCTGGACGTCCTCTTCGTCCACAAGGTCCTGATCGGCGTGGCCGAGGTGGGGGCGATCGTGGCCCGGCTGGCGGAGGCGGGGATCCTCCTCCGCGACGGCGAGCGCCTCGGCTTCCGGTCGCCCGTCTTCGCGCGGTACGTGGCCCGCCACCGGCCCGTCGCCGAGGAGAAGACCGGCGCCGCGGGGGTCCTCGGCCCGTACGAGCTGCTGGAGAAGGTCGGCTCGGGCGGGATGGGGACCGTCTGGCGGGCGCGCCGGCTCGACACCCGCGAGGAGGTCGCGCTGAAGGTGATCCACCCGCACCTCCTCGCCACGCCCGAGATGAGGAGACGCTTCCTCCGGGAAGGCGAGATCGCGGCGGGCCTCCACCACCCGGGGATCGTCCGGGTGCTGGAGCGGGGCGAGGCGGGCGGACAGGCCTACATCGCCATGGAGTACCTCCGCGGCGAGACGTTGAAGGGGGTCCTCAAGCGGCACGGGCCGCTCCCGCCGGCGGTCGCCGCGCGCCTCGTCCGGGACGTGGCCGAGGCCGTCTCCGTCATCCACGCGGTCGGCATCGTCCACCGCGACCTGAAGACAGACAACGTCGTCGTCACCACCGCCGGCCACCCGAAGCTCCTCGACTTCGGCCTGGCGCGGGCCGTGGAAGCGACGCGCCTGACGCAGAGCGGCTACGCGGCCGGGACCCCGGACGCCATGAGCCCGGAGCAGGTCCGGGGCGAGCCGACCGGGCCGCCGACCGACGTCTGGGCCCTCGGGGTGGCCCTCTACGAGCTCGTCACCGGGCTCCTGCCCTTCTACCGCGCCGAGGCCGCCGCCACGTTCCAGGCCGTCCTGGAGCGGGACCCGGCCCCGCCGAGCGAGATCGCGCCGTGGGTCCCGCCCGCGCTCGAGCAGCTGATCGCACGCTGCCTGAGGAAGCGGCCGGAGGAGCGCTGGCCGTCGGCCGCGGCGCTGCGCGACGCGCTGGACGTCCTCCTCCCCTCCCTGCCGGCGCCCACCCCCGAGCAGGTGGCGAGCATCTTCACGAGCGGGATCTCGACGCAGCCGATGATCCGGCTCCCGGAGGCGGCCGCGTGAGCCTTCCGCCGCTCGTCGCGCCCGCCCTGGCTCACGGGGAGCGGACGGCCCTCCTGGCCGGGGGCCGCGCCGTGTCGTTCCGCGAGCTCCTGGACCGCTCCGCCCGTGGCGCGGGACGGCTCCTCCGGGGGCGCGCGGACCTCTCCGAGGAGCGCGTGGCGTTCCTCGTCCCGCCGGACGACTCCTGGGTGGCGACGCTCTGGTCGGTCCTCCGGGCGGGCGGCGTCGCGGTGCCGCTGGGGCTCTCGCACCCCGAGGACGAGCTGGCCTACGCGGTCGACGACGCCGACGCGTCGCTCCTCGTGGCCCACCCCTCGGCTCGCGACCGCCTGGCGCCGCTGGCGAGGGGCCGAGGCCTCCCGCTCGTCCTGACGACGGACCTCGACGCCGGCCCCGAGGCCGCCCTCCCCGAGGTCGACCCGGCGCGCCGGGCCCTCCTCCTCTACACGAGCGGCACGACGAGCCGGCCGAAGGGGGCGGTCCACACGCACGCGAGCCTCGCCGCGCAGGTCTCGACTCTCCTCGCCGCGTGGGGGATCACCGGCGAGGACCGGACCGTGAACGTCCTCCCCCTCCACCACGTCCACGGCATCCTCAACGTCGTCTCCTGCGCGCTGGCCGCCGGGGCCGCGTGCGAGATGCTGCCGGGCTTCGACGCGGAGGCCGTCTGGTCGCGGATCGAGGCGGGTGCCTTCACCCTCTTCATGGCCGTGCCGACGGTCTACTCGAAGCTCCTGTCGCACCACGAGGGCCAGCCGCCGGAGCGTCGCGCCCGCCTCTCGGAGGCCGCCGCGCGCCTGAGGCTCGTGGTCTCCGGCTCGGCGGCGCTGCCGGAGACGCTCTTCCGACGCTGGCGCGAGGTCACGGGGCACGACCTCCTGGAGCGGTACGGGATGACCGAGGTCGGGATGGCCCTCTCGAACCCGCTCGACGGTCCGCGAGTCCCGGGCTCGGTCGGGACGCCGCTCCCGGGCGTCGAGGCGCGGCTCGTCGACGAGCGCGGCCTCGACGTCGCCGACGGGACTCCGGGCGAGCTCCTCCTCCGCGGGCCGGGCCTCTTCCGCGAGTACTGGAAGCGGCCCGGCGCCACCTCGCAGGCCTTCCGCGACGGCTGGTTCGTCACGGGCGACGTGGCCGTCGTGGAGGACGGGCGGTACCGGATCCTGGGGCGGAAGAGCGTCGACATCCTCAAGTGCGGCGGCTACAAGGTCTCGGCGCTGGAGGTGGAGGCCGCCCTCCGCGAGCACCCTCTCGTCCGCGACGTGGCCGTCGTCGGCCTCCCGGACGCCGAGTGGGGGGAGCGGATCGCCGCGGCCGTGGTCGCGAAGTCCCCCGTGACGCTCGACGCCCTCCGCGACTTCGCCCGCGCGCGCCTCGCCCCGTACAAGCTCCCGACGCGCCTCCTCCTCCTCGACGAGCTGCCCAGGAACGCGATGGGGAAGGTGACGAAGGCCGATGTGGGGAGGCGGTTCGAGGGGACTGGGACCGCGACGACGCCCGAGAGCGGCACCGACTGATCCGGCAGGCGCTCTCGGCGACGTGCCGCGTGGGTCAGAGCGGCGGAGTTGACCCGGGTCCGGGTCACCGGATAACCCGACGGTCCGGGCGCTGCGAGCAGGGCCGCACCGATTCGAGGCCCGCGGGCTGTTCCGCGGCTCGGCACGTGCCTTGCTCCGTTCCGGCCGAGGGACGAATGAGCAACCCGCCGGCCGATCCACGCGTCCGCCGCACGACGACGTCCGGGATCTTCCGCCGCTTCCGGCGGTCCGTGATCGCCTCGGACCTCCTGCCGGACGCGGCCGACCGCCGTCTCGGCCCGGAGGGGGTCGCCCGTCCCAACCCCACGCGCCCGTCCTCGCCGGACGACAAGCCGGGTCGCTGACCACCCGCGTCCGAGGCCCTGCGGACCGTCAACGGGGCGATGATCGCCGTGCGCGGTCCCGGCCGCGCGGAGGTGGCCTCGTGGGAATGGTCCGGCATCTCGCCCTCGCGTTCGCCCTTCTCCTCCCCCTCGCGTCCGCCGCGGCAGAGCCGCCCCTGGCCCTCGCGCTCTCCTCGCCTGCCTTCGCCCCGAACGGGCCGATCCCCGCGGCGTTCACGTGCGAGGGGAAGGACGTCTCGCCCACGCTTTCCTGGCGCGGCCTGCCGGCCGGGACGAGGTCCCTCGTCCTGATCGTGGACGACCCCGACGCGCCCGACCCGGCCGCGCCGAAGATGACGTGGGTGCACTGGGTCCTCTACGACCTGCCGCCGACGGTCGCCGGCCTCCCCGAGGGGGTCGCCCCGGGAGCGCTGCCTGCCGGGACGCGCGAGGGCCGCAACGACTGGGGGCGGACCGGCTGGGGCGGCCCCTGCCCGCCGATCGGGACCCACCGCTACTTCTTCAAGCTCTACGCCCTCGACGCGCCCCTCGGCGAGCTCTCACCCCCGACGAAGGCGAAGCTCGAGAAGGCGATGCAGGGACACGTCCTGGCGCAGGCGACGCTGGTGGGCACGTACCGGAAGACGAAGTAGGCGCAGCCGGCGCAGTCGCCCCGAGGCACGCGAGCGAAGCGAGCCGGGGGTCAGCGCGAAGCGGGGATCGACACGCTGTCGACCCCCCGGATCCACGCGAGCGCGGCGAGCCCGGGGGGTAGGCCGCGCCAGCGGCCGCAGGGGGGTTCGACACGCTGTCGACCCCCCTGATCCACGTCAGCTCCGGTAGTCGGCGTTGCACGAGACGTAGTCGTGCCCGAGGTCCGAGGCCAGGAGCGTGGCCGTGCCGTTCCCGGCGCCGAGGTCGATCGCGAGGGGGACGCGCTCCTGGCGGAAGATCCTTGCCGCGTCCTTCTCGGCGTAGGCGGCCGGCTCTCCCGCGACGACGAGGGCGAGGCGCCCGACCCGGAGCGAGACCTTCCGCGGCGAGAAGCGGGCGCCGCTCCGGCCGACCGCGGCGAGGATCCGGCCCCAGTTCGGGTCGCCGCCGGCGAGGGCGGTCTTCACCAGCGGCGACGTGGCGACGGCGTGGGCGGCGAGGCGGGCGTCCCTCGCCGACCGGGCGCCGGTGACGGCGATCTCCATCACCCGCGACGCTCCCTCGCCGTCGCGGACGATCTTCCACGCCAGCTCCCGGCAGACCTTCGTCAGCGACTCGACGAACCCCTTCGCCTCGTCGAGCGAGGTCATCTCCCCCCCGCCCAGACTCCCCGAGGCCAGGAGGAGGACCGTGTCGTTCGTCGAGGTGTCGCCGTCGACCGAGATCGCGTTGAACGAGACGGCGCAGGCCGCGACGAGGGCGGCCTTCAGGAACGCCGGAGTGGCCGGGGCGTCGGTCAGGACGAACGCGAGCATCGTCGCCATGTCCGGGTGGATCATCCCGGCACCCTTGGCCACGCCGACGATTCGCCCCCGGCGGCCGCGCCACGCATACGTCGCCTGCGCAACCTTCGGCCCGACGTCGGTCGTGAGGATTGCCCGAGAGACGGCGTCGAGGCCCTCGGCCGAGCGTCCCTCGACGGCGCCGGGGAGGGCGGCGCGGACCTTCTCGTCCGGGAGGACGACGCCGATGACGCCCGTGGAGGCGAGGAAGACCTCCTCCCGAGGGCAGCCCAGGAGCCCGGCGGCGCAGGCGCGGACCCGGCGAGCGGCGGCCAGACCCTCGCGGCCCGTGACGGCGTTGGCGCACCCGGCGTTGACGACGACGCCCCTCACCCGCCCCTTCGAGGCCGCGAGCCCCGCCCGCGAGAGGACGACCGGCGCGGCGACGAACCGGTTCCTTGTGAAGACGGCGGCGGCGTTCGCCCCTCCCTCCGCGACGATCAGCGCCACGTCGGGGCGCCCCGTCTTCAGTCCGGCGTTCACGCCGGAGCCGCGGAAGCCCCGTGGAAACCTCATCGCCGTCCCTTCTCGCGCGCGATCCGCGCGAGCGCGCGTTTCGCGGCGGCCCTGACGCGAGCGGGCGCCGTCCCGCCCGAGGCCTTGCGCCGGGAGAGGACCTTCGCGAGGTCGAGCGCGCCGAGGTCCGCCGCGGCGATCCCGCCGCCGGGGCCGAGCTCGCGGAGCGTCTTCCCTTGCGAGAGGGCCTCGGCCCAGCGCGCCCCGACCGCCTCGTGCGCCTGCCGGAACGGGACGCCCCGGTCGGCCAGGGCGTCGGCGAGCGCGGTTGCGAGGAGTCGCTCGTCCGAGGCCGCGCGCAGCATCGCCTCGCGGTCGAGCGTCAGGCCCGCGACGAGGCCCGTCAGGGCGGGAAGCGCCGCCGAAAGCGCGGCGCGCGCCCGGAAGACCGGCTCCTTGTCGAGCTGGAGGTCCTTGTCGTACGCGAGCGGCAGCCCCTTCAGGAGGGCCAGGAACCCCGCCAGCTCGCCGATCGAGCGGCCCGCGTGCCCGCGCGTCAGCTCCAGGACGTCGGGGTTCTTCTTCTGCGGCATCCGGGAGGAGCCGGTCGAGAGGGCGTCCGGCAGCTCGGCGAACCCGGCCTCGTCCGACGTGAACGCGATCAGGTCCTCGGAGAGGCGCGAGACGTGGACGAGGAGGAGCGCCACGGCGTGGAGGTAGTCGGCCGCGAGGTCCCGGTCCGCCACCCCGTCGATCGAGTTGCCGGTCTCGCGGGCGAAGCCGAGGCTCCGGGCGAGCTTCCCGCGGTCGACCGCGAGCGGCGTCCCGGAGAGCGCCCCGCTCCCGAGCGGGCACTCGTCCCCGCGGGCCGACGCGGCCGCGAGCCGGTCGGCGTCGCGCAGGAGCGGCTCGACGTGGGCGAGCGCCCAGTGGCCGAACGTCACGGGCTCGGCCCGCTTGGCGTGCGTGTAGCCGGGCATCGGCGTCGAGGCCTCGGCGAGGGCCCGGGTCGCGAGCGCCCCGGCGAGGTCGAGGACGAGCGTGCGCGACTCGGCGATCGCCTTCTTCAGCCAGAGGCGGAGGTCGGTCGCCACCTGGTCGTTCCGCGACCGCCCCGTGTGGAGCTTCCCCGCGAGCGGGCCGAGCTTCTCGTGGAGACACGCCTCGACCAAGGAGTGGACGTCCTCCCAGGGTCCCTCGGCCGGTGCCCCCTCGCGCGCCACCTCGCGGAGGGCCGCGACGAGGCGGCGGCGCTCGCTCTCCCTCAGGACGCCCGCCTCCGCGAGCGCCCCCGTCCAGGCGATCGACCCCTCGACGTCCTCGGCGAGGAGCTCCCGGTCGAAGCGGTACGAGTCGTTGAAGCGGGCGAGCGCCTCCGAGGGCCCCTCGGAGAAGCGCCCGCCCCAGAGCGTCTTCGGCACCTTTGCCATCGCCGGCATCTTGGGCTTCTTCGGCGTCTTCATCCCCACGGCTCGAGCTTGAGGTGGCCGGCGGCCTCGACCGCCTCGGCCGGGACGGGCCCGAGGCGCTTGCGGCCGCGCGTCTGGAGGCCGAAGAGGCGGATGAACCCGGCCGCGTCCTGCGGCGTGTAGCCCGCCATGTTGAACGACGCGAGGTTGGCCGAGTAGAGCGAGTTCTCGGCCGTCCGCCCGACGACGATCGCCGAGCCCTTGAAGAGCTTCATCGTGACGGTACCGGTGACGGTCTCGGTCAGCTTCTCGACGAACGCCTCCAGCGCCTCGCGCAGAGGCGTGAACCACTGGCCGTAGTAGACGAGCTCGGCGTACCTGAGCGCGAGGCGCTCCTTCTCGTGCATCGCGTCGCGGTCGAGCGTCAGCGTCTCGAGCGCCCGGAGCGCCTGGACGAGGAGCGTCCCGCCCGGCGTCTCGTAGACGCCGCGCGACTTGATCCCGACGAGGCGGTTCTCGACCATGTCGACGCGGCCGACGCCGTGCCGCCCCGCGACCTCGTTCAGCCTCGAGAGAAGCGAAGCGGGAGAGAGCCTCTCGCCGTCGACGGAGACCGGGAAGCCCTTCTCCCAGCCGATCGTCACCCGCTCGGGCGCGTCGGGCGCCTTCGCCGGGTCGACGGTCAGCTTGAACATCGACTCCTCCGGCTCGAAGGCCGGGTCCTCGAGCGGCCCCCCCTCGTGCGAGAGGTGCCAGAGGTTCCGGTCGCGCGAGTAGGGCTCCTTCTTCGTCGCCACGATCGGGATGCCCCGCGCCGTGGCGTAGTCGATCGCCTCCTCGCGCGAGGAGATGCTCCACTCCCGCCACGGCGCGATCACGGCGAGCTCCGGGGCGAGCGCCTGGTAGGCCAGCTCGAAACGGACCTGGTCGTTCCCCTTCCCGGTGCAGCCGTGGCTGACGGCGTCGCACCCCGTGGCGAGCGCCACCTCGACCTGCTTCTTCGCGATGAGGGGCCGGGCGGTCGAGGTGCCGAGGAGGTACTCGTGCTCGTAGACGGCCCCGGCCCTGAGGACCCGGAAGAGGAACTCCCCGGCGAACTCCTCGCGGACGTCGAGGAGGTGGAAGTCGCAGGCGCCGGTCCTCCTCGCCTTCTCGTCCAGCCCCTCGGTCTCCTCGGCCTGCCCGACGTCGACCGCCACCGCGACGACCTCGCAGGCGTACGTCTCCTTCAGCCAGGGGATGATGATCGACGTGTCGAGCCCCCCCGAGTAGGCGAGGGCGACCTTCTTCACCTTCCTGCCGTTCTTCGTCTGGGTCACGGTTCTTCCTTCTTCCCGGCCTCGGCCGGGGCGGGGGCGCCCTCGCGGAGGACCTCCTCGAGGGCGACGGTGAACGCGGCGAGCGCCGCCTTCGGGACGACGTACGGGGGGAGGAGGCGGAGGACGGCCTTCCGCGCCGTGCCGACGACGAACCCCTTGCCGAGGAGCGCCCGGGCGACCGGCCCCGCCTCGCGGTCGAGCTCGATCCCCCAGATCAGGCCGGTCCCGCGGACCGCGACGACCGCCGGGCAGCGCCGCTTCAGGGCCGCGAGCCGCCTCCCGAACCACTCGCCCAGCGACGCGACGCGCGCGAGGAGGCCGCGCTCCTCGATCTCCGAGAGGAGCTCGAAGCCGAGCCGGCAGGCCACGGGGTTCCCGCCGAAGGTCGTCCCGTGCATCCCGGGCTTCACGAGGGACGCGACCTCGGCCGACACGAGGACCGCCCCGAGCGGGAGCCCGCCGCCGAGCGGCTTGGCGAGGGTCACGACGTCGGGACGGACACCGAGCTCGCGGAACGGGAAGAGCGCGCCGGTCCTCCCGAGGCCGCACTGGATCTCGTCCAGGACGAGCGAGGCGCCGACGCGGTCGCACGCCTCGCGCGCTCGCGCCACGAACTCCCGCGCCAGCGGGACGATCCCCCCCTCGCCCTGGATCGGCTCGAGGAAGACGGCCGAGGTCTCCTCCGTCACCGCGGCCTCGAGCGCCGCCGCGTCGTCCGGCGGCACGAACGTCACGCCCGGCAGGAGCGGCTGGAACGGCTCGTAGTAGGGCGGGTTCCCGGTGATCGAGACCGCCCCGGCCGTCCGGCCGTGGAACGAGCCGTGGAGGGCGACGAGTCCGTGCCGGCCCGGCGTCCTCAGCCGGCAGAGCTTGATCGCGGCCTCGTTCGCCTCGGTCCCGCTGTTGCAGAAGAAGGCCCTCGCCATCCCCGAGGCCGAGACCAGCTTCTCGGCGAGGAGCCCCTGCCACGGGTGGTGGAAGAGGTTCGAGACGTGGAGGGGATGGACGGCCTCCTCGCGCAGCGCCTTGACGAGGCGCGGGTGGCGGCAACCGAGGGCGTTGACGGCGATCCCGGCGAGGAGGTCCCAGTAGACCTTCCCGTCCGCGTCGACGAGGCGCGCGCCCCGCCCGCCGCGCGGGTGGAACGGCGTCCGGGCGTACGTCCCGAGGACGAACGCCGCGTCCCGCGCCTCGACCGCCTTCGGCGAGAGGTCCGGAAGCGGATCACGCCGCGACAAGGTGCGTCCCTCCGATCCCGTCCGACAGGACGGTGGCGTGGCGGCCGGGCCCGGCGACGACGACCTCGCCCACCCCGGCCGCCAGGGCCTCCAGGCAGGACTGGAGCTTGGGCCGCATCCCGCCGCTGACGGCGGGCGAGTCGAGGAGCTCGCGCGCGGCAGAGGCCGTCAGCCGCTCCACCACCCGGCCCGAGGCGTCGAGCACCCCCTCCACGTCGGTCAGGAAGACGAGGCGCGACGCCCGGAGCGAGGCGGCCAGCGCCGAGGCGGCCGAGTCGGCGTTGACGTTCAGGAGGACCCCCTCGCGCCCGACCGCCACCGAGGCGATCACCGGCAGGAGGCCCGCGCCGAGGACCGCCTCGACGAGCGTCGTCCGGCAACGCGTCACCCGCCCGACGTACCCGAGGTCGACGCCGTCCACCGGGGCGTGGTACTCGGCCCAGAGCGTCTCGCCGTCGGCGCCGCAGAAGCCCGCCGAGCGGACGCCGCGCTCCTCCAGCTGGCCGACGAGCGACTTGTTCACGGTCCCGGTCAGGACGGCGACGACGACGTCGAGCGTCCGGCCGTCCGTGACGCGCAGCCCCCCCTGCGTCCGCTTCGGGATGCCGAGCGCGGCGAGGTTCCTGTCGATCTCCTTGCCGCCCCCGTGGACGACGACGATCCGCCCCCCCTTCGTGGCGGCGGCGGCGACCGCCTCGAGTGCGGAGGAGCGGAGGGAGGAGTCCTCGAGGAGGCTCCCCCCGAGCTTGACGACCCAGAGCGGCGAGGCGTTCACGAGAGGCCCTCCGTCTCGTCGAGGCCACAGAGGCGGTTCAGGTTCTGGACGGCCTGCGAGGCCGCCCCCTTCAGGAGGTTGTCGATCACCGAGACGAGGACGCCCCGCGTCCCCCCGCCGAGGAGGACGAAGCCGATCTCGGCGCGCGGCGTCCCGGCGACGTCCCGGAGCTCCGGCAGGTCGCCCGGCGGGCGGACCGAGACGAAGGGTGCGGCGCGGTAGGCGGCCTCGTACGCCTCCGAGACCTCGGCCGCCGAGACCGGGTGGACGAACGAAACGTGGATCGTCGAGAGGATCCCCCGGTAGACCGGGAGGAGGTGCGGGACGAAGGAGAACGGGGCCTCCGGAGGGAGCCCCAGCTCCTGCCGCATCTCCGGCTCGTGCCGGTGGCCCGTGACCGCGTAGGCCTTGAAGTTCGCCGAGAGCTCGGAGAACGAGTAGCCGAGGTCGGCCTTCTTCCCCGCGCCCGAGACGCCGCTCTTGCTGTCGCAGACGACGGGCTTCTCGAAGTCGACGAGACGGCGGAGCGGCGCGAGCGCCAGGAGGACCGAGGTCGGGTAGCAGCCCGGGTTGGCGACGAGCCGGGCCCCGGGCGACGGGCCGTCCGTCAGCTCGGGGAGGCCGTAGACCGCCTCGGCGAGGAGGCCGGGCGCCGGGTGGGCGAAGCCGTAGCAGGCCGGGTAGGCCGCGGCGTCCCTCAGCCGGAAGCTCCCCGAGAGGTCGACCACCTTCACGCCCGCCGAGAGGAGGGCCGGGACGACCTCGGCCGAGGTCTCGTTCGGTGTCGCGAGGAGGACGACGTCCGCTCCCGCGGCCAGGCAGGCGCCGAGGTCGAACGGGACCGCGTCGGGGCCGGGGCGTCCCCCGAGCGAGGGGTGGAGGCGCCCGAACGGCACGCCCTTGCCGCCCGGGGAGGCGAACGCCGCCACGAGCTCCACGCCCGGGTGGCGCGCGAGGAGCGCGCAGAGCTCCCCTCCCGAGTACCCGGTGGCTCCGAGGACGGCGACACGCGTCACGATCCGATCTCCTTCTTCCGGCGCTCCGACGGGGTTCCCGCGCCGGCTCAGGCGCCGCGGCGCCCGCGGGGGCGGCGGGCGCCGGGCCGGAGCAGCGCACGGAGGCGGCCGGCCAGGCTCGTCGCGGCGGCGGCGCCGGTCGTGGCCACGAAGATGGTGTCGTCGCCCGCGATCGTCCCGGCGACCCCGGGCATCGGGTCCTCGTCCAGGGCGCGGGCCACCGGGTGCGCCTGGGCCGGGGGGGTCTTCAGGACGACGAGCGAGCCGGCCGGGACGGCGGAGAGGACGGAGTCCCGGACCGCCTTCTCGACGCGCTGCCCGCCAGAGGCCGGCACCCCCGCCTCGGCGCCGGGACCGACGGAGGCCGGGAGGACGTACCCCGTCGCGGTCTTGGCGAGCCCGAGGTCGCGGACGTCGCGCGAGAGCGTCGGCTGCGCGACGCGGAAGCCCCGGGCGCGGAGGAGCCCGGCCAGCTCCTCCTGCGAGCGGACCGCCCGCTCCCGGACGAGCCTCAGGATCTCGTCCCGGCGGCGGAGGGCGGTGCCGGTCGCATGAATATTCATGGCGCAGGATGATCATTCACAACCGACGCCCTGTCAAGGCCCCCGGGGACGGTCCCTCCCCCGGGGGGCGGGACCCCGGGTAGGATGGGCCGTCCCCGTCCCGGCAGGAGCCCATCGATGACGCTTCAGACCGTCTCCGTCAGCGCCGAGGAGGCCGCCGCCCACGGCCTCCCGCCGGTCGCGGTCCGGCTGGACGCCACGAACTGCGGGATGTTCCTCGTCCCCGGGAGCCCGGGGTGCTACGTCCACCTCCAGGGGCCGCCCGGCGCGCCGCTGTCGTTCGTCGTCAGGCCCGGCGACCGGCGGGGCGACGACGCCGTCCCGCTCGAGGAGCAGGTCCGGCGCCGCGAGAGCTCGTCCACCGACCTCGAGATCGGCCCCGCGGGGACGGTCAAGGTCCGCGGCGTCGAGCGCCCCGCCCTCCTCTACTTCGCGGGCCACTCCAGCGCCTCGCGGGCCTGCTGCGTGGCGCGGCTCGAGATCGGGCCCGTCGACCTCGTCCTGGAGCTGACCGTCTCGAGCGCCTTCCGGAACGTGCCGGGCTGCGCCGCGGTCGCGGCCACGCCCGTCTTCCGCCGGATCCTCGAGAGCTTCGAGGCGGCCTGGGAGCCGCCGCCCCCCTCCCGCCCCCGGAAGCGCTGAGGCCTCGCCCGGACCGGGCGGCGGGTCTCCTTGACCTCGCCTCGGACGGCGGGCTAGCTTGCGCGGCGTGAGCGCGCCGCCGCTGATCGGGATCACCGCGGGGAACGACCCGCGCGAGCCCGGCTTCTACGTCGTGAGGCCGGACTACCTCCGGAGCGTCGAGCTGGCCGGCGGCATCCCCGTCATCCTCGCCCCCAGCGGGCCGGCGCTCCACCCCGCGTTCCTCGACCGGCTCGACGGGGTGGTCCTGACCGGGGGGGTCGACCTCGCCCCGGGGCTCTACGGCGAGGAGCCGCACCCCGCCGTGGACCGGACGAACGTGGAGCGCGACGAGTTCGAGTGGAAGCTCCTCGACGAGGCGTTCCAGCGGGAGGTCCCGCTCCTCGGGATCTGCCGCGGCGCGCAGATGATCAACGTGGCCCGCGGCGGGACCCTCGTCCAGGACATCCCGACGTCCGTCGGGCGGGACGTCTCGCACGACGACCGGCAGCGCCCGCGTGACGTCCTCGCCCACACGGTCCGCCTGGCCCAGGGGTCGGCCCTCCGGCGGACCCTGGGCGGCGAGCAGGTGGAGGTGAACAGCTTCCACCACCAGGCGGTCGACCGGCTGGGCGAGGGCCTCGTGGCCACCGCGTGGGCCTCCGACGGCGTCGTGGAGGGGATCGAGCTACCGGGCGACACGTTCGTCCTGGGCGTCCAGTGGCACCCGGAGGCGTTCTGGAAGACGGAGCTCTTCGGCGCCCTCTTCCGCGCCCACGTCGAGGCCGCGGCCGCTTTCCGGCACGGCGGGGACGTCTGGTGGCCGAAGGCCCTCAGCGTGGAGCCGGGCTGACCGGCGCGCCGTCCCCCTCGCCCGCGACCGGCACGGGCGGGAGGGCGCCGAAGAGCTCCCACCGGACCTCGCTGAACGACGGGCTGAAGTCCCGCGGGACGGGCCGGACCGTCACCGTCACCTCGCGGGCGGACACCGGGACCGCGTCGAGGGGGACGTCGAGGTCCGCGTCGCGCAGCCGGAACCAGGGGTTCGCGTCGACCGGCGGGAACCGGCCGGCGGGGATCCCGTCCAGGAACACGTCGGCCTCCTGCCCCGGCGTCCCCGCGTCGAGGCGGCGGCGCAGCCTGAGCCCCCGGACGCCGGGTACGGGGAGGCGGAGGCGGAATGAGGAGTCCCCGTCCTCCCGCCGGCAGGACGTCACCGTGACCGGGCTCCCGCCGCCCGGCCATCCGGAGGAGAGCGGGGCGCACTCCGCGGCGCCCTCGGCCCGGTAGCCCGAGGCCGAAAGCGACGGCGGGTCGCCAAGGTCCACGGACGCCAGCGGCACGAGCCCCGGCTCGGCCCGGTCGTAGACGTACGCCACGGTCCGCGCGCGCAGGGGGAGCTGGCCGGTCGGCCCGCCCTCCAGCCCGGCCCGGATCGAGGACGTCCACGGCACCGCGTCCGTCAGGAAGAGCCGGTAGGCCGTCGCCTCCTCGCCGGCCGAGAAGCCGGCGCGCCGTTCGAGGCAGCCGTGGAGCGGCAGGACGAACGGGCCGCGGTCGAAGTAGAACCCGCCGCTGAAGAGGTCCTCCACCCCCGTCCCGTGGCGCGCCGGGAACGGAGAGCCGTCGACGAAGACCCGCTCGTCCCCTTCCAGGAAGCCGGGGCCGGCGCCCGGCCCCGGGCCGAGCCGGGTGAACAGGCCGACCCACTTCCCCGACCCGTCCGCCGAGAGGAGCGGGACGTCCCGCCCGGCGCCGCCCGACGCCTCGAGGAGGAGCGCGCCGAACCGGCCCGCGTCGGGCGGGATATCCGCCCGGTCCACCCGGGCCTCCCACTCGACCGTCCAGCGGGAGGGATAGGTCGTCTCCGGGAGCCGGAGCGAGACCTCCACGGCGGAGCGGAACGGGACCGGGAAGAAGAGGTAGGCCCACCCCTCCCGGTCGAGCCCGACCAGGACGGACCGCGCCGGGAGCGGCGTCCCCCGGCCCAGCGCGAAGAGGTCCGCCGCGGGCATCTCGGCGCGGACCTCCCCGTCGACGGCGAGGCGGGCGACGGCCTCCTCGCCCGCCGGGAGCGGCAGCCTCAGGCGGAGCTTCGTGAGCGTCCCGGGCCCCTCGAACCGGAAGAGGTCGAGCCGGGCCGGCGGGACGCCCTCCGCGGCTCCCCGGAGCGTCTCGCCCGAGCCGGGCCAGGGGTCTTCCCCGGCGCCCGAAAGGAGCCGAGCGAGCGTCGAGAGGTCCTCGCGCCCCGTGAACGTCTCGATCGCGCCCGGCTCGGCGAGCCGGTGGAGGTCGAGCTGGAACCAGAGCTTGTACCGCCCGGCCCCGACGAGGGAGACGCGGCAACCCGCCCGGTAGGGGATCGGGACGTACGAGACGTTTCCCCCGCTGGAGACGGACCGGTCGGAGACGAGGGGCGGCAGGAACGGCGCGACCCGTCCCGAGAAGAGGTCCGGGAGAGCGACGTCGACGGCGGGAGCCTCCGCGCCGTCGAGCCGGATCCGGATCCTCACGGCCGGGTCGAGCGGCTCGCTCGTCCCCTGGCCGGCCGTCATCCAGATCCTGACGATCGCCCCGGGCCCGGTCTCCTCCAGGACGACCTGCTCCTCGCCCTCCACGCGGAGGAACCGGCCGTCCCCCTCCGAGGTCCGGTCGTAGGCGCAGCCGGACGGACAGAACGAGGACCGGGTCACGACCTGGTCGCCCGCGAAGAGCCGCGGCAGCACGGAGGGGCCCTTCCAGGTCTCCCACGGCGCCTGCGCCGCCGAGGGCGCGCTCACCGCCAGGAGGACCGCGGCAGGGAGGGCCGCGAGGAGGGCCGGAGACGGACGGGGTCTCACGGCCCCATCTTCGCGCGCCGTCAGGCGGGGACGGTCTCCTTGCGGCGCCGCGGGTGCTCGGGCGCCTTCTTCCAGCCGTCGACGACGTGCCGGATCGCCAGCACCGGGTGCTCGCGGAGCATCCGCGGGCCGGCGTACCGCATCACCTCCCGGACCGCCTCGCGCGGCTCGGCGCGGTAGCAGTGGACCGGGCACTTGACGCAGGTCGGCTTCTCGAGCTTGAAGACGCACCGGTCCAGGCGCTCGCCGGCGTAGGCGCGGAGCGCCTCGCAGCCCTCGCAGAGGCTCCCCGTCGCGGGGCCGTGGTGGTCGCGGCAGTACATCGAGATCATCACCTCGATGGTCCGGCGCTCGCGCTCCACCCGGGCGCGGGCCGAGCGCTCGCTCACGCCGCCTCCGCGGGCGAGGGCGACGGCGTCCCGCGCCGCGCCCAGCGCCGGGCGAGGGGCTGCAGGAGCGCGGCGCCCAGGAGCGCGACGGCCGCGACCGAGCCCAGGATCAGGGCCATCCGGGTCCACGGCGCCCCGACGGCGCGCCGGGCCCCGGCGATCTGGGCGGCGGTCCGGACCCACTCCAGCGCCCCCAGGAGGAGGAGGAGCTGGACCGCTCGGACGGCCGGGGCGCGCCGGGCCAGGAGCACGAGGGGCGAAGCCGCGAGGAGGACCGCGACGCCCACGTGCCCGCTCCTCAGGAAGTGGGCCCCGAGGACGACGCAGGAGAGGACGACGGGGACGAGCCTCAGCGCGGTGTTCGCGGCCGCCGACATGCCGGAAGTGGACCACCGGGCCGGGCCGCCCCGCCATGACCCACGTCATGCCGCCCGCCGCTCCGCGGGCCGGGCGGAGGGGGCTACCGGGCGGCGGCCTCCCCGCGGGACTCCTTCTGCCGCTCGAAGTCGACGAGGGCGGCCACCTTGCCGATCCGGTCCGCGAAGACGGCCACCAGGTCGTCCTTCCTCGCGAGCGAGATCGCCCGGCGGACGGCCTCCGGCTCGTTCTTCGCGAACTCCACGGCCTCGGGCGCCATCCCGTTGGCCAGGAGCGCCTCGCGCAGGAGGCCGGCCACCTCGCCCGGCTGGCGCCCGCGCAGGTCCTCGTCGTCGCGCAGGACGACGTGGTCGAAGTGCGGGGCGGCCAGGCGCCCCATCTCGGCGTAGTCCTCGTTCCGGCGGTCTCCCGGCGCGTTCATGACGACGACGAGCCGCTCCCGTGTCATCGAGGAGAGGAACGGGGCCACCGTGGCCATGGCGTGCGGGTTGTGGCAGTAGTCGATCATCAGCTTGAAGTCGCGGAACTCGTAGACGTTGGCGCGGCCCGGCGCCTGGAACGGCGACGGGTGGAACGTCGTCAGGCCGCCGCGGATGTCGTCCAGGTCGATCCCCGAGGCGAAGCAGGCGAGCGCCGCCGCCAGAGCGTTGGCGATGTTGAACCGGGCCCGCCCGTCGAACGTGATCGGGATCTGCCGGGCGTGGACGAGCGGGATCCTCAGCGTCGAGCGGTAGAGGCAGAGCGTGTCGTGCCGGTCCATCACGGCCCCGAGGCCGCCCGAGGCCACGTGCGAGCGGAGGAGCTCGTTGCCCGGGTCGAGGGAGAAGAGGGCCACGCGCGCCTTCGTCCGGCCGGCCATGTACGGCGCGTACGCGTCCTCGGCGTTGAAGACCGCGACGCCGTCGGGGAAGACCCGCTCGGTCACCAGCGACTTCAGCTTGGCCAGGTCGTCGAGCGTGTCGATGTCCCTGAGCCCGAGGTGGTCGGCCGCGATGTTCGTCACGACGCCGACGTTGGCCCAGTCGTACCCGAGGCCGAAGCGCAGCATCCCGCCGCGGGCCGTCTCGAGCGCCGCGAAGGTGACCGTCGGGTCGCGCAGGACGACGCGGGCCGAGGAGGGGCCGGTGCAGTCGCCCCGCATCACCTCCTCGCTGCCGACGTAGACCGCCTCCGTCGTCGTCAGGCCCACCTTGTGCCCGGCCTGCCGGGCGACGTGGGCGATGAGGCGGGTCGTCGTCGTCTTCCCGTTCGTCCCGGTGACGGAGACGATCGGGATGCGCGTCGGGGCCCCCGGCGGGAAGAGCATGTCGACGACGGCCCCGGCCACGTCGCGCGGCATCCCCTCGGTGGGGTGCGTGTGCATCCGGAAGCCCGGGGCGGCGTTCACCTCGACGACGCCGCCGTTGACGTCGCCGATCGGCTTCTCGACGGTCGGGGCGACGACGTCGATCCCGGCGATGTCCAGGCCGACGATCCTCGCGATCCGCTCGGCCATCTCGATGTTCGAGGGGTGGACGAGGTCCGTCACGTCGCGGGAGATCCCGCCGGTCGAGAGGTTCGCCGTCGACTTCACCGCGACCGTCTCGCCCGCCGCCGGGACCGACTTCGGCGTCAGCCCCTTCCGCGAGAGGAACGCCACCGAGAGCTCGTCCAGCTCGATCTTCGTCAGCACCTTCTCGTGGCCGATCCCGCGGCGCGGGTCCTTGTTCGTCTCGACGACCAGCTCCTCGATCGTCTTCTTGCCGTCCCCGACGACGAAGGCCGGGACGCGCTGGGCCGCGCAGATGAACTTCCCGGCGACGACGACGAAGCGGAAGTCGACCCCCTCGAGGAACCGCTCGACGATCACCTCCTCGCGGTGCTTGCGGGCTTCGCGGTACGCCGCGCGCAGCTCCTCCTCGTCGCGGATGTTCGTCAGGATGCCGCGCCCGTGCGAGGCGTCGAGCGGCTTGACGACGACGGGCCAGCCGAGCTTCCTGGCGACGTCGGCGGCGTCCTCCTCGTCCTCGACGACGTAGCCCTTCGGCACCGGGATCCCGGCGTCGCCGAGCAGGCGCTTGGTCAGGTCCTTGTCCCCCGCGATCTCCACGCCCAGGAACGACGTCGTGGAGGCGATCGTGGCCTGGATCCGCTTCTGGTGGACGCCCGAGCCGAGGATGACGAACGACTTGTCGTTCATCCGGATGTAGGGGATCCCGCGCGCCTCGGCCTTCTCGACGATCGACCGCGTGGAGGGGCCCAGCGCCGCCTTCTCGCGGAGGCGCTTCAGGTCGTCCAGCCGCTCCTCGAGGTCGAGGTCGCCGACCTCGTCCTCGGCGCAGGCCTCCACGACGTCGAGGGCCAGCTTCCCCGCCTTGACGCCGACCCGCTCCTCCTCCATCTCGTAGACGAGGTTGTAGACGCCCGGGACCTTCGTGACCCGCGTCCGTCCGAAGGACACGGGGATGCCGATCCGGTTCTGGATCTGGATGGCGACGTGCTCGGCCACGTGCCCGAGCCAGGTCCCCTCGCGCACGCGGAAGAGGAAGCCCCCCTCGCGCCCTTCCGAGCAGTGGTGCTCGGAGAGGCCGGGGAGGAGGCGGACGAGCCTGTCGTGGAAGCCCGGGATCCTGTCGGTCGGCGTCTCCTCGTACTTGCCGAGGTCGATCCGCATCCAGACGCAGGGCCGGTAGGACCAGAGGTTGGGCCCCGACAGGACGAGGGTCTCGATGAGCCGGATCCGGTCTCGTGCCACGCTCCACCTCCGCGGTCTCGTGCCGTTTCGGGGCGGGAGTATAGGCGGGAGGCGGGGGGAGAATCGGCCCCGGGGCTGTAAGGGCGGGGCCGCCCGGGCCATAGGGGACGGGACGGGATGGACGACGATGACGACCGGCTGCTGGCCCGGCTCCAGGGGGGGGACGGCGAGAGCTTCGGCGTCCTCTACGACCGGACCCACCGGTGGCTCCGGAGCTTCGTCGTCCTCCCACGGGTGGGCGCCGTCGACGCCGACGAGGTCCTCGCGGAGACCTACCGGACGGCGCTCGAGCGGGTCGGCTCGTTCGAGTGGCGCGGGGTGGGGCTCCTCCACTGGCTGGCGGCGATCGCCCGGCGGAAGGCGCTCGAGCGCCTCCGGCGCCGCTCCCGCGCCGCCGCGCGCGAATCGCCGCTTCCCGACCTGTTCGACCCGCCCGACGCCTCCCCGACCGCCGAGGCCGAGATGATCCGGGCGGAGCGGCTCGCCCTCCTCAGGGCCCGCGTGGAGGAGACCCTCTCGGTCCTCCCCCCCCGCTACGCAGAGGCGCTGAGGCTCCGGCTGCTCCAGGGGAAGGGGCGCGAGGAGTGCGCCCGGCTCCTGTCGGTGTCGGTCGGGACCTTCGACGTCCTCCTCCACCGGGCCTCCCGGGCGTTCGCCCGCAGATGGACCCCCGCATGACGCACGAAGACCCGATTCCCGGCTCCCCCGCCGGCCCCGAGGAGGCAGAGGCGGCGCGCCGCCTGGCCGAGGCCCTCGAGGGGGGCGACCCGTTCGCCGCCGACGCCGAAGCGCTCGCGGCCGCCCGCCTGATCGCCTCGGTCGCCGGGGACGAAGTCGACGACGTGGCCGCCCGGAGGCTCCGCCGCGCCCTCGTGGCCGAGGCCTCGGGGCGGTCGCGCCTGCTCCGGCGCGCCTCGGGCCTCGCCGCCGCCGCCGCCGTCGCCGCCGGGCTCCTCCTCCCGCTCCTTTCCCGACGCCCCGCCCCTGCCGGCGAGGCCCTCCTCGACGAGCGCGAACGTGCGGCGCGGACGGCCGTCGGGAGCCTGACGGCCGCGGCGCGCGAGGCGGACGCCCTCCGCGTCGCCACCTCCACCGTCGCCTCGGCGCGCAGCCGGGAGATCTGGTCGGACCTCTCGGACGCGCGGCTGGAGAGCCTCGGCCGCGAGCTGGCGACCGGGAGCGGCTCCCCCTCCTCTCACGTCCCCGGACCGACCCCTGGAGGCCGTTCATGAGCTGGACCGTTCGAAGCCTCGCCCTCCTCCTCGCGGCGTTCGCCGCCCTCGCCCTGCCGCGCCCGGCGGCGGCCCAGGGTCCCCCGCCCCCCCAGCCGGGAGGGCCGGCGGAGCCGGGGCCGGACCGGAGCTTCCTCCTCGTCAACGTCCTCCGGGCGATCGAGGGGAAGGCGATGATCCTCCTCGACCAGGGGAAGACCGAAGCCGCCCTCGAGGAGCTCCGCCGCGCGCAGACGGTCGAGGTCCCGCGCGAGAGCCCGGCCTGGGAGGCCAAGGCCCACCTGATCTCCCGCCTGGCCCGGACGTACGCGGAGGCCGGCAAGCGGAAGGAGGCCCTCGAGACCACGCAGCGCCTCCTTTCGGACGTCCCGCCCGGGAGCGTCGCGGAGGCGACGGCCTGGGTGGAGGCCGGCGCCACGTACCGCCAGCTCGGCATGTCCGACGAAGCGCTCAAGGCGTTCGATCGCGCGATCGAGCTCTCCGAGAAGCTGGTCCGTTCGCCCCGTGGGCCCGCGGGGCGTCCCGGGCCTCCCCCCGGCGGCCGCCCGATGGGCCAGCCGCCTACCGGAAAAGGAGAACCGAGATGACGAAGAAGCTCCTGGTCGCAGCCCTCCTCCTCGGCCTGGCGGCCGCGGCCCCGCTCGCCGCCCAGCAAGGCCCGCCGCCGGGAGGCCCCGGGGCAGGCCCGGGCGGCCCCGGAGGGCCGCCGCCCGAGGTCGTCCTCCGGGAGGTCCTCGGCTTCACCGACGCCCAGGTCAGTTCGCTCCACCAACTCGCCGACACGCGGCGGGCCGCCGTCGAGGCGCTCCAGCCGCAGATCGTCGCCGCCGAGAAGGCGTTCCGCGACCTCGTCGAGGCCGCGAGCCCCGACCCGACGGCCGTCGGGACGGCGTTCCTGAGCCTGCAGGCGCTCCAGAAGCAGATGCCGGCCATCGACGAGGCCTACCGGAGCGGCTTCGGGGCGCTCCTGACGCCCGAGCAGACGGCCAAGGTCGACGCCTTCCGCGGCGTCGAGACGGCGCTCCGGACGCTGGAGGCGCTGCACCGGCTCGGGCTGTAGTGTCCAGGGGGAACCGGCCGCCTCGAGGCGGAGGGGCCGGTTCCCCGTCCTCGTCCTTCCCCGGCCCTTGCGTTCGGCGGGTCTTTCCCGGTAGCTTCCGGGCGGAATCGAGAATGGGTCTCGCCCACCGAAGCTCCGCGGCCCTGCTGGGCCTCCTCCTCGCGCCGGCGCCGGCTCCGGCCGTCGACGCGGGCCTCGTCGTCCGCCTCGCCGCTGCGAACCAGCGGGCGGCCGAGGAGCGGGGGACCCCGATGGCTTTCCGCCAGGTGGAGGTCCACACCGAGCTCCTGGGCGACGGTCGCCGGGGGCCGGCCGAGAGGTTCACCTTCCTCTCCTTCTCCGACGGCCGGGGCGTCACCCGCCGCCAGCTCCTGGAGGTCGACGGGCGCCCCCCGACCGATCGGGAGGTGGCGCGGACGCAGCGCCAGGACGAGAAGCGGAGGGAGAAGGCGGCCCGGAACGGGTCCGAGGACGGGACCGACGACCTCCTCTCCGGCCGCCTGCCGCTCTCGGACCTCCTCACCCGTTTCGACTTCCGCTTCGTCCGCGAGGAGCCGTTCGCGGGGCGCCCCGCCTACCTGGTCGAGTTCGGTCCGAAGGAGGGGCTGGAGGCCCGGACGCTCAAGGACCGCGTCCTGAACGGCTTCGCGGGACGGGCGTGGATCGACGCCGCCGAGCTGCAGCCGATCCGGATCGAGGGACGCCTGACGAGACCGGTCCAGGTCGCCGGGGGGCTGGCTCTCAGCCTGCGGGACGTCCGGTTCCTCTACGAGGGGCACCCGGTCCTCCCCGGGGTCTGGGCCCCGTGCCTCGAGGAGATCCGGGTCGACGCGAGGGCGGCCGTCTTCCTCGGCTTCTCGCGCGAGGTCCGGTACGAGTTCTCGGGCTACCGCGGCGTCTCCCCGGTGGCCGAGGCGCGGCCCCGCGCCCGGTGACCGCGCCCAGGAGCCGAGGGGCAGGAGCCGGCGTCGGAGGGGGTGCAGGGGGGACGCCGGGGGTGGGGCCCCGGCGTCGTCGGTTCGAGCGCGAAGCGCGCGGATGTCCGGCCGCGGGCGAAGGCCGCGGCGACGTTCCCCCCGCGACGTCTCAGCGGCGCTTCTTGCCGGTCCGCGCGGGCGGCTCCGGCGTCGCCACGGCCGGCGCGGGCGGGTGGAGGCGGTCCCAGAGGTCCTCCGTCCGCGGGGCGCCGCAGCCCGCCAGGAGCGACCAGGTGGACCGGCCGTCCGGCCCCTCGGCCGCCACCCGGAAGACGTAGCTCTCCCCCGGCGTCATCGCCAGGACCGCGCGCGATCCGTTCACCTCGCCCACCCGGCGGAACGGCCCGTCGCGCGAGGGGGCCGACTCGATCCGGTAGCGCGTCGCTCCCTCGACCGGCCCGAAGACGAGAACGACCTCCCCCGGCCTCTCCCCCGGCCTCGCCGAGAGCCCCTCCGGGCGGAGGTAGGCCACCCGTTCGTCCCGCCGGCAGGCCGCGGCGAGGAGGAGGCAGAGTCCCAGCGCCACGGCCGCGCGGCCCCGGCCCGGCGTCTCGGAGGGGGGCATCGCGCCGATTCTCGCCCCGTCCGGCCTCCCCCGCCAGCCTCCGACGGGATCAAACGATCCATGGAGCCGCGCGCCTTCGGGGGAGAAGATTCCCGGTGTGTAGGGAGGTTCTCCGATGAAGATCTACCTGGCCGACGCGTTCGACGAATCCCTGCCGGGGCGGCTCGCCGACTTCGGGGAGGTCGTCCCGGACCCCGCCCGGATGGGCGAGGCCGACGTCCTCCTGGTCCGGTCGAAGACCAAGGTCACCCGCGACTACCTGAAGGGTTTCCCGCAGCTGAAGCTCGTCATCCGCGGCGGCGTCGGGCTCGACTCGATCGACGTCGAGGCGTGCCGCGAGCGCGGGATCGAGGTGAAGAACACCCCGCGCGCCTCCTCGGTCGCCGTCGCCGAGCTGGCGATGGCCCTGATGCTCGCCATCCCGAACCGCCTCGTCGAGGGACACGTCTCGATGAAGGAGGGGAAGTGGCTGAAGAAGGAGCTGAAGCGGACCGAGCTCTACAGGAAGACGCTCGGCCTGCTCGGCGCCGGCCTCATCGGGACGGAGGTGGCCCGCCGCGCCCAGGCCTTCGGGATGCGCGTCGTGGCGTACGACCAGTACATCCCCAACCACGCGCTGGCCGAGCTCGTCGAGCTGGACGAGCTCTACGCCCAGTCGGACTACATCTCGATCCACCTCCCCGCCACGAACGAGACGAAGGGGATGGTGAACAAGGGCGCCATCGAGCGGATGAAGGACGGGGTGGTCCTGATCAACACCGCCCGCGGCAAGGTGATCGTCGAGGAGGACGTCGCCGAGGCGCTGAAGAGCGGGAAGGTCCGGGCCTACGGGACCGACGTCTTCTACTCCGACCCGCCGGACCCGGCGAGCCCCCTCCTGTCGGCCCCGAACGTCGTGATGACGCCGCACGTCGGCGGCTCCTCGGCCGAGAACCTCCTCCGGATCGGCGACATCGTCATCGACCTCCTGAGGAAGTGGAAGAAGGTGGAGGCGGCGGTCCCGGCCACGATCTGACCTGTCCGCGGAGGTTCCCCGGGCCCCGGCTCGTCGGCGGCCCTGGCGCTACGGCGCCAGGGCCGCTTTCTCTTCGTGGGCGAGGAGCCAGCGCTTCAGGGGGAGCCCGCCGCCGTAGCCGCCGAGCTTCCCTCCGGCGGCCACGACGCGGTGGCACGGGACGACGACGGGGACGGGGTTGGCGCCGTTGGCCGCTCCGACGGCCCGCGTCGCTCGCGGGTCGCCGACGCGCTGGGCCAGCTCGGCGTAGGCGATCGGCCGGCCGGCAGGGATCCGCCGGAGCTCCTCCCAGACGCGCCGCTGGAACGGCGTCCCGCCCGTGTCCACCCCGATCCGTTCGAGGGCGGTCAGGTCCCCTTGGAAGTAGGCGCGGAGGAGGCGGACAGCCTCGTTCTCGCTCGCGAGCGGCGCGAAGCGGACGTCGCCGAACCGCTTCTTCAGCCTCTCCCGGAAGGCCTCGCCCTCGGAAGGGAACGACAGGCTGACGAGCGTCTCGTCGCGGAAGACCAGGCGGAGGTCGCCGGCCGGCGTGGGGAGGGTCGTCTCGTGAAGGGTCACCTCGAGGTCTCCTCGGCGGCCGCGGCCGCCCAAAGGTGGAGGGCCGCGTAGGCGCGGAACGGGCGCCACGCCTCGGCCCTCCGTGTCAGCTCGCGTTCGGGGACGGGCCTGCCGTCCGCCGACACCGCCCTCCGGAGGACGAGGTCGCCGGACGGGAACGCGTCGGGGTCCGAGACCGCTCGCAGGGCGACGTACTCGGCCGTCCAGCGGCCGAGCCCCGGGAGCGAGGCGAGCCTCTCGACGAGGCCCGGGGCCGCCTCCAGCCGGAGGGAGCCCTCGGCGACGGCCCGCGAGAGCGCGCGGATCGCCTCGGCGCGCCGGGACGTCAGACCGAGGCCGGAGAGGTCGGCCCCCGCCAGCGCCGCGGCACCCGGGAAGACGAGCGAGAGCCCCCGGTCGCCCCAGGGAGCGGGGCTCCCGTGCCGCTCGGCGATCCTGCGGGCGAGGGTCCGGGCGGCCGCCACCGACACCTGCTGTCCGAGGACGGCGCGGACGGCCAGCTCGAACGGGTCGAACGCCCCGGGGACCCGCAGCCCCGGCCGCCTCGCCACGAGAGGCGAGAGGAGCGGGTCGGAGGAGAGCCGCGCGTCGACCTCCCTGGGGTCGGCGTCGAGGTCGAACGTCCGCGTCACGCGCTCCGTGACCCACAGGAGCCGCGAGCCCGGGAACGCCGAGAGCCGGAGCCGGGCGCGGTCCTCCTGCGACAGGTCGACCGAGAGCCACGCGGGCCGGCCGTCCGGGAGGGCGAACGTCCGGCGGTAGGTGCTCCCCTCGACCGCCTCCACGCCCGGCACCGCCCGCGCGGCCAGGAACGAGAGGAGCGAGGCCTTCTCGTACGGCGGCCGGAACGGCAGGCGGAGCGCGAGCGCCACGCCCGGCGCCAGGCGCTCCCGTGCCGAGGAGGCGCGCCTCAGCTCGGTCGGAGTCCGGCCGAACGTCTGGCGGACGGCGTGGTTGAAGCTCCTCACGCTCGCGAAGCCCGAGGCCAGCGCCACCTCCGTCATCGGCAGGGCCGTGTCGTCGATCAGCCTCCGGGCGAAGTGGACCCGGCGCGTGCGGGCCACGAGCGCGGGCGTGGCGCCGACCCGTTCGCGGAAGAGGCGGGAGAGGTGCCGGCCCCCCAGGCCGACGCGGGCGGCGAGGTCCTCGACGCCCGCGCCGTCGAGCGCCCCCGCGTCGATCAGGCGGAGCGCGCGGCCCACGGAAGCGGACGTCCCGTCCCAGGCGGGGCTGCCGGGCGAGGCGTCCGGCCGGCAGCGGCGGCACGGGCGGAACCCGGCCCCCTCGGCCGCCGCGGCGCAGGCGAAGAAGCGCGAGTTGACCCGCCTGGGGAGCGGCGCGGGGCAGCCCGGCCGGCAGTAGATCCTCGTGCTCGTCACCGCCACGACGAAGAGCCCGGCGAACCGCCGGTCCCGGCTGGCGATCGCCCGGTAGCAGGCCTCGGCGTCCATCTCCACGGCGCGATGTTCCCCCATCCGGGACCGCGCCGCTGGCAAAGGACGGACGTGGCTTCCCGGCCGGGTGAGCCGCGGCCGGACGGCGACGGGCGGGCGATAATGCCGGCGACGAACGACGTCGCGCGCCGCGTCGTGCCCGGCCCGACGCCGCGGGGAAAGGGTGAACGTCCCCGCGGCGGCGACGCGCACCGAGAGGATGCCGGCTCCGGGCCTGGCCCGGAGCGTGGAGGAGACCGTCATGCCGATTCCCCCGAACCTCCCGCCGCGGACGCTCCGGGTCGGCGTCCTCTCCCGCCTGGCCACCACCCGGCCGTGGGAGATCCACGACCACGTGTCGGCCCTGGTCCTCCAGCAGGCGTACGAGTCGCCCTACATCTCGCCTCCCGACGGTGGCGCCCCCCGGCCGCTCCTCTTCTCCGAGCCGCTCCGCTCGGAGGGAGACCCCCTGGTGGTCTCGGCGGCGGTCCGGGCCGGAGCGACGTTCTCCGACGGGATGCCGTGCACGGCCGGGGCCGTCGCCACCGCGCTCTCGCGTGTCGGCGACGTCACCAGCCGGGCCGAGGTCCGCGCTCGCGGCGAGAAGGTCGAGTTCCGCCTCCGCGCCCCCGACCCGCACCTGGCCACCGTCCTGACGGCGCCCTTCTGCGGGGTGGCCGCCGAGTCCCGCGGGCAGCTCCTGGGGACCGGGGCTTTCCTGGCGCCGGAGCCGCTCGACGGCGCCGACCCGATGAAGTCCGAGAAGCTCCTCCTCCGCCCCAACCCCCGCGCCGCCCGGGCGCCCGCCCTCGGCGGCGTCCTCTTCGAGGTCTACCCGGACGCCGACGCGCTCCTTTCGGCCGTCCACGCGGGCGACGTCCACGTGACCTACAGCCTGACGTTCGCCCACCTGGCGCGGCTGAGGGGCGCTCCGGTCTTCCCGAAGACGCTCGACGGCAGCAGCACCGGCATCCTCTTCCTGAACGTGGAGCGCCCCGCGCTGGCCGACCCGCGGACCCGCCGCGCCCTGTGCGCTTCGGTCAGCCGGACCGAGATCGCGCGCGTCAACTACGGCGCGCTCGGCCTCGGGTTCGCGGCCCCGGGGCTCCTGCCGCCGTTCCTGAAGAAGGACGTCCCGCTCGGCTCGGTCGACGGCAACCTCGGCGAGGCCCGGCAGATCCTGGACGGCGCGGGGCTGAAGGCGCCGGAGCGGCTGACGCTGGTCCTGACCTGGGGCCCCAAGCCCTACCTGCCGGACCCGCCGGCGGCGGCGAAGTCGGTGGCCGACACCTTCCGCGCCCTGGGGACCGAGGTGACCGTCGTCCAGCCGAAGGACCGGGCCGAGTACGCCGGGCACCTGGAGCGGGCCGACTACGACCTCCTCCTCGGGGGGTGGATCGCCGACACCCCTCTCCCGGCCGACTTCCTCGACTCGCTCCTCCTCTCCTCGATGGTCGTCTCGAAGGCCGCGCCGCGCGCCGCCGCCTACAACCTCTCCCGGTGGAGGGACCCGGCGACGGACCGCGCCCTGGCCGAGTTCCGGCGGACGCTGGACGTCAAGGACCTGACGCCGATCGTGAGGACGGTCCACGAGCAGGGGCTGATGGTGCCGCTCCTGCACGGCAAGCTGATCGCGGTCTCCCACCGGGACACGCGGCGGTTCGAGCCGTCGGCGCTCGCCCGTTCCCTGTTCGCCGAGGTGGAGCTCTAGCCCGGTCCGCGGGCCGCCCGCGGGGGCGGACCGGGGCGCGAGGCCACTTGGCTACACTAGCCGGGGGTCGCGGCCCCCGGGTCCCGCGGTGGGGAGGCAATGCCGTCCATGAAGCTGAAGAAGGTCCTGGTCGTCGACGACTCCGAGCTCGTCCACAAGATGCACGGCCTGGTCCTGCAGCGGTACCAGAAGTGCGAGGTCCTCCACACCTACGACGGCAACCAGGCGCTGGAGGCGCTGAACAAGAACCCCGACGTCCAGCTGATCCTCCTGGACATCAACATGCCGGTCATGGACGGGCTGCGCTTCCTGGAGGTCCGCAAGCAGACGGGGCTCTTCACCGACATCCCGGTCATCATCATCTCCACCGAGGGCAAGGAGGAGGACACGAAGCGCGGGCTGGCGCTCGGCGCGGCCGGGTACGTCTGCAAGCCGTTCCGCCCCGCGCAGCTGCACGCCCTCATCGACAGCCTCTTCGAGAGCCGGGGCGGGCCCGAGACGCCGTGAGCGCCTGGGCCTCGTCGCCGGCTCGGAAGGGCGGGAGGCCCGGGTGACGGCGCCCGAGTTCCAGGAGATCCTCGACGAGTACCTGTCGTCCAGCCGGGAGCTGCTCGACAAGGCGGAGGAGGCCCTCCTGGCCGCCGAGGGCGCCGGGGGCGCCCTCCCCCCCGAGGAGCTGGCGAACGTCAAGCGGGTCTTCCACACGCTGAAGGGGAACTCCGCGATGATGGGCTACGACGCCGTCGCGGGGGCCGCCCACGTCCTGGAGGACGCCCTGGCGTCGCTGGGGAGCGGCGAGAGGGACGCCGACGAGGAGGTCGTCTCGCTCCTCCTGGCCGGCATCGGGAAGCTCGGCGCGGCGTTCCGCTCCGGCGCGGTCCCCGAGGCCTGGCCGGCGGAGTGGGAGGAGGCGTTCGGCGAGCTCCGGCGCGCCTCGCACGAGGCCGCGGCCCCGGCGCCCTCGCCGGCCGTGCCCGTGCCGGCCGCGGCTCCCGGCCCGCGCGTCTCCGACGACGCGGCGCGGCACGTCCTGGGACGGCGCGACCGCTCGCTGAGGGTCAGCCACGCCAGCCTGGAGCGGCTCCTGGAGCTCAGCGGGGAGGTCCACGTCCTGCTGGCGAGCGTCGGCGAGCGGGTGGCGCGCCTGGCGGCGCGCTCGGAGTCGGAGGAGGCCGCCGCGCTCTCCGCGACGCTGGAGACCCTCCTGCGCACGTTCGGCCTCCTGGAGCGGGAGGTCTTCGCCACGCGCCTGGTGCCGGTCGGGAGCGTCCTGGCCCGGTTCCGGCGGCCCGTGCGCGACCTGGCGCTCGAGCTCGGCAAGGAGGTCGACTTCGTCGTCGAGGGGGGCGAGACGACGCTCGACAAGTCGGTCGTCGACGAGCTCGGCGAGCCGCTCCTCCACCTCGTCCGCAACGCGCTCGACCACGGCCTGGAGCGCCCGGAGGAGCGGGAGGCGCGCGGCAAGCGCCGGCGGGGGACGCTCCGGCTCTCGGCCCGGCAGGCCTCCCACCTCGTCGAGGTCTCCGTCCTGGACGACGGGGGCGGGATCGACGTGGAGCGGGTGAGGCGCCGGGCGGCCCAGATCGGCATCCGGACCGAGGAGCTCGACGAGGCCTCCCTCGCCGACCTCGTCTTCCTCCCCTCCTTCTCCACCCGGGCCGGCGTCAGCGAGCTCTCCGGCCGCGGGGTCGGGCTGGACGTCGTCAAGGCGAGCGTCGAGCGCCTCGGCGGGGCCGTGCGGGTCCGCTCCGTCCCCGGGCGCGGGACGGAGTTCCGCCTCTCGTTCCCCCTCACGCTGGCCCAGACCAACGCCCTCCTCGTCGAGGTGGACGGAGAGACGTACGCCGTGCCGGTCGGCTTCCTCGAGGAGACCGTCCGGGTGGAGGAGAGCGAGCTGCACCGCGTCGCCTCGCACGGCGTGGTGACGGTCCGGGACCGCCTCGTCCCGGCGGTGGACGCGGGCGCGCTCCTGGGGACCGGCGGGGCGAGCGCGGCGGCCCGCCCGTTCGCGACGATCCTCGCGGGCGGCGGGCGGCGGAAGGCCCTCCTCGTCGACCGGCCGCTCGAGACGAGGCGGATCGTCGTCAAGCCGCTCGACGAGTCCCTGGGCCGGCCGTTCGGCGTCTCGGGGGCCACGCTCCTGGGGGACGGCCGGGTCGTGATGATCCTCGACGCGCCCGGGCTCCTCGAGGCCCACCTCGAGACGCTCCGGGCGGCGGTCGGAAGGGAGGTCTGAGGATGGACGCGGAGCCCGAGGCCCCCCCCGCCCCGGCGCCGGCCCCGGAAAACGCCGCCGTCGACCTCCTCGCGTTCGCGGACCTGGTGGCCGCCGGGCAGGCGCGCCGCGGGGCCGAGGAGGCCGAGGAGGAGAGGACCTACGTCGCGTTCCGGCTCGACCGGGAGGAGTTCGGCCTGCCGGTCGAGAGCGTCCGCGAGGTCCTGCGCGTGGGGGAGGTGACCCGCGTCCCCCAGGCGCCGGCCCACATCCGCGGGGTGACGAACGTCCGGGGGAGCATCCTCCCCGTCGTCGAGATCCGGACCCGGATCGGGCTCTCCCCGCTCGACCCCGGGCCGTCCGCCAGGATCGTCGTCCTGGAGGTGGGCGAGCGCGCCCTCGGCCTCCTCGTGGACCGCGTGACGCGCGTGGCCAAGCTCCGGGTCTCCGAGATCGAGCCGCCGCCGGCCGAGGTCGTCACCGCGCGGACGGACTACGTCGTCGGGGTGGCCAAGAGGCCCGAGGGCCTCCTGATCCTCCTCGACCCCGGCAAGACGCTCGTCGTGAAGGCATAGGAGGTCGCTGATGAAGTGGAGGGAGCGGGGGATCGTCCGGTTCGGGAGCCTTCGCGCGCGCCTCGTCGTCTGGTTCCTCCTGGCGCTGATCCCGCTCGCGGGCTTCGGGGTCTTCAGCCACTTCCGGGGCCGCGCCTCGATGCGCGCCCTCGTCGGGGCCGACTTCCAGAACCGGGCGATGTCGACCGCCGACAAGATCTCGCGGACCCTCTTCGAGCGGTACGCCGACATCGTGGACGTCACCGAGCACCCGGTCGTCTCCTCCGCCAAGAGCACCGACGCCCAGAGGAGCGCCGCCCTCTCCTCCTACCAGGAGAACCGCGCGCCCGTCTACCGGGACATCTCGTTCGCCGACACCGCCGGGCGCGTCGTGGCGTCCTCGGCGCCCGCGCTCGTCGGGACCGACGCCTCGCAGGCGGACTGGTTCCTGGAGGGGCAGGGGTCGGACCCGTGGTTCTCGCCGTCCGTCGCCCGCGACGAGGGGACCGGCGGGCCCGTCGTCGTCTTCGCGTGGCGGGTCGCCGAGGGGGGCGCGGGCCGGACGATCGGCGTCGTCTGCGCGCGCGTCGACTACGCCGCCCTCTTCACGGAGAACCTCGTGAAGAAGGAGACGTTCGGCCAGACGGGCGAGGTCCTCGTCGTCGACCCGAAGAGCGGCCTCGTCCTCTGCGCCAAGGACGCCGAGGCCGTGTTCAAGCTGAACGCCTCGGCGTGGCCCGTGGTCGCGGCGGCCAAGGGCGCGCCCGACGGCTTCCTGACGCAGGAGGACCCCCAGACCGGCCGCGAGCACGCGGTGGCGTGGGCCACCGAGCAGGGGTTCTCGATCTACTCCGGGCAGCGGGTGCTCGTGCTGGTGCGGCAGGAGACCACCGAGGCGTTCCGCTCCCTGCGCGAGCTGTTCCTCACGTTCGTCCTGGCGTCCGCGGTGGCGGGCGCCTTCGTGGTGGTCCTGGCGTTCCAGGTCGCCCGCTCGGTCTCCCGGCCCCTGCTCGGCCTGGTCGCCGTGGCCGAGGGGATCGCTCGCGGCGAGCTGACGGAGGTCCCCGGGCAGGAGCGGCGCGACGAGGTCGGCCGCCTCTCGCGCGCCATGGGGGGGATGGTCGGCTACCTGCGCGAGATGGCGCAGGCGGCCGACCGGCTGGGCGACGGGGACCTCCGGGCCACGCCCTCCCCGCGCGGGGAGAGCGACGCGTTCGGCCGCGCCTTCGTCCGGATGGTCGGCACGCTGCGCGACCTCCTCTCGCGCCTGAGGGACGCCTCGCAGCAGGTGGCCATCTCCGCCGAGGAGATCTCCGCCTCGGCCTCCTCCATCCAGCGGGGCGCCGAGTCGCAGGCGGCCTCCTCGGACGAGACCTCCTCGACGCTCGTCCAGATGGCGGCCCAGATCAGCGCCGTGGCGCGCAACACGCAGGCGCTGGCCTCCAACGTCGACGAGACGGCCGCCTCGATCCAGGAGATGGGGACGCTCGTCCAGCGCACGGCCGCCAACTCCGGCGTCCTGCTCGAGGCCGTCGACGAGACCACCCGGACGCTCCAGGAGATCCACGGGGCGATCCAGACGGTCGACGACCGCGTGAGGGCCGTGGACGAGGTCTCGCGCCGGGCGGTCGGCGAGGCCGACGACGCCGGGGGCCGGCTGCAGGGGACGATCCGGTCCATCGGCGAGAAGTCGCAGGACGTCGGCAAGATCGTCAAGGTCATCGAGGCGATCGCCGACCAGACGAACCTCCTCGCGCTGAACGCCGCCATCGAGGCCGCGCGGGCGGGGGACGCGGGGCGCGGGTTCGCCGTCGTGGCCGACGAGGTGAAGAAGCTCGCCGAGCGCTCGGCCAAGGCCACCGAGGAGATCGCGGGGGTCATCGAGGGGATGCAGAGGGACGTCCACCGGGCCGTGGAGATGACCGGCGAGGTCCTGGGCGGGATCCTCGGCTCGGTGCAGAAGGCCTCGGGGATGGTCGCCGAGGTCCACCGCCTGACGCAGGAGCAGTCGACCGGGGCCGTCCGCCTCCTGTCGGTGGCCGAGCGGATCAGCGACGTCTCCCGCCAGGTCTCCACCGCCGCGCACGAGCAGGCCGCCTCGAGCCAGCAGATCCTCAAGGCGGTCTCCAGCATGAACAGCATGACCCAGCAGGTGGCCGACGCCACGGTCGAGCAGAAGAAGGGGGGCGACATGGTCGTCCGCGCCATGGAGACGATCGCCTCCGTGGCCCGCGCGAACCTCTCGGCCGTCGAGGAGCTGACGCGCGCCTCGGCCGACCTCGCCCAGGAGGCCGAGCGGCTCCGCCAGCAGCTGGAGACGTTCCGGGTCTGACGGGGGAGGCGAGACGATGCGCGCGAAGCGAGCGAAGGGGAGCCCGGCGGCGCAGCGCCTGGCGCTGGCGCGGGAGTGGTGCCGGGACGCCGACCCGCTCCTGAGGGGCCGGGGCCTCGAGCTGGCCGCCAGGCTCGGGCGGGGCGGGCAGGACCTGATCTGGGCGGCGCTCGAGGACCGCGACGCCGCCACCCGGCAGGCGGCCATCCAGCTGGCCGCCCGCAAGCTCCCCGCCGCGCGGCTGATGGAGGGCGTGGCGGCCGGCGGGAACTCCGTCCTCCGGACGGCCTGCATCGACGCCCTCCGGCAGAAGGGACCCTCGGCGATGCCGGCGCTCCGGAAGGGGACCGTCTCCGACGACCCGGACGTCGTCCTCTTCACCCTCCAGATCCTCGGCTCGATGCCGGAGGAGGAGGCCGCGCCGATCCTCCTCGGGTTCCTCTCGCACGAGGACCTCAACATCGCGCAGGCGGCCGTCGAGAGCCTCGGGGACCTCGGGTGCCGGAGGGCGGTCGGGCCGCTGCTCGAGCTGCTGGAGGGGGACCTCTGGCTGAGGTTCGCCGCGGTCCTGGCCCTGGGGCGGATCGGGGACGCCCGCGCGACGCTGGACCTCCTCAAGCTCGCCTCCGACGAGTCGCTCGGGACGACGGCGCTCGAGGCGCTGGGGCGCATCGGAGACCCCTCGGCGATCGAGCCGCTCTGCCGCGAGCTGGTCCGCGAGGACCGCTTCCCCCAGCGGGACGCCCTCCTGACCGCGCTCGGCGCGTGCCTGGCGAAGGCCGGCTCGGCGCTCCCCGCGCTGCGCGACCCCGACCTCCTCGGGGCGCTGCGGCACGAGCCGTTCCGCCGCTACCTCCGGGAGAGCCTCGCCTCCGACTCCCCGGAGCTCTTGGCCGCGGCCAGCCGGCTCGTGAGGGCCGCCTCGGACGAGACCCTCTACCCCGGCCTCGTGGAGCACCTCGACCAGCCCGCCCTGGCGGCCGAGACGGTGGCCTTCCTCGGGTCGCTCCCCGAGCCTTCGGGGGCCGAGCCGATCCTCCGCGCCGCCACCGCCCACCCGCGCCCCGGCGTCCGCTCCGCCGCCCTCTGGGTCCTGGGCCTGAGGTCCGAGCCGTGGGGCGACGAGATGATCACGGCCGAGCTCGGCGACCCGGACCCGGTCGTCCTGGCGAGCGCCGTGAGGGCGCTGGCCCGCCGGCGGCCCCCGGGGACGTTCGAGAAGGTCCTCCCCCTCCTCTTCCACGGCTCCGAGGCGGTGCGCAACCGCGCGCTCGAGTCGCTGCCGTACCTGGCGCGGCCCGAGGACGTCGCGCTCCTCGGACGGCTCCTCGAGGAGACGGAGCCCGGCGAGGCGCTCCTGGCCTACGTCGAGGTCTCCCGCCGGCTGGACCACGGCCCGTTCCTCCGCCGCTGGCTGAAGCGGCTGCCCGGCGCGAGCACGGAGGTCCAGCGCGCGCTCCTGAGGGCCCTCGGCGAGGTGACCGGGCCGGACGTGACCGAGAGCCTCCGGCCTTTCCTCGACCACCCGGAGCCGAGCCTGAGGACGCTGGCCGTCGAGTGCCTGGCCCACCCGGACAACGCCGCCGAGATCGGCCCGGAGCTGAGGGCACGCCTGGCGACCGACCGGGAGTGCGCGTACTACCTGGTCCGGGCGCTCGGCCGGCTCAAGGACCGCGAGGCGGCCGGGGAGCTGATGGAGCTCCACGCCCGCGCGGGCCCGCTGGAGAAGGTGGCCATCCTGGAGGCGCTCGGGGCCATCGGCACCCCCGCCGCCGTCCGCTTCCTCGAGGTCGAGCTGCACGGGCGCGACCGGGAGCGGCGCCGGGCCGCCGCCGCCGCGCTGGCCCGCCACCACCGCGAGGGGCGGCTCGAGACGTTCCTGAAGCTCGCTCGCGCCGAGGACTGGTCGCTCCGGAACACCGCGGCGTGGGCGCTGGGCGAGATCGGCTCCGGGCAGGCGCTGCCCGTGCTGAGGAAGCTGACGAGCGACCCGGAGGACGTCGTCGCCCGGACCGCCAAGAGCGCCCTCGAGAAGATCGGGAGCTGAGGGGCTTGGAAGGCGGACCCGGAGCGCTCGGGCACCGGTCGACCGGCATCCCGCCGATGACCGACGAGGAGTGCCGGCTCCTGTCGGAGTTCGTCGTCTCCCGGTTCGGGCTGGACGTCCTGGCCGCGCAGCGCGACCGGGTCCGGTTCCGCCTCCGCGAGCGCCTCGAGGCGCTCGCGATGACCTCGTTCCTGGAGTACTACCGCTTCCTCGCCCTCTCGCCCCGCGCCGCCGAGGAGCTCCCCTACCTCGCCGAGGCGCTGACGAACAACGAGACCTACTTCTTCCGCGAGCGCTACCAGCTCGACTGGTACTTCGCCGAGGTCCTCCCCAGGAGGCTCCGCGGGCGGCCGCCCGGCGAGGAGGTGAACGTCCTGTCGGCGGGGTGCTCCTCGGGCGAGGAGGCCTACTCGCTGGCCATCGTCCACCACGAGAACCAGTTCCGGTGCCTGGGCAACGCCCTGAAGATCCACGCCTTCGACCTGAACGCCGCGCGGGTGGCGCAGGCCGAGCTGGCCGAGTACGAGGGCCTCTCCTTCCGCGCCTCGTCCCCCGAGGCCAAGGAGCGCTACTTCGCCCCGACGCCCACGCCCGGGCGGCTGCGGGTCAAGCCGTGGCTGAAGGCGCCGGTGAGCTTCCGCGTCCTGAACCTCCTCGAGCTCCCGAAGACCTTCCCCGAGGCGCACTTCGACGCCGTCTTCTGCCGCAACGTCCTGATCTACTTCAACGAGGCGACGATGCAGCGGGCGTGCGCGGCCTTCCACCGCGCCCTCAAGCCGGGCGCCCCGCTCTTCCTCGGCCACTCCGAGTCGCTCCTGGGGCGGACGCGGCTCTTCCGCCCCGAGCGGGCCCCGGACTTCATCTACTACGTCAAGGAGGGGGCGTGAGCCCCGGCGAGCGGAAGGCCCGCGTCCTCGTCGTCGACGACTCGACGTTCGTGAGGAAGGCGCTCCGCAAGGTCCTCGAGGCGCGGCCCGGCCTGACCGTGGCCGGGGAGGCCGGCGACGGGCGCGAGGCCGTCGAGATGGTCGCCTCGCTCCAGCCGGACGTCGTGACGCTCGACATCCAGATGCCCGGGATGGACGGGCTCGCGGCCCTGCGCGAGATCAAGGCGCGCTGGCCCCACGTCCCCGTCCTCGTCCTGGCCTCGGCGTCGAGCAACGGCCCGGAGGTCGTCCTCGAGGCCCTGTCGCTCGGGGCCTTCGACTTCGTCGACAAGGCGCGGTTCCGCTCCATGGACTTCCAGCTGATGGGCGACGAGGTGGTCGAGAAGGTCCGCGCGGGGATCCCCGGGGGGCTCCCCGCCCCGCCGCCCCCCGCCCTCCCCGCGCCGCCCCGCCCGCGCCCCCCGCAGCGGGCCGGGGGGCCGCTCGGCCGGCACGCCGAGGCCCTCTGCATCGGCGCCTCCACGGGGGGGCCGCCCGCGCTGCAGGCCCTCCTCGACCGGCTCCCGGCCCGGTTTCCGTTTCCCATCGCGATCGTTCAACATATGCCCGTGGGGTTCACGGCGGCCTTCGCCGAGCGGTTGAACCAGACCTCGAGCCTGGAGGTCCGGGAGGCGCGGGGGGGCGAGGCCTTCCGCCCGGGCTGCGCGTTCGTCGCGCCCGCCGGGCAGCACCTCGTCTTCTCGCGGGGCGACGCCGGGGCCGAGCTCGCCCTCTCCGCCGAGCCCGCGGGGCTGACGCACGTCCCGTCGGTCGACGTCCTCTTCGCGTCGGCAGCCGAGACGTTCGGCTCGCGGGCGATCGGGGTCGTCCTGACCGGGATGGGGAGCGACGGGCGCGAGGGGGCGCGCGCGCTGTCGGCCCGCGGCGCGCCCGTCGTGGCCGAGGCCGAGTCCAGCTGCGCGGTCTACGGGATGCCGCGCGCCGTCGTCGAGGCGGGGCTGGCGTCGGCGGTCTGGACGCTCGAGGAGATCGGGACCGAGCTCTGCCGGCTCTCCGCCGGGGCCGGCGCCGCCGGGACGGGGGGGCGGTGACCGAGCCGAAGGCCGCCGAGGGGACCGAGGCCCTGCAGAGCCTCTTCGAGTCGCTGGAGGAGCGCAGCCGCGGCCTGGACGAGGACCTCTCGCTCGCCCACCAGCGCCTGCGCGAGCGCGTGGACGACTTCCAGCGCGACCTGGCGCGCGCCCAGTCGCTCCTGGCCTCGGCGCACGACACCTCGCAGCGCGAGCGGGACCGGCTGCGGAAGAAGGCCGAGGAGCTGGAGGCCGAGAACCGGGACTTCGCGCAGCGCTACGTCGAGCTGGAGGACCACTCGACCAGCCTGACGAACCTCTACGCCGCGACGTTCCAGCTCCACTCCTCGCTCGACCCCGACGCCGTCGTGCGAGCCATCGTCGAGATCGCGGTGAACCTCATCGGCGCCTCGGAGTTCGTCCTCTACCTCGCCGACGAGGCCAAGGGGGACTTCGCCGTCGTGGCGCGCGAGGGGGACCTCCCGCCCGAGGGGCCGCGCCAGGCGGCCCTGGAGCAGGCCGTCGAGAGGGCCGCCCTCTCGATGAAGCGGACGGTCTTCCTCGAGGAGACCTCGCCCGGCGGGGAGGGGCCGCCGGAGGCGATCTGCTGCGCCCCTCTCTACTTCCGCGACCGCCTCGTCGGCGCCCTGACCATCTACGCCCTGCTGTCGCACAAGGCCAGCTTCTCGCAGCTCGACCGCGAGCTCTTCGACCTCCTGGGCGAGCAGGCCGCCCTGGCCATCGTCTCCTCGCAGGCCTACGTCGCCGTCGAGCGGAAGCTGAAGACGGTCCAGCGGTTCATGGACCTGCTGAAGACCTGAGCGTGGACGCCTCCTCCTCCGCCCCCCACGACAAGGCGACCAGCCTCGAGGGCCGGCTCGAGGACTTCCCCCTCGGGGACATCCTCCAGGTCCTCCAGGTCAGCGGCAAGAGCGGCGCGCTCTTCCTGAACCGGCACGACTCGGCGACCGGGATCGTCGTCTTCCGCAACGGGCAGATCGTCCAGGCCGTGGCCAGCGAGACGTACCAGACCCTCGGCGACCGGCTCGTCCACGAGGGGGACATCACGCTCCTCGAGCTGCACGAGGCTCTCGCCTACCAGGCCCGCTACCCCGGGATGCGCCTGGGCGACGCGCTCGTCGAGCTCGGCATCACGTCGCGCCGGCAGGTCGAGGAGACCGTGCGCGAGCAGATGGCCGAGGCGATCGAGCGGATGATGTCGTGGGACGACGCCCAGTTCGTCTTCCGGATCGGCCTCGTCTCGCTGATGCGGGGGATGCCGGACTTCACGCTCGACCTCGTCCTGGACGAGGGGGTGGAGCCGCGCCACATCCTGCTCGAGGCGAGCCTGCTCCAGGACAAGCGGAACCGCGAGCTGGACCGGATCCGCAAGGCGCTCGACGAGAGCGGCGTGCACTCCGGCGCCTCGGCGACTCCCGGGGCGGCTCCGGCGCCGCCTCCGCCGCCCCTGCCGGCCCCGCCGCGCCCGGAGGCGGGCCAGCCCGTTCGCTGGTTCGACCCCTCCGAGGCGCAGCTCCCCGACCCCGGCGAGGCCGAGAAGCTGAAGGCCGCCGTCAGCTTCCTCTCGCTGACCGAGGAGCTCTTCGCCGCGCAGGGCCGGGGGGAGATGGGCCTCCTCCTCCTCCGGTACGCCAGCGAGCTCTACGCGGACGGCGGGCTCGTCATGCGCGACAAGGACGGATTCCGCCTCCTGGGGCAGTTCGGGGCCGGGCTGGGATGGGGGCCGTCCCCCGACCCCTCGCCGAAGACCTTCTACGCGGCCGGCGAGAGCCCGCTCCTCGACGTGGTCGTCCAGGACGGGCGGGCCTACACCGGCCCCGTCGCGCCCACGGGCGGCGGAGGGATGGCGCCGGCCGCTCCCGACACGCCCGGCGCGGTCCCGGCCCTGGCGGTGCCGCTCCTCGTCCTCGGGGCCGTCTCGCTCGTCCTCGTCTGCCGGACGCCGACCGCGCGCGAGCCCGAGTCGCGGCCCCTCCTCGTCCTGGCCCGGCAGGTGGCGGTGACGCTGGAGAACCTCACGCTCCGCGAGGTCGCGCGGCGCATGATGGGCTGAAGTGGATCAGGGGGGTCGGCAACGTGCCGATCCCCCCTGCGGCGCTTCGCGCCTACCCCCCGGTGCTCACTCATGGATCAGGGGGGTCGGCAACGTGCCGATCCCCCCTGCGGCGCTTCGCGCCTACCCCCCGGGCTCGCTCGTGGATCGACGGAGGGCGAGGGGAACCCGCGTGACGGGTCTCCCGGACAGGTCAGCCCTCGGGGCCGGAGAGGAAGTCGACGACGACCCGGGCCCAGGCCGAGATGTTCCAGTCGCCCTCGCGCATCTTCGCCGAGATCTCCAGCTTCGCCCCGTCCGGGCGGTCGGCCTGCAGGACGGCCTGTGCCGAGAAGCTGCTCCGCTCGCCCCGCTTGGCGTCCAGGCAGCGGACCTTCAGCGTGACGTGGTGGGGCTCCTTGTCCGTGTTCGTGTAGTGGAAGGTCCAGACCGTCGTGACGCTCCCCATCGACGGGCGCGACTCTTCCCGCACCTCCAGCGCGGTCAGGGCGACGCTCCAGTCCCGGGCGCGGTAGGAGGCGTTCTCCAGCTCGACCCGCCCGCCCTTCGGGATGCGGACGGTGAGGTTGGCCCGGGTCCAGACCGTGGCGAGGAGGGGCGTCGCGACGAGGAGCGCGAGGGCAGCCGCTCCGGTGCGTACGCCGGGCACGCTCGCCCCTCGCGGCCGGATGGACGGGACCGTGGCGCCCACACGCTCCTCCCGCGGCGACTATACCCCGCCGCCGCCCCGTCTCGACCCAGGCCGACGACGCCTAGAATCGCCCTGGAGCTCGTCGCCGGGGCGGAAGGGGATGCCCCCGTCCAGTCGCCCCGGGGCACGGGAGAAGGAGGGACCGGATGGAACAGGATCTCCTCGCCAAGGCCGGCGGCCTCGTGGAGGCCTACGTCGTCCCGCTCGGGTGGAAGCTCCTCGGGGCGCTCGCCGTCTGGGTCGTCGGGAGCTGGGTCATCCGGCTCCTGAGGGCCGCGTTCGGCCGGGCGCTGGCCGCCCGGCAGGTCGACAAGACGCTGGCCAACTACCTCGACGCCAGCGCCAACGTCCTGATGAAGGTCCTCGTCCTCGTCGCGATCTTCGGCGTGATGGGGATCGAGACGACGTCCTTCGCCGCCCTCCTGGCCGCCGTCGGCATCGCCGTCGGCGCGGCGTGGGCGGGGCTCCTGTCGAACTTCGCCGCGGGGATCTTCCTGATGGTCCTCCGGCCGTTCAAGGTCGGCGACATGATCAGCGCGGGGGGCGTGACCGGCGACGTGAAGGAGCTGGGTCTCTTCGTCACGGCGATCGACACCGTCGACAACATCCGGGTCTTCGTCGGCAACTCGAAGATCTTCTCGGACGTCATCTCGAACTACACGACGAACGACTTCCGGCGTGTCGACCTGAAGGCGCAGGTCCACCACTCGGTCGACCCGAAGGACGCCATCGCGCGCCTCAGGGCCCAGGTGGCGGGAGTCCCGAACGTCCTGGCGACGCCGGCCCCGAGCGTGGAGATCCTCGAGTTCAACCCGATGGGCTGCCTGATCGCCGTCCGCCCGTTCTGCCACAACAGCAACTACTGGCAGGTCTACTTCGACACGAACAAGGCGATCCTCGAGGCCGGGGCGGCGGCCGGCTGGCCGGCGCCGGAGACCCGGCACCTGCTGCGCAAGGAGGGCTGAGAAGACGGGGCGCCCCTCCGCCGCCGGGACGGACCGGCGGCCCTCCCGGCTCCCGCGCCCGCCCCGTAGAATGCGGCGGGCCCCCGAATGAGCCTCCCCGAGAGACCCGGCTCCCGTCAGGTCCGGCCGCCGACCGCCGCGGCGGCGGCCGCCGTCGCTTTCCTGGTCACCGCCTGTGGGCAGCCGCCGGCCGCCCCGCCGCCGGTGCGGATCGGCGTCCACGGCGACCCCGTGAGCCTCGACCCGCACGGGCAGGCCGAGCTCCTGAGCCTGGCGATCCTCGGGAACGTCCACGAGGCCCTGACCGTCCTCGACCGGGAGATCAAGCTGGGGCCCGCGCTGGCGGAGTCGTGGGAGAGCCCGGACGACCTGACCTGGCGGTTCCGGCTCCGGCCGGACGCCCGCTTCCACGACGGGCGCGCGGTCGAGGCCGAGGACGTCGTCGCGAGCCTGGCCCGCGCCCGCCGGGTCCCCGGCGGCGGCGTCGGGAGCTACGTCGTGGCGGTCGCTTCCTCGCGCGCCCTCGGCCCCCGCACCGTCGAGGTCGTGACCACGCGCCCGTTCGCGGGGCTCCTGAACAAGCTCGCCGTCGTCGCGGTCGTCCCGAGGGACGCCCCGGCGCCCCTCGCCGCGCCCGTGGGGAACGGCCCCTACCGGGTCTCCGCGTACGAGAAAGGCCGCAGGCTCCGCCTCGACCCGGTGGCCGGCCCCGGGCTGCCCGCGGACCTCCCGCCGCTCGAGTTCTTCCCGCTTCGCGACCCGGCCGAGCGGACCGAGCGCCTGCTGCGCGGAGAGCTCGACCTGGTCCAGGACCTGTCGCCGGACCTCCTCCCGCAGGTCGAGGCGGCGAAGGGGTACCGCGTCGCGGTCACCACGTCTCCGGTCGTCGAGTTCCTCCACTTCTCCCGCTCCGACCCGAGGTTCGCCGACCCCCGCGTGCGCGAGGCGTTCGACCTGGCGCTGGACCGGGCGGCCCTCGTCCGGAACGCCTTCCGCGGCCGCGCGCAGCCCGCCACGCAGATCGTCGGGCCCGGCGTCTTCGGCTACGACCCCTCGATCCCCGCCCGCGGCAGGGACCTCGCGCGGGCCCGGAGCCTCCTGGCCGACGCGGGCTACGCCGGAGGCCTCGACGTGCGCCTCGAGTACCGCCAGGGGCGCGACGCCGCCGAGATCGCCCGGCAGCTCGGGGAGGCCGGGATCCGCGTGACGCCGGTCGCCCACCCCTGGCCGCCCCTCTTCGCGCGGCTCTCGGCCCGCTCGGTCCCGTTCTACTACGGCGGGGTCGCGGCCCCCAGCGCCGACGCCAGCGACATCTTCGACTCCTTCGTCCACTCCCCCGACCCCGCCCGGGGGTACGGGGGGACGAACCACTCCGGGTACAGCAACCCCGAGGTGGACCGGCTCGTCGAGAGGATCGGCGAGACGCGGAGCCTCCGGGAACGGCAGGCGCTCCTGCAGCAGGGGATGCGCCTCCTCGCCGAGGACCGGTGGATCCTCCCGCTCGTCATCCCGTACGACCTCTACGGCGTCACGCGGGACCTGGCGTGGGAGCCGCGCCTGGACCGGAGGCTCTTCGGCGCGGAGATGCGCTGGAGCCGTCCGCGGAAAGAGGCCGCCGGCAGCTGACCGGGCGGCCCCGCGGCGGTAGGATGGACGCGGGTGAGAGCCCGGGACCTCCGGGGGCTCGTCCTGGCGTCGGTCCTGCTCCTCCGCGCCGCCCCCGCGCGGGCCCACGAGCCGGACCGGCCGGGAGCGCCGATGGTCCTCGCCCAGCCGAAGGACCACGCTCCCTTCGCGTTCCTGGACGAGTCGGGGCGGCTGCGCGGGATCGTCGTCGACCTCTGGAGCCTCTGGTCCCGCAAGACCGGCGTCCCGATCCTCCTCGAGCCCTGCGCCGCTCCTGCGGCCCTGGAGCGCCTGGCCCGGCGCGAGGCGGACGTGGTGGCCGCCGCCGTCGAGACGGCCGCCCTGGCCGAGGACTGGGACCTCTCGGCGCCGCTCCTGCAGACGGACGTCCACGTCTTCGCCCTCGCCGACCCCCGGGGGCCCCGGAAGCTCGCCGAGCTCTCCCGGCCGGCCATCGGGATCCTGCGCGACGACGCCGCCATGGACGTCCTCCCCGCGCGCCTCCCGGGAGCCAGCCTCCGCTCCTTCGCCGCGACCGACGACCTCTTCTCCGCGGTCGGCGTCGGCCACGTCCAGATGTTCGCCGCCGACGACGCGACCGCCGCCTGGCAGCTCTCGAGGAGAGGGGTCCTGGGACGCTACAGGCCGCTCGAGCCCCCCCTCCACTCGGCACGCTGGCGGGCGATCTTCCGGAAGGGGGACGCCGCCCTTCGCGCGCAGGTCGACGCCGGCTTCGCGCGGATCACAGAGGCCGAGCGGTCGGAGCTCCTCCGCAAGTGGATGATCCCCCCGCGGAGGCTGCCGGCCTGGGTCCGCAAGGCCCTCTGGCCGGGCCTCCTCGGCCTCGGGGCGGCGGCGCTCCTGGTCCACTGGGCGCTCCTCGGGCGCGAGGTGAGGCGGCGGACCACGGCGCTGCGGGAGAGCGAGCGCCGCGCGCGGACGCTGATGGACAACCTCCCGGGGATGGCCTACCGCTGCGCCAACGACCGCGAGTGGACCGTGGAGTTCGTCAGCGACGGCTGCCGCGCGGTGACGGGGTGGGAGCCCTCGGACCTCACCGGGAGCCGGACCGTCGCCTACGGGTCGCTCATCCGCGAGGAGGACCGCGAGTCGGTCTGGCGGGACGTGCAGGCCGCCGTCGACGCGCGTCGGGCCTTCGAGCTCGTCTACCGGATCCGGACCCGGTCCGGGCGCGAGCGGTGGGTCTGGGAGCGCGGCTGCGGCGTCTTCGGCCAGGACGGCGCGCTCGTCGCCCTGGAGGGGTTCGTCTCGGACGTCACCGAGCGCCAGCGCGCCGAGGAGGAGCTCCGCGGGACGAATCGCGAGCTCCTCGACCAGGCCTTCCACGACCCGCTGACGGGCCTGCCGAACCGGCGGGCGTTCGTGGAGCGGCTCGAGGCGGCGCTCGCCCGCTGCGGCCGCGAGCGGCGGAGGGCCGCCCTCCTCTACGTCGACCTGGACGGCTTCAAGGAGGTCAACGACCGCTTCGGGCACGCGGTCGGCGACCAGGTCCTCGCCGCGGCCGCCCGGCGCCTGAGGGAAGCCGTCCGGCGCGCCGACGACGTCTCGCGCCTGGGGGGGGACGAGTTCGCCGTCGTCGTCGACGGCCTGGCCGCCCACCGCGACGCCGAGCTCGTGGCGCGCCAGGTCGTCGAGAGCCTGTCGGGGCCGTTCGCCGTGGCGGGCGTCGAGGTCTGGGTCGGCGCCAGCGTCGGGATCGCCGTCGCCCCGGACGACGGGACGACGGTGGAGGACCTCACGGCCCGCGCCGACCGCGCCATGTACGCCGCCAAGGCGGGCGGCAAGGGCCGCTGGGCGTACGCCGCCCAGACGTGACGGCCGGCCCGCGGCCCGCCGGCGCGGACCGGACGAGCCCCTAGAATCCGCCGGTGGTGCGCCCGCCGTCCAAGCTCCCCCGCCTGACGGCGGCGACCCTCGTCTGCCTGGCCGCGCTGGGCTCCCCTTCGACCGCCGCCCCCGCACCCGGCTTCGGCCTCGCAGGCGGCCTGCCGGCGGCCCCTCGCCAGGGCGGCGAGCGCGCCCTGGGCCTCGGCGACGCCCGCCTCGACGCGGGGCCGCTCCTCCTCCCGCTCCCGGAGGGGACGCCTCCGGACGGGACGCCGGCGCCGGACGGCGCCGCTCCGGCGCCCGCCCCGCCGAAGCTCTTCGACCGGAAGACGACGCTCATGAGCGCGGGCCTCCTCGCGGTGACGCCCGTCCTCTCCTACGTCGCCTGGTGGAGGAACGACAGCAGCTCGACCTTCACCTGGAACCCGGAGGGGTGGTTCGGCCGCGACACGTACGCCGGGGGCGCCGACAAGGCCTCGCACGTCGTCTTCGCGTGGATGGCGCAGGACCTCCTCCAGCGCGGCTACGGGGCCCTCGGGAAGACGCCCCGGCAGTCCCGCCTCCTCGCGCTCGGGATGGCCAACGCGATGGGGGTCCTCGTCGAGGTCGGCGACGGCTTCTCGAAGTACGGGTTCGCCTGGGAGGACCTCGTGGCCAACGCGGTCGGCTCGACGGCCGGCGCCGCCGTCGACGCGCTCGGGTGGCGCGACACGGTCGGCGTCCGCTTCGGGATCGTCAACGCCGAGATCCCGCCCCCCTGCTGCCGGTACGGCGGCTACGGCACCGACTACTCGCGGGAGATCTTCACCCTCGACCTGAAGCTCGCGGGCTTCCTCCCGCGCGTCGGCGTGAAGAAGCCGGGCCTGGCCCGCTTCCTCCTGGCGACCGTGTCGTACAACACCAAGGGCTACCGCTACTCGGACGTCGACTACCGGCAGCGGAACCTGGGCCTGGAGATCGGCCTGAACCTCGGCGAGGTCGCCCGGGCCCTCGGCGTGAAGGACCGCAGCTGGTGGGGGGGGCCGCTCCTCTTCTTCCTCGACTACTTCCGGGTCCCGTACACCAGCTTCGGCATGTACTACGACTTCAACCACCACGAGTGGCACGGGCCCGACACCGGGGACCAGTTCGACCCCGGGCTCATCATCTACGACTGACCGGCGTCGCGTCGCCTCAGGCCGCCGCTCCACCCCGCGAGGTCGGCCGGCCGGTGGACGACGCGGTTGCGCCCCAGCTCCTTGGCCTCGTAGAGGGCGGCGTCCGCGGCCGCCACGAGCGCCTGCGGGTCTCCCGACCGGGAGGCGACCACCGAGGCCGCGCCGACGCTGACCGTGACGGTCGCCGCGACGCTCGAGCCCGCGTGCGGCAGCGCCAGGGCGGCCACCCGCTCGCGGAGGCGCCCGGCGACCTGGAGCGCCTCCTCGGCCCCCGTGTCGGGGAGGATCACGGCGAACTCCTCGCCGCCGTAGCGCGCCACCAGCTCGCCCGCCCGGCGGAGCGTCCCGGCGAGGGCCCGAGCGACCATCCGCAGGCACTCGTCCCCCTTCGTGTGGCCGTAGAGGTCGTTGTAGGCCTTGAAGTGGTCCACGTCGACGAGGAGGAACGAGAGGACCAGCTCGGTCCGGCTGGCGCGGCGCCACTCGGACCGGAGGGCCTCGTCGAAGGCCCGCCGGTTGGCCAGGCCCGTCAGGGAGTCGGTCGTGGCGAGCGAGGCGAGCTCGCGGTTGGCCGCCTCGAGCGAGGCCTTGGCGGAGACGAGCTCGTCGAGGAGCCTCGTCTTGTCCAGGACGAGGGACAGCTGCCCGGCGATCTGGCGCAGGAAGCGGACGTGCGAGGCGTCGTACGCCCCTGGCCGCGTGCTGGAGAAGAAGAGGAATGCGACGGGCCTCCCGCGGGCCCGGAGCGGGCAGGTGAGGCTCGATCGCATCCCGTCCGCGACGATCCGCCGGGTCGAGTCCGAGGACGGGTGGGCGAGGAGGTACGCCTCCAGGTCGGGGAGGATCCGGGGCTCGCCCGTCTCCAGGACCTTCGAGAGGCTCGAGCCCGAGAGCGTCGACGTGTAGCCGGCCGGCAGCTCGGTCCCCGGCGAGGCGGAGCGAGCCCAGACCGCCCGGACGAGGCCGCGGGCCTCGTCCACGAGGGCATAGCCGATCCGGTCGTAGGGGACCGCCTCGTGGAACGTCTCGTAGACGTGGTCGAGCGCCTCCTCCAGCGTCTCTGCCTCCGAGACCAGGCGGGTCAGCTCGCCCAGCTTCTCCAGCTCGGCCGTGCGCGCGGCCACGTCGCGCTCGAGCTGCCGCTCGCGCCGCCGCGCGATGGCCACCCGCGCCGAGACGGCGGTCGCCACGACGAGAGCCGCGGCCAGGCCCGAGAGGAGGCGGAAGAGCCACGTCTCCACGAACCGGGGCTCGACCACGAAGCGGACCGGGGAGGCGGCCGGGACGAGGGGCCCGCCGGGCCGGCGCGCGGCGACCTCGAAGGCGTACGCCCCGGGCGGGAGGAGGGCCAGGTTCGCCTGCCGCCGGCTCCCCACGTCGACCCAGTCCGCGTCGACCCCTTCGAGGCGGTGGAAGAACCGGATCCGCTCCTGCCCCGAGAAGGAGGGCGCGGCGTAGCGGATCTCGATGCGCGTGACGCCGGGCGGGAAGCGGATCTCGGAGGCGGGGTCGTAGTCGCGCCCCCCCGCGCGGACACCCTCGACCCGGACCGCCAGCGGCGCCTGGCCGCCCAGGTCGGCCGCCGTGTCGAACAGCGCCAGGCCGTCCACCGTCGGCACCCAGAACGTGCCGCCCTCGTCCAGCCAGCCCGCCGGCTGGCCTCCACCGTTGCACTCCGGCGTCCGCATCCCCTCGGGGGCGCCGAGGAGGACGGCCTCGGCCCTCGCCTCCCGGCCGGCCGCGACCGCCTCCAGCTCGGCGCGCGCGACGACCGAGACGCCGCGGTTCCCGGTCATCCAGAGGCGCCCGCGCGAGTCCTCGACGACCCGCGAGACGTGCTCCTCGAACAGCCCCTGGGCGCCCCCGAGCCGGGCGACCTCCTGCCCGGCGACGCGGAAGAGGCCGTGCCCGTACGTGCCGAGCCACGTGGCGCCCGTGCCGTCGCGGTGGATCGCGCGGACCGGGACGTCCGGGACCCGTCCGCTCGCCAGGCGCTCCACGCCGTCTCCCCGGAGGAGCCACGGCCCCGTCTGCGTCCCGATCCCGACCGTCCCGTCGGGGAACGGGACGACGGCGAAGACGTCGAGCCCCTCGCTCCCCGCGACGAGTGTGAACGCCCCGGAGGCGACGTCGTGACGGTAGAGCCCGGCGCCCGTCCCGACGAGGAGCGTCCCGTCCCCGCCCTGAGCGACGGCCCTCACGATGCCGTCGGGGTTGGGCGGGCCGCCCCGGCTGACGAGGGAATCCCCCTCCAGCCGGTAGAGCCCCTGGCCGTGCATCCCGACCCAGAGGGCGCCGGTCCGGTCGCGGTGGAGGGCCCAGGGGCACCCCGTCCTCCGTCCAGGGCCCGGCTCGACGAGCCGGACCGAGTCGCGCGTGACGTGGGCCACGCCGTCGCAGTTCAGGCCGACCCAGACGCCTCCGGCGCCGTCCCCCACGACGGGGACCACCGGCATCCCGAGAGGGCTCCCGGGTCCTCCGATCGACGACGCGATCCCCCGGCCCAGGCGGACGAGGCCGCTGGTCTGCGTCCCGGCCCAGACTCCCCCTTCCCGGTCCTCCATCAGGGACCGGACCCCGCCGGGGACGGCCTCGACGACGGCGGGGGGCTCGCCGCTCCCCGGCCTCAGCCGGACGAGCCGGCCGAGGTCCGAACCGGCCCAGACGACGCCGCTCCGGTCGACGAGGACCGTCACGACGCGCCGGGCCCCTTCGGGAAGGACCACCTTCTCGGCGCGCCCCTCGACGACGCGGAAGAGGCCGTCGAGCGTCCCCAGCCAGAGGTCGCCGTTCGAGGGCGCGCGCGCGGCGTCGAAGACGACGGTCTCTGGGAGGCCCTCGACGTCGGGCGGACCGAACCGGTTCCCCGCGAGGACCTGGACCCCGCCCTTCGTCCCGGCCCAGACCCGTCCGCCGTCCTCCGGGTGGACGAACGTGACGATGGCCTCCGCCAGCCCGTCCTCGGGGCCGTAGCGGCGGAACCGGTCCGGCCCGATCCGGAGGAGCCCCTGGTCCGTGGCGGCGAACACCTCGCGACCCGAGACGCGGAGCCGGCTCACGCCGGTCACCGGCCGCCCGTCCGGCGGGACGTAGGGCGCGAGGACCCCGCCGGACAGGACGCAGATCCCGGAGCGCTCGCTCCCGACCCAGATCGCCCCGTCCCCGGCGAGGGCGAGGGCCGTGACGCGCCCGGCGCACGGCTCGCCGGTCCGGAGCGTCTCGAACCGCACGCCGTCGAAGCGGGTCAACCCCCCGAAGGTCCCGGCCCAGACGTAGCCGTCCCGGTCCTGGAGCAGGGCGTTGACGGAGCTCTGGGGAAGGCCGTCGGAGATCGACCAGGAGCGCGGGACCCACGTCTCGAGAGGCGGCGCGCCCCCGGCGGACCGCTCCGGCAGGAGCGCGAGGAGCGCGGCCGCGGCGAGGCCGCGCGCCGCGCGGGCGCGCCGAGGCCCCGTCGTCATCCTTCGAGTCGCTTCGTTCACTCCCACCGCGCACTCCGGAGGGCCGCTGCCGCCCTCCGCCTCCGCTCCGGTTCGCGACGCCGGCCCCGGGGCATTCTATGAGGCCTTGCGCGGAGCCGCGAGCCGCGGCCGGGACTGGGCGACAATGGCCCCGCGGGCGCCCGGCCCGCCGGAGGGACGATGGACTACCCGATCTGGGACCTCTCGCTCGGCGGCGGCGTCCTCATCGGCATCGTCGCGATCCTGCACGTCGTCATCTCGCACTTTGCCGTCGGCGGGGGCCTCCTGATCGCCGTCGTCGAGGCCCGCGCCGTCGGCCGGAAGGACCCCGCGCTGCGCGCGCTGGCCCGGCGGTCCTCGCGGATGCTGATCCTCGTCTCGACGGTCCTCGGCGCCCTCACGGGGGTCGGGATCTGGTTCACGATCGGGCTCGTCCACCCCGCCGCGACCGGGACGTTGATCCGGACGTTCGTCTGGGTCTGGGCGGCCGAGTGGGCCTTCTTCCTCCTGGAGATCGTCACGGCCCTCCTCTACGAGGCGACGTGGGACAGGGTGAGCCCGCGCACCCACCTCGTCATCATCGGCCTCTACGCCTTCGCGGCCTGGATGTCGCTCGTCCTCATCCAGGGGATCCTCGGCTTCATGCTGACGCCGGGCCGGTACCCCGAGACGCGCTCGCTGGCCGACGCGTTCTTCAACCCGTCGTACCTCCCCGGCCTCGTCCTGAGGTCCGGGCTCTGCCTCCTCCTGGCCGGAGCGTGGCTGACGCTGGCGGCCCTCCGCGAGAAGGACCGGCAGGCCCGCGGCCGGGCCGTCCGGTTGCTGGCGGGGTTCCAGATGGCCGGCGCCGCGATCGGCGCGGCCGGCCTCCTCCTCTGGGAGCGCTCGCTTCCCGAGGAGGCCCGCCGGCTCTTCCTCGGCGCCAAGCCGCTGATCGCGTCGCTCGGCTCGACGCGCTCCCTCTTCTTCCTCTCGCTCCTCCTCTCGGCCGCGCTCCTCCTCGCCGCGCTCGTCTTCCCGCGCCTCGTCAACCCGCTGAGCGCCGTCGTGGCCCTCCTCGCGGGGTTCGCCGTCCTGGGGAGCTACGAGCGGCTCCGGGAGGGGGCGAGGAAGCCCTTCGTCCTCCGCGACCAGATGTTCTCCAACGGGGTCCTCGTCTCGGAGGTCGACGACCTGAACCGGCGCGGGGTCCTCGCCAAGGCCCGCTGGGCGGCGACGGAGCCGGGGCAGGCGGTCCCCGCCTCGACGGGGCGCGCGGTCTTCCGGGCCCAGTGCTCGTCGTGCCACACGCTCGACGGGTACCTCTCGATCCGGCGGATCGCCGAGGCCTTCGACCGCGACACGCTCGTCCTCTTCCTGTCGGCGCTCCGCGACGACGGGCCGAAGTGGAAGAAGCGCCCGCCGGACCCGAAGCCCGACTACCCCTTCATGCCGCCGTTCGTCGGGACCGACGCCGAGATCGAGGCCCTGGCGACCTACCTCGACTCCCTGAAGCCGCAGGCGGCGGCGGAGGCCGCGCGATGAGCCCCGTCCCCCTTCCCGCGCCCGACCCGCTCCCGATCCCGGGCCCCCCCGGTCTCTTCCACGTCCTCTGGATCGCCACGTTCCTCGTCCACATGGTCTTCGTGAACCTCGTCCTGGGCGGCTCGGCGCTCGGGACGCTGGCGCTCCTCTTCGGCCCCGCGGGGCGGCGCGAGCGGATCGCCTCCTTCTTCACCGAGGTCAACGGCTGGGCGGTGTCTCTCGCCATCACGTTCGGGGTGGCCCCCCTCCTCTTCCTCCAGGTCCTCTACGGCCGCTTCTTCTACGCGGCCACCGTCCTCGTCGCGTGGGGCTGGCTCGGGATGCTCGTCCTCCTGATCGCCGGCTACTACCTGACCTACGTCGCCAAGTACCGCTTCCGCGCCGGCAAGGGGGCGCTCGCCCCGCTCCTCGCCTCGGCGGTCCTCTTCCTCTGCGTGGCCGCCACCCAGGTGACCGTCCACCTCCTCACCGTCCAGCCGGAGCGCTGGCCCGGCGTCTCGGCGAGCCCCTGGACGGCCCTCTCCGACCGGACGTTCGTCCCGCGGTTCCTCCACTTCGTCCTGGCGGGAGTGTCGATGGCGGCCCTGCTCCTGGCGTGGAAGTCGGTCCGGAGGGACCCGGGCGAAGGCGAGCGCGACGCCGTCCTGGCCGACGCCCGCTTCGGGATCCGGGCCACCCTGGTCGCGACGGTGGTCCAGCTCCTGGACGGCTTCTGGCTCCTGGGCGTCCTGCCGACGCCGGTGCTGAGGTCCTTCATGAAGGGGGGCGCGTCCACCCTGGTCCCCCTGACGGTCGGCATCGCCGCGGGCCTCGGCCTCCTCGTCGTCCTGGCGGGGGTGACGGACCCGCTCTCGCAGCGGAAGCGGGTCCGGCACGCGCTGGAGCTCCTCCTCGGCGCGACGCTCGTCATGGTCGTCACCCGCCACCAGGTGCGCGACCTCTACCTCGCGGCGGCCCGCGCCGGGGAGCGGGCGGACGTGGCGCCGCAGTGGGGGGGGCTCGCCGTCTTCCTCGCCTGCTTCGCCCTCTGCCTGGGCCTCACCGTCTGGATCGTCGTCAAGGCGGTGAAGGACCGGCCGGGGCCCGGGGAGGAGAGGGCGTAGGGAGCCCCCGCGGCGGGAGCGCGCTACTTCGAGCGCGGGTCGCCGGGGTTCGTCCCCTTGCGGATCTCCTCCAGGTTCGTCGCGCCGTCCTCGTCGCTGTCGAGGGGCTCGACGGCCTTGAAGTCGGGGGTCGACCCCGGCTTCGCCGAGATCGTGGCCGCCAGCGCCTTTCCGTACGGGTTGTGCGCGGCGTCGTCCTTCTTCGGCAGCGGCTTGACGTGGCAGGTCGTGCACTTCCCCAGGAGGACGGCCGACTCGGGCGCGAGCTTGCCGGCGTACTCCTTGAAGGCCCGCTGGTTGTCGAGGGTGGCGAGGCCGGGGAGCGCGGCGAGGAGGAGCGCGGGGGCGAGGAGCCGGGTCGGTTTCATCGCTACCCTCCGGCCCTCATTCTAGGGGCGCCCGGGCGGCAACGGCCGGAGGGCGTCCCCGCCCTCCGGCCGCCGGGTTCGCGGAAGACGCCCCGTCAGGACTTCGCCGCGGGCTTCTCGTCCAGCTTCTTGAGGTACGTCGCGGGGTCCTTCTCGAACTTGGCCTTGCAGCCGTCCGAGCAGAAGTAGAGGCGGCGGCCCTTCCAGTCGAGGACCTTGTTCTTGGCCGGGTCGACCTTCATCCCGCAGATCGGGTCGGTCTTCTGGACGTTCTCGCCGACGACCCCGTCGGCGGCCATCTTCTCGAAGACCTTCTCGGGGTTCGCCTTGAACTCCTTGACGCACTTGTTGCAGCAGAAGTAGACCTTCTGGCCCTGCATCTCCACGCTCGGGCTGGTCTTCTTGTCGATCGGCTCGCCGGAGACCGGGCACTTGGTCTGGTCCTTGGCCTGCGCGTAGGCCGCCGAGGCGCCGGCGAGGACCAGGGCGAGGACGAGGGCGAAGAGGGTGAGACGACGCATCCGAATCCTCCTTGTGGTCGCGGCGCGGGCCCTCGGCCCGCGGGCGATCGTCGTGGTGCCGCGACGGTTCCGGCGGAGCGGAGCGCTCCTGGGCCGCGCGGGTCCGTGGATATTACGGCGGTCCGGGCCGGGCGGACGTCCCGGCGCCTCCCGGCGCGGTAGCCTCTGGCGGGAGGGTCGAATGGTCCACGCGATCCGCATCCACGAGACGGGCGGCCCCGAGGTCCTCCGGTGGGAGGAGGTCGAGGTCGGCGCCCCGGGGCCGGGCGAGGCGCTCGTCCGCCAGACCGCCGTCGGGCTCAACTTCATCGACACGTACCACCGCTCCGGGCTCTACCCTCTCCCGCTCCCGGCGATCCCCGGCTCCGAGGCGGCCGGCGTCGTCGAAGCGGTCGGAGAAGGGGTGGCGGACCTCGCCCCCGGCCAGCGGGTCGCCTACGCCGGGCCGGTGGGCGCCTACGCGCAGGCTCGCCTCGTCGCCGCCGACCGGCTGGTCCCCCTCCCCGACGGTCTCGACGACCGAGCGGCGGCCGCGGTCCTCCTCAAGGGGATGACGGCCCAGTACCTCCTCCGGCGGACGCACCGGGTCGAGCAGGGCGACACCGTGCTGATCCACGCCGCGGCCGGGGGCGTCGGGCGGATCGCCTGCCCGTGGGCCAAGGCCCTCGGGGCGACCGTCATCGGGACCGTCTCGACCGACGAGAAGGCGGCGCTCGCGCGCGGGAGCGGGTGCGACCACGTGATCGTCACGTCGCGCGAGCGGATCTCCGCGCGGGTCCGCGAGCTCACCGGCGGCAAGGGCGTCCGGGTCGTCTACGACTCGGTCGGGAAGGAGACCTGGGAGGAGTCGCTCGACTCGCTCGCGCCGCTCGGGTTGATGGTCTCCTTCGGGAACGCCTCGGGGCCGGTCCCCCCCTTCTCGCCCCTCGTCCTGGCCCGGAAGGGGTCGCTCTTCCTCACCCGGCCGACGCTCGTGGCCTACACCGCCACCCGGGCCGACCTCCTGTCGACGGCCGCGGACCTCTTCGCGGCGATCCGCGCCGGGGTCGTCCCGGCCGAGGTCTCGCGGACCTACCCGCTCCGGGAGGCGGCGGGGGCCCACGCCGACCTGGAGGGGCGGAGGACGACCGGGTCCTCCGTCCTCCTGCCCTGAGGCCTGCCCGGACTCCCCGCCCGGACGGTAGACTGGCGGAAGAGGGAACGGCCATGGAGTGGGACTTCGTCGTCGTCGGTTCCGGCTTCGGCGGGAGCGTCTCGGCGCTCCGGCTGACGGAGAAGGGGTACAAGGTCCTGGTCCTCGAGAAGGGGCGGCGCTTCCGGGCGGAGGACTTCCCGAAGACCAACTGGAACCTCCGGCGCTTCCTCTGGGCGCCGCGGCTGGGCCTGCGGGGGATCCTGAAGCTGACCTACCTCCGTCACGTCACCGCCCTCTCCGGGGCCGGCGTCGGCGGCGGGTCGCTCGTCTACGCCAACACGCTCCCGGTCCCGAAGGACGACTTCTTCTCGGCCCCGTCCTGGGCGCGCCTGGCCGGCTGGAAGGAGGAGCTCGCTCCGCACTACCAGACGGCCCTGCGGATGCTCGGAGCGACCCGGACGCCGTTCCTGACCCCTCCCGACGAGGTCCTCCGCGACCTGGCCAAGGAGATCGGCTGCGCGGAGAGCTTCGAGCCGACGAACGTCGCCGTCTACTTCGGCGAGCCCGAGGTGACGGTCCCCGACCCGTTCTTCGGCGGCGAGGGGCCCGAGCGGACCGGATGCAAGCGCTGCGGCGGCTGCATGGTCGGCTGCCGTCACGGGGCCAAGAACACGCTCGACAAGAACTACCTCTGGCTGGCCGAGAGGCGGGGGCTGACGATCGAGGCCGACACCGAGGTGACCTGGATCCGCCCGCTCGACGGAGGCGGGTACGAGGTCGAGGCGAGGACGGGGACGCACGCGGTCCTCTCGATGAACGAGAAGCGGACCTTCCGCGCGAAGAACGTCGTCCTGGCCGGGGGCGTCCTCGGCACGGTCCCTCTCCTCCTGAAGCTGAAGGAGAAAGGGGCGCTGCCGGGCCTCTCGCCCCGCCTCGGCCACTTCGTCAGGACGAACTCCGAGGTCCTCGTCGGCGTCGTCACGCAGAAGCGCGACCTCGACCTCTCGAAGGGGATCGCGATCGGCTCCATCATCCACACCGACGAGCACTCGCACCTCGAGCCGGTCCGCTACCCGGCGGGCTCCGGCTTCTTCCGCTTCCAGGCGATGCCGATGGCCACGGGCGACACGGTCCTCTCCCGCTTCGCCGACGCGATCGCCCGGACGCTCCGGCACCCCGTCAAGGCGACGAAGGCCTGGCTCGTCCCCGACTGGGCCAAGCACACGATGATCCTCCTCTACATGCGGACGGTGGACGGCTCGCTGAAGCTGACCCGCGGGCGCTCCTTCTGGACGCTGGGCAAGCGCGGCGCCGTGACCCAGGAGCAGGGGGACGGCCCGCCCGCCACCGCGACCGCCCCCGTCGCGGCCGAGCTGGCCGAGAAGGTGGCCGAGAAGCTGGACGGCTTCCCGCAGAGCATGCTGACCGAGACGATCCTCGGGATCCCGACGACCGCTCACATCCTGGGCGGCTGCACGATGGGGGACTCCCCCGAGAGCGGCGTCATCGACCACCGCCACCGCGTCTTCGGCTACGAGGGGCTCTACGTGATCGACGGCGCGGCCATCTCGGCCAACCCGGGCGTCAACCCCTCGCTGACGATCACGGCGCTCGCCGAGCGCGCGATGAGCTTCGTCCCGGAGAAGGAGAAGGCCGAGGCGGCGTAGGCCCCCGGCCGCGCCGGAGGTAGCATCCCGCCATGTCCACGCCGGCCCGGAGGCTCGCGACCTGGGAGGACGTCGCCTCCCTACCCGAGGGGGACCGGACCGAGGTCCTCGGCGGGGAGCTCTGGACCGCGCCGAGCCCGCTCCCCCGCCACGGGCGGGTCCAGGGCACGCTCTCTCACCAGGTCGGGGGCCCGTTCGACTTCGGCCGTGAAGGGCCCGGCGGCTGGTGGATCATCGTGGAGGTCGACGTCGAGCTCTCCCGGCACGACGTCCTCCGGCCCGACCTCTCCGGGTGGCGGCGCGAGCGGCTCCCGGCCTTTCCGGAGGATCGCCCGATCCGGGTCGTCCCCGACTGGGTCTGCGAGGTCATCTCGCCTTCCTCGGTGCGGGTCGACAAGATCGTCAAGCCGCGGATCTACCTCGCCGCCGGCGTCCCGTTCCTCTGGACCGTCGACCCGGAGGAACGCCTCCTGGAGGCGTACGAGAGCCGCGACGGGGCCTGGCTGAGGCTCGGGGCATGGGGGGACGGCGACGTCGCGCGGATCGCCCCCTTCGACGCGGTCGAGCTCGACGTGGGGCTCCTCTTCCCGCCCCCCGCCTGACCGCTTCGATGCCCTACGCCGTCAAGGAGGTCTACTACACGCTCCAGGGCGAAGGGGCGCAGGCGGGGCGGGCCGCGGTCTTCTGCCGCTTCGCCGGCTGCAACCTCTGGACGGGGCGCGAGGAGGACCGGGCCGGTGCGGTCTGCCGCTTCTGCGACACCGACTTCGCCGGGACCGACGGGCCGGGGGGCGGGCGGTTCGAGGCCGCCGAAGAGCTGGCAGCCGCGGTCGCGGCCGCCTGGCGGGGCGAGAGGACGGAAGGGCCGCGCCCTCTCGTCGTCTGCACCGGGGGCGAGCCGCTCCTCCAGCTGGACGCCCCTCTCCTCGACGCCTTCCACGCGGCGGGCTTCGAGGCGGCCGTCGAGACGAACGGGACGCGCCCGGCGCCCGCGGGCGTCGACTGGCTGACCGTCAGCCCGAAGGCCGGGGCGCCTCTCGTCCAGTCGGCCGGCGACGAGCTGAAGCTCGTCTACCCGCAGGACGGGGCCCCGCCCGAGGCCTTCGAGGGCCTCGGCTTCTCGCGCTTCTACCTCCAGCCGATGGACGGGCCGGAGCGGGAACGGAACACCTCCCGCGCCGCGGCCTACTGCCTCGCGCACCCGCGCTGGCGGCTCTCCCTGCAGACGCACAAGCTGATCGGCCTGCCGTAGCCGGGAGCGGCGGCGCCGCGTTCAGCCGCCCGGCGGGGCGGGGGGCTGAAGGAACCGGTTGTAGGCGTGCGTCAGCCCCAGGGCGAAGAGGGCCGACCCGGCCCCGAGGGCGGCGTTGAAGGGGGGCGGGGCGGCGAGCGCCAGCCGGATGAAGACGGTGGCCACGGTGAACCCGGAGTTCCGGAAGAAGACGGCGTACGTCGTCGAGAACCGGAACGAGACGAGGACGATCAGGACGTCGCTGAAGATGAGGACCGTGTAGAAGCCCGCGAAGATCGAGAAGGTCGGCTCTCCCGCCACGAGCCGGTGCAGGTCGACCCCCGCGATGACGAGGAGGGCGACGAAGAGGAGGAGGCCGATCGCCTTTTTGGCCGTCACGAAGTCGAGCTGCTCGGCGCTGTCGGACGTGATGGGGCGGTGGCGCTGGGCGCGCGAGAAGGCGCCGAGGAGGACGAAGACGAGGAGCGCCCCCGACGCATCCGAGACCATCGGCAGGAGCCCGGCGCGGACGCTCTCCCACGAGATCGGCTCCCCGAACTCCTTGAAGCCGTGGAACGTCTCCCGGAGGAGGATGAGCGAGAGGATCTCGAACTGCTTGCCGAGCGAGTCGGAGAAGGAGTGGCTGAGGCTGAAGATGAGGGAGACGACCTCCAGCAGCAGGAGGAGGGTGAAGGCGAAGTCGACGGCGTAGAAGTGCCGGACCGGGATCCAGCCCCGGAAGGCGTTCGGCAGGAGCCCGAGGCGCTGGAGCTCGATGACGAGGAGGGCGGCGAGGAAGGAGGCGACGAGGAGCGTCCCGACGGCCCGCCGGGTCGCCGCGGCCTCCCAGCGCCGCTCCAGGGCGTCGAAGAGGCGGACGGGAAGCACGGGCCGCCGAGGCGGGGAGGGGTCTCCGGAGGCCACGAACTCCACCTCCTCTCGGACCCGGATCGTACGCCGGATCCGCCCGCTCCGGCGCCGGCCCCCCCGGCGGCGCCGTCAGGCCGCGAGCCGCCGCAGCGCCGCGACGAGGCGGTCCACCTCGGCGAGCGTGTTGTAGTGGACCGCGCCGACGCGGACCATCCCCCCCTTGTCCTCGAGGCCGAGCCGCTCCGTCACGCCCAGGGCGTAGTAGTTCCCGTCCCAGACGTGGATCCCCGCATGCCCGAGCGCCTCGGCCACCTCGCGCGGCGTCCGGCCCCGGAGGGTGAACGCGTACGTCGCCACGCGCTCGGCGAGCCGCGCCGGGTCGGTGAGGCCGTGGAGCGTCAGCCCCGGGACCGAGGAGAGCCCCTCGAGGAGGGCCCGGGAGAGGACCGTCTCGTACTCCCGGATCGCCGTCATCCCGGCCCGCAGCGCGGCCCGCGTCGGCCCGAGGGGGGCGTTCGTCACCGGCCGCGTCGGCGCCTCGCCGAACGTCTCCCCCACCCACGCCAGGTGCTGGAGCGCCGCGAGCGTCCCCGCGATCGCCTCGAAGCTCTGCGTACCGGTCTCCCACCGGTCCGGCGGCCGGTCGAGCGCGGGGCGGACCTTGTACGGCGAGAGGCGCTCGAGGTGCTCGTGCTTCCCCCAGAGGATCCCGAGGTGCGGGCCGAAGAACTTGTAGGCCGAGCAGGCGAGGAAGTCGCAGCCGGCCTCCCCGACGTCGATCACCCCGTGCGGGGCCCAGTGGACCGCGTCGACGAAGCAGTAGGCCCCGGCCTCGTGGGCGATCGCGGCGGCCTCCTTCACGGGGTTCACCGTCCCGAGCGCGTTCGAGGCCCAGCCGACCGCCACGATCCGCGTCCGCTCGTTCACGAGCGAGCGGAGGTCGTCCGGGCTCCAGGTCCCGGCCGCGGGGTCGAAGTCCAGCCACCGCACCGTGGCGCCGCGGTCGGCCGCGGCGAGGAGCCACGGCGCGACGTTGGCGTCGTGGTCCAGCCGCGTGACGACGACCTCGTCCCCGGGCGAGAGGGCGTGGGCGAGGCTGCGCGACAGGTGCAGCGTCAGGGTCGTCATGTTCGGGCCGAAGACGACCTCCTCGTCCCGCGCGGCGCCGAGGAAGGCGGCGACGGCCGCGCGCGAGGCGGCGACGAGGGCGTCCGAGGCGCGGCTCGTCGCGAAGGCGCCGCCGTGGTTGGCGTTCGTCTCCAGGAGATAGCGGGCCACCGCCTCGGCGACTCCGGCCGCCACCTGCGTGCCGCCGGGGTTGTCGAGGAAGACGGCGCCGGAGCCGAGCGCGGGGAAGCGGGAGCGGACCTTCTCGACGTCGAGCATCGGCGCGAGCTTATCGCCGCCCCCCTCCCCGGGGGGTCAGCTCACCCCAGGTCCTTGACGAGCTTGTCGACGGCCTCGATGTACCTCTTCATCGCGTCGTCCTTCCCCGTCCCCTTCCGGGAGGCCCACGCGTCGTACTTCGCCCGCCCCTTCAGGTCGAGGAGCCCCGGCCGCGAGCCCTTCACGTCCCCTTCCGTGGCCTGCTTGTAGAGGCCGTACAGGTCGAGGAGCTGGTCGTTCGAGGGGCGCTCCGAGAGCTTCTCGACGCGCGCCTTGGCCGCCGCGAACTGGTCCGCGAGGGATTCCTTCTTCGCCTTCGTCGCCATCCTGTCCTCCGGGACCCGCATTCTCCGGCGTAAACGCGCCCGGGGACAACCCGCCCGCCCGCGCCGTCCCCGGACGGGGCGTAGCATGTCGGCGGCCCCGGCGGGGCCGGGAGGGACCGATGACGTCGAAGCCGACCAAGGCCGCGGTCGACGACTTCCTCGCCCAGGACGTCCTGGCGCTCGCGGGAGCCTCCCGCGGGGGGAAGAAGTTCGGGAGCGTGATCCTCCGCGAGCTCCTCGGGAAGGGCTACCGGGTCCACCCGCTCCACCCCGAGGCCACGGAGCTCGAGGGGCGCACGGCCTACCGCGCGCTCGCCGACCTCCCCGAGCCGGTGGGGGGCCTCGTCCTCGTCGTCCCGAAGCCGCAGGCCGCCGCCCTCGTCGGCGAGGCGGCGAAGGCCGGGATCGCGCGCGTCTGGCTCCAGCAGGGGGCCGAGTCCCCCGAGGCCGAGGCGCTCGCGAAGGAGAAGGGCCTCGCCTACGTCGGCGGCGAGTGCCTCCTGATGTTCCTCCGCGACACCGGCTTCCTCCACCGCGCTCACCGGTGGGTCAACGGGGTCTTCGGCCGGCTCCCCGCGTGAGGTCCCGATCGAGGTCCCCAAGACGGGGTCACCCAAGATGGGGTCAGCAACCCAAGATGGGGTCAACCCAAGATGGGGTCAGGGCTTAATGATAAACCATAGGCTCCCGTCCCGATCGACTCGCTGTTCAACTTCGGCCAGGTGCTCGAGGCCACGACGATGGTCCTGTCGCTTCACCGCATGGGTCTCACGCCCCGGAAACTGACTCGGCGTTCCTTTCAGAGGGACGACGAAGCGCGCCCCAGTCCTGCCACGGAGACCTTCCCGGCGTTTGTGCGCGGGGGTCGGAGACGTCAGCTGACGCTCCTGTTCGGCGTCGAGGCGGGCGCCAACGAGGATGCTCCGGTTGGCCCGACCCCGGGATCGAAGGGCGATCGGCCGTTCATGCGGCGCTGGGGCTGGCGACGCCAGATGAACGTGATCTCGGCGGTCAGCCCGCGAGGCCGGCTCTGGTTCCGGTGCTTCAACGGAACGCCGTCGGCGACAGTCTTGGTTGGTTTCCTTGGGGCGCTGATCCAAGACGTTCGCGGGCGGATCGTCCTGGTCCTGGACCGACGTCCCGCGCAGACCGTGCAGCGACGCGACGATGGCTCGCGGCACATGTCAGCCAGATCGTGGCGTACTTCTCTTCCTCCCATGCGCCCGAGATGAGCCCCGACGAGCACGTCCGGTCTGGGCTGAGGAGGCTATTGCGCCAGAGGCCCGTCCTCGCCTCGGAGGGCTTCGACGAAGGGGTCGACACCGCGACGACCGGTTTCGCCTCGGACCGCGCACTCGTCCGCCGCTTCTTCGGCCATCCAGACGTGACCCACGTCGAGGCCGCCCTGCACCGGTGACCGGCCCTATCTTCTGCAGTCAGGAGAGCCGCCCGATGATCACCTCTTGTCGACGCCTCGCGGCCAACCCCCGCTTCCAGAACGCCGTTCTCTTCGTCATCGTCGCCAACGCCGTCCTCATCGGCCTCGAGACCTCGGCGACGCTCTCGGAGCGCCACGGGGCGCTCTTCCACGCCGTCAACCTCGTGGTCCAGGTCATCTTCGCCGTCGAGATCGCGATCCGCCTCCTCGCCCACGCCCCGCGCTTCGACCGCTTCTTCCGCGACGGCTGGAACGTCTTCGACTTCACGATCGTCGGCCTGTCGCTGCTGCCCGTGGCAGGGCCCTTCGCCACCGTGGCCCGCCTCGCCCGGCTCCTGCGCGCCCTGCGGATCGTCTCCGCTCTGCCAGAGCTGCGCCTCATCGTGGCCACGATGCTCCGCTCGATCCCGTCCCTGGCGAACGTGATCGTCCTGCTCGGACTGATCCTCTACGTCTACGCGGTCGTCGGGATCCACCTCTTCGGCGGGGTCGACCCCGCCCACTGGGGCTCGCTGCCCCGAGCGGGGCTGACCCTGTTCGAGATCCTGACCCTCGAGGGGTGGGTGGACCTCATGGACGCTTCGCTCGCCGCAACGCGCTGGGCCTGGTTCTACTACGTCAGCTTCGTCGTGCTCGCCGTCTTTGTCGTCATCAACCTCTTCATCGCTATCGTGATCAACAACCTCGAAGCGGCGAAGAAGGACGACGCCGTGTTCGGCGCGGGAGAGAGAGAGCTCCCTGCCCGGCTCGCCCAGATCCGCGAGCAGCTGGCCGAGGTCGAGACGGCGCTGCGCGCGTCGAAGGAGCGGTAGTGCCGCACAGACATCGTATGGCCCCAACCCATGACAGCCCGAACCCAGGAACCCATGGTGTCAGAGCCAGCTGGGGAAGAGGCTCGAGGAGAGAAGGGCACAGAGGGCACAGGGTCAGGGGGAAAGGGGGTCAGGGGGAGCAACTACCGAGCGAGGACGCGTCGCTCCTCCGGCGGGTCGCGCGGCTGGAGGCGTCGCCCTGAGCCGGGGCGCGAGAGGGCGGCTGACGGGGGCGCGCGGCGAGGCGCAGACCTTGCCAGGTACTCGCATCCTTTATACTTAAGCCCTGACCCCGTTAGGGGACGGCGTCGGGGGTCATCGCGGTGACGACCGCGATGCCGGCGCCTCCGGCGCGGTACTGGACGTGGATCGAGACGGTGGGACCGTCCCAGCGGTCCCAGGGGCCGAGCTTCCCCAGCTTCGGGACGAGCTGCTCGGGGCCGCTCTTGGCCGGCTCGCCGAGGACGGCGCGGACCTCGTCCCGGCGCGACGCCAGCGTCACCCCCGGCCAGAGCGGCCCGCGGAACGGGAAGAAGCCCCGCTTGGCCTCGACCCCGTAGACGTAGACCAGCTTCACCGTGCCGTGCGGGTCGCAGCAGAGCTCGAACCCCTCGGCCGGCACGGCGTAGAAGTAGCTCGTCGCGGCGGGGTCCTTGTGCCCGAAGTCCTGCCGGTACTTCGTGAACTCCACGTCGCCGAGAACGGCGCGCGCGTCCTCCGAGCGGATCGGCCTCTCGATCAGCCCCGCGAGGTCGAGGAGCCCCCACGCCACGGCCGCCCCCTCAGAACCTCTGGGGCCCCGAGAAGAGCGCCGAGAGGTCGAGCGACGGCGCCTTCGTCTGCGACGCCAGAGAGACGTACTCCTGGGCGAGCCGGTCCTTGCCGGCCCCGAGGACCGTCGAGACGAGGCCGAGCGCCGTGGCCATCTGCTCCGGGGCGACCGAGGCGAGGAGGCGGTTCCAGATCGCCTCCTCCAGGACGTTGTAGGCCCGCTGCACCTCGGAGAGGTCGTAGCCGGCGGCGTACCGCTCGCGGGCCACCTCCTCGGCGTGCGCGACGACGCCGTCCAGCTTCCGGTCGTGGACGGCCGAGATGACGAGGTCGTAGAGGTGCTCGAGGCGCTCGGCCGTCACCCTGGGCCCGGCCTTCTCGTAGCTCGTCAGGTGCGAGCACTGGAGGAGCCGTCCGGCCTCGGCGAGGACCGCCTCGCGCTGCCCCCCCAGGAGCATCACCACCCGCGTGATCACCGCCTCGTCGACTCCCATCGGTCTCCTCCCGGCGGCCCGGGCCGCCGCGGCCCGTCAGCCGAGCCGGATCGTGACGAGCGGCGCCCCCTTCGTGACGGAGGCGCCCGGCTGCACGTGCACCTTCACGACGACGCCCGACTCGTGGGCCTTGAACTCGTTCTCCATCTTCATCGCCTCGACCGTGGCGACGCTCTGCCCCGCCGAGACGGTGTCCCCTTCCTTCACCTTCACCGCGGTGACGAGGCCCGGCATCGGCGAGGCGACGACGGCGGCCCCTTCCTTCTTCCCCTCCTTCGGCGCGAACTGCGCGAGGATCCGGTCCCGGTCCGTGCCGATCGTCAGGTGCTCGGCGACGCCGTCCAGGTCGAGGAACCAGCGGTCGCCGTCCTTCACCAGGACGGCCTTGTGGGGGGTGTTCTCGATCAGGAGGGACCAGAGCGGCGTGCCGCGCACCTTCCGGAGGTCGACGCCGAGCGACTTGCCGTCGATGGCGACCTCGAGCCGCCCCTCCCCCTCGCGGACGGTGACCGGGTAGCTCCTCCCCTTGACCGTGACGAAGTAGCGCGTCTCGTCCATCTCAGGGCCTCCCGGCCGCCTCGTGGAGGCCGACGGCGCGCCAGCGGCTCCCCGGGCCTCCTGCGGCGGCTGCCGTCGCCCCGGCCGGCGACGTCCGCCGCCCCTCGAAGTGGTAGAGGAGCGCCGCGGCGACGGCCATCAGCTCCGGGTCCGACCGCTCCTGCAGGCGGTCCGGGCCGAAGTGCTCCTCGACGAACTTCGTGTGGACGTCGTTGCTCGCGAACATCGGGTGGTCCAGGAGCCAGCGGTGGAACTCCAGCGTCGTGTCGACGCCCAGGATCTCGAACTCGTCGAGCGCCCGTCGCATCCGGGCGAGCGCCTCGTCCCGCGTGACGGCCCAGACGATGAGCTTGGCGATCATCGGGTCGTACCACATCGAGATCTCGCTCCCGGGCCTCATCGACCGGTCGACGCGGATGCCGGGACCGTCCGGGAGCCTCAGGAAGTGGATCCGGCCCGTCGCGGGGGCGAAGTTGGCGCGCGGGCTCTCGGCGTTGATCCGGCACTCGATGGCGTGCCCGTGCGGGCGCGGGTCGGCGCCGTAGGCGAGGGCCGCCGGGCTCATCGGCTCGCCCATGGCGATCCGGAGCTGCTCCTTGACGATGTCGATCCCCGAGACGAGCTCGGTCACGGGGTGCTCGACCTGCAGGCGCGTGTTCACCTCGAGGAAGTAGAAGTTCCGGTCCGCGTCGGCGACGAACTCGAACGTCCCGGCGTTGCGGTAGCCGAGGGCCCGGGCGGCGTGGACGGCGGTCTCCCCCATCCTCCGCCGCATCTCGGCGTCGACGAACGGCGAGGGGGTCTCCTCGACCAGCTTCTGGAACCGCCGCTGGACCGAGCACTCGCGCTCGCCCAGGTGGACGAAGTTCCCGTGCGTGTCCCCCAGCACCTGGATCTCGATGTGCCGGGCGGGCGAGACGTACTTCTCCAGGAAGACGTCCGGGTTGCCGAACGCCTTCGTCGCCTCGGCCTGAGCCTGCCGGTAGGCCTCCTCGACGTCCTCCTCCCGGTGGACGATCCGCATCCCCTTGCCGCCGCCCCCGCCCGCGGCCTTCAGGAGGACCGGGAAGCCGAACGAGGCGGCGAGCTCGCGCGCCTCCGCGGCGGTCGGGACCGAGCCCTCGCTCCCGGGGATCGTCGGGACGCCGAACGACTTCATCAGCCTGCGCGCGGAGACCTTCTCCCCCATCGCCTCGATCACCTCCGGCTGGGGGCCGACGAAGACGAAGCCCGCGTCCTCGACCGCCCGGGCGAACGCCTCGCGCTCGGAGAGGAAGCCGTAGCCGGGGTGGATGGCGCCGACGCCGGAGCGGCGGGCCACGTCGAGGATCTTCGGGATGTCGAGGTAGCTCTGGGCCGCGGGCGGCGGGCCGACGCAGTAGGCCTCGTCGCAGTGCTCGAGGTGGAGGGACTCGCGGTCCGCCTCGGAGTAGACGGCGACGGTCTTCAGCCCCACCTCCTGGCAGGCGCGCAGGATCCGGATCGCGATCTCCCCGCGGTTGGCGACCAGCACCTTCCGGAACGGCCGGGCCTTCTTGTCGCTCATGTCGTCGGCTCTCCCCGGACTCCCTCCCCCGGGCGCGGAGGGGGGAGGGGGAACCCGGCCCTCGGGTTCCCCCTCACAACGGAATGTTGCCGTGCTTGCGCGACGGCCCCTTCTTCCGCTTGTTCTTCAGCATCTCGAACGCCGCGATCACCTGCGGGCGCGTCTCCCGCGGGTCGATCACGGCGTCCACGTACCCCCGCGAGGCGGCGATGTACGGGTTGGCGAAGCGCTCGCGGAACTCCTCGGTCTTCTGCCTCAGCATGGCGACCGGGTCCTCGGCCTTCGCGATCTCGCCCTTGAAGATGATCTCGGCCGCCCCCTGCGGCCCCATGACGGCGATCTCGGCCGTCGGGAAGGCGTAGTTCAGGTCGCCGCGAATGTGCTTGCTGCTCATCACGTCGTAGGCGCCGCCGTAGGCCTTGCGGGTGATGACGGTGACCCGCGGGACGGTCGCCTCGCAGTAGGCGTAGAGGAGCTTGGCCCCGTGCTTGATCAGGCCGCCGAACTCCTGGTGCGTCCCCGGGAGGAACCCCGGGACGTCGACGAAGGTCAGGAGCGGGACGTTGAAGGCGTCGCAGAAGCGGACGAACCGCCCCGCCTTCAGCGACGAGTCGATGTCGAGGACCCCCGCGAGGACCGCCGGCTGGTTGGCGACGATCCCCACCGGCCGCCCGCCCACCCGCGCGAACCCGACGACGATGTTGGCGGCGTAGTCGGGCTGGATCTCGAAGAGGTCCCCGTCGTCCACGACGCGCCGGATCACCTCGCGGATGTCGTACGGCTTGTTCGGGTCGGTCGGGACGACGTGGAGGAGCTCCTCGTCCCTCCGGTCGGGCGGGTCGGTCGCGGGCCTCACCGGCGGGTCCTCGAGGTTGTTCAGCGGGAGGAAGGAGAGGAGCTTGCGCACCCCCTCCAGCGCCGAGACGTCGTTCGGGAAGGCGGCGTGCGCCACGCCCGAGCGGCCGCAGTGGACCGCGGCGCCCCCCAGCTCGTCGAACGTCACCTCCTCCTGGGTGACCGTCTTGATGACGTTCGGGCCGGTGATGAACATGTAGCTCGACCGCTCGACCATGAAGATGAAGTCGGTGATGGCGGGCGAGTAGACGGCCCCCCCGGCGCAGGGACCCATGATGACGGAGACCTGCGGGACGACGCCCGAGGCCACGGTGTTCCGGTAGAAGATCTCGGCGTACCCGCCGAGGCTCTCGACCCCCTCCTGGATCCGCGCCCCGCCCGAGTCGTTCAGGCCGATCACCGGGGCGCCGTTCTCCACCGCCAGGTCCATGACCTTGCAGATCTTCTCGGCGTGCGTCTCCGAGAGCGAGCCGCCGAACGTCGTGAAGTCCTGCGAGAAGACGTAGACGAGCCGCCCGTCGACGGTCCCCCAGCCCGTGATCACGCCGTCGCGGAGGACCTTCTGCTCGCCGAGGCCGAAGGCGTCGCAGCGGTGCGTCTTCAGGAGGTCCAGCTCGTGGAACGACCCGGCGTCCAGGAGCACCTGGATCCGCTCCTCGGCCGTCAGCTTCCCCTTCTGGTGCTGCGCTTCGACCCGCTTGGCCCCGCCCAGGAGGCGGGCCTCCGCCTCCTTGGCGCGCAGCTCCTGCAGCTTCTCGTCGATCGTCATCCGACGCTCCCCCTCCTCGGCGCCTGCCGGGCGGCGCCCATTCTCTCCGTTCGGGGCACCCGGCGGAAGCGCTGCTCGGGCGGCGGCGCTCAGCGCGGCCCGGCGCCGAGGAAGACGAGGAAGCCGGCGCGGCCGGTGGCGCCGTCGCGGAAGCGGAAGACGCGCACCTCGAAGACGACCCGGCCGTCTTCGCGCACCTCCCGCCCGGCGAGCGGCGCGGAGCCGGGCCCGGGCTCGGCCGTCCCCGCGCCCTCCGGGAGGAGGCGGCGGGCGAGGTCCGCCCACGGCCCCTCCTCCCCGTCGGCGACGAAGGGCGAGCTGGCCTGGTACCGCGGGCTCCGGGGGGACGAGCCGGTCGTCGTGTCGAGCCAGCTGCCGGCGAGGGTGACCGTCTCGCCGGAGGCGCCCGCGAGGACGGCGCGGACGTGGCGGGGCGGCGGCGTCGGGCGGGGACCGTCGGCGTAGGGGTCCGGCTTCTCGCGCAGCAGCGCCGCCCACTCGTCGTTCGGGCCCAGCCGCCACTCGACGACGGGCGCGGCGGGCGTCAGGCCGAGGAGGGAGGCGACCTCGCGCGCCGCCCCGCCCCGGAACGTGAAGGTCCGCTCGACCGAGTCGGGGTAGCGCGCGCCCGCCACCGTCGTCCCGCCGGCCGCTGCCGCCACGACGGCGAGCGCCGCCCGCCCGGCCCTCAACGCGCCCCGGCCGGGGCCGGCGAGCGGCGGACCCACTCGCCGGTCTCGTCGCGCAGCTCGTACTCGCCGAGGTGCTCGTGCCCGCGCGTCCTCACGTAGTCGACCGCTTCCAGGAGGACCTGGAACTCCTCCTCCGTCACAGTGGGCGAGAAGCTGATCCGCACCCAGCCCGGCTTCTCGCCGATGTGCCCCTCGTCGAGGCGGTGGCGGATCCGCGCGGAGTGCCACTCGTCGATGTCGAGGAGGGTGTGCCCGTAGGGCCCGGCGCACATGCACCCGGCGCGCACCTGCACCCCGAACAGGTCGTTCAGGAGGGCCGCGGCCAGGTTGTGGTGGAGGTCGCGGAAGATGACCGACAGGACGCCCAGCCTCCGCGTCTGCGTGTTGCCGAGGATCGACAGGCCCGGCGCCCCCTTCCACGCCGCGAGCGCCCGCGAGAGGTACTCCTGCTCGATCCTCTCGATCCGCTCGGCGCCGAGCGCCGCCTTCAGGTCGAACGCCAGGCCCGCCTGGATCGACCCGACGATCGGCGGCGTCCCCCCGGTCTCGCGGTGCTCGACGGAGGAGAGGTACCGGTGGTTCCACGGGGAGGTGTAGAGGACCGTCCCGCCCCCGGGCTCGGCCGGGACGCGGTTCGTGAAGAGCCGCCGGTTCGCCACGAGGAGGCCGGGGCAGCGCGGCCCTCCCAGGAACTTGTGGACCGAGAAGAAGACGGCGTCGAGCGAGGCCTCGGGGCCGCCCGCGGGGTGCATGTCGACGGGCACGTACGGCCCCGCGGCGGCGTAGTCGAAGAAGGCGGCCGCCCCGTGCGCGTGGAGGACGCGGGCCAGCGCGTGGACGTCGTTCAGGATCCCAGTGACGTTCGAGGCGGCGCTGAACGTCCCGATCTTCCAGCTCCGGTCCCGGTACCGGGAGAGCTGCTCGTCGAGGTGCTGGGGGCTGATCCGACCGTCGGGGTCGAACTCGACGTAGACGCTGTCGCCGACCGTCTCGCGCCAGGCGATGTCGTTGGAGTGGTGCTCCATCAGCGACCGGAAGATGACCGGGCGCGCGTCCTTCGGCACGTGGCGCGAAAGGCGGTACCGTGCGTCCAGCTGGTCCGGCAGCCGCAGGCCGAGCACCCCGATGAGCCGGTTGATGGCCGCCGTCGAGCCCGACCCCACCGGCAGGACGACGTCCTCGGGCGAGGCGTTCACGTGCGCCCCGATCCGCCGGAACGCCTTCTCGTAGTACTCGGTCATCAGCCGCCCGGTGTGGTTGCTCTCGGTGTGGGTGTTGGCCATGAACGGGAGGACCCGCTCGTTCAGCTCGTCCTCCACGTCGCGGTGGAACCGTCCCGAGGCGATGAAGTCGAAGTAGCGCAGCGGCCTCGGCCCGAAGGGCGTCGGGATCGCCGCCCGGGCGCCGACCACTCCCTCGCGGACCCGCGCCAGGAAGGCCCGCTCCTCGGCCTCGTCCCGCGTCTGCACCGGCCCCCGCGGCCGTCCGGCGGAGACGTCCACGAGACGGCCGCCGGCCCGAAGCTCCTCGGTCATCGTCCCCTCCAGCGCCCCCGGTCCGGATCGGACCGGCCGGAGGCCCCGGGGCGGGATCATAGGCCGTGCCGCGGGCCGTCGCGGCCGCGTCGGCGTCGCGGTAATCTCGCCGCCAGCTCATCCGAGCCCGCCCCGGGGAATCGAGGAGGGACGGTCGCATGCCCGGCTACACGCAGGACCAGCACGTCTTCGCGGTGGACACCCCGCTCGGCAAGGACGTCCTCCTCCTCCGCTCGTTCCGGGGGACGGAGGGGATCTCCGAGCCGTTCGACTACCAGCTCGACCTCCTGGCCGAGAACCCGGTGAACGTCCAGTTCGACAAGGTGCTCGGGCAGGCGGTCACGGTCCGCTTCCGCCTCGCGGACGGCTCCCTACGGTGGGTGAACGGCGTCTGCTACGAGATGGAGGCGGGCGCGCGGGAGACGCTGGAGGCCGAGAACAAGACGTTCACCTCGTACCGGGTCCGCGTCGTCCCGAAGCTCTCCCTCCTCGGCCTCGTCCACCGGAGCCGCGTCTTCCAGCAGCTGAGCGTCCCCGAGATCCTGGAGCAGCTCCTCGCCGGGATCTCGCACGAGGCCCGCCTGACGGCCACGTACGACGCCCGCGAGGTCTGCGTCCAGTACCGGGAGAGCGACCTGGCGTTCGCCAGCCGGCTGATGGAGGAGGAGGGGATCTTCTACACGTTCGAGCACTCCGCGGGCGACCACAAGATGGTCCTGAGGGACCGCCCCGTCGGGGCCTTCGACCCCCTCCCCGGAGGCGCCACGCTGATCTACGAGGCGCTCGTGGGCGGGACGCGGGACGAGGACCGCGTCCAGGCCTGGCGGAAGCGCCAGACGCTCACCCGCGGGAAGGTGACGTTCCGGGACCGCTGCTTCGAGATGCCGACGAACGACCTGGAGAGGGTCGAGTCCGTCCTGCCGCAGGTGGTGGCCGGCACGGTGACGCACAAGCTGGCGCTGGCCAACCCGGAGGCGCGCGAGCTGTACGGCTTCCGGGGCGGCCACGTGAAACCCTACGACGGCGTCGCGCCGGGCGGGGGCGACCAGTCCGGGAACCTCCAGAAGATCTTCACGTACGGCACCCAGAGGGCGAAGGTCGTCATGGAGCGCGAGGACGCCCGCGCCGTCGTCGCCGACGGGTGGAGCAACCTCCGGCAGCTGGCCTCCGGGTACACGGTCACCCTGACGAAGCACCACGAGGACAACGGCAGCTGGGTCGTGGCCAGCGTGCAGCACGCCGGCAGCAACGCGATGTTCCGCTCGGGAGGGGACGACTTCAGCTACGAGAACGCGTTCGTCTGCCTGCCGAGCGCGGCCCGGTTCCGCCCCGCCCGCGTCACGCCCCGGCCCGTGGCCCGCGGCCCCGAGACGGCCCTCGTCGTCGGCCCGCCGGGCGAGGAGATCTTCGTCGACAAGTACGGGCGGGTGAAGGTCCAGTTCTACTGGGACCGCGAGGGGCAGAAGGACGCCTCGAGCTTCGCGTGGCTGCGCGTGGCCACGGCGCTGGCCGGTCCGGGCTGGGGCTCGTACGCCTTCCCCCGCGTCGGGCAGGAGGTGCTCGTCGCGTTCGAGGACGGCGACCCGGACGAGCCGATCGTCGTCGGGGCGGTCTACAACGCCCAGAACATGCCCCCCTACAGGCTCCCGGACACGAAGCGCCGGACGGGGCTGAAGACCAAGACGACGCCGCAGGGGAAGCTCCACGAGTTCCACGAGCTCTTCTTCGACGACAGCAAGGGGAAGGAGCAGGTCTACTTCCAGTCCCAGAAGGACTTCCACCGGCTCGTGAAGAACAACGACAAGCTGCAGGTGGGGGTGAGGAACGGCGACGAGGCGATCCCGGAGGGGAGCCAGGAGCAGGAGCTCCACCGGAACCGGACCGTGAACGTGAAGCTCGGGAGCGACGTCCTCGGCGTCGGCATCGTCGTGAAGCCGCAGTCGTGGAAGGACGACCAGCCCCCGCCCACGCCCTACCTCTGGGGGCAGGGCGCGCCCGCGGCCCAGACGGACGCGCCGGTTCGATCGGCGTCCGATTCGCTGCCCGCCAAGGGGGGCAACCAGGCCGTCTACATCCTCAACGACCGGACCGTCGACCTGAAGTACGGCAACGACGCGCTCGTCGTCGGCTCCCAGGCGGTCAAGAAGGCGTCGCCGGAGCTCTCGGCCCTCCAGCACGGGAACCAGACCGTGGAGGTGGCCAACGACCGGACCGTCACCCTCCACGCCGGGAACGACAAGCTCACGATCGAGAAGGGGAACCTGGACGTCTCGCTGCCGGGCGCGATGCCGGGCGGGAAGGTCACGATCAGCGCCGCCACCTCGATCGAGCTGAAGGTCGGGACGTCGAGCCTCAAGATCGACCAGACCTCGGTCACGCTCTCGCTCCCGACGCGGAGCGTGAAGCTGGACACCGGCGGCGTCGAGATCAAGACGACGACGGGGTCGGTGAAGGTCACCGACAGCGAGAGCTCGGTCAGCGGGATCACCTCGAAGCTGAGCGGGATCGCCAAGGCCGAGGTCTCCGGCTCGGCGATGGCGGAGCTGAAGGGCGCCATCGTCACGATCGGCGGCGGGATCACCAAGATCGGATAGGAGGCGACGATGAGCGGAGCACCCCCCCGTCCCCACGCCCCGGCCTTCGAGGTCGCGGCCCGCTTCCAGCCCTCGCCCGAGGCGAAGGCCCTCCTCGCCCCCGACATCCCCGCGCGCGACTACGTGGACCGGCTCGTGGCCGAGCACCACTACAACGACGCGGTGACGTTCGTCGCCCACTGGCTGCCGAAGCGCGACGGGGTCTTCTGGGCCTGCCTGGCCACGCGGCAGTCGATGGGCGAGGAGACCCCGCGGAAGGAGAGGGCCGCGCTGGAGGCGGCCGAGCGCTGGCTGGAGAAGCTCGACGAGCCGAGCCGGCGGGCCTGCGAGGCGGCGGCCCAGGCGCTGGACCACACGGGCGCGGCCGCGATGGCGGCCAACGCCGCGTTCTGGACCGGGGGGAGCCTCGCCCCCCCGGACCTCCCGGCGGTGCCGCCCCAGGAGTTCATGAGCGCCAAGGGGGTCGCGGCCTCGGTCCTGGCCGCGGGCACCGTCCCGGGTCGCGGAAACGTGGTGAAGCGCCTGCGCGAGCTGATCGCCCTCGGCGTCGAGATCGTGGACGGGAAGCGGCGGCCGGGAGGGGGGCGCTGATGCCTCAGCCCGCCGCCCGCCTGACCGACCTGCACACCTGCCCGATGGCCGACCCGGTGACCGGCGTGCCGCACGTGGGCGGGCCGATCACGGCCCCCGGCTGCCCGAACGTCCTGATCGGAGGGATCCCGGCCGCCTGCATGGGGGACGTGGCCACCTGCGTCGGTCCTCCGGACGCCGTCGTCGCGGGCGCCCCGACGGTCCTGATCGGGGGGCGCCCGGCGGCGCGGATGGGCGACGCCACCTCCCACGGGGGCGTGATCGCCCTCGGCTTGCCCACCGTCCTCCTCGGCTGAGCGCTCGCCCCTCCCCGGGGGCGGGCGGCCGGACTAGAATCGCCGTGATGACCAACCGCTCCTTCCCGCGGTTGAAGAAACGTCTCCTGGTCGAGTTCGAGGACGCCGCCGGTACACGGCACACCGCGTACACGAAGGACTTCTCGCTGACCGGCCTCTTCGTCGTCTCCGACGCCCGGCCGGCACCCGGCGACCCGCAGACCGTCAAGGTGCACCTCCCCCGCGCGGCCGTCGAGCTGGCCGGCCAGGTGATCCGCCAGGGTTCAGGCGCCGCCGGCGCGTCGGGCGCGCTGTCGGTCCGCTCGGACGGCTTCGCCTTCGCGTTCTCGGCGTTCAACGAGGCCTACTCGGACTACGTCGCGAGGATGGAGCGCCTCGGGCCCGAGATCTCGCGCGAGATGAGCCCGGTCCGGTAGACGCCCCGTCCCCTCAGCGCCCCGGGGCCCGCGGCGGGGGGTCCGTCAGCTGGCGCCTGGTCCAGTCGACCGTCAGCTCCACGGCCCTGCGCGACGCCTCGCCCGCGTCGAGGACGTCGAAGGCGCGCGGAAGGCCGGGGAGGTTCACGACCGTCCACGGGGCCTTCGCCCGCCGGGCGGCCTCCACCAGCGCGTCGGCGCGCTCGACCGGCGCCCACGAGTCCGCCCCGGCCCGGACGACGAGGACCGGCGCCTCGACCCGGACCTCGGGCGATCGCGCCTCCCCGTGGAGGGCGACGAGGCCCCTCAGTCCCGCCCCTGCCTCCGACGCCGCCACCGAGAGCGCGGCTTCGACGTCGTCGCCGGAGGCGAAGAGGAGGAGCCGCCCCGCGTCCAGGCCCAGGGCCCTCCCCTCGCGGCGCAGGTGGGACAACAGCGCGGCGAGGTCTCCGGTTCCGTCGGGCGCGCGGGACTCGAACGTGACCGCCAGGATCCCTTCCGCCGCGAATCGCCTCGCCCAGGACCGGAACGGACCGTGCTCCTTCCGCGCGGGCGCCCCACCGGGGTCGCCCGCCCCGTTCACGAGGACGACCGCGGGGCGGGGCTCTTCGGGGACCGGCCCCGGCGGTACGTAGAGGTCGAATCTCCGCTCCGCCCCTCCCGCGGCGGGAAAGGCGAGGTCCTTGCGGACGCGCACCCGGGGCATCGCGGGGACCCACGTCACCAACTCGCGGGAGGAGAGCGGGACGGGGGCCGCGGCCGGGGGCTCCTCCGGGACGGCCGTCGCGGCGTCGAGGACGACCTCGAACGACCCGTCGCCGCGCCGGTGCCAGACGCGCGTGTAGTACCCCTCCTCGCTCCCCTTCCGGTACCGGCCCCACGCGTAGCCGAGGTCGCCCGAGCGGGAGAGGTCCGCCTCGAGCGCCTCCCACGTCGTCGCCTCCGGGCCCGGGCTCGCGAGCGCACACGCCGCCTGGCGTCCCGCGGCGGGTGCGGCGCCGTCGCGCAGGGCGAGCCCCGTCTCCGCGAAGAGGCCGGGGCACGCCGCGTCCCAGCCGGCCGTCGCCACGCGCCTGACGACCGCCCTCTCGGAGAGGAGGAGCGGCTCGGGGGAGACCGCGGACGGGTCCGAGGGGGACCTCGGACCGTCCGGGAACGCCGGGCGGAACGGGCGCGGGCGGAGCGGCCCCGGGTCCGGCCGCGACATCCCCATGTCGAGGACGACGGCCCAGAAGCCGTCCGGCTGCTTCCTCCAGACCGAGAAGAAGGTGCTGAAGCGAGGCGAACGGCTCCCGTCGCGGACCTCCACCCGTGCGGGGCCGGTGTCGAACCCGAGGTCCCCGGCCGCGGAGACCTGCCCCGTCTCGGGCTCCCAGTCGAGGATCACCGCCGGGGGTCGCGGGGCGACGGGTCGAAGGCGCATCGCCTCGCGGGCGTTCACGGGGTGGGGGTAGAACGCGATCCCGTCCTCGGCGAAGTGGGCGAGGAACGAGTCGCGGACCCCCATCGCCACGCCGTCCCGCGCGAAGGCCCGCTCGGCCTCGACGAGGGAGGCGAGGCTCGCGGGGAGCGGGGCCTCCTCGGCCCGCGAGATGGGCGCGGCGAGAAGGGCGCGGCAGAGGGCGGCGGCGAGGAGATGTCGGCGGACCGGGCGCGCGCGCATGGCTCCATCGTACGTTCGAATGCGGCCCGAGCTCTCTTGTCGGGAGGCCCGGCGGGGTGCTCCAATGACGGCGGAGGCCCTTCGATGAAGCGGCTCGCCCCGTGGCTCCTCGTCGTCCCGCTCGCCGCGATCGTGGCGTGGGTGGCTTGGAGCGGGCGCCGGACGCGCGAGGACCCCGCCGCGGTCCTCCACGCCCTGAAGGCCACGGCCGGGCCGGCGCTGCCGGAGCCCGCGCGCGAGCGGGTGGCCGCGCGGACCGAGGCGGGCCGGTATGACCGCGAGACGCTCTACGAGCTGATCGACGGCGCCGCCGACGCCTACCTCGAGCGCGGGTTCGTCGCGTGCGTGGCCGCCACGTACACGCTCCGTCCCGCCGCGCCCGGCGGGGCCGAGGTGGAGGTCGCCGCCGAGGTCCACCGCTTCGGCGAGGCCGCGGGGGCGCGCGCGCAGCGCGACGCCGAGGCGCCGCCCGGCGCCCGTCCCGTCGCCGGGGTCCCCGACGCCGTCGCCGACGGGCAGGTCCTCCTGGCGCTCCGCGGCGACGACCTCCTGAAGCTGACCGCCCTGAGCCCCGACCCGGCCGCCGCCGAGGCGCTCGACGCGCTCGCGCGAGCCTGGGGAAAGGAACCCAAGTGAAGCCGAACCCGTACGAGCCGACCGCCCCGCCCGCGCCGACCCGCCGCGACGTCCTCGTGCGCGTCTCGCAGACCGCGCTCGCCGCCGCCACGGTCGGGGCCGGAGCCGCCTTCTTCCACGACCGGAGGAGCGTCGCCGCCTCGGCCGCGACCGTCCCCGACTGGCGCGTCCAGGCCCCGGGCGACTCGCTGAGGTGCTCCGTGGCGCGCGGGGCCGACCCCGCCGCCAACGCCCGCCGCGCGGTCCTCTCGCTCGGCGGGATGGAGCGGTTCGTGAAGAAGGGGGAGACGGTCCTCGTCAAGCCGAACGTCGGCTGGGACCGGCTCGCCGAGCAGGGGGCCAACACCGACCCCCTGGTCGTCGCCGAGCTGGTCCGGCTCTGCCTGGCCGCCGGGGCCGGCAAGGTCGTCGTCGCCGACATCTCGTGCAACGACCCTCGCCGCTGCTTCGACCGCTCCGGCATCCGGGCCAGGGCGCAGGAGGCGGGGGCGGAGGTCCTCGACGGAAAGGCGCTGAAGCTCGTCGCCGCGTCGCTCCCCGGCTCGGCCGAGGGGCTGGAGGTGATCGAGCCGCTCCTCTTCGCCCAGAAGGTGATCAACGTCCCCGTCGCCAAGCACCACTCGCTCTCGCGCGCGACGGTCGGGATGAAGAACTGGTACGGCGTCCTGGGGAAGGGCCGCAATCGCCTCCACCAGGGGATCGACCGGACGATCGCGGAGCTGGGGGCGATCTTCCGCCCGACGCTGACCGTCGTCGACGCCACGCGCGTCCTCCTCGCCAACGGCCCGCAGGGCGGGAGCCTGTCGGACGTGAAGGCCGTCAACGCCGTCGCCGCCGGCCTCGACCCGGTCCTCTGCGACGCCTGGGGCGGCGCGCAGCTGGGCCTGTCGCCGCGCGACCTCGGCTTCCTCGCCGAGGCCGAGCGCCGCGGCCTGGGCAAGTCCGACCTCTCCCTCGTCCGCGAGCTGGGGAAGGGGTAGGGCCGATCGAGCTTCCCGCGTGAGGTAGCACGCCGCGGCGGCACTCCTCCTGGGAGATGAAGCCGCGTCACCTCGCCCGCCGGCTCTTCCTCGTCGCGGGGCTCGCCGCCCTTCTCGGGCTCCCGCCCGAGGGCCTCGCCCAGGAGCCGCCGTACCCCGGCCACCTCGCGTGGCTCCCGGCCAGCAGTCCGGGTCCGGGCCCGACCTCCCTCGAGGTCGATCCCTCGAACTCCGAGCACCTCTTCGCCGGGAATCGCTTCGCCGGGCTCTCCTCGTGGCAGCTCGAGAGCACCGACGGCGGCCTCTCCTGGAGCCAGGCGGCCCCCGCCTGCCCCACCGACCTGCCGTGCTACCGGAAGTTCGATCCGTCGCACCCAGCAACGCTCTACGCGACCACGTACGACTGGAGGCTGTTTCGCCACGAGGGCGGCACCTGGCGGCGGATCGACGTGGTGGACTCCGCCTCGGGCGTCGTCTCCGAGGTCGTGATCGACCCCGCGGATTCGCGGTACCTCTACGGGAGCGGCGTGGACCTGTACCGGAGCACGGACCGCGGTGAGACCTGGAGCGTCGCCCTCCCCTGGTCGCCTTGGTCGAGCCGGTCCTCTCCCGTGGTCGACCCGTCGGGCTCCGGGGTCCTCCTGGTCCCCTCGTCGAACTCCTGGGGGGGGCGGTGCTCCTCCAGCCTCCTCCGGTCGACGGACCACGGTTCGACGTGGAAGGCGGTGCCCCCGGGTCCGGGGCACGGCATCGCGTTCGATCCCGGGCGTCCCGGGCTCGTTCACTCCGGCGGGTGGACCGACTGCGAGGCGGACGGCAGGGTTTGGAGGTCCACCGACTCGGGCGGGAGCTGGACCTCCGTCGAAGCCCCGCCGGGAGGCCGGCGGCTGATGACCGTGACCGGCGGCGGGGACGTCTTCGTCGTCGGCGCGGAGGGGGTCTACAGGACCTCTCGCGACGGGGGACCCTGGCTGCTCGCGGCGTGGGGCTACCCGTTCGAGCAGGTCCCCTGGCAGCTCGTCTCGCTCGACGCCGAGGGCCGCCGGCTTCTCCTCTCGACCGAGAAGGATGGCCTCTACCGCGTGGGCGACATCTCGGAGGCCGCGCCGCGATCGGCGCTCCTCCCGGCCGTCGTCGAGGCGATCGGGCTCCACGGCTCGCGCTTCACGACCGGCCTCTCCCTCTTCAACGCCGCCGACGCGCCGACGGACGTGGAGCTCGTCTACACCGCGGCTTCCGCCACGGGCTCCTCGGGGAGCGGCACCGTGCCGCTGACGCTCGCCCCGCGCCAGCAGCTGTTGCTGGACGACGCCACCTCGTTCCTGCGGCTCTCGGGCCTCCCGATCCCGCCGGCCGGCTCGGGTCCCGCGCAGGTGGGGTCGCTGGGCATCGTCTCGCGGAGCGGCTCCGAGAACGGTCAGGTCGCCGCCGTCGCCTCGATCCGGACGCCGTCGGGCGCGGGCCATGCCGGGACGCCGCTCGCCTCGCTCCCGACGGGGAGCCTCCCGGCCGACCGCCTCGTCCTCGGGAGCTTCGGGCCCCGCGAGGGAGAGCGACGCAACCTCGCGGTCGTCAACGGAGCGGCGGCGGGCGCGATCTCGCTCTCGGTCTGCCTCGTGGGGACCGGGGGGCGGAGGTGCTTTGCCGAGGGCCTCGGGCCCGGGCAGTGGACGCAGTGGTCCGACGCCTGGCTCGGCCGGGACTGGCAGTGGGTCGAGGTCAGCCGGACCGCAGGAGATTCCCCGTGGACGGCCTACGTCACCGTCGTCGACGACGCCACCAACGACGGCTCCGTCGTCGGACCGGTCTCCGCGGAGGCCGTCACGATCCCCGTCGTCGTGGAGGCCGGGGGATTCCGGACGGACCTCTTCCTCCTGAACCCCGGCGACGCGCCGGAGCTCCTCCAGCTGAGCTGGATGGAGTCCCTCTCCTCCGGCCGGCCGAGGGTCCTGGAGCTGGAGGTGGAGCTGGGTCCAAACGAGGCGAGAGAGATCGAGGGCGTGGTCGACCACCTCCGTCGCGCGGGAGCCCCCGTCGGCCCGGTCGGGACGGCCTACGCGGGCATCCTGCAGGTCTGGAGCCGGTCGGGGAGGCCTCCGCTGGCCTGGGCGCGGACGCGGATCCCCGCGGAGGGGGGCGGGAGCTACGGCGTCTCCTACGCCGCCGTCGCCGACCGGGACCTCGCGACGTCGGAGGCCTGGATCGCCGGGCTCCTCCCGCGCGAGGGAAGCCGGAGCAGCGTCGCCTTCTACGCCCCCGGCACGGAGACGTTGCGGCTCGCGTGGGACCTCCTCCCCGGCGACGGCGAGGACCGGGCGCCGATCCTCTCGGGCACCTTCGACCTCGCCCCGCGCCAGTGGCGGCAGGTCCTCCTCCGCCCCGACCCGCCCGTCACGAACGCGGTCCTCCGCGTCCGGAAGGTGTCCGGCAGGGGCCCGTTCGGCGCCTACGGGGTCGTCAACGACGGGGCCGTGCCCGGGGAGGGGACCGGCGACGGGACCTGGCTCCCGATGGTCGCCGCGCGCTGACCTCCGGGCGGCCGCAGGGCGTTGCACTGTATGGGATTGCATTGCCCTACAATGCAGGCGGAGGTCCCTCGTGCACGACCAGCTGACCGTCCGCCTTCCCCAGGACCTCAGCCGCGCGCTCCGGGCGGCGTCGCGCCGGATGCAGCGGAAGAGCTCGGATGTGGTCCGAATGGCGCTCCGCGAGTTCCTGGCCGGGCCAGAGCCCGCGGGGAGGCCGGCAGAGCGGGTGCGGCACCTCCTCGGCTCGCTGGAGTCGGGCGTCCCCGACCTCGCCGACCGTCACCGCGAGCACATCCTCGCCTCGCTCCGCCGTGGGCGCTGAGCTCCTCCTCGACACCGGGGCCCTCGTCTCGCTCCTGGACCGGAGCCAGAGCCGCCACGGGGAGTTCGTCCGCTTCTTCGAGGGCTTCGAGGGGACGATCCTCTCCACCGAGGCCGTCCTGACGGAGGCGACGCACCTCCTCGGCCGGCTCCGGGGCGGCCGGGCGGCCTGCCTGGACTTCTTCCTCTCGGGAGGGGCTGTCCTCGTCCCGGCGGGCCCCGCGTCGCTGAAGCGCTGCCGCGCGCTCCTCGAGCGATACGCGGACCTGCCGATGGACTACGCCGACGCCACCCTGGTGGCCCTGGCCGAGGAGGTCGGGACGAACGTCGTCCTGACGACCGACCGGCGCGACTTCGGCGTCTACCGGGTGGGCCGACGGCGTTTCGACGTCCTCCCCCGCTGACGCCGTGGTGCGATGATTCCGCGTCGGGCCCTCCGGGGCCCTCCGGGAGGTCCGGAGTCGAAGTGGGGACCCTCCAGCGCGTCCGGGTCGTCTGGCAGGGGACGTTCCTCGTCCTCTTCGTCTGGCTGCTGGCGCGCCTCTTCTCGGGGGACACGCGCGACTTCCCGTACACGGTCTTCCACCACGCCGACCCGCTCTCGGGCGCAGGCACGGTCTTCGGCCTGGCCACGCTGCCGGGGGCCCTCGCCTGGTCGGCCGCGCTCCTGGGGCTGACGCTCCTCTTCGGGCGCGTCTTCTGCGGGTGGGTCTGCCCGCTCGGAACGCTCCAGCAGCTCTCCTCGTGGCTCCTCTCGGCCAAGACGAAGCGCGAGAGCCGCGAGGCGAACCGGTGGCGGCCGTGGTTCGCGGCGAAGAGCTGGCTCCTCGGCTTCCTCCTCGTCTTCGCCGTCTTCGGGTCGCTCCAGACGGGGCTCCTCGACCCGCTCTCGCTCCTGGCCCGGGGCCTCGCCTCGGGGCTCTGGCCCATCCTCCCGGGCGGGCGCCCCGTCCCCGGGGGGTGGCTCGCGGCGGCGCTCCTCCTGGCGATCCTCCTCGCGAGCCGGTGGATCCCCCGCCTCTTCTGCCGCGCCCTCTGCCCGCTCGGGGCGCTCCTCGGCGTCTTCGCCCGCTTCTCGCTCTTCCGGATCGCCAAGAAGCCGAGCGCCTGCTCCTCCTGCCAGGTCTGCGTCTTCGCCTGCCAGGGGGCCGACGAGCCGCTCGACGAGCACCGGGTCGCCGAGTGCCACGTCTGCCTGAACTGCCTGAAGGGGTGCCCCGAGGACGCACTCGACTACTCGCTCCTGCCGGCGCTCCCCCCCGCCCCGAGGAAGCCCGACCTCTCCCGCCGCCACCTCGTCGGGAGCGTCCTGACGGGCCTCGTCGCGGCGCCGCTCGTGAGGTCCGCCGGGGGCGGGCGAGGCGAGGCGCGCCCGGAGCTGATCCGGCCGCCGGGGGCGCTCGCCGAGGGGGAGTTCCTGTCGCGGTGCGTGAAGTGCTCGCTCTGCCAGCAGGCCTGCCCCACCGGGACGATCCAGCCCGCGATCGCGCAGGCCGGGGTCGAGGGGTTCTGGACCCCGGTCGTCGTCCCGCGGCGCGGCGGGTGCGAGTTCGCGTGCACGCGCTGCGGCGAGGTCTGCCCCACCGGGGCGATCACGCGGCTCGTCACCGCGCGGAAGACCGGGTACGACGGGAAGCCGCCCGTCTCGATCGGGACGGCGTTCGTGGACCGGGGGCGCTGCCTGCCGTGGGCGATGGCGACGCCGTGCATCGTCTGCGAGGAGATGTGCCCGACCGACCCGAAGGCGATCTGGCTGGAGCCCGTCGTCGAGAAGGACCGGCGCGGCGCGCCCGTCGCCGTGAAGCGGCCGCTGGTGGAGCCCGCGCGGTGCGTGGGGTGCGGCCTGTGCGAGGCGAAGTGCCCGGTCGGCGAGGAGGCCGCGATCCGCGTCTCGTCGGTCGGCGAGACACGCGACCCGCTCAACCGGATGCTCCTCGGCGCCTGAGCCCGTCCCCCCTCACGGGCAGAGGAAGGGCCCGTCGGCGATCGTGCAGAAGCGGTTCCCGAGAGCGTTCTGGTACGTCTTCACGAGGCCGTACTTGGTGTCGGTCACCGTGAACGTGACCGCCACGTCCGTCAGGCCGCTCGCGTAGAAGCCCCAGTTCCCGGCCGACCCGTTGCAGAACGAGACGACCTTGCCGACGAGTTCCACGTTCGTCGAGGTGAAGAACCAGAAGTAGCCGGAGTCGTCCGTCAGCGCGACGGCCCGCGCGCTCGCCGAGACGCCCGCGTAGTCGCGGTACGTCGCCTGCACCTTGAACCGCTTCTGCGCCAGGCAGAGCGTCGTCACGTCGGGCGAGCACGGGTTGGTGGTGGCCGGCGCGACGGTGACCGAGACGGTGGCGCTCGTCGTGGCCGAGCCCTCGCACGCCGTCCCCCCGAACGGGAGGGCCTGCACGCGGTAGTGGAGCGTCTTCCCCGCGTCGGCGGCTGCGGCCGTGAAGGAGGCCGTCCTCGTGGCGGCCGGGTACGTGGCGACCGTGGAGAACGGTCCGTCGGCCGACGTGGCGACGCCGAGGCGCCACGACTCCGTCGTCCCCGTCGGGTCGGCCGTCCACGAGAGGACGTACTTGTCCCCGACGGAGACGTTCGACTTGTCGGTCGAGAGCGAGGGGACCGACGGGGCGACGCACCCGCCGGAGGGGACGAGCCACGGCTCGATCAGCGGGTAGGTCCGGTAGAAGGCCCCGTCCACGGTGTTGTCCGAGGGATCGCACGGGTTGGAGGTGTTCAGGCCGCACGAGCCGGAGAGCTGGCCGACCACCTTCCCGGCCGCGGTGACGACGGGCGAGCCGGAGCTGCCGCCGGCCGTCCCTCCCTCCAGCCGGTCCTGGTAGAGGAAGCGGAGCTTCGACCACCCCGAGCAGAGGCTCGACATGGAGGCGATCTTGGTCTTGGCGTACGTCTGCGGCCAGCCGGAGGGGTGAGAGAGCCGGAAGAGGACGGTCGTGGCGGGGACGGCGTCGCCGCTCGACTCCCATCCCAGGAAGGCCCGCGTCCCCGGGGGGACCTGCGCCAGGCGCAGGAGGCTGAAGTCGCTGGAGGAGGCGGTCGCCAGGAGCGTGGCGCCGTTGGTCCTGGGGAGCGAGCCGAGGGGCGGCGCGCTGTTCGACCCGCAGGCGGAGTAGCGGTAGTCGAACGTCGCCTCCAGGGTCGAGGCGACGGCCTGGGTCGAGAGGCAGTGGTTGGCGGTGAGGAAGAGGGGGGTGCCGGTCCCGGCAGCGTCCGAGATCAGCCCGCCCGTGCAGAGGTAGGCCGACGACCCCTCGACGAAGCGCATGCGGGCGACGGCCTTTCGGACCGCGTCGACCCCGGGAAAGGCGTCGGGCCCGACGCACTCGCCCTTCACGAAGCACTCGGTCCCGGAGGGCGACGGGACGGCGCGGGGCGCCCGGCCGGCGGCCGCCGCCTTCCCGCCGACGTCGACCAGCTCGACGACGCCCGTGACCGACAGGAGCCGCGCCGGCGCCTCGACGCCCCCCGGCAGCTCGACCTCGAGCCAGGCCCGCGGCCCCTCGACCGTCGGCGTGTAGAGGTCCCCCGCGGGCCCGGCGGCCGCCGGGTCGACCTCCACGGCCGACCCGGGCTCCTCTCCGGAGACGCGCAGGCGCGCCCCGGGCGGCAGCGCGAGCCCCGAGAGCTTCAGGCGCGTGGCCCGAGCCTCCCGAGCCTCGACCCCCCACAGGAGGAGCGTCGCCCCGTCCGGCGCCGCGAGGAGGCGGCCGGCCGGCCGGCTCCCCGTCGAGCGGGAGGCGCCGAGGAGCTCGACGGGGCGCGTCAGCTCCCTCACGAACCCCTCCCGGACCGGGAGGCGGCCAGCTGCGTTCCAGGACTCGATCTCGGCCAGCGAGGCGGCCGCGGTCTCCCGCGCGGACGGCAGGCGGAGGTCGACGGGGAGCGGCCCGGGCAGGAGCCCGGCCGAGCGGAAGACGGCCGGGGGGGGCGAAGGGACGGTCCTCTCGACCGTGGCGGCGGAGGGGGCCGGGCGATCCGCCGCCGCGGCCGCGAGCGACGTCAGGGCCGAGGTCGCCGCGACGAGGACGGCGAGCGTCGCGGCGCGGGCGGAGCGGATGCGGCTCATGGCGCCCCGATTCTCGCGCCGGGAGCCCCACGGGAGAAGCCGGGGCCGCTCAGTCCGCGAGGAGGTCCTTCTCGGTCAGGTCGGGCGCGGCCTTCTCCCCCTCCCACCGGAGGAGGCCGAGCCTCTCGTAGTGGGGCCTCACGCGGTCGGTGAGGAGGCCGATCTTCTTCAGGTTCGGGACGAGGCGCTTGAACATCCGGCTGCGGAAGGTCTCCATGTAGCTCGAGCCGAGGATGAAGGCGTCCCACTGGCGGCGCGTCATCGCGTGGGCGTAGTACTCCTCGTAGAACTCGTGGGCCAGGAACCGGTTCCGGAGGAGGACGGCGATCTCGTAGGTCCAGTCCTCGCGCTCGCGCCGGTCGGCCTCGGGGAGGTCCCCCGTGTAGTACTCCCGGAGCGCCACGACGCCGAAGTGGACGTGCCGCCCCTCGTCGAGCATCACCTTCGTCAGGAGGTCGGAGAGGAGCGGCTCCTTCGTCGACTGCCGCAGCGCCCCGAAGGCGCCGAGGGCGAGCCCCTCGACGAGGACCTGCATCCCGAGGAACTTCACGTCCCACCGCCCGTCGCTCATCAGGGCGTCCAGGATGACGAAGAGGTTGTCGTTCACCTCGTAGCTCTTCCCGAGCTTCTCGTCGAGGTAGCGGTGGAAGACCTCGCAGTGCCGCCCCTCGTCGATCACCTGCGTGGAGCCGTAGAGCTTCCCGTCGAACCACGAGACGCTCTGCGTCACCTGGCAGGCGGCGAAGAGGGCCCCCTGCTCGCCGTGGAGGAACTGGCTCAGCATCCAGGCCAGGAGGGCGGCCCGCTGGGTCTCCTGCTCCTTCCTCGGGAGGCCCCGGTAGAGGGCCAGCTCGCGCAGCGGGAGGGCCGAGTCGAGGAAGAGCTCGCGCCCGGGGTCGTGCGGGTCGACCGGCGTCGACCAGTCGAGCGCGGTCGCGGCGTCCCACTGGGCCGTCACGCCCGCGCGGTAGAGCTTCTCCAGCTCGGCGCGGTCGTGGCCGTAGCTCCAGTTGAAGACGGCCGTCGAGTCGACCGGGACCTCGACGCTGGTCCCCTGCTTCCCCTTCTGCAGGAGGAAGCCGCGCACCGCCGGGGCGAGGAGCGTCCGCGCCGCCGCGAAGCTCCGCACCGAGGCCAGGTCCGACACCACGTCGGCGTTCCGCACGATCCGCTCCAGGACCCCGAGCGCTCCGTTCATCCCGTCACCTCCGCGTCCCGGCCCCCGAACAGGGCCGAGGCGAGCCGTCCCGAGCCGTCCCCGCGCCCCCAGAGCCTTTCCCCGAGCTCCCCGCTCGCCCGCCGTAGGAGGACCGACGAGGCCACCGCCAGGACGGCCTCCCGGGGCCTCGGCCCCTCCCGTCTCCGCCCTCCGCGGGCCAGCCCCGCCGCGACGGCGTCCAGGAGCGGCACCACCTCCTCGAGGAGGATCCGGCTCCCCGGGCCGTCCCCGGCCAGGAGCTCGCGGACGAGGAGCCGGGCCATCTCGGGCCGCGCGAGGAGGAACGCCTTCAGCTCGCGCACGGCCGCGGCGGCCGCCGCCGGGGCGCTCCGCGGCCGCGCGAGCGCCGCCGCCAGGCGCGCCCCGAGCTCCCCGAAGCCGTCGCTGACGACCGCCTCGTAGAGCGCCTCCTTCGTCGGGAAGTGGTAGAGGAGGGACGGGCGCCGGATTCCGGCCCCCGCCGCGATCTCGGCCAGGCGCGCCCCCTCGAACCCCTTCTCCCCGAAGGCGCGCGCCGCCGCGACGAGGAGGTCGCCCCGCGTCCGCTCCGACTCCGCCTTCACCGGCCGCGCCACGGGCGGATTATCTACTCGTGAGTAGATAAGAAGTCAACGCCGCTCCGCGGCCCGCGCTCCGGGGAACGGAGGGGCTAACCTGCTCTCATGCGTCCCCGCCTCGGCCTCCGCCCCCGCCCCGTCGCCGTGGGCCCCTCGACCGTCGAGCTCTCCCTGACCGAGGGGGGCGTGGGGCGGGTCGGGGCCCGCGACGAGGAGGGGCTCGCGCGGGGGCTCGGCTTCCTCCACGCCCACGACCGGATGCTCCAGATGGAGATGGTCCGCCTCGCGGGGGAGGGCCGCCTCTCGGAGTGCCTGGAGCCCTCGGCGGAGGCGCTCGACGTCGACCTCTTCGTCCGGCGGCTCGGCTTCGCCGCGAAGGCCGGCGAGCAGGCCTCCCGCCTGACCGGCGCCGCCCTCTCGATCGCCTCGGCCTACGCCGAGGGGGTGAACGCCCGGCTCGCGCGGGGGTTCCCGTGGGAGCTGCGCCTCCTCGGGCACCGGCCCGCCCCGTGGCGCGTCGCCGACTCGGTGATGACGCTCTCCCTGATCTCCTTCGTCGGCCTCCTGCAGGCCCGGCTCGACGCGCAGCGGTTCGTCGTCGAGGCGCTCGCGTCCGGCGTCGACCCCGGGAAGCTGGCGCGCCTGTTCTCGCCCTGGCTCGACGGCGCCACGCCGGACGGCCTCGGCCTCCTGCGCGGCGTCCGGGTCGAGCGCCCCACCGTGGCGGGCGGATTCCCGTTCCCGGCCGGACTCCCCGCGCTCGTCGCGAGCAACAACTGGGTCGTCGCCGGGCGTCACACCGCCTCGGGGCTCCCGCTCGCGGCGAGCGACCCGCACCTCGAGGTGAACCGCCTCCCGGCCATCTGGTACGAGGTCGTCGCCAGCCTCCCCGGCGACTTCCGGATCGGCGTGACCGTGCCGGGGCTCCCGGGTCTCGTCATGGGGCGCTCGCGGAACGTCTCGGCGACGTTCACGTACGGGTTCATGGACTCGGCCGACCTCTTCCTCGAGGAGGTGAAGGACGGCCGCGTCCGCCGCGAATCGGGCTGGGTCCCGCTCGCGAGGCGGACCGAGACGGTCCTGAGGAAGAAGGCGGCGCCGGTGGTGCTCACGGTCCACGAGAGCGACGGCGCGACGCTCGAGACCGCGCCTGGGAACGACACGCCCGAGGACGGGCTCTACCTCGCCTCGGCCGTGGCGCCCCTCTCCCACGGGGCGCAGCAGTCGCTCGAGGCGCTCGTCGCGCTCTGGTCGGCCCCGGACCTCGACGCCGCGCGGGCGGCCGCCTCGCGCGTGAGCGTCTCGTGCAACTGGCTGCTCGCCGACCGGCACGGGCGGATCGGCTACCAGCAGTCGGGGCTCCTCCCCGTCCGCCCGGCCGGCCTCCTGCCGCTCCCGGCCTGGGAGCCGGGCTCCCGGTGGCGGGGGTTCGCCGCCCCCGAGGCTCTCGACCACGGGGAGGACCCGGAGGAGGGGTTCCTCGTCTCGGCCAACGACGACCGGAACCCCGCGGGCTCCGTCGCCGTGACGCTCTCGATGGGGCCGGAGAGGGCCGGGCGGATCGCCGAGCTTCTCCGCGCGGCGCTCGCCTCCGGCCGGCCGCTCGTCCCGGAGGACCTTGCGGCGATCCAGCGCGACCTCCTCTCGCCGCAAGCCCGGCGTCTGATGCCGCTCCTACTTCCCCACGTCCCCGACTCGCCCGCGGGCCGGCTCCTCTCGGCCTGGGACCTCCGTTTCTCGGCCGACTCGATCGGGGCCACGCTCTTCGAGCGGGTCTACCTCGCCCTCCTCGAGTCGGTCTTCGGCGAGCGCCTCCTCGGCGTCGAGGCCTTCCGCCGCCTCTCCCGCGAGACGCTCCTCCTCGCCTTCTTCTACCGGCGCTTCGACGACGTCCTCGTGTCGGAGGAGGGGGAGGAGTGGTTCGGCGCGGGCGGGCGGACCGGTCTCCTGTCCCGGCTGGTCCCGCTCGCTCTCGACGTCGACCCGGCGGACCTGCTGCCCTGGGGAGAGACGCGGCCCCTCGTGATGCGCCACCTCCTCTTCGGCGGCCGCCTCCCCCTCTGGCTCGGCTTCGACCGCGGACCGTTCCCCTTCGCGGGAGGACGCGCGACGGTCGTCCAGGGGCAGGCGCTGACCCTCGCCGGGAGGCCGTCGACGTTCGCGCCGTCGTGGCGGTACGTGACGGACCTGGGCGCCGACGAGGCCCTCACGGCTCTGGCGGGCGGCCCGTCGGACCGGCGCTTCTCCCGGCGCTACGCGACCGACGTCGAGCGGTGGCGGGCGTTCGGCCTCAAGACGCTCCGGGCGGAGGGTTGAGGCGGGGCCTCCGCCGCCCCGTCAATCGGCGTCCGTCCGGGCGATCTCCTGCGCCAGGACGTAGCTGTCGGCCCGCGGCTGCCAGGAGAGGCCCGCGTCGAGGAGGTAGACGTCCTCGTCGAAGTAGACCGGGACGAAGACGAGCTCTTCCATCAGCCTGCGCTGGAGCCGGAGGAGCATCTCCCGCCGCTCGCGCATGTCGAGCGTCCTCGAGCTCAGCTCGATCTCCCGGTCCAGCTCCGGGTTCGAGTACCGCCCGTCCTGCGAGAGGCCGAGGCGCCGCTGAGGGTCCCGGCTGTGAGCCGCGCTCTCGAGGAGCTGGCCGAAGTCCCCGGTCGCGCAGCCGCGCCGCGTCAGGTAGAAGCCGGCCCGCCCGCCGCGTAGCCGGTCGAAGAACTCCTCGTCCCCGACGACCTCCACGGAGACGCGGAAACCGGCAGGGGCGAGGACCTCGGCCGCCACCCGGGCCGGCTCCTCGAGGAACCTGCGGGTCAGGAGGGTGACGGCGAGCCCCGCCCCGTAACCGGCCTCCGCGAGGAGGCGCCGGGCCGTGGCCAGGCTCGGCAGCGCGGGCGGGAGGTCCGGGTCGTGGCCGAAGACGGACGGCGGGACGAGCTGGGAGGCCGGCACGGCGCTGAACGACAGGCGCGAGACGAGGGCCGAGCGGTCGAGAGCGAGGTGGAGCGCCTTCCTCACCCTGGGGTCGAGGAACGGGTTCGCCGGCTCGCCGGGGCCCGGGACGCGGGAGGCGTCCAAATCGAAGCCGAGGTACTTCAGGAAGAGGCTCGTCCGCTTCCGGACGGTCGCGCCCGGCCGAGCCCCCGCCTCGTCCTCGAGCCCGAGGACGTTGCACTGCGATAGGCGGCTCGTCCCGTCCCGGAAGTCCTCCCTCGCCTGCGCGGACGAGCGGCCGAGCCGGAGGACGGCGGAGGCGAACGCGGGCTTCTCTCCCCAGTAGGCGTCGTTCCTCGCGAGCGTCACCGAGACCCCGGGCCGGAACTCGACGAGCTTCCAGGGCCCCGTCCCGTCCGCGGTCAGCCGGAGCCCCTCGCCGTCGGACCCCTCCGGGACGACCAGGACGAACCGGAGCTTGGGGAGGAGGAGCGCGGTGGGCGCCCGCGTCTTCACCTCGATCCTGCCGCTTCCGAGCGAGCGGACCGATTCGACGTCGTGCACGTACGACGCCATCTCCAGGTCGGGCCGGGAGCGGAGCCTCTCGATGCTCCAGACGACGTCGGCGGCCGTCAGCGGCTTGCCCGAGTGGAAGCGCGCCTCGGGCCGGAGGTGGAAGACCCAGGTGAGCGGGTCCGGGTTCTCCCACCGCCGGGCCAGCGCGGGGGAGAGCACCAGGTTCGCGTCGGCCGAGACGAGCGCCTCGTAGACGTGCGAGACCACCGCGAACGTCGCGGCCCGGTCGTGGGCGTGCGGGTCGAGGCGCCCGACCTCGTACGGGACCGAGAGGGTCAGCGTCTGTCCATCGGATGCGTCGCGCGTGCGACAGGCCGGGAGCAGGAGAGCCGCTCCCGACAGGACGGCGATGAGCGGGGCGAAGCGCCCGCGCGCGGGACGGGACATCGGTGCCGTGACGAGCCCCCAGGACGTCATTCCAGCACCGCCGCCCCGCCGGGTCAACGCCGCGGCGGGCGGCCGGAAGGCCGCCCGCCGCCAGGTCCGCCGGGGGAAAGGTCCGCTACACGGCCGGCTTGCCGCCCGCCGGCGCCGTCCCGGCGGGGCCCGAGAGCGCCGTGATCCCGGACAGGCCGCCCAGGCCCATCGTCTCGACCGCGCTGGAGGGGACGATGACCATCGAGCCCTTCTCCTTGATCGCCTCGTAGAGCATGTTCATCGCGCGAAGGTGGAGCGCGAGCGGCTTGCCCTCGTACTCCGTCCCCGCCGTCACGAACCGGCTGGCGATCTCGGTCTCGGCCGTCCCGAGGATGATCCGGGCCTGGCGCTCCCGCTCGGCCTGGGCCTGCCGGCTCATGGCGTCCTCGAGGTCGGGCGGGATCTTCACGTCCCGGATCTCGACGGAGTTCACCGTGATCCCCCAGGTGTTCGTCTTCTCGTCCAGGATCGCCTGCAGCTGCTTCCCGAGCTGGTCGCGCTCCGTGATCATCTCGGCCAGCTGGTGCTTGCCGATCGCCTCCCGGAGGGCGGTCTGCGCCGAGAAGAGGACGGCGTCGGAGTAGTCGGCGACCTCCAGGACAGACTTCCGGGCGTCCCAGACCGTCCAGAAGACGATGGCGTCCACGTTCACGGGGACGGTGTCGCGCGTCAGCGCCGACTCGGCCGTCACGTCCGAGACGCGCAGCCGCTGGTCGACCAGGTGCGAGACGACGTCCACCACCGGGATGACTGCGAAGAGGCCGGGCCCCTTCAGGCCGGTGAACTTCCCCAGGCGCAGGACGACCGCCCGCTCCCACTGCCGGGCCACCTTCAGGGCGAAGAGGAGGTAGGCGCCGACCAGGAGGGAGAGGAAGAACGGGACCGGGTGCCGGAGGAGGGCCGTGACGGCGATCCCCGCCGCCACGCTCAGGTTGGCCGCCAGGACCCCGATCTCCGAGACGTAGCGCCGGGCGTCGGCGGACTTCTCGCGCTTGCGCTCCTTCTTCTCGGAGGCGGTCTCGAGGGGGCTCTTCTGGCTCTCCTCGGCCTCCTTCTTCTTCGACGACCGGGTCGGGATCGTGATCGGGACCATGGCCTACCTCCTTCGCGTGCCGGCCGGCCGCGCCGCCAGGGCGTCGGCGACCTCCTCCAGCGTGAACCCCTGCGAACCGGCCCGGGCGAGCAGCTCGTCGACGAACCGGTCCAGCGCCTTCCTCCGCTCGGCCGCGCTGGCGGCGCTCGGCCGCGCGGAGACGAACGTCCCGGTCCCCTGCTGCGTCTCGACGATCCCCCGGATCTCCATCTCCCGGTACGCCTTGGCCACCGTGTTCAGGTTCACCTCCAGGTCGACGGCGAGCTGGCGGACGGTGGGGAGCTGCGTCCCCGGGGCGAGCCTCCCGTCGGCCACGGCGAGCAGCACCTGGTCGATGACCTGCCGGTAGAACGGTACTCCGGAGGCGGTGTCGAGGCGGAAGGGGACGGCGTCGGGCATGGGACTCGCCTCATGTTCTATTGTACTAGCAGCCTAGTACAATAGGAATATGGGGCGGGAAGGCCCGGCCGTCAAGGGTCCACGGCCCGGAGCTGGCCGACAGGGGCCGGCTGATAGGCTGGCCGGGTGCTGGGAACCGCCATGCTCCTCGCCGCGCTCGCCGCACCGCCCGCCCCCTCCCCCTTCGCCGACCTGATCCTGACGAACGGGAACGTCTGGCCCGGGAAGGGCCTCCCGCGCGCGCAGGCGCTGGCCGTCGCCTCCGGGCGCGTCCTGGCGATCGGGTCGAACGAGGCGGCCCTCGCCTGGAAGGGCCCCGCGACGCGTGTCGTCGACCTGGGCGGGAAGCTCGTCCTCCCGGGCTTCAACGACGCCCACGTCCACTTCCTGGGGGGCGGCTTCGGCCTCCTCTCGCTCGACCTCCGCCCGTCGAAGGACGAGGCCGACATGGCCCGGCGGATCGGGGAGTACGCCCGGACGCAGCCCGAGGGGGCCTGGATCCTCGGCGGCCGGTGGGACCACGAGTCGTGGCCGGTCAAGCGCCTGCCGTCCCGCGCCTCGATCGACCCGGTGGCGGGCGACCACCCGGTCTTCGTCCAGCGGGTCGACGGGCACATCGGCGTCGCGAACTCCCGGGCGCTCGCGCTCGCCGGCATCACGCGGGAGACGCCCGACCCGCCGGGCGGCACGATCGACCGCGACGCCAAGGGGGAGCCGACCGGGATCCTGCGCGACAACGCGATGGAGCTCCTGTCGAAGGCGATCCCCGCGCGGACGCACGAGGAGAACCTGGCGGCGGCCCGCGCCGCGCTCGCCCACGCGGCCTCGCTCGGCGTCACCTCCGTCCAGGACAACTCGGACGCCGACGCCCTGCGCGTCTACCAGGAGCTGAAGGCCCGGGGCGAGCTCACCGCCCGCGTGAACGTCTGGCGGAACGCCGAGCTCCTCCCGGACCTCGCTCGCGCCGGGGTGGCGACGGGCCTGGGCGACGAGTGGGTCCGCGTCGGGGCGCTGAAGGTCCTCTTCGACGGCTCGATGGGGGCGGGCACCGCCGCCTTCTTCGACCCGTACGCCGACGACCCGAAGACGAGGGGGCTCCTCCTCTACGAGCCCGCCGAGCTGGAACGGATGGTCCTCGCGGCCGACGAGGCGTGGATCCAGCTGGCCGTCCACGCCATCGGCGACCGGGCCAACGCCCTCGTCCTCGACGCGGTGGAGAAGCTCGTCGCCTCGCGCGGCGCGCACGACCGGCGCTTCCGGATCGAGCACGCGCAGGTGGTCCGCCTCTCGGACCTCGACCGGTGGAAGCGGCTCGGCGTCGTCGCCTCGATCCAGCCCTCGCACACGATCGACGACATGCGCTGGGCCGAGAAGCGGATCGGGAAGGCGCGCCTGTCCGGCGCGTACAACTTCCGCGCCTTCCTCGACAAGGGGATCCCGGTGGCCTTCGGGACCGACTGGTCGGTCGAGCCGCTCGACCCGCGCCTCGGCCTCTACGCGGCCGTCACGCGAGAGTACCCGGAAGGGGGGCCCGCGGGCGGCTGGAAGCCCGAGGAGAAGCTGACGCTCGCCGAGGCGATCGACCTCTACACGCGCGGCTCGGCGTATGCCGAGGGGGCCGAGCGCGAGAAGGGGACGCTCGAGCCGGGGAAGCTCGCCGACCTCGTCGTCTTCGCCGAGGACCTCTTCGCCCACGAGAAGGCCGCCCCGCGGAGGATCCTGACCGCCCCCGTCGCGATGACCGTCGCCGGCGGGAAGGTCGTCTTCGAGGCGAAGCCGCCGCGCTGAACCGCGGCGGGCGGTCTCTACAATCGCGGGAACGCCCGTGCCGCTCTCTCCCGGCCAGCTCCTCGGCCCGTACGAGATCCGCGCCCCGCTCGGCGCCGGGGGGATGGGAGAGGTCTACCGGGCGTTCGACCCGAAGCTCGGGCGCGAGGTGGCGGTCAAGGTCCTCTCCCCCGACCGCGCCTTCGACCGCGAGTCGATCGCCCGGCTCTCCCGGGAGGCGCGGGCCGCCTCGGCCCTCTCGCACCCGGCCATCCTGACGATCCACGACGTCGGCGAGGCCGACGGGCACCCGTACGTCGTGATGGAGCTGGTCGACGGACAGCCGCTCGACGAGGCCCTCGCGGCGGGGCCCCTGCCCGTCCGCCGGGCGCTCGCGCTGGCCGCGCAGCTGGCCGACGGCCTGGCCAGCGCCCACGAGGCCGGCATCGTCCACCGCGACCTGAAGCCGGGCAACGTCATGGTGACGCGCGACGGCCGGGCGAAGCTGGTCGACTTCGGCCTGGCGACGGTCTCCGCGCCCGAGGGGAGCGACGAGGCCCGGCTGACGCGGTCGGGCCACGTGGTCGGCACGGCGGCGTACATGTCGCCCGAGCAGGCGCGCGGGAAGGCCGTCGACGCGCGCTCGGACCAGTTCGCGCTCGGGGCCCTCCTCTACGAGATGCTCACGGGCCGGGCCGCCTTCGCACGGCCGTCGCTCGCCGAGACGTTGCTGGCCGTCGTGGACGAGGAGCCCCCGCCGCTCTCGCGATCGCGTCCGGGGGTCCCCGAGCCGGTCGCCTGGGTGGTCGAGCGGTGCCTCTCGAAGGACCCCGACGACCGCTACGTCGCCACGCGGGACCTGGCGCGCGAGCTGCGGGCCCTCTCCGAGCGGGTCGAGCCGGACTCGGCGGCCACGGTCGTCCTCGGGTCGCGGCCCCGGTCCGGGGCGCAGCGGCGCCCGCGGGTCCCCGTCGCCGTCGCCCTGGCGCTCCTGTCCGGCCTCGCCGTCGGGGCCCTCGGGACGGCGGTCCTGCTCCGCCGCTCTCCCCCGGCCGGCCCCGAGCTCCACCGGCTGACCTACTCGGGCGCCGACGCCGCCCCCGCCTTCTCGCCTTCCGGCCAGCTCGTCGCCTTCGTCTCCACGCGCGACGGCACGTCCCGGGTCTGGCTGAAGGACCTCGCGGCCGGCACCGAGGCGCCCCTGACCGAGGGGCCCGACGACCTCCCCCGCTTCTCGCCGGACGGCTCCCAGGTCCTCTTCGTGAGGAACGGGCTCGACGGGTCGTCGCTCCACCGGGTCGCCACGATCGGCGGCGAGCCGCACCGTCTCCTCGAGGACGTCGTCGCGGCCGACTGGTCTCCCGACGGCCACCACCTCGCCTTCGTCCGCTGGAGGGACGACGGCCCCTCGCGGACCTCCCTCGTCGGCCTCGCGGACGCGGGCGGCGAGAACGAGCGCGTCGTCGCCTCGCTCGCCGGCGCCTCGCTCCTCCACCCTCGGTGGTCGCCGGACGGCAAGCGGCTCGCCGTCGTCTCCAGCGCGCTCCGCGGGGTCTCCGGGGCGGTCTACGTCCTCGACGTCGGGGCGCGCACCCTCGTCCCGGCGGTCCCCCCGGGGACGGGGCGGCACGTCTCCTCGGCCGTCTTCACGCCGGACGGCGAGGCGCTCCTCTACGCCGAGTCCGAGTCGACGACACCGTTCGTCGTCAACCCAGGCCGGGCCTCGCGCCTGACGCGCGCGCGCCCCGGCTCGGGCCGGGCGGAGACGCTCCTCTGGCTGCCGGCCTGGACGGCCGTGATCGACGTGGCCCGCGACGGCCGGCTCGTCCTCGAGGAGCTCCTCGCCCGCCGGACGATCCGGGAGGCGGACGCCGACCCCGGAGCCGGGACTCCCCTCCGGTGGCTGACCCGCGGGAACGGCTCGGACCGCCAGCCCGTCTACTCGCCGGACGGCGGGACGCTCCTCTTCGCGACGGCGCGCTCCGGCGACTGGGAGGTCTTCGGCCTGACGCTCGGGACCGGCGCCACGCGCAACCTGACGGGGCACCGCGCCGACGACTGGGACCCGGCGTTCCTCGGGACGACGGGGCGCGTCCTCTTCAGCTCGTCGAGGACGGGGCACTTCGAGGTCTGGACGGCCGAGCTCGACGGCTCGGGGCCCCGCCTCCTCACTCAGGACGGCACCGACGCGCAGAACGGCACCTCGACTCCCGACGGGAAGACGGTCGTCTACGCCTCCGGCGACCCCGGCAGGGAGGGCCTCTGGCGCGTCCCGGCCGACGGTTCGGAAGCCGTCCGGATCGTGGCCGGGCGAGCGCTCCTCCCGGAGGTCTCGCCCGACGGCCGCCACGTCCTCTACCTGGCCTGGACGCGAGCGGCGGCGGCCACGATCCGGGTGGCGGAGGTGGAGGGCGGGAGGGCGGTCCCGTTCGAGGTCGACGTGGGCGGCGAGCGCGTCGCCTCGCCGGGCGTCGGGCGGGCGCGCTGGTGGCCCGACGGCCGCTCGATCGCCTTCCTCGCCCTGAACGAGCGGCGCGAGAAGGCGGTCTTCCGGCAGGACTTCGAGCCGGGGCGGGACACCTCGGCGACGCGCCGTCTCGTCCTCTCGCTCGAGCCGGGGAGCGAGGTGGAGACCTTCGCCGTCTCGCCCGACGGGCGACGCTTGGCCGTCGCGGGGGTGGAGACGATCTCCGGCCTGGCCCTGGTGGCCGGCGTCGGAGCCGCGCGCTGAGGCGCCTCGGGCCGTGGCGACGGCCCGCCCCGGCCCCCGGGCCGGTGAAAGGGGACGCCCCCTGGCGGCATTACCCTCCGAGCGGAGGTGCCCATGCGAGTCGTCGTCCGGCCAGCCGGCCCCCTCCCGGCCCTGTTCCTCCTCGTCACGGCGAGCGCCCCGGCGGCCGAGGTCGTGCGGTACGTCCCCTCGGGCGCGAGCTCCGCGGGACTGGGCGGGACCTACTGGACGACGTCCGTCACGCTCTTCAACCCGAGCGCGGACCGTCCGCTGACGGTGAGGGTGGCCTTCCTCCCGGAAGGCCGCGACGGGCGAAGCGCTCCGGAGGTGAGCGTCGAGGTCCCCTCCCGCCGCGCGGTCACGCTCTCGGACTTGGTCGGCGGCCTCCTCGGCGCCTCGGGGCGCGGCGGGATCCGGCTGCGCGCGGACGGCGACTTCCTCGCCACCTCGCGCACCGGGACACCGGGCAGCTCCGGCGGGACGTACGGCGTGGCGGTCCCCGTCTTTCCCGCCGAGTCCGCGCTCGCGTCGTCGCTTCTGCTGGCGGGGAGCCCGCAGGGCCCCTCGGACTTCCGGACGAACGCCGGGGCGTTGAACCCCTCGACGACCGGCGCCCGCGCGACGTTCGTCGCCCGCGACGCGGCCACCGGCGCCGTCGTCTCGGAACGGGCTGTCGACCTCCCCCCGCTCGGGCACGGCCAGCTCGACGACCTCTTCGCCGGCCACCACCTCCCGAACGGGGGGCTCGTCGAGGTGACCGCGACCGCCTCGGCCGACGTCTGCGGCTGCCCCGCCGCCGACTGCTGCCGCCTCCCGTCGCCTGTCCTGGCCTGGGCGACGGAGATCGACCAGAGGACCGGCGACGCCTCGTGGGTCTCCGCGCAGGCCGACCCGCGCGCGGGAGGCGCGGCGGGGCCGGCGGGGCGTTACCTGATGCCCCTCCACACCTGCGACGCGGCCACGACGGCTTGCCAGGATCCGCGGAACCACACGGTGGGCCTGGCCGAGAGCGACGACGGGCGGGGCTGGCGCCTGGTCGCGGGCTTCACGCCGTACCCGGGCTCCGTCCCCGACGCCGTCCGGCGCGGCGCGACGCTCTACCTCTACACGCCGGGCCGGCTCGTGAGGTGGCACCTGGACACCGGCGTCCAGGAGGTCCCGGTCCCGGTGACGGTCTCCGGGCTGCCGGACGGGTACGTCGACCCGTCTCCCGTCGTCGACGAAGAGGGGCGGATCGCGCTCTTCTTCCTCCGCGGGACGCCGGGCTCCGACCCCGCCGGCTGCCCGGCCGGGACGGCCTGCGTCAAACGGTTCGGCTCGGCGACGGAAGTGGAGGGGAGCGACGGGGCGGCCTTCACGCTCGACACCGGGGACCGGGTCTCGCTCACCGCCGGAGCGGGCCAGGCGTACCTCGGAGCCTCGGACCCCGACGTCTTCCCGGACGGCACCCGCTGGGTCTGCTACGTCTCGCACGGCCCTTCGATGTCCGTCTGGACGTCGGCGTCCCTGCGCGGCTCCTACACGCGGCTCGGCGACCTGACGAAGGGGACGGGCGGGGTCGGGGCCGGGCACTTCGACGCAGGGACCGGGAAGTACTGGACGTTCGCCCACGTCTTCGACAAGGGCGTCGCCACGGTCCGGCGCGCCGTCCACGACCGGCTCGACCGGACACTCGGCGAGGCGGAGATGGAGGCCGTCGTCACCGCGGCGTCGCTCGGCCTCCCGACCACGGTCCAGGTCCAGAGCCCCGGTTTCCTCGTGAACGCCCCGTGAGGCCGGGCCGGTAGACTCGCGGCATGGCTCCCCTCTCGCTCGTCACCGCCGGCGAATCGCACGGGCCGCTCCTGACGGCCGTCCTCTCGGGCCTCCCGGCCGGGCTCCGCGTCGACCCGGCCGACGTGGACCGCGACCTCGCCCGCCGCCAGCACGGGTACGGGCGGGGCGGCCGGATGCAGATCGAGCGCGACGCCGTCCGGTTCACCGGAGGGCTGCGCGGGGGCGAGACGCTCGGGTCGCCCGTCTCGATGGAGGTCGAGAACCGCGACCACGCCGTCTGGGAGCAGGTGATGGGCCCGCTCTCGATCGACCCCGAGGCGGCGGCGAAGCGCCGCCTGACCTGGCCGCGCCCGGGGCACGCCGACCTCGCCGGCGGGATGAAGTACGGCCGGCGCGACCTGCGCGACGTCCTGGAGAGGGCGAGCGCCCGCGAGACGGCCGCGCGCGTGGCGGCGGGGGCGGTCTGCAAGGCCCTGCTGCGCGCCTGCGGGATCGAGGTCAGGAGCGGCGTCCTCTCCGTCGGCGGGGTGGGCGTCCCGGAGCCCTCGGAGGGGTTCGGGTTCGCGCACCTGTCGGCCGTCGAGGAGACGTCGCCCTTCCGGGCTGTGGACCGCGCGGTCGAGCCCGCGATGGCGACCGCGGTGGACGAGGCTCGGAAGGCGGGCGACACGCTCGGCGGGACGGTCCTCGTCGGCGCCCGCGGCCTCCCGGCGGGCCTCGGCTCGCACGTCTCCTGGGAGCGGAAGCTGGACGGCCGGATCGCGCAGGCGATCCTCTCCATCCCCGCGGTGAAGGCGGTCTCGATCGGGGACGGCGTCGCCAACGCCTACCGCCCGGGCTCGCGCGCCCACGACCCGATCGCCTGGGAGAGGGACCGCGGCTTCTACCGGACCTCGAACCGGTCGGGGGGCCTGGAGGGCGGGATGACGAACGGCGAGGACCTCCTCGTCACGCTCTTCCAGAAGCCGATCTCTACGCTCCGCGACGGGCTCCCCTCCGTCGACGTCGAGACGAAGGAGCCGCACCGCGCCCAGTACGAGCGCTCGGACGTGACGGCCGTCCCGGCCTGCGGCGTCATCGCCGAGGCGATGCTCGCCTTCGTCCTCGCCGACGCCCTCCTGGAGAAGACCGGAGGCGACTCGGTCCCCGAGGTCCTCGCAAACCTCGCCGCGGTCCGCGCCGCCCAGAGGGGGTACTGAGACCCGGGCGGGACCGCCCGGCGATCCCCTCGCGCCTCAAATCAATCCGCCGGACGTAAGATCGGCGTAGCTCCCGACAGTACCCGAGGGGGAGAGGTGCGCGATGAGGCTGCCGGCCGGAGGATCCAGGTCGCGAACGGAAGCCCGCGGGCGGCCCGCCGTGGGTTCGACCCGGCCCCGGGCAAGGGTGTCCCGGCTCGCGCTCGCGGTGCTCCTCCTCGCGCCGGGCGCGGGCCTCGCGCAGCGGTTCGAGACCTTCCCGTACCCGGAGTTCCAGTCGGCATCCGGTCTGGCCGAGAACGAGGACGGGATCTACCTCTTCGGGAGCTGGACCGTTCCGTGGCTCTCCCTCTTCCGCCTGGACACGAAGCAGTTCGAGGGGATCCCCTACTCGGCGCCCCCGGGGTACCGTCCCGCCAACGTCGGCTCCGCGTGCGTCGCGTCCGACGGCAGCCTCTGGGGGCAGATCGGGTATTACCTGATCCGCCGGGCGGCGGGAGACGCGGACGTGACCTACCCGCCCCCGGTTTCCGGACCCTGGGTCATGCCGCTCGGCTGCCGAGGGACCGGGGAGGTCTGGACCGCGCAGAGCCACCGTTTCTACCGATATTCGGCCGACGGGCGCCTCTTGGGGGACTTCTCGCATCCCCTCATCCCGGCGCCGGGCCGCCGGCTGTGGGGATGTCCGGACGGCAATCTCTGGAGTTACGACTGGAGCGGCGTCCTCGCCAGGTTGTCACCCGACGACAGCGCCCGTCTCTTCGCTGTTCCCCGCGGCTTCGGAGACGGATACAGCTACGTCCGCGACCTCGCGTGCTCCTCGGACGGCGGCGCCTGGTACACGTTGTGGTTCTGCACGTCCGACCCCTTCGGGAGCAACTGCTACGCCACGTGGGTCGTGAGGCTCCGCGGGGACGGCAAGCAGAGCGTCTTCGAGACACCGGAGCCCTACTTCGCGACCGCCATCGTCGAAGCCTCCGACGGCACCGCCTGGTTCACGGAGTTCGCGGGCGTCAGCAGCGTCGACGACCGGGGACGGATGACCCACTTCAAGGACGCGCAGAAGCGGTGGGGAGAATCAATCCTCCTGGGTCGCGACGGTAACCTCTGGTTCCCGGACGGTGGCGCCGGTGGCCTGACGAAGTTCGTCCTCCCGCCCTTCGCGCAGACCGTCCCCGCCCTGGTCGGCACCCGCGGAGCCTCCGGCGTCCTCTACACCTCCGACCTCTCGGTCGCCAACTGGGGATCGGCCCCGGCGTCGGTCACGCTTCGGTACGTCCCCTCGCGGCCGGCGTCGGTGGCGGAGGAGGCGGTCGCCACCGTGCCGCTCGCCCCCGGACATCAGCTCGTCCTCGACGACGCGTTCGCGTGGTTCCGGTCGAAGGGGTTCCCGATCCCGGAGACGGGGAACGTCGGGACGCTCTCGATCGAGTCGGAGGGGCCGGTCCCGAGGCGCGGGATCACCGCGATCGCCCGGACCACCAGCCCTTCCGGCCCCGGCCGGTCGGGGGTGGCCTTCCCCGCCCTGTGGCAGGAGTCCCTCCCGGACGAGGCCGGGAGCCGGCTCCGCCTCTTCGGCCTCCGGCAGGACGCCGCCGACCGGTCGAACCTCGCCCTCGTGAACGTCTCCCGGACCGCCCCGCTCCGGCTCGCGGTCACCGTCTTCTCGGGCGACGGCACCGGGGCACGGGCCTACCTCCCCGACGTCTTCCTCGCCCCGGGAAAGTGGACCCAGCTCGACTCGGTCCTCGCGGCGGCTCCCGGCGGGGGCTTCTCCCAGGGCTGGGCCGAGGTGGAGAGCCTCGGCGAGGACGGCGCTCCCTTCGCCGCCTACGCCGTCGTCAACGACAACGCCACCAACGACGGCTCGTACCTCGCCCCCTCCGAGCCCTCGTCGGAGCTGATCCTCCCGGCCCTCGTCGACACCGGCGCGTACCGGAGCGAGCTGGTCCTCGCCAACCCCGACTGCGCGCCGGTGAACGCGGAGCTGACCTTCGCCCCGGAGGGTGCCCCCACGCGCGCGGCGGCTCTGACGCTGGACCTGCTGGAGCAGCGGATCCTCCCCGGAGCGAACGAGGCGCTCGGCCTGGGGCCCGGCGTCGGACCTCTCCTCGTCCGCTTCGTCGACGAGAGGGGCCGGCCCGCCGCGGGAGTCGCATCCGTCCGCATCGCGACGCCGGACCGGTACGGCGTGTCGCTCCCGGGGACTCCGCTTGCCGACCTGAAGGCGTCGAAGGTCCGCGTCGCGGGCCTCCGGCAGGGGAACGGCGTCCGCTCGAACCTCGCCCTCGTCAACGCCGAGACGGACGCCACGCTGACGCTGAAGGTGACAGTGGTGGACGGGGAGACGGGGATGCGGAAGGAGCCGATGGCGGTGACGCTCCCGCCGCTCGGCTTCCGCCAGCTGGACCAGGTGCTGGCGCCCTACGGGGTCGCCCAGGGCTGGGCCGAGGTCGAGCGGACCGCCACGACATCTTCGACCGGCTCAGGACGGTTCCTGGCCTACGGCGTCCTCAACGACGGCGAGCGGCCCGGCGAGGGGACGGGCGACGGCTCCATCCTGCCGATGGCCACCGAGAAGTAGGACGGCGACGGAACGTGCGCGGGACAAGGCTCCTCCTCCTCGGCCTCCTCGGCCTCCTCGGCCTCCTGCCCGGCGCGGGCCTCGGGCAGCGGTTCGAGGCCTTTCCCCTCGGCGACACCGGGGTGATCCAGGCGCTCGCGGTGACCCCGGACGGGATCGCGTTCACGCGCGGCCGCTCGCTCCCGCCCTACCTGTTCCGGCCCGACACGGGCCGCTTCGAGCCGGTCCCCCTCGGGGCACCGCCCGGCTACGCTCCCGACTGGGCCCGAGACATCTGCACGGCGACCGACGGCAGCCTCTGGGGCGCCACCGGGGCCTACCTCTTCCGGCGCGGGGCCGGCGATCCGGCGGTGACCTACCCGGAGGCGACCCCGGGGACCCGCGAGCTGCTGCTCGGCTGCCGCGGAAACGGCGAGGTCTGGACGTCGCGGGGCTCGGGCCTCTACCGGTACGCGGCCGACGGGCGAGCCCTCGGGAAGCACTCCGACACGTCGTTGCCGCAGTCCCCCGGGCGGATGTGGGGCTGCCCCGACGGGAACCTCTGGATGACGTCGGGCCTGAACCTCGTTCGCCTGTCGCGCGAGAACGCGGCGACCCAGATCCCGGCGGCGGTGAAATCGGGCGACATCCTCTCCGAGCTCGCCTGCGCCTCGGACGGGGGCGCCTGGTACACGGTTCGACACTGCTCCGACATGGTCTGCGATAGGGGCTCCCTCGTCCGCCTCTTCGGGAACGGCCTCCTCCGCTCCGTGGAGATCCTGGAGCCGAAGTGGGCTCTCGGGGTCGTCGAGGGGCCGGACGGCGCCGGGTGGTTCGCCCACTCCGACGGCCTCGCGCGCGTCTCCGACGACGGCGCGCTCGTCCTCTACCCGCACGCGGGACCCAAGTTCGCCAACGAGATCGTCGTGGGCCCCGACGGCGGGCTCTGGTTCGGCGACAACGTCGCGCACGCCCTGACGAGGTTCGTCCTCCCCCCCATGCTGCAGGCGATCCCGGCCGTCGTCGGGACCGTCGGCGGTTCCGGCGTTCCCTACGGCACCGACCTCGTCGTCTCCAACGGGGGGACGTCCACCGCGGCGGTCACGCTCCGCTACCTCCCCTCCCGCCCGGAGTCGGGCGTCGCGGAGGCCTCCGTAACGGAATCACTCCTTCCCGGCCGCCAGCTCGTCGTCGGCGACGTCCTCGCGTGGCTCCGGTCGAAGGGCTTCTCCTTCCCCGGGACCGGGAACGTCGGCATCCTGTCGGTCGAGACGGAGGGCGCGCTCCCCCAGCGGGCGCTCACGGCGTTCGCGCGGACGACGAGCCCGTCGGGGCCGGGCCGCGCGGGCGTGGCCTACCCGTCCCTCTGGCAGGAGTCGCTCCCTTCGGCCGTGGGGACGACGCTCCGCCTCTTCGGCCTGAGGCAGAACGCCGCCGACCGGACCAACCTCGCCTTCGTCAACCTCTCGCGGACGGCTCCCCTCCTCCTCGCCGTGACGGTGATCTCGGGCGACGGCACCGGGCGGCGCGCCTTCCTCCCCGACGTCTCCGTCGGCCCCAGGAAGTGGACGCAGCTCGACTCGGTCCTCGCGTCGGCGGACGGCACGCCGCCGTTCACCCAGGGCTGGGTGGAGGTCGAGAGCGTCGGCGACGCGCCGGCTCCGTTCTGGGCCTATGCGGTCGTCAACCACAACGCGACGAACGACGGCACGTACTTCTCGCCCGCCGAGCCCGCGCACGAGCTGATCGTCCCGGCGCTCGTCGACACCGGCTCCTGGCGGAGCGAGCTGGTCCTCGCCAACCCCTGCTGCTCGGCCGCGACCGCGGAGCTCACGTTCGCGCCCGGCGGTGCCACGCCCCGGACCGTGCGGGTGCCCCTGGCCCTCCTCGAGCAGCGGATCGTCGCCAACGCAAACGAGAACCTCGGCCTGGGCCCCGGGGTCGGGCCGCTCCTCGTCCGCTTCTTCGACGACAGGGGCCGGCCCGCCGCGGGAGTGGCCTCCGTCCGCGTCGCGACGCCGGAGGGGTACGGCGTGTCGCTCCCGGGGACGCCGCTCGTCGACCTGAAGGCGTCGAAGGTCCGTGTCGCGGGGCAGCGGCAGGGCAACGGCGTCCGCTCGAACCTCGCCCTCGTCAGCGCCGAGCCGGACGCCACGCTGACATTGAAGGTGACGATCGTGGACGGGGAGACGGGGACGAGGAAGGAGCCGGTGACGGTGACGCTCCCGCCGCTGGGGTTCAAGCAGCTGGACCAGGTCCTGACGCCCCACGGGATCTCCCAGGGCTGGGCCGAGGTCGAGCGGACCGCCACGACCTCGGCGACCGGCTCCGGCCGCTTCCTCGCCTACGGCGTCCTGAACGACGGCGAGAGGCCCGGCGAGGGGACCGGCGACGGCTCGATCCTGCCGATGGCGACGGAGAAGTAGCGCGGTCCCGCGCCCGGGCTACCATCCGCGGGATGGTGCGTCCTGAAGACGGGAAGCAGCTCACGCTGAGGTGGGAGGAAGGCTTCGCGTCAGGCTCCGCGGTTCCAGCGGGTGGAAGTCCCGTC
>RHKY01000016.1 GCA_008363385.1 Acidobacteriota bacterium | reverse complement strand
AAGCCGTGTGCGGGAAACCCGCACGCACGGTTTGAAAGGGGGTCTTGTGACGACTCTTGCGGCTCCGCCGCGAAAGGACTAGCAGGATCTACCAATGCCGTTCGCGATGCGTCCCGAGGACCTCTCCTTCCCCGAGCGCGCCGGGGTCCGCCTGGGCTTCTCCCGGCTCCTGCCGGCTCCGCCGGAGCGGGTCTTCGACGTCCTGGCCGACCACGAGGGCTGGGCGCGGTGGTTCCCCGACTTCCGGGAGGCGGTCGTCACGAGCCCGGAGAGGGAAGGGACCGGGACGAGGCGCCGCGTCAGCGTCGGGCCGATGGTCCTCGACGAGCGGTTCCTGGCCTGGGAGAGGGGCCGAAGGTTCGCCTTCACGATGGTGGCGACCCGGCTCCCGATCGTCTCCGCGATGGTCGAGGACTGGCGGATGGAGCCGGCCGAGGGCGGGACGCGCCTGTCGTACGCGGTCGGCATCGACGTCCCCGGGTGGGTCCGCCCCTTCACGGGGCTCCTCCTCCGGAAGTTCCGGCCGCTCTTCGAGCGGGCCCTGCCGGCCCTCGAGGAGCGCCTCCGCGCCTGACGCTCGCCGTGCGATTGCGGGGGCCGAGCCCCTCGGGGAGAATCGGCGCGCCCATGACGCCCACCGTTGCACGATGCTGAGACGCGCCCTGCCGCTCGTCGTCGCGATCCTCCTGTCGTGGGTGCCGTATCGCGCGTTCCTCGGGGACGAGGTCCCGGTCGGGCGCGACCTCCCCTACTACTTCTACCCGCTCAAGGCGCACCTGGCCGAAGCGGTCCGGGCCGGGGAGGTGCCGTGGCTCGACCGGTACCGCTGGGGAGGCTCGCCGCTCCTCGGCTCGCCGGGCGCCGCCGCGTTCGACCCGCTGAACGTCCTGTTCGTCCTCCTCCCCGTCGGCGCCGCTATGAAGGCGTGGATCCTGATCCGGGTGGCAGCCGGCGTCGCGGGGTTCGCTCTGTTCGCCCGGCGCCGTGGGCTCTCGCCAGAGGCCTCGGCCGTCGCCGGCCTCCTCTTCGGCCTGTCGGGGCCCTTCCTCTCCTACTCCCCCTTCCTCGGTCACCACGCGGCCTTCTCTCTCCTCCCGTGGTTCGCGCTGGCGGCCGAGCGGGCGCTCGAGCGGCCCGTCCCCGGCCGCGTCGTCCCGCTGGCCTTCGTCTCGGCGCTACTCGTCGTCTCCGGCGCGCCCGAGTTCCTCCTCTACGCCGCGATCGTCGCCCTCGTCCTCCTGCCAGCCGGGGTCCGGCGGGACGCCGCGGTGCGCCAGGCAGCCGCCCTGGCGGGGGCGGCGCTCCTGGCGGCCGCCCTGGCCGCACCGGCGGTCGTCTCCGGGCTGCGGACCGTGGAGCGGAGCGTCCGGGGAGCGTGGGGAGAGATCAGCCCGGAGACTGCGGGCTTCAAGTCGCTCCCCCTGGCGCGCCTCCCCGAGCTCGCGTGGGACGGCGTCGTCGCCGACTGGCGAACGTCGGGGGGGCTGCCCGAACGTGGCGTCCCCTACCCGTACCTGCCCTCCGTCACCCCCGGCCGGGCGGCAATCCTCCTCGGCGTCGCCGGCCTCCTCGCGGGCCGGCAGGCGCTCGCCCCGGCCTCGCTCTCGCTTCTCGGGCTCCTCCTGGCTCTCGGGCCGGCCACACCCGTCTGGCCAGCCTGCGCGCGGCTCTTCCCGCCGCTGCTCTCGGTGCGCTACCCGGAGAAGCACCTGGCGCTCTGGGGGTTCGGCGCCCTCTGGCTCGCCGCCCTCGGGCTGGCGCGAATCGCTCGCCGACTCCCGGAGTCCCGGCAGCGGCTCGCCGCGGCCTCGCTCGCCGCCGTCGTCCTCCTCGACCGCGAAGCGATCGCCCGCGGCCTCATGCGCGTGGGTCGGCCCGAGGCGCTTCGCCCGCCGCTCCTCGACCGGCTCGGAGCCCCGGTCCCGGACGCGCCGCCGCTCCGGGTCTTCGCGCTCTGGGAATACCGGGCCACCACGAGGGCACGCCCGGGAATCGAGGAGATCCACCGCCTCTACCGCGAGGCCCTGAAGCCGGAGCTCGCGTCGCTCCACGGACACGGCTACGCGCTGGAGGGGGACCTGGACCTCCTGATGCCGCGGCAGAACGTCGAGTGGCTCCGTTTCCTGAAGAGAGCCGCGCCTGCCGGCAGCCCGCTGGTGCCGAGGCTCCTCAGAACGGTCGGCGTCACGCACGTCGTGGACATCGAGGTTGGGACCGAGCGCCCCCGCCTCCACCCGATGGACGACCCGCTCCCGCCCTACCGCTTCGCGCGGCGCCTCGTCGCCGACCCGGACGGGCAGGCTCTCCTCGGGAAGGCGCTCGAGGAGGGCTTCGAGCCGGGGACCGCCTACGTCTCCGACCCGCCGACCGGCCTGCCGGACCCGCTCCCCGAAGGCCGGGTCCTCTCGGTGCACGACCGTGCCGACGCGCTGTCGCTCTCGGTGGACGCTCCCGGGCCGTCCCCGTCGTTCCTCCTCGTCTACCGGCGCCTCGACGCCATCGAGGAGGCGACGCTCGACGGGGAGCCCGTGGAGGTCACCGACGTCCTCTTCGGCTTCGGGGGCGTGGTCGTCCCGCCTGGCCGGCACGAGGTCCGGCTCCGCCCCGACACCGCCGCGGTGAGGCTCGGCGCCCTCGTCACCCTCTCGGCGCTTCCTCTCCTCGCGGCCCTCGCCGCCGTCGGGCGCTGGCGGAAGGGCACGCCCGAGGACTGAGGGGTCGGCACTGGCCCCCGGACCGGGCTATCCTCGTCCGCGAGGGGACGCTGGACGCGCAGGCCGCTCCCGCCATCGCGGCGCGTCCGGCTCGAGGTGAGACGTGAGAGGACTCTCGACGCTCGGCTCGCTCGCCGCCGTGACGCTGTCGCTCTGCATCGCCGGGGGCGCCCCGGCCGCGACGCCGAAGGCCACCACCGACCCGGTGCCCGCGGGGCAGAAGCCGTCGCAAGACTGGCCGCGGGAGGCCAACGTCGGCGACGTGACCTACCGGCTCTACCCGCCGGAGCTGGAGGAGTGGGACGGCCGGAAGCTGACGGGGCGCGCCGCGCTGGCGGTCAGGTTCAAGGGGTCGGACGAGACGCGGTACGGCGTCGTCGACCTCTCGGCCGAGACGGTCGTCGACCGCTCCGTCCGGACCGTGAGGGTCGAGAAGCTCACGTTCGAGAAGCTCAGCTTCCCCTCCGAGCCCGGGAAGGAGGCCGAGCACCTGGCGTCGATCCGGAAGGCCTTCCCTCAGAGGCTGAAGAGCGTCTCCCTCGACCGGCTCGAGGCCGAGATGTCGGTCTCGCGGGCCGTCGAGAAGGTGCGGGCCCTCGACCTGAAGAACGACCCGCCGAGGATCGTCTTCTCCTGGGTGCCGGCGATCCTCGTCTACGTGGACGGCGACCCGGCCTACCAGAAGGTCAAGGGGACGGGCCTCGAGCGCGTCTTCAACACGCGGCCGCTCGTCCTCCGCGACGCCGCCGGCCGCCACTACGTCCACGTCTTCGACGGCTTCCTGGAGGCCGCCTCGCTGGCGGGGCCGTGGACGGTCGTGAAGGCCCCCGGGCCGGAGCTCGCGAAGGCGAAGGAAGAGGCGGTCGAGGGGGGGCAGGTCGACCTCCTCCAGCCCGAGACCGACCCGAAGGACCCGGCCGCCAGGCCGACCCTCTCGAAGGCCCCCCCGCCGGTCGTCCACGTCGCGACCCGGCCGACCGAGCTGATCGTCGTGGACGGCGATCCGAGGTGGAAGGAGGTCCCCGGGACGCGCCTCTCCTACGTCGAGAACACGACGGGGCACGTCTTCCGCCACGCCGCGGAGGGGACGACGTACGTCCTGGTCTCGGGCCGTTGGTTCCGGTCCTCCTCCACCGACGGGCCCTGGGAGTTCGTCCCGGGCGGCCGGCTCCCCGAGGACTTCCCCGCCATCCCCGACGACAGCCCGAAGGAGAACGTGAAGGCCTCGATCCCGGGCACGCTGCAGGCCGCCGAGGCGGTCGTCGCCGCCACGATCCCCGAGATGGCCACGGTCGACCGGAAGAAGGCGAAGCTCAACCCGCCGAAGCTCGACGGCGACCCGAAGCTCGTGGCCGTCGACGGGACGAGCGTCGCGTACGTCGCCAACACGGCCACGCCGATCGTCCGGGGTCCGAAGGGGGACTTCTACGCCGTCGAGAACGGCGTCTGGTTCACCTCCGACTCGCTGAAGGGGCCCTGGGAGGTCGCCACGGCCGTCCCCGCCGAGGTCTACGCGATCCCGCCGTCCTCCCCGCTCCACCACGTCACCTACGTGCGCGTCTACCGCGCCACCGACAAGGAGGTCGAGGTCGGGTACACGCAGGGCTACAAGGGCGTCTACGTGACGCACGGCTCCGGCGTGATCGTCGTCTACGGCACGGGCTACACCTACGTGCCGTGGGTCGGGACCGTCTGGTTCGGCCCCCCGGTGACGTACGGCTGGGGCGTCGCGCTCACGTACACGCCCTGGACCGGGTGGGTGACGGGGTTCGGGTTCGGCTGGTGCTGGGGGACGGCCACGGTGACGGTCGGCTGGGGCTGGGGGCCCTATCCCTGGTGGGGCCCGATCGGCTGGGGCTACTACTACCCGTACCCCTACTACCGCCCGCCGTACTACTGGGGAGCGGCGTGGGGGCCGGGCGGCGCCGTGGCGTGGGGGCCCGGGGGCTGGGCCGCCACGACCGGCAACGTCTACCACCGGTACGGCTCGACGTACGCCGTCACGCGCACCTCGCAGGGGTACAACGCGTGGACGGGGAACCGCTGGGCCAACCAGGTCGGGATGTCCTACAACTCCCGGACGGGCACGGTCGCGGCGGGCCAGCGCGCGGGGGTGGCGAACGTCTACACGGGCAACTACGCCTACGGGAAGCGCGGCGTCGCCTACAACCCGAGCACGGGCCAGTCGGTCAGCGGCGGGAAGATCACGGTCGGCAACGCCGGGACCGGCCAGCAGGGCTCGGCCGCGTGGATCCGGGGCGACTCGGGCGGGGTCGCGCGGATCGGCGACGACGTCTACGCCGGGAAGGACGGCACGGTCTACCGCAAGGGCGAGAACGGCTGGGAGTCGAACTCGGGAAGCGGGTGGAACGCGGTCGACCCGAAGGGACGGCCGACCACGGCCGACTACGGCGCGCGCGACGGCACTCGTGACGGCTCCCGCCCGGCCGGCGCCGGCACGATGGACCGCTCGGTCTCCGGCTGGAGGGATTCCTCCTCGCTCGACCGTTCGAGCGCGGCACGGACGATGGGCGGGACGCGCGAGCGGAGCTTCAGCGACGGGGGCGGGCGGGCCTACGCTGGAGGCGGCCGCTCGTACGGCGGGGGCCGGTCCTACGGGGGCGGAAGGGGCGGCCGGCGGTAGTCCTGTCTACTTGACCGTGTAGCCCTTCCCCTCCATGCAGGCCGAGAAGGCCTTCTTGTAGCCGTCCTTCTGGGCTGCCCCGGCGGCCTGCGCCTGCTGCTGCGACTGCTGCTGGGCGGCGGCGTTCGCCTTCTTCTGCTCGCGACGCCCCTTCATGGCGCCGGCGGCCGCGCCGATGGCGGCCCCTTCGCCGGTGTCGCCCGCGATCGCGCCGATCGCCGCGCCCCCGGCGGCGCCCCGGGCCGCGCCCTTGACCGCGCCCCCCTTCTGGGCCTGCTGCGGCGCCGCGGTCGGGGCCGGCGGCGGGGCCACCGGGTCGTAGCCGGTCTGCTGCTTGGCCCAGTCGTAGCAGAACGCCTCGTCGGCCTTCTGCTGGTCGACCGTCTGCCCCTTCGCGGGGAAGACGACGAGGCCGAGGGACTGCGACATCGTCTTGGCGGGTGCGGCCGCGGGCGGGGCGGCCGGCTGGGCCGCAGGCTGCTGCGCGGACGCGACGGTGCCGGCCGCGAGGAGGACGAGGGCGGAGACGATCCAGTGTCGGCTCATGGGATTCCCTCCAAACTTTCATTCTCCTCCCGGCAGCGGCGTCCGGCTCCCCTTCCCTTTCGGGCGAGCCGTTCACGCTCTCGACGTTGCCGATTCCCGATCCTCGCACGGCGGAAACACGTCGCGCGCGTATCGTCTTTTCCGCGCGTCGTTCCCACGACGCAGGAGGTCGCAAGTGTCAGATTCCGCCACCCGCATGGAGCACGACCTGCTCGGGAACCTGGCCGTCCCCGCCGACGCCTACTACGGCGTCCAGACGGCCCGCGCCCTCGAGAACTTCCACATCTCCGGCGTCCCGCTCCGGCTCTACCCCGACCTGATCCGCGCCTTCGCGATGGTCAAGCTCGCCGCCGCCCGGGCGAACTTCGACTGCGGGCAGTTCCCGGCCGAGATCCTGAAGGGGATCGAGGGCGCCTGCCAGGAGCTGATCGACGGGAAGCTCCACGACGAGTTCCGCCTCGACGTCTTCCAGGGGGGCGCGGGGACGTCGACGAACATGAACGCCAACGAGGTGATCGCCAACCGCGCCCTCGAGCTGATGGGACACGCCAAGGGCGAGTACCGGTACTGCAGCCCGCACGACCACGTCAACTGCTCGCAGTCGACGAACGACGCCTACCCGACGGCGCTCCACGTCGGCATGGCGCTCGGCAACGTCCGCCTCGTGGCGGCGATGAAGGAGCTGATCGCCGCGTTCCGCGCCAAGGCGAAGGAGTTCGGCGCGCTCCTCAAGATGGGCCGCACGCAGCTCCAGGACGCCGTCCCGATGACGCTCGGGCAGGAGTTCAACGCCTTCGCCGAGACCCTCGCCGGCGAGGTGATGGCCCTCGAACGGATCCAGAACGTCCTCTGCGAGGTCAACATGGGGGCCACGGCGATCGGCACGGGGCTCAACGCGCCCGAGGGCTACTCGCAGAAGTGCGCCGACCACCTCGCGAAGGTCACCGGCTTCCCGATCCACCTCGCGCCGGACCTCATCGAGGCGACCCAGGACACGCAGGCCTTCGTCCTCTACTCGTCGTGCATGAAGAGCCTGGCGATCAAGCTCTCCAAGGTCTGCAACGACCTGAGGCTCCTCTCCTCGGGGCCTCGCTGCGGCCTGCGCGAGATCAACCTGCCGCCGAAGCAGCCGGGCTCCTCGATCATGCCGGGCAAGGTCAACCCCGTCATCCCGGAGGTCGTCAACATGGTCTGCTTCCGCGTGATCGGGAGCGACCTGACCGTCTCGCTCGCCGCGGAGGGGGGACAGCTGCAGCTCAACGTCTTCGAGCCGGTCATCGCCGCCTGCATCTTCGAGGCCCAGACGATGTTCATGAACGCGGCGCGGACGCTCCGCGTCCACTGCGTCGAGGGGATCACCGCCAACCCGGACGTCATGCGCCACTACGTCGACTTCTCGATCGGCACCGTGACGGCGCTCAACCCGGTCATCGGGTACGACAAGTCGACGGAGCTCGCCGCGGAGGCGATGCGGACCGGGAAGGGGATCCTCGCGCTGATCCGGGAGAAGAAGGTCCTCACCGAGGAGCAGATCGCCGAGGTCCTCGACCCGGCCGCGATGACGGGAGCGCGGGTCGGGTAGGGCCACGGACGTGCCGGTCGGAGGTCGGAGATGAGAGCCCCCGGACGCCCCCGGGCCCGGCTCCCCCTCCTCCCGTCCCTCCTCGCCGTGGCGTTGTCCTCGGTCCTCGCCGGCGGAGGCGCGGCCGCGCCTCCCGGCGAGGAGGGGTGGGTCGAGCTGGAAGCGACCTGGACCGCGACCGGCCGGCGGCACACCCTCCGCGCCGGGTCGAGGGAGGCGGCCATCTTCCGCCTGTCCGGGGCCTTCGTCGTGTCGCGGGGCGACGGGCTCCGGAAGGGCTTCCGCGCCGAGGCGATCGCGTACGACGCGGGCGCTGGCTCGGGCCTCGGCACCATGGTCCTCACCGACGACCGGGGCGACCAGGTCTTCTGCGACCTCGTGGGCTCGACGTCCGGGAAGGGACGGGTGATCGTCGGAACGGTCACCGGCGGCAGCGGCTCCTACGCCGGGATCGAGGGCACCTTCTCGTTCCGCTGGGAGCACCTCGTCGTCACCGAGGGCGACGAGGTCCAGGGGATCGCCGTGGGGCTCACGGGCCGCTACCGGCGGCCCCCCGCCGGCTCGGCGCCGCCGGGACCGGAGGCGCCCCGGTGAGCGCGGTCCGCTCCCCCGCCCGGAAGCTGCTCGCCCCGGGGGCGACGCTGGCCCTCGTCCTCGGGATCTGGTTCGCCCCGGTGCCTCAAGGGCTCACGGCCCCGGCCTGGCACCTCTTCGCCCTGTTCCTCGGGTCGATCGTCGCGGTCGTCTCCGGAGCGCTCCCGATCCTGACGAGCGCGGTCCTGGCGCTGGGGGCGGCGGTCCTGACGCGGACGCTCACGCCCGCCGGGGCCTACGCCGGCTTCGCGAACGGCACGATCCTCCTGATCATCGTCGCCTTCCTCGTCGCCCGCGCCGTCGTCAAGTGCGGCCTCGGGCAGCGGCTCGGGTACCTCGTCGTGACGCTCTTCGGGCGCTCGACGCTCGGGCTCGGATACAGCGTCTTCCTCCTCGACGCCGTCATCGCCCCCGCCTTCCCGAGCAACACGGCGCGCGGGGGCGTCCTCTACCCCATCGTCCTCTCGCTCGCCCGCTCCAGCGGCTCGCAGCCCGACGAGGCGACGCGGAAGCGGACCGGCGCCTACCTGATGTTCTGCGGCATGGCGAGCCTCACCGTCTCCTCGGCGCTCTGGCTGACCGCGATGGCGGCCAACCCGCTCGGCGCGGAGATGAGCCGGGTCCACGGCCTGTCGATCGGATTCGGCAGCTGGCTGGCCGCCTCGTCGGTGCCGACGCTCCTCGCCATGGCGCTCCTCCCCTTGCTCCTCTACAAGATCTTCCCGCCGGAGCTGACGGCGACGCCGGGCGCCCCCGCCGAGGCCCGGGAGTCGCTCCGGAAGCTCGGTCCCCTCTCGGCGGGAGAGAAGGTCGTCGCCGCCACGTTCGTGGCCATGGTCGCGGCGTGGGGCCTCGCCGGGACGCTGAAGATCGACTCGACCGCCGTCGCCTTCGCGGGGCTCGGCGTCCTCCTGGCGGCCGGCGCCCTCACGCTCTCGGACATCGCGCAGGAGGGCGAAGTCCTCGCGACGTTCCTCTGGTTCGCGGCCCTCTACGGGCTCAGCGCCCAGCTGAACGAGCTCGGCTTCATGGGCTTCCTCGGCCAGAAGCTGGCCGTCGCGCTCGGCGGGCTCCCCTGGCTCGGGGCGTACGCCGTCCTCCTCCTCGCCTACGTCCTCCTCCACCTCCTCTTCGTCAGCCAGACGGCCCACCTCCTCGCCCTCTTCGCCGTCTTCCTCGACGTCGGGGTGAAGCTGGGCGTCCCGGCCGCGCCGCTCGCGTTCGGCCTCCTCTTCGCGACGAACTACTTCTCGGTGATCACGCCGCAGGGCTCGAGCGCCAACCTCCTCTTCGCCGGGAGCGGCTACCTCACCCAGAAGGAGCTCTACAAGCTCGGCGCGGTCACGACCGCCGCCGCCTTCCTCGTCTACCTCCTGGTCGGCACCCCCTGGGTCCTCCTGGTGGCCCGCTGAGGGGGGAAGGAGACGCATGGACTGGTTCACCGACGGCCTCCGGGAGAACCCCGAGCTCGCCATCTTCCTGACGCTCGCCATCGGCTTCCTGATCGGGCGGCTGAAGATCGGCTCCTTCGCCCTCGGCAACGTCGTCGGGACGCTGATCGCCGGCGTCGTCGTCGGCCAGGTCGGCGTGAAGGTCGACCCGCTCGTCAAGATCGTCTTCTTCGACCTCTTCCTCTTCGCCACCGGCTACAAGGTGGGGCCGCAGTTCTTCCGGGGGCTGAAGAAGAACGCCCTCACGCAGGTCTCGCTCACGGTCGTCCTCTGCGTCACGAGCCTCGTCGCGACGTTCGCCGCGGCGAAGGTCTTCCGGTACGACGTCGGGACGGCGGCCGGCCTGATGGCGGGCGCGTTCACCGAGTCGACGGTCATCGGGACGGCGAGCGACGCGATCGGGCGGCTCGACCTCCCCGAGGCCGAGAAGGAGCGGCTCCGGAACAACATCCCGGTGGCGTACGCGGTCTCCTACCTCGTCGGGACCGGTTTCGTCGTCTGGTTCCTCTCGAGCCTGGCGCCTCGCCTCCTGAAGGTGAACCTGAAGGAGGAGGCGAGGAAGCTGGAGGCGCAGCTCGCCGGGGGACGGACGCGGGAGCCCGGGACACCCACGGCGTACCGCGAGTGGGTGATCCGGGCCTTCCGTCTCTCGGGCGACTCTCCCCCCTGGAAGACCGTCGGCGACCTCGAGAGGGCCGTCCCGGGCCAGCGGATCCACGTGAAGCGGGTCCGCCGGGCCGGCGAGGTCCTGGAGACCGCGCCCGGGATGGAGCTCCGCAGCGGCGACGTCGTCGCCATCGCGGCCCGGCGCAAGGCCCTCTTCGAGGCCGGCTTCCCCTTCGCCAACGAGGTCGAGGACCGCGATCTCCTCGACTTCCCGCTCGCCGCCCGGGACGTCGTGGTGACGAACCGGGAAGTCGTCGGGAGGACGCTCCAGGAGCTCGCCGACTCGCACGGGCGAGGCGTGGCGCTCCTCTCCCTCGTCCGCGCGATGCAGGAGATCCCGTTCACGGCCACGACGACGCTCGACCGGGGCGACCTCCTCCGGATCGCCGGCTCCCCCGAGGACGTCGAGCGGGCCGGCAAGGCCCTCGGCTACGTCGAGCGCCCGTCGAGCGAGACGGACGTCGTCTTCGTCGGCCTCGGGATCCTCGTCGGGGGCTTCGTCGGCCTCCTGACGGTGACCGTCGGCGGCCTCCCGCTGAGCCTGACGGCGAGCGGCGGCGCGCTCATCATGGGCCTCGTCTTCGGGTGGCTCCGGTCCGTCCGCCCGACGTTCGGCCGGATCCCCGAGCCGGCCCTCTGGGTCTTCGACACCATCGGCCTTGCCGTCTTCATCGGCGTCGTCGGCCTCTCCGCCGGCCCGACGTTCGTCGCGGGGCTCAGGCAGACCGGCCCCAGCCTCCTCCTCGTCGGCTTCGTCGTCGCCGTCACGCCCCACGTCACGGCCCTCCTCTTCGGGCGGTACGTCCTGAAGATGAACCCCGTGATCCTCCTCGGCGCCTGCTCCGGCGCCGGCACCGTCACCGCCGCGCTCCGGGGGATCCAGGACGAGGCGGACAGCAAGCTGCCGGTCCTCGGCTACACCGTCCCCTACGCCATCGGGAACATCCTCCTGACCGCGTGGGGCCCCGTCATCGTCATGCTCTTGAGATAGGAGGACTCCGAGATGCGCAGGACTCCCCTGGCCGTCGCGGCCCTGGCCGCCTTCCTCGCCTCGACCGCGACCGCCGCCCCACAGGCCCAGCCCGCTCCCCAGCCCGCCCTCGCCCGGGTCGTGATCCTCGCCACCGGCGGCACCATCGCCGGCGTCCAGCCGAAGGAGGGCGAGGCCGGCTACCAGTCCGGCGCCGTCTCGGTCGAGTCGCTCGTGGCGGCCGCGCCCGGGCTCGAGAAGCTCGCCGCGATCGAGGGCGAGCAGATCGCCTCGATCGGCAGCCAGGACATGAACGACTTCGTCTGGATCAAGCTGGCGCGGCGCGCCGCCGAGCTCCTCGCCTCCCCCGACGTCGACGGGATCGTGGTGACGCACGGGACCGACACGCTCGAGGAGACGGCCTACTTCCTCCACCTCGTCCTGAAGAGCGACAAGCCCGTCGTCCTCGTCGGCTCGATGCGCCCCTCGACAGAGCTGAGCGCCGAGGGCCCCTCGAACCTCTACAACGCCATGTCCGTCGCCGCGAGCCCCGAGGCCCGCGGCCGGGGCGTCCTCGTGGTCGCCAACGACACCGTCCACGCCGCCCGCGCCCTCCAGAAGACGAACACGACGTCCGTCCAGACGTTCATCTCCGTCAACCGGGGACCCGCGGCCGAGGCCCTCAAGGGGACGAAGACCCACTGGTTCCTCCCGCCGGCCGCCACCGCGCCGAAGGGGACCTTCTCGATCGCCGGTCTCGACGCCCTCCCCCGCGTCGACGTCGTCTACGCCCACGAGAACGCCGACGGGGTGCCGGTGAAGGCCGCCGTCGCCGCCGGGGCGAAGGGGATCGTCCTCGCCGGCGTCGGCGACGGCAACGCCACGAAGGAGATGGTCGACGCCCTCGCCGAGGCGGCCAAGGCCGGCGTCGTCGTCGTCCGCTCCACGCGGGTCGGGAGCGGCGTCGTCCGCCGGAACATCGAGGTGAACGACGACAAGCTCGGGTTCGTCGCCGCCCTCGAGCTCAACCCGCAGAAGGCGCGCGTCCTCCTCCGGCTGGCCCTGACGAAGACGAAGGACGTCAAGGACGTCCAGCGGATCTTCGAGGAGAACTGAGGCCATGAGAGCCGCACGCCGCCTCCTGGCCGCGGCCGCCCTCGCGGCGATCGCCCTCTGCGCCTCCGGCGCCGCCCTCGGGCAGGCCGAGCCCGAGAAGAAGGACGGCCCGCGCATGGAGATCTACGGGTTCGCGCAGGCCGACATCGGGTACGACTTCAACCAGGTCGACCCCGACTGGTTCGACGTGCTGCGGGTCACGAAGCTGCCGAAGTACGAGAACGAGTTCGGCGAGGACGGGCACACCTACTTCAGCGTCCGCCAGTCGCGCTTCGGCGTGAAGGGCTGGGTCCCGACCTCGATGGGCGAGATCAGGACGATCTTCGAGTTCGAGATGTTCGGCGTCGGGGCCGACGCCGGCCAGACGACCATCCGCCTGCGGCACGCCTGGGGCGAGCTCGGGGCGATCGGCGTCGGGCAGACGTGGAGCCCCTTCATGGACCCCGACGTCTTCCCGAACAGCCTCGAGTACTGGGGTCCGAGCGGGATGCCCCTCTTCCGCAACGTCCAGCTCCGCTGGATGCCGATGCGGGGCGACGACGAGCTCTTCATCGCCCTCGAGCGCCCAGGCGCGAGCGCCGACGGCGGCGTCTACGCCGACCGCATCGCCCTGCGCGACGTCAAGATCCGGACGCCGCTCCCCGACCTCTCGGCCCACTACCGGAAGACGGGGAAGTGGGGCCACTTCCAGATCGCCGGCCTCCTCCGCCAGATCGAGTGGGACGACCTGACGGGGGACCAGTACGACCTCTCGGGGAGCGACGTCGGCTGGGGCCTCCACGCCTCGACCAACCTGAAGGTCGGCAAGGGCGACCTGATCCGCGCCTCGGTCGTCTACGGCGAGGGAGTCGAGAACTACATGAACGACGCGCCGATCGACATCGGCGTCGAGAACAACTTCTCCGACCCGACGAAGCCGGTCGTCGGCAAGGCGATCCCGCTCCTCGGGATCGTCGCCTTCTACGAGCACGCGTGGTCGCCGAAGTTCAGCTCCGCCGTCGGGTACTCTTACTTCGGGATGGACAACACCGACGCCCAGTCGCCGGACGCCTTCGACTCGGGCCACTACGCGCTGGCGAACCTCCTCTACACGCCGGTCTCCGGCGTGATGGCGGGCTGCGAGCTGCAGTGGGGAAAGCGCTACAACTTCACGGACGGCTTCAGCACGGACGACCTGAGGGTCCAGTTCTCCTTCAAGTACAACTTCTCCTGGATGCTCGGAGGGAAGAAATGACGACGCGACGCCGCCGCCCCCTCGCCGTCCTGGCGCTGGCTGCCCTCGCCCTCGGAGCCGCTCCGGCCTCCGCGCAGCCGGCTGACGTCGACGCCGCGCTGAAGGCGGCGTACGCAAGGTACAAGGACCTCAAGGAGGGCGCCAACGCCGACTACATCCCCGCCCTGGCGAAGGTCGACCCGAGCATCTTCGGCATCGTCGTCGTGACGACGGACGGCAAGGTCCACGTCGTCGGCGACGTCACCTCGGAGGTGTCGATCCAGTCGATCTCGAAGGTCTTCACCATGGCCCGCGTCATGGAGGAGTCCGGGCCGCAGGCCATCGCGGAGAACATCGGCGTCGACGCGACCGGGGCTCGCTTCAACTCGATCGTCGCGATCGAGCAGCTCCGGGGAGCCGAGATGAACGCCATGGTCAACCCCGGCGCGATCACGGCGACGAGCATGGTCAAGGGGGCGACCGCCGAGGAGATCTGGCAGACGATCCTCGGCACCTACAGCGACTTCGCCGGGCGAAGGCTCTCGGTCAACGAGGAGGTCTACAAGTCGGAGGCCGAGACGAACCAGCGCAACCAGGCGATCGCGATGCTGATGTACGCCTACGGCCACATCAAGTCGGAGCCGCTCAGGGCGAACGACGTCTACACGAGGCAGTGCGCCGTCAGCGTCAACGCCAAGGACCTGGCGGTCATGGCCGCGACGCTCGCCAACGGCGGGAAGAACCCGGTGACGGGCAAGCAGGTCATGCGCGCCGAGAACGTCCCGGAGGTCCTCTCGGTCATGGCGACCGCCGGCCTCTACGACGACAGCGGAAAGTGGCTCTGGGCGACCGGGCTCCCCGCCAAGAGCGGTGTCGGCGGCGGGATCCTCGCCGTCTCCCCCGGGAAGTTCGGCATCGCCGCGATCTCGCCGCCCCTCGACAAGGCCGGCAACAGCGTCAAGGCGCAGAAGGCGATCGCCGACGTCTCCAACGCGCTGGAAGGCAACCCCTACGCCCCGAAGCCCCGCTGACGGGGCCGGCAGCCCGGGACCCGCCGCGGCCCGGACGAACGAGAAGACGAGGAGGGAAGACGTTGGGAAAGAAGAAGGACAGGAAGAAGAAGGAGGGCGCTCCCGAGTCGGAGAAGCCGGAGGAGAAGGGGCCGCTCGGGACCAAGGAGTACGACAAGGCGCTGAAGAAGCTCCACGTCGAGCTGGTGAAGCTCCAGCGCTGGGTCGTCGCGAAGGGCCTCAAGGTCTGCGTCGTCTTCGAGGGGCGCGACGGCGCCGGCAAGGGAGGGACGATCAAGGCGATCACCGAGCGGGTCAGCCCGCGCGTCTTCCGCGTCGTCGCGCTCCCGGCGCCGACGGACCGGGAGAAGACCCAGATGTACCTCCAGCGCTACATGGCGCACTTCCCCGCCGCCGGCGAGATCGTCATCTTCGACCGGAGCTGGTACAACCGGGCCGGGGTCGAGCGGGTCATGGGCTTCACGCCGGTCGAGAAGGTGAAGCGTTTCCTCGAGATGACCCCGCTCGTCGAGAAGGCGATGGTCGAGTCCGGGATCGTCCTGCTGAAGTACTGGCTGGAGGTCAGCCCCGAGGAGCAGACGCGGCGCCTGAAGGCCCGGATCGACGACGGGCGGAAGGTCTGGAAGCTCTCGCCGATGGACCTCGAGTCCTACAGCCGCTGGTACGACTACTCCCGGGCGCGGGACGACATGTTCTCGGCGACCGACACGCCCTGGGCGCCGTGGCTCGTCGCCCGCTCGGACGACAAGAAGAAGGCGCGGCTGAACATCATCTCCGACCTCCTCTCCCGGATCCCGTACGAAGAGGTCGAGGAGAAGAAGGTCCGGCTCCCGAAGCGCCAGAAGCCGGGCGACTACGTCGAGACGAAGCACCCCTTCAAGTACGTCGAGGAGGTCTTCTGACGGGGGTCCGGGGCCGGCCCGCGAGGCCGGCCCCGGGCTCTCACGGCTCCTCGACCGGAGCCCAGCTCTCGTCCGGGTCGTAGCGCTCCATCGAGCGGAAGGCCTCGAGCGTCCCGGGGCCGAGGTCCTTCTCGTAGACGATCCCGTCGTGACTGACGATGAAGGTCTTGACGCCGGTCTTCTCGTAGTCCGCCGGGGAGGCCACGAGGGCGAAGCCGCCGATCATCGCCCCCTGGACGACGAAGTCGAGCTCGCCGAGCGGGGCCGAGGGGCCCTGACCCTTGAGGACCTTGAAGGTGTAGCCGTGGTACGGCTCCCGCTTGTCGGAGTACCCCTCGGCGACGGCGCGGGCGATCCCCTCGGCGAGGGGACCGCCGAACGAGCCGTCCGCGTTGCGCCACGCCAGGCCGTCCTGCCGTCCCGGGGTGGAGATGATCTTCTGGGCGTACTGGTTCACGCGCGCGTCGTCGCGCTTCTTCGACGCGTACTCGTGCTGCGCCTTGACGAAGCTCCGGCACGCCTGGATGGCGTCGAGCTCGTTCTGGCCGATGCGGCGGAGGAAGACCTCCTCCCGGCCCGCCGCGGTGTCGAACTTCCACTTGCCGCCGACGTTCACGACCGGGATCGGCACCGGCCAGTCTTCCGCCCCGACGCTCAGCGTGGCGACCTTCGGGTCCTTCGGGTCCGGGACGACCACGAGCTTCTCTCGGGCCTTGGCCGCGAACGCCGCCGCCTGGTTCCGGTCCTGGACGGCGTCCTCCGTCACGACGAGGTCGATCCCGTCGGGTCCCAGGACGAGCTTCAGGGCCTCCACGTCGAACTTCTCGGCGGCCGTCACGAGGGCGTCCGCTGCCGCCTTCGGCGAGGCGTACGACTTCTGCTCGGGGGCGGGAGACGCCGCCAGGGCGCTCCCGCAGAGGAGGACGACGCCGGTGAGCCCGGCGAGTGCCTTCAGGACTGCTCCGCTGCGCATGGCTCTCACCTCACCGCCTCCTTCCGCCTCCGCCGCCCCGTCCGCCGAAGCTGGAGGCCCCGCGCGAGCTGGACGCCCTGGCGCCGCTGCCGCTGAAGCCGCCGGAGCCGCCGCCGAAGCCGCCACCCCGGGAGGACGCGCCGGCGCTCGGGCTCGAGCCCCGGCTGCCGGAGCCGCCAGAGCGGTCCATCGCGCCGGCTCTGGATCCCCCGCTGCTGCCGCGTCCCTGCTGGCTCGCGCTGGCTCCCCCGCTCCGGTCCTGCTGGCCGGCCGAGGCTCTCCCTCTCCCCTGCTGCGAGGCGCTGGCGCCGCCCCGTGCCTGCTGGCCGGCAGACGGGCTCCCGGAGCCGCCACGCGCCTGCTGGCTCGCGCCGGTCGGCCTCGTCGAGCCTCCGTACTTGCTCGCCGTCGCCTGGTTGGAGTACGGGGCGCCGCCGCGGTGCTGCGAGTTGTGCTGCCAGCTGTTGCCGCCGCCGCGGTTCCCGCTGACGTTCGTGTTCCGGTTCGCGTTGATCTGGTTGAAGCTGTTGTTGATGTTGATGTTGATGTCGTTGTGGCCCCAGCCGCAGTGGCAGCACGAGCCGCCCCACGCGGCGCCGATCATCACGCCCATGCTGAAGCTGAAGAACATCGCCCCGGGCGGGGGCGGGGGCGGGTAGTAGATGGGGGGATAGGCGTAGACGGGCGGAGGGTAGACGACCGTCGGGTTGTACGAAGGGACGTAGATGACCTCGGGGTTCGCCGACTGGATGACGATGACCTCGGTCTTCTCGACGACCTTCGTCTCGACCTTCATCTGCTCGCTGGAGCTCAGCGTGCCCTTCTCCTTGGCCTTCTTCCTCATCCGCTGACAGGCCGCCATCACGTCGGCCTGCTGGGCGAGGAAGGCGTTTCCGAGGTCGGTCGTCCACTGGATGTCCTCGGCGAGCCGCTTGACCGCGTCCGGGAACGCCGCCATCGACTGGACCGCCGGGTCCCAGGGCTGCTTGGCCACGGCGTCGGCCAGCGCCTTGTCCTTCAGGTTGGGGTTCTTGGCGAGCCACTGCTGGAGCTGGATGATCTCGAGCGGGTACGTCGAGGCCGCGAGCACCTGCGCCAGGAGGTCGTCGGGGTAGAGGGCGATCGGAGCCACGAGCGAGTCGAGCTGGTCGGGCGAGAGCTTCGCCTCGGCCTCGGGCGCCGCTGCCGCCTTGGCGGCAGGAGCCGCAGGGGCCGCCTGCGCGAGGAGCACCCCCTCGCCCGGGACGAGGAGGCAGGCGCAGACGATCGCGAGGAGCCCGCTCGGTCTCCCTGCGAGCCGTCGGACGGGGAACGCGTTTCTGGACGTCATCTCGGTTTCCTTCCCGTCGGGGGCGACCCGTCTCCGGGCGCCGTCTCCAATGGCCGGCCGCCGCCGGACCGGTCTCGGGGATTATCCCCCGCGCGCGCCCGTCGGGAGCGGGCCGGGGACTCCAGGGGTCACTCCCTGGAGCCCGGCGGGAACCCGGCGAAGAGCTTCCGGGCGACCTCGATCGCCTTCTTCTCCCGCTCCTCGGGCTCGGCCGTCGTCGAGATCTCGTCCTTGACGACGCCGCGCCAGACGAGGCCGTTCGACCCCGCGTCCACGAGGTCGATCACGACGGTCCCCACCGGGATCTCCCTGACCTGCGTCGTGACGGGACCGCCCCAGGCCATCCCGTACCAGCCGGCCGTCCCGTACCCGTAAGACTCGACCTCCAGCTTCCTGTCGAGGACGAAGTGCATGTAGACGTGGAGGTCGCCGCCCGCCTCGGCCGGCGTCAGCCCCCTTCCCTCCAGGGCGAGCCCGATCGCGTACTCGGCGCTCCGGGCGGCGACCGGGTTCCTCGGCGTCGCCCCGCCCTTGAAGGAGAACGTCCGGTACCTCGTGAAGTCCGTCCCGGGGCTGTAGTCCGTGCTCAGCTCGAGCGTGGAGCAGGCGGCCGCTCCCACCAGGAGAGCCGCCGCCAGGACACCAGGAATCCTCATGGAACCCTCCTCCGATCGGCGCTCCCCTTCGGTCCGGGCGCCCGCAGCTCCCCTGTCCCCTCAGGTCGGCTCCACCAGCTCGTACGCCGGCTCCGCCTCCGGGTACTCCGCGGGCGCCAGGGCTTCGAGAGGCTCTCCCTCCCGCGAACGCCGGAGCGTCGCGGAGGGGGCCTCCCCGAAGAGGGCCCGGTAGTCGGCCGCGAGCTGGCCCATGTGCCGGAAACCGAAGCGCGTCGCGATCGCGGCCACGCTCTGGTCGCTGTCCGCGCCTCCCAGGAGGGCATGGCGGAGCTGGCAGAGCCTCCGGTTCCTGAGCAGCCGCACCGGGCTCGTCCCGTACTGCTCGGCCAGGATGAACCGGAGGGTCCGCTCCGGCAGCCCCGTCGCCTCGCAGAGCTCCGCGACGTAGAGCGGCTCGGACGCGCGACGCGCGAGGAACTCCTCGAGGCGCTCCAGGACCGGACGGCGACCGATCCGCGCGTGGCTCGGCGGCGGGACCGCCCGGCTCCCATCCGCGAACGCCGCCAGCGCCTCGCCGAGGAGCGTCCGGCCGAGGCTCGCGGAGGCACCGGCGGCCGTCCCCTCGTGTCCTTCGGACGCCTCGAGGGCCCGGGAGGCGAGCGCCCGGAGGGAGGCGAGCCGCTCCGGGCGGGGGATCACCACGGACGTCCCGGGCTCCGGGTCCGGGTCCCCGCCGAGCGTCGCGACGGCGGAGGCGCCTGCCACCACGGCGAACCACTCCCCGGGCCGGCGGACGACGAGCGAGGCCCTCGCCCCCCCCGCCAGGCGGCAGAGGGCCCTGTCGCCGGCCTCCCACGCGTCGAGGCTCCGCCCGTCGCCCGTGTCCGCGGTGAAGGTGAAGCAGAGGGTCCGCCACGCCGGGCTCACGGTGGCGAGGTACGGCGCCCCTTCGGCGCCGCGCTCGAGGAGGACGTCGCCGAGCCGGCGCCGGTCGAGCCGCCACGCCCGCGACTCCCGCGCGAGGATCTGAACGTCCAGCACCGCGTGCCGAACGGACGCGGCGTAGTCGACGAACGAGCGGAAGGCGAGGCGCCGGGCGATCACGTCTGCTCCTCGCGGGGAAAGGTAGACACGGACGTCGCGCCTCGCCACTACACTTTCGGGTGGGTGGGGCCGGCGACGACGGCCTCTTGGATCGCGTGCAGCAGCTCGCCGGCGGGGGCGCTCTTCCTCACGAACGCGCACCCGGCGGCGGCCGCCCGCCGGGAGGCCTCATCCTCGTCGGCCGCCGTCAGGAAGACGACGGGCGGCGCCGTCTCCGTCCCCGCGAGGCGCTTCTGCAGCTCGAAGCCGGACATCCCGCCGAGCTGCACGTCGACCACGAGGCAGTCGACGTCCACCTCGCCGGCGGACCGCAGGTACTCCTCGGCCGACCCGAAGGTGACCGGGACCTGCCCCGAGGCGCGCAGGAGCCGCGCGAGGGCCCTCCGGCACCCGGCGTCGTCTTCGACGATCCCTACGCGGCTCATCCGGCGGCCTTCGGCCGGCACGCCGCGGGGACGGTCGTCCCCCCGGCGCGCCGGGATCCGACCCCCAGGCTAGGCGCCCGGAGACGCCGGGACTACTGCCCTTTCGGGGTGTCGCGCGCCAAGCGGTCGAGGTCGGCGAGGAGCCCCGCCTCCTGGACCCAACGGGTCAGCTCGGCGACGGAGCCGACGCCCAGCTTGGACATCAGGCTCGTCCGGTGCAGCTTCACCGTCCTCTCGTGGATCGAGAGGCGCGAGGCGATCTGCTTGTTGAGCCTCCCCTGGAGGACGTGCGCGAGGACCTGCCGCTCCCGCTCCGTCAGGCTCTCGTACCGCGCGAGCCTCTCCCGGCGGAGGCCGTGCGCCTCGCGCTCGCGTGCGCCCCGTGCGAGCGCCCGCGTCACGGCCTCGAGGAGCTCCTCCCGCGGGGCGAGCTTCGTCAGGAAGTCCTCGGCGCCGTGCTTCAGCGCGCGGGCCGCCGACGGCACGTCCGCTTCCCCGGACACGAAGACGACCGGGAGGGGCCTGTCCCGGCGCGCCAGGACGTCCTGGAGGTCGAGCCCGCTCAGGCCCGGCATCCGGAGGTCAGCGAGGACGCAGCCCGTCGCGCCGGCCGGGAGCGCCTCCAGGAACCGCGCCGCCGAGCCGGAGCCCTCCACCCGGTGGCCGGCCGCCCGGAGGAGCCGCGAGACCGCCTCCAGGTACGACGGGTCGTCGTCGACGACGTAGACGACGGGGCGTTCGTCGCTCACGGCCCGGCCTCCCCGTCTACTGGATCAGCTTCTCCTTCTTCATCGCCCGGGCCGCGTTGTCCACGATCCCCTCGATCACGTCGAGCGTCGAGTTCGGCGTGTCGAGCTTCGCCTGCGAGACCCAGACGAGCTTCTCCTCGGCGACCGAGTAGAAGGTGGTCTCGATCTGGACGATCTGTTCCTTCGACGTGTACACCGTCCCGAAGGTCGCGACGCCGTAGTAGCCGTAGTAGGCGCCGAACCCGCCGTAGTAGGGCGTCGTCGCGTAGCCGGTGACCCCGACCGTCTCGGACGTGCGCTCGTCGACGGCGATCACGCGGAAGACGACGACGCCGTCGACGCCGGCCGCCCTCAGCTTCGCGAGCACCGCCTCCTTGCTCTTCATGTCCTCCGCCGTCGTGAAGGTGTACGACGGCACGACCTTCGTCTGGCCGGTGGCGCTGCGCAGGAACATGTTCTCGGTCGTCCGGCGGACCTGCGGGTCCTGGGCGAGGGCGATGACCGAGATCCTCTCGTACGTCCGCGGCGCGGCGTCGGGGTTCTTCCAGTTCGTGTACGAGCCGCTCGCGCAGGCGGTCGAGACGGCGAGCGCGAGGGTGGCCGCGCTACCGAGGGTGAGACGACGCATCGTGGAGGCTCCTCCTTCGAAAGGGTGGACGTTAGCACGGCGGCCCCGGGACCCTCGCCCCGGGGCCGCGTTCTCGCGGACCCGCGCCGCTCGCGGGCACCATCGAGCGGGACCGGCCGGGACGGCTTCAGTCCTCCTCGACCATGACCGAGACGCCGTAGAGGGTCATCCCGGCGACGGTGACGCACACCGGGGGCGTCGACTTGTTCGCCCGGGCGACGGTCACGCCTCTCCCCGAGCCCTTCACCTTGTACGCCGCCCCGAGCGCGAACGTGAGCTCCTTGGCCACCTGCTCGGCCAGCTCGTCGGCGCCCGTCTTGGCCAGGGCGCGGACCCAGACGCGTTTCGGCGCGCCGCCGCTCGACTGGACGTCGAGCCCGACGACCCCGGGCGTCTTCGCCTTCCCGTCGAAGGTCACCCGGACCCCTTCGTAGAACGTCCGGGGGGCGTCGGGTGCGGCGGGGAGCTCGGGCGCCGGGGCCGCCGCGGCAGGGGGAGCCGGGGCGGGGGCCGCCGGGGTGGACGGCGGCTCCTGCGCCAGGAGGTGCGCACCGGCCGGGAGAGAGAGGGCCAGGGCGAGGGTCGCGACGGTGTTTCTCACGGGGCCTCCTTCGTGGCGGCCGGCGCCTCGGCCGGCGCGGGCGGCTTCTCGGGCTGGTTCCAGCCCCCGCCCAGGGCACGGTAGAGCCGCACGACGGCGACTCGCTGGTCACGGAGCGCCTGCGCGTAGGCGAGCTCTCCCGAGAAGAGCTCGCGCTGCGCGTCGAGCACCTCGAAGTAGGGCGACACGCCGCCGTCGAAGCGGGAGAGAGCCGTCCTCTCCGCCTCCCGCAGGGCGTCGACGTTGGCCCGCTGCGCGACGACGACGCGACCCGTCGTCTGGAGAGCGTTCAACGACGTGGCGACGTCGCCGAACGCCGCGAGGGCGGTCTTCTCGTACGCGAGCCTCGCCTGGTCCCAGCGCGCCCGGGAGGCGTCGAGGTTCCGGCGCAGCCGGCCGCCCTGGAAGACGGGGGCGAGGAGACCGGCCGCCGCGTTCCAGACGAACGAGCCGGACTTCAGGAGATCCGACAGGTCGGTGCTCTGGAACCCGAGCCCGCCGGTGAGGGAGAGCTGCGGGAAGAGGCTGGCCTGGGCGACGCCGACCTGCGCGTTGGCCGCGCGGAGCACCTGCTCGGCTTCCCGGACGTCGGGCCGCCTCTCGAGGAGCGCCGACGGGAGACCCGCCGGGACCTCGACGACCGGGATGTCGAGGAGGACGCTCCCCCGCTCGATCGGCCCCGGGGGCCGGCCGAGGAGCCGGCAGAGGAGGTTCTCCTGCGCGAAGACCGCTTGCTCGAGGTCCGGGATCGTCGCCTCGGTCTGGGCCACCGCCGACGCCGCCTGGCTCGACTCGAGCCGGTTGCCGACGCCGCCGCGCAGGCGCTTCTCGACGAGGTCGAACGACGCCTTCCGGCTCTCGAGCGTCCGCAGCGCCGTCTCGAGCTGCATGTCCAGCGCGCGGAGCTGCAGGTACGCCGTCGCCACGTCGGAGACGAGGGAGAGGTAGACGCCGCGGCGCGCTTCCTCGGTCGCGAGGTACTGGGCCGCCGTCGTCTCGTTGGTCCGGCGCAGCCGGCCCCAGAGGTCGATCTCCCAGGAGATCGCGGCGCTCAGGTCGAAGTAGCTGTTCGTCTGGCCGCCCGGGACCGTCTGGACGCTCTCCGACGTCCGGCTCCGCGCCGCGCTGGCGCCCGCGCCGACGTTCGGCCAGAGGGGGTTGATGCCGGCCAGCGCGCGGTACTCCTCGACGCGGGCCGCCGCGATCTTCAGGTCCTGGTTCCGCTCGATCGCCTCGGCGACGAGCTCTTTCAGGACGGGGTCCGTCGTCGCGTCCCACCACGCGAGGTCCGCGAAGGAGGCCTCCGACGGCGCGCCCGGGAGGCCCCGGTGCTTCTCCGGGACCACGGTGTCGGGCCGCTGGTAGTCGGGCCCCATCGCGCAGCCCGAGAGGAGGGCCGAAGCGAGGACGGGGACGAGGAGCTTCTTCATCTCAGTGCCCTCCCCCGGCGGTCGGGACGGGCGCGGTCTTCATCGCGGCGGTCGGGTCCTCGGGGCCGTGCCCCTTCTTCCCTCCCAGCTTCTCGACGAGGACGAAGAGGACCGGCACGAGGCAGACGCCCAGGATCGTGGCGATGAGCATGCCGGCGAAGACCGCCATCCCCATGACCTTCCGCGACTCGGCGCCGGCCCCGGAGGCCCGCACGAGCGGCACGACGCCGAGGATGAAGGCGAACGCGGTCATCAGGATCGGCCGGAGCCGGAGCTTGGCGGCGTCGAGGGCCGCGGTCACGGGGTCCATCCCCTTCCGCTCGACGTTCTCCTTGGCGAACTCGACGATCAGGATCGCGTTCTTGGCCGCCAGCCCGACGAGCATGATGAGCCCGATCTGGGCGAAGACGTTCGAGACGTAGCTGGCGCCGAAGACCTCGGGCAGGAGGTTCCGCGCCGCCCAGAGGCCGAAGAAGGCCCCGAACGCCGCGAAGGGCGTCCCGAGGAGGACGCTGAACGGCAGCGTCCAGCTCTCGTACTGGGCCGCGAGGATGAGGAAGACGAAGACGATCGCGAAGACGAAGACGATCCCCGCGGTGCCGGCGGCCCTCTTCTCCTGGTAGGACATGTTCGACCAGTCGTATCCCCACCCGGAAGGGAGGACCTTCGCGGCCGTCTCCTCGAGCGCCTTCAGCGCCTGGTCCGAGCTGTAGCCCGCGGCCGGGACGCCGCTGATCTCCGCTGCCCGGTAGAGGTTGAACCGGACGGTGAAGTCGGGTCCCGCCACCTGGCGAGTGGTCACCAGGGTGTCGAGCGGGACCATCTTCCCGTCCCCGCTCCTCACGAAGAAGAGGCCGAGGGACTTCGGCGAGTCGCGGAACTCCGGCTCGGCCTGCATGAAGACCTTGTAGACGCGCCCGAAGCGGTTGAAGTCGTTGATGTACGAGCTGCCGAGGAGGGCCCCGAGCGTGCCGTTGACGTCCGAGATCGGGACGCCCAGCGTCAGCGCCTTCCGCCGGTCGATGTCGGCGTACACCTGCGGGACCGTCGCCCGGTAGACCGTCTGGACGCGCCCGATCTCGGGGCGCTTCCTGGCCTCCTCGATGAACTTCTTGGCCATCGCGTCCAGCTCGGCCGGCGAGCGGCCCGCCCGGTCCTGCAGCATGAACGTGAAGCCGGAGCCGCTGCCGAGGCCGCTGATCGGCGGCGGCGCGAAGGCGAAGACCTGCGCCTCGGGGATCTGCTTGTAGTACTCGAGGTTCAGGAGCCGCATCGCGATGTCGACGCGCTCCTTGACGTCTTTCCGCTCGCTCCAGGGCTTGGCCTTGACGAAGACGAAGCCGGTGTTCGGGGCCATGGCGCCGGTCAGCAGGCTGAAGCCGACGATCGGCGTGACGCTCTCGATGGCGGGGTTGGCGAGCGTGATCCGCTCGACCTTCTTCAGCACCTCGTCCGTCCTCTCCAGCGAGGCGGCGTCGGGGAGCTGGCAGTTGATCATGAAGTAGCCGTTGTCCTCGTCGGGGAGGAATCCCGACGGGAGGCTCTTGACGAGCCCGCCCGTCGCGACGACCAGCACCACGATGAAGATCGCGCTGCGGAGCGCCTTCCGGATCAGGATCGCCGCGAAGGACGTGTAGCCGGCCGTGAACCGGTCGAAGAAGCGGTTGAACGCGCCGTAGAAGGGGTCCAGGAACGACTTCGACTCGCCCTTCGGCTTCAGGAGCTTCGCGGAGAGCGCCGGGCTCAGGGTGAGCGCGTTGAAGGCGGAGAAGCAGACCGAGATCGCGATCGTCACGGCGAACTGCTGGTAGAGGCGCCCCGTGATGCCGCCCATGAAGGCGACGGGGACGAAGACGGCCGACAGGACGAGCGCGATCGCCACGACCGGTCCCGAGACCTCCTCCATGGCCTTGAGCGTCGCCGCCTTCGGGTCCAGGCCGTGCTCGATGTGGTGCATGACGGCCTCGACGACCACGATCGCGTCGTCGACGACGATCCCGATCGCGAGGACCAGCCCCAGGAGCGAGAGGACGTTCACCGAGAAGCCGAGGAGCGGGAAGACGGCGAACGTCGCCACGAGCGAGACCGGCACCGTGAGGAGGGGGATGAGCGTCGCCCGCCAGTTCTGGAGGAAGACGAAGACGACGAGGATCACGAGGCCCACCGCCTCGAAGAGCGTGTGGACGATCTCGGTGATCCCCTCGGAGACGGCCTCCGTCGTGTCGAGGGACATCGTCCAGACGAGGTCCTTCGGGAAGGTCGGCGCGATCTCCTTCATCGTCGCCTCGACCGCGTCGCGGACCGCCAGCGCGTTCGAGCCGGGCGACTGGTAGACGGCGAGGACCGCCGCCGGCTTGCCGTTGAGGCGCCCCCTCTGGTTGTAGAGGAGGGACCCGAGCTCGATCCGGGCGACGTCGCGCAGGGTGACCTGCGAGCCGTCGGGGTTGGACCGGACGACGATGCTCCCGAACTCGTCGGCGTCGAGGAGACGCCCCTGCGTCTTCACCGTGTAGGTGAACTGCGTTCCGGGGAGCGCGGGCTCGCCGCCGATCTGCCCGGCGGGGCTCAGGGTGTTCTGCTGCTTGATGGCGTTCTGGAGGTCGACGACCGTCAGGCCCAGCTTCGCCAGCCGGTCCGGCCGGACCCAGATCCGCATCGCGTAGTCCGAGCCGCCGAAGAGCGTGACGTCGCCGACGCCCCGGATCCGCTTGATCCGGTCGGTGACGTTGATGGCCGCGTAGTTCGACATGAAGACGCTGTCCCACGTCCCGCCCGGCGACGTGAGGGCGACGAGGAGGAGCGGGAACGACAGCGACTTCTTGACGGTGACGCCGTACTCCTTGACGGACTGCGGCATGAAGGCGGCCGACTGCGCCTGACGGTTCTGGACGAGGACGTTCGACATGTCGAGGTTCGACCCGACCTCGAACGAGACCTCGGTCTTCAGCGTGCCGTCGTTGGCGTTCGTCGACTTGAGGTAGAGCATGTTCTCGACGCCGTTCACCTGCTGCTCGAGCGGGGCCGCGACGGCCTGCTCGACGTCGACGGCGCTGGCGCCGGTGAACGTCGTCGTGATCTGGATGAGGGGCGGCGTGATGTCGGGGTACTGGGCGATCGGGAGGCCCTTCAGGGCGATCGTCCCCACGATCACCATCACGATCGAGATGACGATCGCGACGATCGGCCTGTTGACGAAGAACTTCGCCATGGCCTACTTCCCCGAGGGCTTCCCGGCCTCCGGCTTTTCGGCCGGCGCGCCGGCCTTGGCCGCCTCGGCCTTCGCCTCCTCGATCGGCTTCGGCTTCACCTCGGCCCCGGGCTTGACCTGCTGGAGGCCCTCGACCACGACCGTCTCCCCCGCCTTCAGGCCCTCGGTGACGACCCAGAGGTCCTCGTAGCGGGGTCCCGTCTTCACGGTCCGGATCTCGGCCTTGCTGTCCGGGCCCACCACCACCACCTGGAAGACGCCCTGGAGCTCGCTGACCGCCTTCTGGGGGACGCAGATCGCGCCGGGGAGCGTCTCCGAGACGAACCGGACCCGGCCGTACTGCCCCGGCCTCACGACCCGCAGGGGGTTCGGGAAGAGGAGCCGCACGGAGAGCGTGCCGGACCGCGGGTCGACGGCGCGCTGGACCGCGTCGAGCTTTCCCTTGTGGTCGTAGACCGAGCCGTCGGCGAGGATCAGGTCGACGTCGCTCCTCTGAGCGGGGGCGGTCTTGCCGGCGCTCGCGAGCTTCTGCGCGAACTTCAGGTAGTCGGCCTCGGTGATGCTCGCGGTGAAGTAGATCGGGTCGATGACCGAGATCGTCGTCAGGAGGGTCGACTCCCCCCGGCCGACGAGGTTCCCCGGCTTGACCTTCGTCAGGTCGGCGAGGCCCGAGAGCGGGGCCCGGATCGTCGTGTAGCCGAGGTCGAGCCGAGCCTTGTCGAGGGCCGCACGCGCCGCGTCGAGCTGGGCCTTGGCCGCGTCGCGGTTCGAGACGGCGTTGTCGTAGTCGCGCTGGCTGACCGCCTGCTGGGCGGCGAGGGGACCGAGCCGGCTGACCTCGGTCTCGGCCTGCGTCAGCCGGGCCTCCTTCGTGGCGACGTCTGCCCGGGCGTTGGCGACGACCGCCTCGAACGGCTTCGGGTCGATCTGGTAGAGGAGGTCCCCCTCCTTCACGAAGTCGCCCTCGCGGAAGCTCACGCTCTCGAGGTAACCCTCGACCCGCGCCCGGATCTCGACGTCCTTCGATCCCGCCGTCTGGCCGATCTGCTCCATCGTGACCGGGACGTCCCGGGCGACGGCCTTCGTCACGTAGACCTCGGGAGGCGGCAGCTTCAGGGCCTCCTTCTTCGAGCAGCCCGGGGCTACGAAGAGGGAAGCCGCCGCGAGAAGCGATGCGGCCCCCCGGACCGTCACGCGCTGGCGGCGGCCTGTCTCGTGAGTGCTCATCGGATTCCAACCTCCCGGGCCGCGCGGGCCCCTCGAACGGACGTTTCGGAGCACGCATTCCCTCGCTCTGCGTGCGGGAGCGCTCCTGGCATTCTAGGCGGGCGTCCCGAGGGATGTCCCCCGCCCGAACGGGCAACCCGGACCGTATCGCAATTCGGCAAGCCGGCCCCGGGCCGCGCCGGTCGTTCGAGAGTCGCCCGCATCCGCCCGGCGGGTCAGGAACCCGGTGCGGGGGCGGGCGGCGGCGCCGGGGCCGGACCGGGGGGGGCGGCCCGGGTGAGCCGGTCGGCTTCCTCGACCCAGCCGCCCCCCATCACCTTGTAGAGCGTGACGAGCGAAGCGAGGAGCTGAGTCCTCGCCTTGGCCAGGTCGAGCTCCGACGGGAAGAGCTTCTCCTGCGCCTGCAGGACGGTCGAGTACGGCGCGTAGCCGCCCTTGTACTGGAGCGTCGCCAGCCGCTCGTACTCCCGCGCGGCCCGGACCAGCCTCTCCCGCGCGGCGGTCTCCTCGACGAGCTTCGTCCGCGAGACGAGGGCGTTCTCCACGTCGGCGAAGGCGCTCGCCACGGCGTCCTGGTACGCGAGGAGGGCGGCCTTGCGGCCCGCCTCCGAGATCCTCACCCCGGCGCGGATCGCGCCGGCGTTGAAGAGCGGCCCCGTGATCGAGCCGGCGTAGTTCCAGACGCTCGCGGGACCCTTGAAGAGGTTCGAGAGCTCCGCGCTCGAGGTGCCGAGGACGCCGGTGAGCGAGATCGTCGGGAAGTAGAGGGCCTTGGCGGCCCCGATCCGGGCGTTGGCGGCGACGAGCCCCTGCTCCGCCTGCTTCACGTCCGGGCGGCTCTCCAGGATCGAGGACGGCAGGCCCGCCGGGACGGCCGGCAGCGACAGCTCGCGGATCGACAGGCCGCGTGCGATCGCCCCGGGGTTCCGGCCGAGGAGGAGCGCGAGCGCGTTCTCGGTCGCGACGACCTGGGACTCGAGCTGCGGGATCGCGGCCGCCGCCGTCTCGTACTGCGTCCGGGCCTGCTCGACGGTCAGCTGCGAGACGAGGCCGTACTTGAACTGGAGCTCGAAGATCCGGACCGACTCTCCGTACGTCTCGAGGCTCCGGCGGGCGATGGCGAGCTGCTCGTCGAGCCCCCGCAGCTGCAGGTAGCTCCCCGCGACGCCCGCCACCAGGGAGAGGACGACGCCCCGCCGGGCCTCTTCGGTCGAGAGGACGTCGGCCCGGGCCGCCTCGGTCAGCCGCCGCACCCGCCCCCAGAGGTCGAGCTCCCAGCTCGCGCTCCCCGTGAGCTGGAAGCTGTCGTACGGGTTCGCCACGGCGGAGCTCCAGCCGGTGCCGGTCAGCTCGCTCGGGCGCTGGCGGCCGGCGCTCGCGCCGTAGCCGACCGACGGGTAGAGCGGCGCCTTCGTCTGCGTCAGGACGGCGGCGGCCGCCTCCACGTTGGCCGCCGCGATCTTGACGCTCCGGTTGTTGCCGAGCGCCTCGGTGATCAGCCCGTCGAGGACGGGGTCCCCGAACCGGGTCCACCACGCGGTGTTCGCCGTCTCCTCGGCGCCGGCGATCGCGTGCTCGTAGGCCGCCGGCGGCGCGAGCTCGGGCCGCGCGTAGTCCGGGCCCATCCGGCAGCCGGCGCCGGCGGCCGAAAGGAGCAGGAGGGCGGGGAGGGCGAGTCGGCGCATCTCAGCCCCCCTCCCCCGCGGGCGCAGGCGAGGCGTGCGCCCCGGCCTCCGGCTCCTTCTTCGCCCGCTCGGCCAGCCGGTCGAAGACGTAGAAGAAGAGGGGGACGTAGAGCATCGCGAGCGTCGTCTCGCCGAGCATGCCGCCGATGATCCCGGTGCCGATCGAGTGCCGGGCGTTGGCGCCCGCCCCCATCGCGACGGCCAGCGGCAGGACGCCGAAGATGAAGGCGAGCGACGTCATGATGATCGGGCGGAGGCGCTCCTCGCCCGCCTGGATCGTCGCCTCCATGACGGAGAGGCCTTTCTTCCGGAGCTCCACGGCGAAGGTGACGCGCAGGACCGCGTTCTTGGCGCCGAGCCCGATCAGGACGAGGAGTCCGATCTGGAAGTAGACGTCGTTGTTCAGCCCCCGGAGCCAGTTGAAGAAGAGCGCCCCGAGGACGCCGAACGGGATCGCCGTCATGACCGAGCCGGGGAGGATCCACGACTCGAACTGCGCCGCCAGGACGAGGAAGACGATGACGAGGCCGAAGGCGAACGCGATCGAGGAGGTCCCGCCCGACTTCTTCTCCTCGAACGCCATGCCCGACCAGGCGACGTCGTAGCCGGACGGGAGGACCCGGGAGGCGACCTCCTCCATCGCCGCGATCGCCTGCCCCGAGCTGAAGCCCGGGGCCGCGCCCCCCGTCACCTGCGCCGCCGGAAAGCCGTTGAAGTGCGGGAGGAGGTCCGGGCCGGTGACGTACTCCGTCGAGACGAGCGCCGACAGGGGCACCATCTTGCCGCCCGAGGACCGCGTGTGGAGGCGGGTGACGTCCGCCGGGTCCTGCCGGAACCTCGCGTCCGACTGGATGATGACCCACCAGGCTCGGCTGTACTGGTTGAACTGGCTCACCGTGAGCGAGCCGAACTGGGCCTGGAGGGCGGCGTAGACGTCCTGGACGGGGACGCCCAGGAGCATCGCCTTCTCGCGGTCGACGGTCACCTTCAGCTGGCGGGCGTTGGCCCGGAAGGTGGAGTTGACCGTCGTCAGCTCCGGCCTCTCCCTCGCCTCGGCGAGGAACCTCTGCGCCAGCTCGCCGAGCACCGTCGGATCGCCCCCGAGCTTGTCCTGGATCCACATCTCGAAGCCGCCCGTCGTGCCGATCCCGGGGATCGCGGGGGGCGCGATCGGGATCACGGCGCCGGTCCGGATCTCCCGGCTCCCTTCGTGGACCGACATCAGGACGGACCTGGCGTTCTCCTCCTTCGCCCGCTTCACGGACTCGTACCGCTCGTCGAACGGCTTCAGCGAGACGAACATCGTCGCGGCGTTCGTCTTCACCTGGCCGTCGAGGATGCTGTACCCGTTGATGGCGGTCCGGTGGGCCACGCCGGGGTGCCTCGCGAACAGCGCGTCCACCCGGTCCGAGGTCGCCACGGTCCGGTCCAGGCTCGCGGCGTCGGGCATGAAGACGCCGGCGAAGACGTAGCCCTGGTCCTCGTTCGGGACGAACGCCGTCGGGATCGTCCGGAAGAGCTGGAAGATGCAGAGGACGAGGACCGCGAGGACCGCGAACGCCACGCCCATCCTCTTGATGACGAGGGTGACGGCGTCCCCGAAGAGGAGCGTGATCCGGTCGACCCCCCGGTTGAACCAGGCGAAGAAGCCCTTCTGCGGGGGCTTTCGGTGCACGAGGAGGAGCGCGCACATCGCCGGGGTCAGCGTGAGCGCGACGAAGCCCGACAGCGCGACCGAGATGACGATCGTGATCGCGAACTGCTTGTAGAGCTGGCCCGTCGTGCCCGGCAGGAACGCCGCGGGGATGAAGACCGACGCCATGACGAGGACGACCGCCACGAGCGACGTCCCGATCTCCTCCATCGCCTTCAGCGTCGCCTCGCGCGGCGGCAGGTGGTTCTTCTCCATGTTCCGCTCGACGTTCTCGACGACGACGATGGCGTCGTCGACGACCATCCCGATGGCCAGGACGATGCCGAAGAGCGTCAGGAGGTTGATCGAGAAGCCGAGCGCGAGCATGCCGCTGAACGTGCCGACGAGGGCGACGAAGATCGCCGTCGTGCAGATGACCGTGGCGCGGAAGCTCTGGAGGAAGAGGTAGACGACGAGGACCACCAGGAGGACCGCCTCGAAGAGGGTCTCGACGACCTCGTCGATCGAGATCCGCACGAAGTCCGTCGTGTCGAGGGCGACGAGGTACTCGATGCCGTTCGGCATCGACTTCTTCAGCCCCTCCATCGTCTCCCGGACGCGCCGCGAGACCTCCAGGCCGTTGGCGCCGGCCTGCTGGTAGACGGCGATGAGGGTGGCGGGCGCCCCGTCCAGCTTGTTCTCGTTCGTGTAGAGGCGCAGGCCGACGTCGGCCCGCGCTACGTCGCGCAGCGCGACGATGGCGCTCCCGTCCGCGCTGGCGCGGAGGATGATCCTCTCGTACTCCGACGGCTGGACGAACCGCGGCTGCGTGACGACCGGGAACGTCTGCTCGACCCTCCCCTCGCCGGGCCGTGCCCCGATCTGCCCGGCCCCGAACAGGGCGTTCTGGTTCGCGACGGCCCCCTGCAGGTCGCTCGTCGTGACGCCGAGCGAGGCCATCTTGTCGGGGTCCATCCAGATCCGCATCGCCTGGTCGGGCGTCCCCATGACCGTGGCGTCCCCGGCCCCCTCCACCCTCTTGATCGCGTCGAGGACGTAGACGTTCGCGTAGTTCGCGACGTACTCCGGCTTGTAGCGGCCGTCCCGGTTGGTGAGGGCGATGAGCATCATGATGCTCGAGGACTTCTTCTGGACGGTGATCCCCTGGTTCTTGACGACGTCGGGCAGCTGCGGCAGGGCGAGGTTCACCCGGTTCTGGACCTGGACCTGCGCGATGTCGGGGTCCGTGTCGAGCGAGAAGAAGACGGTGAGCGTCATCATCCCGCTGCTGGAGCTCGTCGACGACATGTAGAGCATGTTGTCGACGCCGTTGATCTGCGCCTCGATCGGCGCGGCCACCGCGTCCGCCACCGTCCGCGAGTCGGCCCCCGGGTAGACGGCCGAGACCGTGACCTGCACGGGGGTGATCTGCGGGTACTGCGCCACGGGCAGGACGAACATGCAGACCCCGCCCGCGATCACGAGGATCAGCGAGACGACGGTGGCGAAGATGGGCCGCTCGATGAAGAACTTCGAGAACACGGCGCGCCTCGCGGGTCAGCCGGCGCTCTTGGCGGCGGCGGGCTTCCCCCCTTCGGGCGGCGCCGGGGCCCCCTCGCCGCCGGCGGCTCTCACCGTCACCGGGCTCCCCGGCCGCAGCGTCAGGGCGCCGTCCACGACGACCCGGTCGCCGGCCGCCAGGCCCTCGTCGACGAACCAGTCGTCGCCGTGGAAGCCCCCGACGACGACCGGGCGGAGCTCGGCCTTCCCCTCCCTGTCGACCACCCAGACGAAGCTCCCCTTGGCCCCCTGCTGCACCGCCCGCTGCGGGACGAGGACGGCCTTCGGCCGCGTCGCCCCGTGGATGCGGGCCCGCACGTGCTGGTTGGGCCGCAGGACCCCGTCCGGGTTCGAGAGGCTCGCGCGGATGAGGAAGGTCCCCGTCGCGGCGTTGTACGACGGGTCGGCGAAGGTGATCCGGCCCCGGTGCGGGAACGGCTTGCCGTCCGGGAGGAGGACCTCGACGTCGTACTGCCCGCTCTTCGGCCCCACGAGGGTCCCCCGTTCGAACCGGTCCCGCAGCCGCTGCCACTCGCTCTCGGAGATCGAGAAGTTGACCCAGATCGGCGAGAGGACGGCGACGGTCGTCAGCAGGCTGTTCTGGGAGCTGATGTACGTGCCGTCCTGCTGGAGGGCTGCGCTCGTGACCCCGGTGACCGGCGACGTGATCGTGCAGTACGAGAGGTTCAGCTCGTAGCCGGCGAGCTCGGCTTTCGCCTGCTCGACGCTCGCCGCGGTCGACTCGAAGTGCCCGGTGGCGTCCTCGAGGTCTTTCTGCGACAGGGCGTTCCCCGCCGCGAGCGGGCGGGTCCTCTCCAGGTTCTGCCGGGCCGTCTGCAGCGAGGCCTGCTGCCTCGCGAGCGCGGCCCTCGCGGCGTCCACCTGGACCTGGAACGGCTTCTCGTCCATCCGGAACAGGACGTCGCCCTCCCTGACGACCTGCCCCTCGGTGTAGACCCGCTTCTCCAGGAAGCCGTTCACCCGCGCCTGGATGTTCACCTGGCGCGAGCTCTGGGTCTGGGCGATGTACTCCGCCGAGACGGGGACGTCCCGCGCGACGACGGTCACGGCCGTCACCTCCGCGGGGGGCGCCTCGGCCGCCGTCTTCTTCTTCGCGCAGCCCGCCGCCGCGAGCGCGGCGCCAGCGAGGACGAGGAGGGCCGCTCGTAAGGGGCGACCTCCGGTCGGCCACGGCCCGGCTCCCGACGATGACGACGACCGTCCGCTCTGGGGCATCGCGTCCTCCTCCCGGCGTCGATCCCTTGCGCCCGCCGTCGCCTCTGTCCGACACGGAGGCGGGGCCCTCTCCCGCACGCCGCGAAACTCCGTCCCCGGCGATCCAGAATAGGAGCGCCGCCCGGCCCCCGCAAGCCGCGTCCGGTCTGGACGAAATGGCGGACTTCGACCGGGCGGCCCCCCGGGGAGCGGCGGCCTCGTGCTCCCGTCAGGCCGGGACGGCGCCCGCCGGGAGCCTCACGCGGAAGAGGGCCCCTCCCCCGGGCCGGCTCTCGGCCTCGACGGTGCCGCCGTGCGCTTCCACGAGCGTCCGGCAGATCGGCAGGCCCATCCCCATCCCGCCCTTCTTCGTCGTGAAGAAGGGCTCGAACAGCCGCGGGAGGTCGTCACCCGGGATACCGGGGCCCGTGTCGCCGACCGCGATCTCGACGGCGCCCGGCCCGGACGCCCGCGTCCCGACGGAGAGCCGTTTGCGGCCCGCGGGCGAGCCGTCCATCGCGTCCATCGCGTTGACGAAGAGGTTGAGGAGGACTTGCTGGATGTGGACGTCGTCGCCGCGGACGGGCGGGAGGTCGCGGGCGAGGTCGAGCTCGACCTCGACGCCGCGGGCCTGGGCGTCCGGCCGGACGAGCCCCACCACGTCCTCGACGAGCTTCCCGACGTCGACGGGCTCCGCTTTCAGCTCCCGCCGCTTCAGGAGCCCCCGCATCCGCGAGATGACCTCCGCCGCTCGGTGGTCGTCGTTCCGGATGTCCGCGACGATCGCGCGGACCTCGGTGAGGTCCGGAGGCAGCTGGCCCAGGAACAGCTCCGCGGCCTCCGCGTTCCGGAGGATCGCCCCGAGGGGCTGCGCGAGCTCGTGCGCCAGCGACGAGGCCAGCTGCCCCATGACCGTGACCCGGCCGGCGTGCGCCAGCTCGTCGCGGAGCCGAAGGGCCTCTTGCTCCGCCCGCCGCTGGCGTCGGCGCCCTTCGAGGAGCGCCGCGATGCCGACCCCCTGGGCGACGATCACCCCCAGCGCGGCGAGGATGTGCCAGCGGTACTCCTGGAGGAACGAGGGCGGCCGGAACCGTACCTCGCTCTCCGGCGGGAGGCGCGACTCGTCGATCCCCCAGCGGTGCAGCTCGCGGCCGTCGAAGACGGGGCGCATCGCGGAGCTCGGGCCGAACCGGATGCCCGCGGTGCGTTCCCCGGCCAGGATGGCGGCCGCGGCCCGGGCCGTCTGGCTCCCCAGCTCGGAGGCACGGAGCACGCGGCCGCCGACGGTCCCGATCCCGACGAGGTGGTCGGACCAGCTGAAGATCGGGGCGCTGGCGGCCGCGTGGAGCCGCCTCAGGGCGGCCTTCAGCTCGTGCGGGATCCCGGCCGCGTCGCGGAGCATCAGCCCGAGGAAGATCGCCGAGCTCGCCGGGAGCCGCGACGAGCGCTCGACGACCTCGTCGAACGGGAGGTCGGTCGTGAAGGAGAGGCGGACGCGGTCCCGGAACGGCGCCCAGTCCCGCTTCACCTGCTCCGCCCAGAAGCGCTCCAGCGGGCTGGCCCCGAAGACGACGAGCACCTCGGTCGTCTGCGGACGCAGGTCGAGGAAGTCCCGGAGGATCCCGGCCGTGAACAGACGGAAGGACCCCGCCAGCTCGTCCGGGTTCGGGCGCAGCCGCGCGACGTACCGCTCCTCGACCGCGCCGAGGAGCGTCGGCCGCCCCGGCGCCAGGGCCTCCCGGTTCCTGAGCCAGAACGCCGCGGCGGGACCGGCGTTCGTCACGACGAGGTCGGGCGGCCTTTCGGCCTGGAGCGCCCGCAGGTACGCGAGCGCAGGGGCCGTGTCCTGCGCCTCGAACGCGACGGACTCGAGCGAGAACTCCACGAACTCGATCGGTCCCTTCCACAGGCGCGCCAGCTCCGTCCGGAAGGTCGAGGAGAACTCGTTGTACGGCGAGAAGTCCCTGCCGAAGGAATCGAGGACGAGGACCCGCTTGGGCGGCCGCTCCTCCTCTGCCGCCGAGGCGGCGGCCGGGACGGCCGCCAGGCACGCGAGCGCCGCTCCCGTCACGAGAGGGAGGCCGGCGGCGCGCCGGCCCCGGGGCAAGGCAGTCGGCATTCGAACGAATGATAGCCCTGCTCGCCGGGGCTCTGTCTGCGACCGGGCCGCGAGCAGCCCGGCGCTCCCCAGGGAACGAGCGGCGGCCTCCGCGGAGGCCGCCGTCCCTTCTTTCCGGCCGCGCGTCGCGGGGCTACTTCGTCTTCTTCAGTCCGAGCTTCGAGCTCTTGCCCGCCATCGAGGAGACCCCCTCGAGGCCGTCCGGCGTGCAGGTCGCGACCCAGACGTTGCCGTTCTTCGGGTTCGTCACGATCAGCTTGGAGCCGTCGATCCCGCCCGGCATCGTCATCGACTCCTTGCCGGCCGTCACGAGGAACTCGACGTAGGCCCCTTCGACCTTGGCGACCTTCACGGTCCCCTTCACGAGCTGCATCCCGTCCGCGGCTGCGGTCGCGAACTCGAACGTGGCCCCCGGCTTGATCGCCTGGAGGCAGTCGGCGGCCGCGGCGGGCGCCCACGCGAGGGCGACGGCGGCGACGAGGGTGGCGGCGACGAGGGTGGTGCGACGCATTCGTGGTTCTCCCTTCGCGTGGATCATAGTTCCGGCGCAGGGGCGTCCGCACCGCACCCCTTCCCGGCCTCGTGGGGCCGTTCCTACGGCCCGATCCGGAACCGGCGGTCGGGGTAGCGCCGCCACCGACCGTCCGGCGTCTCGAAGACGACCGCGAGGACGTGGGGCCCGGGAGCGAGGCCCGAGACGTCCACCCAGGCCTCGTACCCCGCCCGCGAGGCGTCCCCGACCTCCGGCAGCGCCGTGGCGACGTCCGGACGGGGCACTCGCGAGAGCCGCCGCGCTGGGAGCGGGAAGCCGTCGACGAGGAGCTCCACCGGGGCGACGGGGCCGCCGCCCATCTCCTGGCACCAGCCCCGGACGAAGAGCTCGCCCCGCACCAGGAGGTCCTCCGACGGGTTGTCCACCGAGACAGGGAGGTCGGGGACCTCGAGCGCGGGGCTCCGCTCGGAGGCGAACCGCGCCTCGACGCTCGCGAGGAGCGGGCCGCCGAGCCCGACGCCCACCGCCACCGGCCGCACGTCGCGAGCTTCCGGGATGGACCCGAGCGGCGCTCCGGCGACGCCGACGAAGGCGTGCCCCCACCGGAAGGCGTCGTCGCCGGCCGGCACGCACCCGAGCCTGCCGAGCGCCTCGGCTCCCTCCGTCGAGAGCCCCGAGGCCCCGTCGTCCGTCACCGCCCCGAGGACGATCTCCCCGGGCGAGAGGCCGGCGACCCACCGGAGCATCTCCCGGGACGCGGCCGCGCCGCGCCCCGGGTCCCCCGTGTCGAACGACCTCACCTCCCGCACGCCGCCGCCCGGGCCGACCCGCAGGAGCGTGTACCCCCGGGCGGAGGTCTTCCGGACCTCGTCCCCCACGCGGAACGCCGACTCGCCTCCCGCCCAGAAGCCGCGGCTCTCGACCCTCAGCGGGGCCTCGGTCGCGGCCCCCGACCTCCCGACGGCGTTTGGAGGAGCCGGAGGCGCCGTCGGTCCGGCGGAGAGCCAGAGGCGACGGGTCCGGCCGGCCGGGAAGACCGGGACCGCCCGCTCGGCGACGGTCGCCCCCGCTGGAACGGGATCCAGGCTCTTCCCCTCCCAGGCCAGCGCCACGGGCGCGGGAACGGGCGCCGCGAACCTCAGCGTGACATGCCCGGCCCCGCCGAGGGGCGGCAGGTGAACCGTCCCTCCGGACGCCGGCACCGTCCACGCCGGGCCGACTCTCAGCCAGTCGCCGTCGAGGTAGCTCGCCCCGGTCGGAGAGCGAGCGTCGAGCGCGAAGCCAGGGGAGACGCTCGGCCTGACGAGCACGTCGCGGCGGACCCGGTACACGTCGGCGACGCCTCGGCGAAAGACCCGGGCGAACGCGTCCGGCTCGGCTTCGATCCAGCCGAGCTCGGGAAGCTCGTTCCCCTCCCGGTGCACGACCAGGAAGTCGACACCGAGGGCGACGAGGTGCCCTCGCCAGGCGCTCCGCTCCGTCTCGTCGTTCGGGAAGCGAAGGCCTCCGCGCCACTCGTAGAACGACGTCGAGAGGTCCTTCCCCGTCGGGACGTAGCGGGCCCGGTTCTGGAGGCGGCTCCCGGAGTAGAGGTACGGCTGGTTCGTCCCGACGACCGCCACGACGCCCGGCTGGCCACTGGTGAGACGCTGGAGCGCCGCGGCAGCCCCGCTCTCCTCGAGACGACGAGCCTCGTAGGACGCGACCGCCCGCGGGAACGCCGCGACCGCTCCCCCGCCGGCGACGATCGCGAGCGGCAGAGCCCCGACGCGCACGACCCAGGCACGGCCCTCGAGGAGACGCCGAAGGGCCGGGAGGCACGCCCCGAGGGCGGCCGCCACGAGCACGCCGGCGCGCAGCTTGCCCTGGAGCGACGAGGCGACGAACCCGAGCGAGGCGAGCGCTAGGCCCCCGCGGAGCCACGTCGCTCCCGGCAGGCGGTCGAGGAAGAACGCCACCGCGGCGCACCCGAGGGCGATCGCCGCGAGGAAGTACCGGACGTCCCGGTGGTCGATCATCAGGAAGAGGAACTCGGCGTAGAAGACCGCCGGCAGGAGGAGGACCGCGGCTGCCGCGAGGCGCGGCCTGCCGCGCAGCCAGGCGAGGGCCGCGAACGGGGCCAGGACGGCCGCCGGGAGGACGAGGACGCGGAAGAGCGGCCCGTACATCTCGACGTTCCCGAGGAGGAACCGGAAGGGCTCGATCGGGTACTCGGGGCGATCTCTCCAGGCCTCGACGGACGCACCGCTCCACCCCTCGAAGAGGACCCGTCCCAGGAGCCGGACCGGCGCGGGGAAGACCGGGTTCCCCGCCGTCACGAGGTTGCGGAGGTACGTGTAGCCCCCGGCCAGGGAGGCGACGAGGCCGAAGAGGGCCGCGCTCCCGGGCCACCCCCCCCTTCCACGAGCCTTCGCCCCGCCTGCCAGCAGCGCCGCGGGAACCAGGGCGAGGAGCGGGAGCGACAGGATGAGCCCCGTGTACTTCGTCCCGACGAGGAGGCCGAACGTCAGGCCCGCGAAGGCGGCCGCGGACGGCACCGGGCTCGCGGAGAGCGAGAGGAGCGCGAGCACCAGGGCGAGGACCAGGAACGCCACGACGTTGTCGTTCCCGGCGCTGAGCATCAGCTCCGGGAAGACCCGCGGGACCGTGGCGTAGAGGAGGGCACCGGCCCCGGCCGCCGGGACGCTCGCGCCGAGCCGCCTGGCGATCGCGGCGATCGCGAAGAGCGCCCCCACCGCGAACGGGAGCTCCGAGAACCGGGCGAGGTAGTCGCTCGGGTCGAGGGCGGAGAGGAGGAAGAAGGACCAGAGCTCCCCGGCGATCGGGTAGAACGCGGTCGCCCCGTCCCCCACCGGGAACTTGACCATCCGGAGGTCGCCGGAGTCGCGCCATGTGGCCACCGCCGTGAGGTGGTACGAGGTGTCGTCGTAGGCGTGGACGCCCGGCGGCAGGTCCCGGGCCGCGTAGGCCGAGACGAGGACGAACGCCGCCACCCCGAGGACCGCAGCGCCGAGGACGTGCCGCTCGGGACCGTGGACCGGGCCAGCAGGCCCCGACGCCTCGGGCGGCCGGGCGAGGAGCGAGGCCGCGAAGAACGCGGCCGCCGAGGCGAAGACGCCGCGAGCCGAGAGCAGGCCGAAGTGGCCGAGCACCGTTGCCGGGAGGACGGCGGCCCCGAGCGCCGTCACCTGGGCCGCGACGAGGCGCTCGGGGAGCCACTGGCCGCGGAACGCCAGCGGTGAAAGGCGCCAGGAAGCCGACGCGATCGCGGCGACCAGGGCCGCGCCGAGAGCCGCCCGGACAGGGTCCGGCACGGCTGGCCCCGCCCAGAACGCGCCGGCCAGGCAGAGGGCGAGGACGAGCCCGTTCGCCGCCCCCCGGACGAGGGTCGCGACCGGGTCGCTCTGCCCGGACCCCGGGCGGGCCTCTTCGACCTCGGCGTCGTCCGCCGGACCTCGCGTCACGGAGCGAGGTTAACCCGCGGCCCGGCAGGTGCTCTGCGCCGGGGCTCAGAACCGGACGACGAGGCCGAGGTGCGTGTCGACCTGGCTCAGGTAGTTCGTGTCGTAGTACTCGTAGCAGCCCCAGGACGGGCTGCACCACGCGTAGCCCGCGTTCTCGGCGCCCAGCCAGGTCAGCGTCCAGCGGAACCCGGCCCGCAGGCCCACGCGGTCGGAGAGCATGAGCTTGCCCCCGCCGCCGAGGGCCGTGGAGAAGCGCGTGAGCGCGCTGAACTCGGACGACGGCCTCAAGAGCGTCGCCCCGAGGAGGAAGTCGAGATAGCCGCGCACCCGGTCGCCCTTCTTCCCCGACTGCCAGAGCGCTCCGGCCTGGATCGTGTCGACCGCCAGGTCCGAGAACTCCGGGTCGATTCCGGGCGGGGGGTCGTCGTAGAAGTCCGCCCTCATCACGCTGTCCTGGTGGCTCCAGAGGACCTCGACGTTCCAGCTCGGGTGGATCGGGAGCTCGACCGTCAGACCGAAGCTGACGGAGCCGGGGACGTCGACCGACCCGATCAGCGTCCCGGTTTCCGTCGAGAGCGTCCCGTCGAAGCGGTAGCCGACCGTCGGGGTGACGTCGATCCCCTTTGCCTGGCCCAGGGCCACGAGAGGCCGGGAGAGGAGGGCCAGCGACACGGCGGAGAGGAGGAGGCGGAGCGCGGTTCGTCGACGCACGGTCCGCTTCATTCTACGGGCCGCTCGCGTGGGGAAGCGCCGCGGCGCGTGGTCCGGCTGCCGTTCCGACGGGGTCCTTCCACCGTGTCGCTTTTCGGCAACCCTCGCGAACGGAGGCCCCGGGGATTCGTTCGATGCTAGCCTCTCGCCGGGGCACGACTTGCGTCGTCGACTCGCAGTCGCAGGGATGAGTCTCGTCCGGCGGAGCGGGCGCCGTGCCTCGGTTGCCGCCCTCGTCCTCGGGATCCTCCTGCTGGCGGGCTTCTCCGCAGAAGCCCAGGCCCCGGCCGCAGCGGGCGATCCGCCTCCCCCGAAGACACAGGCGAAGACCCCGGCGAAGCGGAAGCCGAAGGACCCCTTCACACCGGCCCAGCGACGGGAGCTCGAGCGGCTCCTCGCCGAGGAGCGGGCCGCCCTCGCCCGCGAGCGCGAGGCCCTGGAGGCGACTGCTCGGCAGCTTCGCGAGGAGCGGGAGGCGCTGGAGAAGGAGCGCGCCGCTCTCGAGGCCCAGAGGGCCGCGAACGACGAGCGCGCCGCGAAGCTCGACGCGCTCGCCGCCGAGGTCGAGGTCCAGAAGGTCCGCCTCGACGAGATGGAGCAGTCGATCCCGAACCTCGCCCTGCCGTCGAAGGAGCTCGCCGAGCGGCTCGCGAAGCTCGAGGACGCGACGAAGCAGAAGCCGGACCTGCCGCCCGAGGTCGTCTCGGCCGGCGACTTCCCAGGGTCGATCCGGATCCCGGGCTCCGCCGCCGCCATCAAGTTCGGCGGGTCGGTCTGGGTGAGCGCGGTCAACACTCAGGACGCCCTCGGCTCCGACGACCGCTTCCTCACCTACACGATCCCTGTCGCGGGCGACCCCGGAGCCGAGAAGGGGCCGCGCTCGTCCATCTGGGCGAACCCGAGCAGCCTGAACTTCGACGTCAGGACCAAGGGGCCGGGCGACCGCGGGGTCCGCGCCTTCGTCGAGGGGGACTTCGCGGGCTCCTCGAACGGCTTCCGGCTCCGCCACGCCTACGTCCAGGCCGGCCGCCTCCTCGCCGGCCAGACCTGGTCCACCTTCTCGGACCCCGACGCGGACAACGGCGACATCGACTTCGAGGGCGTGAACGCCGAGAACGTCCAGCGCCAGGCCCAGTTCCGGTACACGCAGCGAGTCAGCCGCGTCCTCCTCCTCGCGGCGTCGGCCGAGTACCCGAACGCCTCCCTCACCGACGTCGACGGGACGACGGTCCGGAGCGTCAACCAGGTCCCCGACCTCGTCGTCCGGGGAACGTGGACCCCCTCCGCTGCCACCCGCCTCCAGGGGGCCGCGGTCCTCCGGAGCATCCGGGGCGAGTCGGCGAGCCGGCCTAACGAGATCGCGCAAGCGACGGGCTGGGGGCTCTCGGCGAGCGGGACGATCTCGGAGCTGCCCTGGGCCGCGGGGGACCTCTTCACGTTCCAGGTCAACGGCGGAGAGGGGATCGCCCGCTTCATCAACGACCTGAACTCGGCCGGGGGCCAGGACGGGGTCTTCGACCCGGCAACGGGAGAGCTCGTTCTCCTCGGCCACTGGGGCTGGTACGGCTCGTACTCCCACCGCTGGCTCGGGACGGCCGGGAAGGCCGGGTACCTCCGCTCTTCGCTGGTCTGGGGCGCCGTCCACGTCGACAACCTCGACTTCCAGGCCCCGAGCGCCTACCGGAAGACCAACCGGCTGAGCCTCAACCTCGTCTGGACCCCTTTCCGGAGCGCCGAGGTCGGCGCCCAGTACATCTGGGGCCAGCGGGTGAACAAGGACGGCGCCTCCGGCGAGGCCCGCCAGGTCCAGGTCCGTGCGCGGTACCTCTTCTGAAGGCTCCCCGCCCGGCAGAGGCCGGGATCGCGCTCTCCGCTCGCTCCTCCTCGAGGCGGAGAAGGAGCGCGTGCCCTCGCTCCTCCCCCTGCGCCACGGCCGGACGGCACGGTCGGCGTTCACGTTCTACCGGGGCGCGGCGAGAGCGGCTACATGGGGAAGAGCGACGCTTTCGAGAAGGCGATCGCCTCGTTCGCGATCGACGACGCCGACCAGAACGAGAAGGACCTCGCCTCGCTCGGGAAGGCCATCCAGGCCGGGAAGGTCGAGGCCCATTTCGAGGAAGAGAAGGCGTGACCCCCCGAGGACCCGTACACCCCAGCGAGGGAGCCCTTCCCTCGACAACCGGATAGTGGAGGAAGCGATGAAGAAGCTCTGCCTGACCCTCGTCCTCGCCCTCGTCGCCGCCGTCGTTTCGGCGTCGGCCGTGGCGCAGGCTCCCGCAACCGAGAACAAGCCCGTCTCTGGCAGCGTCGCCCTCGGCGAGGTGAAGGTCACCGCGACCGTCGAGAACGTCGACGTCGCCAAGAGGCTCATCACGATCAAGGGACAGGGCGGCGCCGTCGAGACCTTCGAGGTCGACCCGGCCGTGAAGAACCTGGCCCAGGTCCAGAAGGGCGACGTCATCGTCATCGCCTACTTCGAGTCGCTGGCCTACGAGGTCCGGAAGTCCGGCGCCGGCCCCGGCGTCGCCGCCTCCGGGGGCGTCGTGACGGCCAAGCCGGGCGAGAAGCCCGCGCTCGGCGCCAAGCGGCAGGTCACCGCCACGGTCACGATCACGAAGATCGACGCCGCGGCTCCCAGCGTCACCATCAAGGGCCCCGCCGGCAACGAGAAGACCGTGAAGGTGATGGACCCGAAGAAGCTCGAGGGCGTCAAGGTCGGCGACAGCGTCGACCTGACCTACACCGAGGCGCTCGCCATCTCGGTCGAGAAGGCCCCCGCCAAGAAGTAGGCTGCCTTTCCGAGGTCGCGCACCGCCCGGGGCCCGGACGGAACCGGGTGGTGTGCGCCGCGTCCCCCCTCAGAACGAGCTGCCGACGACGACGTAGAACGCCCACTGCTCCGGCCCCTTCGCGACGTCGACGCCCCCGTGCAGGCCGAGGCCCCTTGCCAGGAGGTAGCGGAAGCCGAAGCCGCCGGCGACGACGCTCTCGGGCTCCCGGAGCCGCGAGTCCCCGGCGTCGGTCCAGCCGGCCCCGGCGAAGGCCACGAGCCACCAGCGCTTCCAGGCGTTCCACCGCGTCTCGCCGTCCACCGAGACGACGTTCACCCCCTGGTAGCGCATGACCGGGATCCCCCGGAGGACGACGAACGGCAGGGCGTAGAAGGGGGGATCGCCGCCCGAGAGCTGGGCCTGCACGCGCGCGGCCATCACGAGCCGCGGTTGCGCGGTCCAGTAGAGCCTGGCGAGGCCGCCGTAGCGCTGGAAGTCGTTGTCCCCGCCGAGCCACGACCCCAGGAGCATCGCGGACGCCTTGAAGTTCACGCCGTTGCCCGGCGTCAGGTTGTTGTCCCGCGTGTCGTACTCCAGGAAGGCGCCGAGGCCGACGTCGGTCATCCCGAAGGAGGGGCTCTCGACCCCCGGGGGGAGCTCGGCCGACTCGAACTCGACGGTGGAGTCGAGGTAGAGGAGCTTCACGCCGCCGAAGAGGTCGCTCCGGCCGAGCCGGATCGCGATCTCCTGGTAGACGGTCCAGCCGTCCAGGTTGAACCCGAAGGCCTGGCCGGACGCCGAGTAGGTGTCCAGGACCGGCGAGATCTTCGCGACGGCCCCCTTGTAGCGCCAGCGGTCGCCCCCCCAGTGGCCGATGTGCCCGACGGCCGCCGCCCAGGTGCCGTTCTCGGTCACCCCCCCTCCGACGGCCGAGATGTCCCGGGGGATCGCCTGGCCGGTCGGGCCCTTCGGGGCGTCCGGGCCGCTCCCCCTTCCCGCGCCCCCGAAGTGGACGAGGCCGCCGGCCGCTCCGTACCCCACCGCCGGCTCCGTGATCGGGGCCACGACCGGGAGGAAGCCCGTCCGCCCCGAGAGCCACCGGGTCAGGTCGAGGGCGCCGTCCTCCGGGTCGGTGAGGAGCTCCTTCAGAGTGGGCTTCGGCTTCTTGGCCGCCTCCTCGGCGAGAGCGGACGTCCCCGCCAGGAGGAGGACGGCGACGAGCCAGACCCCGCCGCCACGCCTCCCCGGAGGGCGTGCGCGCCCGTTCGCGGCCGCCCGCATCACCGCCTCCCGGTGGTGGCGGCCCCCGTCGCGCGCTCGAGGAGGGAGGGCAGCTGCCCGACCGCCTGCTCGAGGTTGAAGAACATCCGCTCCCTCCCGAGGGTGGCGCCGAGGGAGGAGCGCTCGACCATCTCCCGGACGTCGGGGTTCAGGGCGGCCAAGCAGAGGAGGATCCCCTGCGCCCGGGACGACTCCTCGGCCTCGATGAGCGTCTTGAGGGCCGTGTACTCGAGGTCGATCAGGGCGCTGCAGTCGAGGACGACGACCCGCGGCTCGGCCTCCTCGACCAGCCGGCGCAGGTCCTCCCCCGCCCGCTTGACGTTGACGAAGTAGAGCCGTCCGATGATCCGGGCCAGGAGGACGCCGGGGAACGTCTCGTCCTCGGGGTGGTCGGGCGACAGGCGCCGGAAGACGTCCGTGCCCGGCTTTCGCCCGACCGGGAAGACCGACGGCTTCATCGACTGCGCGGCCAGCGCCACGAGCGAGACGAGGACCGCGACGAGGATCCCCTTCAGGGTCCCGAGGAGGACGACGCCCGCCGTCGCGGCGAACGCCCAGATCAGCTCGGTCCGCCGGACCTTCGCGAGGGCCCGAAAGTCGGCGGGCCTGATCAGCGGGATCGAGGTCGCGACGACGACGGCCGCGAGCGCCGCCGACGGCATCAGGCCGAGGAGGGGCGCGAGGAAGAGGAGCGTCGCCAGCGCGCCCAGGGCCGCCACGGAGCCGCAGAGCTGCGTCCGGGCGCCGGCCCGCCGGCTCACCGCCGTCTGGGACGTCCCGCCCCCCGCCGGCATGCAGCCGAGGAAGCCGCCGGCGACGTTCGCGGCTCCGAGGGCGAACAGCTCGCGGTCCGGGTCCGGATTCGCCTCGCCCTTCTCGCGGAAGGCGCGCCCGACGGCGATCGTCTCGATGAAGCTCATCAGCGCGATGCCGACCGCACCCGGCCAGAGCTCCTCGGCGAGGGTGCCGAGCGGCGGCGTGAACGGTGGGAACCCGGCCGGCACCTCCCCCACCGTCGCGACACTGCGCGCGGCCAGGCCGAGCACGCTCGACGCCCCGATTCCCGCGGCCACGACGAGGAGCGGCGCCGGGAGCTTCGGCGCGAAGTGCTCGAGGAGGAACATCGCCGCCAGGAGCCCGCCCCCGACGAGGAGGGTCGGGAGGGACGTCTCGGGGAGGGTCCGGACGACGGAGACGGCGTCCCGGAAGAAGCCCGCCTTCGCGATGTGGATGCCCAGGAGCTTCGGCAGCTGGTCGACGACGATGACGATGCCGATCCCCGCCTTGAAGCCGGTCAGGACGGGGTCGGAGATCAGGTCGGCGACCGCTCCGAGACGGAGGAGCCGGGCGGCGAGGAGGACGGCGCCGACGAGGACCGAGAGCGTCGCCGCCACGGCGAGGGGCGCGACCCCGCTCCCCTCGGGCGCGAGCTGGGCGACCTGCGTCCCCGCGAGGATGGCGATGGTGCTCGTCGTGCTGATGCTCATCGGCCGCGAGCCGCCGAGGAGGGCGTACAGGACGGCCGGGACGAACGCCGTCGCGAGGCCCGCCTGGAGGGGCAGGCCCGCGATGGTCGCGAACGCGAGCGCCTTCGGGACGACGACCGCCGCGGAGGTGACCCCGGCGATCGCGTCCGGCGCGAGCCACTCGCGCCGGTAGCCCCGGAACCAGTCGAGGACCGGCCACCGGGTCTCCGTCTTCGGGTCGGGCATCTCGAGCCTCCTGCCGGCCCCCGGCGGAGCGCCGGGGAACCGGTCACATGACCGCGCGCATCCTCTGCAGGAACCTCGCCGAGCGGCGGTTCTCCTCCTCGAGGCCTCGCGCCTCCTCGGCGGAGATGTGCCGGACCTTCTGCGGCCGGGGGACGACCCGGTCGCCGCACGGGACCGTCCGCCTCTCGGGAGCCAGGTCGACGTCGTCCTCGAAGACCTGCCGGAGCTGCGAGGCCAGCTCCCGGCTCCCGATCGTCGCGACGACCTCCGTGTTGTAGGCCTCGCTCCGGGTGTTCATGTTGTGCGAGCCGACGACGACGGCATACCCGTCGACGACCACGACCTTGCTGTGGATCGTCCGCCCCGGCCAGGAGCCGTCGGGGACCGTGCACCCCTCGCGCCTCTCGAGCTCCTCGAGGCCGGCGTGCCCCTGCCACTCGAAGACGTGGACGCCCGCCTCCGTCAGCTCCGGGTAGATCGCGAGCGCCGCCTTCCACGGGATCTTCCCGATGTCGTGGCTCTTCTCCGAGTTCGTGACGATCGCCACGAGGACGCCGCGGCGGGCCGCGTCCACGAGGGCCTCGACGAAGCCGCGCTCCGGTGTCAGGTACGGGAGGAAGAGGAGCGCGCTCTTCCTCGAGAGCTTCAGCAGGTACTGGATCGACCGCATCACCTTCGAGTAGGTCTCGCCGGTGGCGGGGTCGCGGTCGACGAGCGGGTTGTCGTAGACGATCCGGACAGGAGCCGTCCAGGAAGGCTTCGGGTCGAGCGGGGGGAAGTAGCGGGGGTCGGCGAGGGTCGCGGCGATCGGCACCTCGACGCGCTGAGTCCGTCGCGGGTCCTTCGGCCCGAGCGGCTCCCCCGTCTTCGGGTCGACGCCGGACGGGAACGTGAAGGAGAAGACCTCGTCCTTGAAGAGGCTCCGGAAGGCCCGGATCTCCTCCTTCTCGAACGGCGGGAAAGGCCTGTCGGACTCGAGGTAGCGGGACGTCTCCCAGACCTTCACGAAGACCCTCGCCGCCTCCTGGGCGGCGGGCCCCTCGATCAGGACGTCCGTGTCGTGCCACCCCTCCCGCGTGACGCCCCCCTCGAGGTACGAGTCGCCGACGTTCATCCCGCCCATGACGAGCTTCTCGCCGTCGACGACGAGCATCTTGTCGTGGAGGCGGTTGCGGATGAGCTGGGTCGAGAAGCGCCGCCCCCACCAGGGCGGGTTCCACTGGAGGATCTTCCCGCGCGTGACCTCCCGGAGGGAGGCGTACATCTTCGTGGCGAAGAGGTCGCCCGTGGATCCCGGGGAGGACCAGTCGACGACGATCCGCGCGTCGAGGTCGGGCGTCGACGCGAGCTTGTCCCTGTAGAGGTCCCGGAACTGGCGGCCCGTCTCGTCGTCGTACCAGTACGGCACCGTCTGGAAGACGTAGCTCCTCGCCTCCTCGATCAGCCGGGCCCGCACGGGCCGGCTCGTCTTCCCCAGGTGCAGCAGGGTCACCGCGTTCCTCGTCGCCTTCGTCTCGGTGAGCCGGTCGAGCTCCTCCGAGAGGAGGATCGCGTCCAGCGTCTCGGGGACCGGCGGCAGGCTGTCGACCGTGACGGCCCGGTGCGAGGGACGATTCGTGCAACCTGCGAGGGCGGCCGCGAGGACCAGCGCCGCGGCCGCCCGGGTCACCAGTACCTCCTCCAGTCGAACTGGAACTTCAGGTAGCCGTAGTAGCTCGGCGCCAGGTCGGGCTCCGGCCTCGTCGACGGGGCGAGGACGGTCACCTTCGTCGGGACGTCGGCGCCCGCGCCGAGCTGGATGAAGACCGCGGACGACTGGTTCTGCCCGAAGTCGCGGAACGGGCGGATCTCGAGGACGGGGACCTCGACGTCGACCGACCGCAGCGCGACCGGCACCAGGAACGACGAGCCGTCCTCGGGGGACGTCCCGACGGCGAGGAACTTGTCCTCCCCTCCCCAGTAGCCGTAGAAGGTCGCGCCGACCTCGCGGCCGAGGCAGAACTGCATCCGCCCCAGGAAGGTCGAGAAGCCCGCCTGCCACGGGATCAGGCCGCCGTTGGCCGCTCCGATCGCCATCTTGGCGAGCGTGTGGGGCGACGTGAACACCAGGAACGGCGTTGCGACGAGGAGATCGCCCGGGACCAGCCAGAAGGGGAGCCGGAGCCGCGCGGAGATCCCGGTCCGGGCCGGGAGCTGCGGGAAGAGCTCCTGGAAGGCCTCGGGCCCCGTGCAACCGGAGCAGGACGCCGTCTGCTTGGCCGCGTACGAGACGCCCCCCTGCAGGAAGATCTGCCCGTCGCCCATGTCCCCCAGGAGCGCGTCGAGGCCGAGGCCCAGCCGTATCCCGATGTCCATCGTCCCGCCGGCGCGCGTCGCCTTCGACTCCGAGTCGAGCCCGCCGCTGGCGACGGCGCCTCGGAGGCTGCTCACCACGCCGACGAAGGGCCCGACCTCGGACCGGAAGCGCGGGAGGGCCCCCTCGGCCGCCCTGCCGGCGACCGGGATCGTCATCAGGATCTCCGCGAGGTCCTTCGCCGCCGCCTCCGAGAACCTCGGGAAGGCCGGCATCGCCGTCGACTTGCACGTGTCGAACGTGACGTTGGCCTCCGCGACGTCGAGCGGGACATCCTCGGCGCGAGCGCCGAGCTCGCTGCCGGGACGCGCCGACTCCACGAGCTGGGCGATGCTCAGCCGGACCGTCTCGGCGGTCCGCACCCGGTCCTGCTCCCGCATCCGCGCGTCGCCGTAGATGACGATCGGCGAGCCGGACCAGGTCCGGGTGTCCAGGCCGAACTCGTTGTAGTAGTCGTGCGTCCCCTTCCGGGTCGCCACGTCGCCCCAGGTCCCCGCGACGTGACCGGAGGCGAAGGCGTCCTCCAGGAAGTGGAGCCCGTAGGCCTCGAGCGCCAGCGCGCGGCGCGCCACCGCCGGGCGTTCCTCCGGCGGCACCCTTCCCGAGGCGAGCTCGCGGGCCAGCCTCATCGCCGCGGCGTGCGCGCGGATCCACGTCCCGATCGCGTTCAGCTCGCCGCCGTTCCGGACGCTCTCCAGCATGTAGTCGCGCGGGTCATCGGATTTGCGGGCGAGGAGGAAGTGGACGTTGTTGGCGCCCGCCCGCGAGGCGTACTCCTTGTCGGCCCGCTGCAGCTCGAGGTCCGACTTGACGAGCCGGTTCCGGAGCTGGATCGGGTTCTTCGCCGTCGCGATGGCGACCTCGAGGCGCGACGAGACGCCCGCCACCTTCAGGATCCAGTCGCTCTCGGTCGCCGTCTGCAGCATCTGCCCCGCCGAGCAGGAGTGGTCCCCCGCGATGGCCGGGAACGCGGACCAGTCGACGCAGACGGGCTTCGGCCCCTGGTCCGCCGCCCACGGCGTGTCGCAGAGCCGCGCCTCGTACCCCGTCCGCGCCTCGGCCCAGAGGGCGTCGAGCGCCGCGCGGTCCTCCTTCGAGAGGCCGCTGACGGCCGTGCCCGCGATCGAGCGGTGCTCGGGGTAGATCCAGGCGCGGGCCGGGAGCGCGGTGGAGGCCGCGACGAGCACGAGCGCCGCCAGAGGCGCGTTCCTGCGAGAGGTCCGCACGGTTCAGTCCCCCACCGGGCGCACCTCGAAGACGTGGTGGCCCCACTCCGGCAGGTCGAGGTAGAGGCCCCGGCGCGCCAGGTCGCCGCCGTCCCGGTCGTACGCGTCGGGCCCCAGCCGGTCCCGGAAGCGCCACGACCTCCCGTCGAGGTCGCCCCAGGGGAGACGGACGTAGCACTGGCTCCGGTGCGGCGAGTAGTTCACGGCCACCAGCCGGCGGCGGTCGCCGGGATCGGTCCAGGAGAAGGCCACGAAGTCGTCCGCGGTCGGGTTCCCGTCCCAGGCGGGGTTGCAGTCGAGGAGCCGCCAGGTGCCGTCGCGGAAGGCCGGGTCCTTCAGGCACGCCAGGAGGCCGTCGTAGGGCTCCTGCGTGGCCGGGTCGGGGGCCTCCTCCGGCCCCCGCCGGAGGTGGACGGGGATCTTGACCTTCTTCCCCTCCCGTTGCCCCTGGTGGAAGAAGCGGAGGCCAGGCGTCAGGAAGGTGATCACCGCGGCGGCCCGGTGGACCTCGAGGGGGAGCGTCGCCGCCGCCCGGGGCTCGTCGTGGTTCTCCAGGAAGCGCGCCAGGCGGTCCTGGAAGTCGAGCCCGGCCTGGAGGTGCTCCCTCACGGGCCGCGCGTACCCCTTCTCCAGCCGGTCGTACAGGCGCTTGTCGTAGGTGTAGTCGAACCCCTGCTGCTGGAGGGTCCACTCCAGGTCCCAGTAGACCTCGGCGAGGAAGAGGAACCCCGGGACGGCGGACCTCACCGCCGCCGTGGCCCGGGGCCAGAAGGGCGAAGACGGGAGCCCCCAGGTCCGCTCGAAGACGTCGGGCAGGACGAGCATCGCCATGTCGCAGCGGACGCCGTCGCACTGCCGGGCGACCCGGAGGAGCTCCCCGAGCATCGCCTCCTGCAGGGCCGGATTGCCGTAGTTCAGCTGAAAGGTGTCGGGCCAGCCGTCGAAGTAGGGGTCGCGCCCGTAGGCGAGGACGCGCTCCCCCGCCGCCGTCGCGACGCGCCGGTAGTTCTGCGGCTGCGAGCGGAGGAGCTCCTCCGTCCCGGCGACGAACCAGTCCGGGTGGTCGGTCACCCACGGGTGGTCCGGCGCCATGTGGTTCGGGACGAAGTCCAGGATCAGGCGGAGGCCCCGCTCGCGGAGGCGAGCGCGCAGGCGGGCGAGCGCCCCCTCCCCGCCGAAGTCTGCGTGGACCTCGTAGTCGCGGACGGCGAAGCACGAGCCGCAGACGTCGGCCTCCTGGAAGTCGGGCAGGACCCGGCGGTACTCCGCGCGCCAGCCGGCGTTCGAGGCCGAGACCCGCCGCGCGGCCTCCCCCGTCTGCCAGACGCCGAGGAACCAGACGAGGTCGAACCCGTCCGCGGCGAGCCGGTCGAGCTCGGCGTCCGGGACGTCGTCGAGCGTGGCCGGCCGGCGGAGCTCCCGGGAGAGCTCCGAGAGCCGGGCCCGGGTGTTGACCTGGAAGAGCGACGGGTAGCGAGGCGCGGCCACGTCGGACCCCCTACTCGCCCTGCACCTGTTCCCTCACGAGCCGCGCCGCGAGGCCGTCCTTGGCGCTCTTCAGGACGTCCTCCGCAGAGACTCGGCCGAAGAGGTCCATCAGCGGCGCGACGGTGCCCGTCCAGCCGGTCTGGTGGCTGGCGCCCAGGCCCGCGCCGTCGTCCCCGTGGAAGTACTCGTAGAAGAGGACCAGGTCGCGCCAGTGGGGGTCCGTCTGGAACTTCTCGCTGCCGCCGTAGACCGGGCGGCGCCCGCTCGCGTCGCGGAGGAAGATGGCCGAGAGCCGGCGCGTGATCTCCCGGGCCACCTCGAAGAGGTTCATCCGGTTGCCGGAGCCGGCCGGGCACTCGACCGTGAAGTCGTCGCCGTAGAAGCCGTAGAGGTTCAGGAGGCCGCGGACGATCAGGACGTTCACCGGCATCCAGACCGGCCCCCGCCAGTTCGAGTTGCCGCCGAACATCGCGTTGTCCGACTCGGCCGGCAGGTACGACACGACGTGGGCCTGCCCCTCGACGTGGAAGACGAACGGGTTCCTCTCGTGGAACTTCGAGAGCGCCCGGATCCCGTGCGGGCCGAGGAACTCGTCCTCGTCGAGGAGGTACCGGAGGACGCGCTCGAGCTTCTTCCTGTTGAGGACGGAGAGGAGCCGGCGCCCGCGGTACCCGACGAAGCCCTCCTCGGTCGGCGCGATGTGGGCGAGGACGTCGCCGTGCCGCTTGCGGAACAGGCCGATCAGCTCGCGGAGCCTGGGCATCCGCTCGAGCGCCTCCGGCTCGAAGACCGTCGCGGCGCAGAGGGGCAGGAGGCCGACCATCGAGCGGACCTTCAGGCGCATCGCCTGCCCGCCGGGGAGCCTCAGGAGGTCGTAGAAGAAGCCGTCCTCCTCGTCCCACATCTCGTCGTGGTGCTCGCCGATCCGGTCCATCGCGTAGGCGATCCAGGCGAAGTGGTGGAGGTACTTGAAGGCGACCTCCTCGTAGGCCGGGTCCTGCTCGGCGAGGATGGCCGCCATCTCGAGCATGTTCTGGCAGTAGAACGCCATCCAGGCCGTGCCGTCGGCCTGCTCGAGGTGCCCGCCGGTCGGGAGCTTCGCGCTCCGGTCGAAGACGCCGATGTTGTCCAGGCCCAGGAACCCCCCGGCGAAGACGTTCCGCCCGGACGGGTCCTTCCGGTTCACCCACCAGTTGAAGTTGAGCGTCAGCCCCTGGAAGGCCCGCTCGAGGAACTTGCGGTCCTCGCGGCCGAGGTTCTTCTCGTACTTGTAGATGTAGAGGGTCGCCCAGGCGTGGACCGGCGGGTTCACGTCGCCGAAGTTCCACTCGTAGGCCGGGATCTGGCCGTTCGGGTGGAAGTAGAGGCTCCTCAGCATCAGGAGGAGCTGCTCCTTGGCGAAGTCGAAGTCGACGAGGGCGAGCGCGACCGTGTGGAACGCCAGGTCCCAGGCCGCGTACCAGGGGTACTCCCACTTGTCGGGCATCGAGATGACGTCCCCGTTGAACATGTGGAACCACTCGGCGTTCCGCACGTCCCGGGGGCTGGCGCCGAGGAGCGGGTGCGCCTCGTGCTCCTTCAGCCAACGGTCGACGTCGTAGAGGTAGAACTGCTTGCCCCAGAGCATCCCGGCGATCGCCTGCCGGTGGACCCGCCGCTGGTCCTCGGTGAAGCTCTTCGGCGCGATCCTCTCGAAGAACTCGTCGGCCTCGGCCAGGCGCGCGCCGAAGGCGGCCTCGAAGCCCGGGCCGAAGGTCTGGGCGGAGCGGCCGGCCGAGAGGCGGACGCGGACGACGGAGGAGCCGCCCGCCGGGACGTCCAGGACGTAGAGGGCCGCCGCCTTCGTCCCGACCTTCGCCGGGTTGACCGCCTCCCGCTTCCCCTCGACGACGTACTGGTGGAACGAGTCCTTGACGTACGGGGAGGGGTTCGGCTGCCCCCAGAGCCGGAAGGCGTTCGTCTCGTTCTCGGTGAAGAGGAGCTCGGGCGAGCCGTCGCACGAGAGGGTCAGCTCGCCGAGCTCGTGGTGCGAGGCGCGGATGGCTCCCCCCTCGGCGCGGAGGACGGGTTTCGGCTCGTCGCCCCAGGTCCAGGTGTTCCGGAACCAGAGCGTCGGCAGGACGTGGAGCCGCGCAGCCTCGGGCCCCCGGTTGTGGACGGTGACCTTGACGAGGAGGTCCTCCGGCCCCGCCTTGGCGTACTCGACGAAGACGTCGAAGTACCGGTCCCCCTCGAAGACCCCCGTGTCGAGGAGCTCGTACTCGAACTCCTTCCGCGTCCGGCCCCGGTTCGTCTCGATGAGGTCGCGGTACGGGTACTCGGCCTGCGGGTACTTGTACAGGTACTTCATGTACGAGTGGGTGGGCGTGGAGTCGACGTAGAAGTAGTACTCCTTGACGTCCTCGCCGTGGTTCGCCTCGCTGTTCGTCAGGCCGAACATCCGCTCCTTGAGGATCGGGTCCTTCCCGTTCCAGAGCGCCAGCGCGAAGCAGAGCCGCTGCTTGTCGTCGCTGATCCCGCCGAGGCCGTCCTCGCCCCAGCGGTAGGCCCGGGAGCGAGCCTGGTCGTGCGTGAAGTAGTCCCAGGCGTTCCCGTCCGGGCTGTAGTCCTCCCGGACGGTCCCCCACTGCCGCTCCGAGAGGTACGGCCCCCACTTCTTCCACGGGACGCCCGTCTCGCGGGCCTCGTTCAGACGCCGCTGCTCGGCGCAGTCGACGAAGGGGGCGGACTGTTCGTTCTGGGCCATCGCGGGCCTCCTCGTCACGTCTCGTGGGACACCACGGGTGACACACCTGGAGGACATTCTCCCCCCGCCGGACGGCCCCGGGAGGCCTCCGCGAGCGCCCCTTTGGGGAAGGGGTCCGCGGAGCGGAGAGCCCGTCTCAGCCGGCGACGCGCCTCAGGCTCCGCCCCCCAGGACCTTGTACAGCGTGACGAGGTTGACCTGCTCCAGCAGGTGGACGCCCACCTGGACGCGCTGGGCGTTGAAGAGGGCGCGTTGCGCGACGAGGACCCCGAGGTAGCCGTCGATGCCCGCCCGGTACCGGGCGTCCGAGAGCCGGAGCGTCTCCCGGAGCGACTCCACGAGGGCGTCCTGGGCCTCCCGCTGCTCGACGAGGGTCGCCCGGAGGGCGAGCGCGTCGTTCACCTCGGCGAAGGCCGCCTGGATCGCCTTCTCGTACTGCGCCACGGCGATCTCCCGGTCGACCTTCGAGACCTTCAGCTGCGCCAGGAGCGAGCCGCTCGCGAAGAGCGGCGCCAGGACCTGCGGGGCGAAGGTCCAGGTCCGCGTCCCCGCGGCGAAGAGGCTCCCGAGGTCCGGGCTCATCGTGCCGATGCCGGCCGTCAGCGAGATCCGGGGGAAGAAGGCCGCCCGGGCCGCCCCGATGTTCGCGTTGGCCGCCCGCAGCTGGTGCTCGGCGGCGAGGATGTCGGGGCGGTTCAGGAGGACCTCGGACGGCAGGCCCGCCGAGACCGCCTTCGCGTCGGCGACGGCGCCCAGCTCCCGCGGGAGGAGCTCGTCGCCGACGGGGGCCCCGACGAGGAGGTCGAGCGCGTTCCGCGAGACGGCGACGGCGCCCGTGTAGGCCGCCACGCTGGCCCGCGCGGTCTCCACCTGGCTCTCGGCCTGCCTCAGGTCGAGGTCGGAGGCGACCCCGGCGTCCCGGCTCGCCTCGATCATGTCGTACGAGGCCCGTTGCGCCTCGAGGGTCTCCCGCGAGAGCCGCAGGCTCTCGCCGTCGGCGGCCAGCTGCAGCCACGTCGCGGCCACCGCGGCGACGACGGAGACCCGCGTGGCCCGCTGCGCCTGCTCGGTCGCCAGGTACTGCTCGAGCGAGCGGTCCTTCAGGCTCCGGAGCCGGCCGAAGAAGTCGAGCTCCCAGGACGCCAGCCCCAGGCCGACGGACCACTCCCCGACCGTCCTCGCCTCCCCGTTCTCCCCCATCTTCTCGGGGATCCGGTACCGCTGGCCGGTCGCCTGGACGCCGATCGTCGGGTTCAGCTCCGAGCGCTGGATCCGGTAGAGGGCGCGGGCCTTCTCGATCCCGAGGGTGGCGACCCTCAGGTCGCGGTTGTTCGCGAGCGCCTCCTCGACGACGCGGACGAGGCGCGGGTCGGTGAAGAAGTCCTGCCACCGGACCTCGGAGGCGACGGGAGCCACGGGGGCCACCGAGGGGGCCACCGCGGGCGCGGGGGCCCCCGGCGGCGGGTGGAAGGCGTCCGTGACCGGCAGCGCGGGGCGCTCGTACTTCGGGGCCATGGTGCACCCGCCGGAGAGGAGGGCCACCGGGAGGAGGAGGGACGGGAGCGGGACCGGCCGGCGGTTCATGTCACTTCCCCTCCGCGGGGGCCGGCGCCTCGACCGCGGGGGCCGGGGCGTCGGCCGTCTTCCGCTCGAAGAGCTGGACGACGAGGACGTAGAGGAGCGGGATGAAGAGGACGGCGAGGAACGTGCCGCTCACCATGCCGCCGAGGACGCTCGTGCCGATCGCCTTCTGGGCTCCGGCCCCGGCCCCGGTGGCGAGAGCCAGAGGGAGGACGCCGAAGCCGAACGCCAAGGAGGTCATGACGATCGGCCTCAGGCGGGTCTTGGCCGCCGCGAGCGTCGCCTCGAGGAGCCCCATCCCCCTGTCCCGGTTCGCCACGGCGAACTGGACGATCAGGATGCCGTTCTTCGTCGTCAGGCCGAGGACGGTGAGGAGCCCGATCTGGAAGTAGACGTCGTTGGCCATCCCGCGCGTCGACGAGGCGATGACGCCGCCGATGACGCCGAGAGGGAGGGCGAGGACGATCGAGATGGGGACCGTCCAGCTCTCGTAGAGCGCCGCCAGGACGAGGAAGATCACGAGGACCGAGAAGGCGTAGAGGAGCCCCGCCTGGGACTCGGACATCCGCTGCTGGTAGGAGAGCCCGGTCCACTCGTGCCCGACGCCGGCCGGCAGCTTCCCGATCAGCTCCTCCATCGCGAGCATCGCCTCGCCGGTGGTGTGCCCCGGCGACGGCTCCCCCTGGAGGTTCATGGCCGAGAACGCGTTGTAGCGCTGGAGGCGCGGCGAGCCGTACACCCAGCGGCCCGACGCGACGGCCGAGAGCGGCACGAGCCGCCCCTGCCGGTTGCGGACGCGGAGCCGGTCGAGGTCCTCCGGGAGCATCCGGAACGGGGCGTCGGCCTGCACGTAGACCCGCTTGACGCGGCCCCCCTGCACGAAGTTGCCGACGTAGGCGCTGCCGAACGCGGCCGAGACGTAGCTCTGGATCGAGCTGACCGGGACTCCGAGCGCTCCCGCCTTCTCCCAGTCGACGTCCACCTTGTACTGGGGGACGTCCGCCATCCCGTTCAGCCGGACGCGGGCCAGGCGCGGGTCCCTCCCGGCCATCTCGAGGAGCTGGTTCACGGCGCCCGTGAGCCCCTCGTGCCCGAGGTCGCCCCGGTCCTGGACGTAGAGGTCGAAGCCGGTGGCCACGCCGAGCTCCGTGACGGCCGGGGGCGGGAAGACGAAGATCGCGGCCCCGCGGTGGCCCCAGAACCTCCCCATCGCCTTCCCGGCGACGTCCCGGGCGCCCAGCCCCGGCCGCTGCCTGAGCCCCCAGTCCCGCAGCTTGACGAACATCAGGCCCTGGTTCTGGGCCCGTCCCGCGAAGCCCATCCCCCGGATCGCGCCGCAGGACCTGACCGCGTCCTTCTGCTCGACGAGGAAGTGGTGCTCGAGCTCCCGCATCACCTCGTCGGTCTGCTCCAGGGTCGACCCGACCGGGAGCTGGATCATCGCGATCAGGTTCCCCTGGTCCTCGTCGGGGAGGTAGCCGGTCGGCATCCTCAGGTAGAGGACCGCCATCGCGGCGACGATCGCGGCGAAGACGGCGACCGAGCGGGCCCGCCGGCCCAGGACGCGCCCGACCCACCTCAGGTAGTCGTCGCGCAGGCGGTAGAAGAGCCGGTCGAACCAGAGGAAGAAGGGGCGGAGGAGGCGGAAGCCGGACTCGGCGGCCTCGTGCCCCTTCGCGACGGGCTTCAGGAGCCCGGCGCAGAGGACCGGCGTCAGGATGAGGGCCACGGCGACCGACAGGAGCATCGAGGAGATGACGGTGACCGAGAACTGGCGGTAGATGACCCCCGTCGAGCCGGGGAAGAAGACCATCGGCCCGAAGACCGCCGAGAGGACGAGGCCGATGCCGACGAGGGCGCTCTGGATCTGCCCCATCGACCTCGCCGTCGCCTCGTACGGCGGGAGCCCCTCCTCGCTCATGATCCGTTCCACGTTCTCGACGACGACGATGGCGTCGTCGACGAGGAGGCCGATGGCGAGGACCATGGCGAACATCGTCAGCATGTTGATCGAGTAGCCCAGGAAGCCGAGGACGCCGAAGGTGCCGAGGATGACGACGGGGACGGCGATCGTCGGGATGAGCGTCGCCCGGAGGTTCCCGAGGAAGAGGTACATGACGAGGAAGACGAGGAGGATCGCCTCGAACAGCGCCTCGTAGACCTCGCCGATCGCCACCTTCACGAAGGGGGTCGTGTCCATCGGGTAGACGGCCTTCACCCCCGGGGGGAAGAACCTCGAGAGCTCCTCCATCCGGGCCTTCACGCGGTCCGCCGTCTCGAGGGCGTTCGCCCCCGCCTCCTGGCGGATCGCGAGAGCGCTCGCCGGCTTGCCGTCGACGCGGAAGGCGATGTCCGGGATCTCCGAACCGAGCTCGGCTCGCCCCACGTCCGAGACCCTCACGACGGAGCCGTCGGGGTTCGTCCGGAGCGGGACGGCGGCGAACTCCTCCGGCGTCTTCAGGAGGGACTGGACGAGGATCGAGGCGTTCAGGCGCTGCCCCGGCACCGCGGGGGCGCCGCCGAGCTGGCCGGCGGAGACCTGGACGTTGTAGGCCCTCAGGCCCGCGATGACGTCGTCCGAGGTCATCCCGAACTTCGTCAGCCTGTCCGGGTCGAGCCAGACCCGCATCGAGTAGGCGGTGCCGAAGACCTCGACCTCGCCGACCCCCGGGACGCGGCCGAGGACCGACTCGAGCTTGGAGACCGTGTAGTCGTTCAGGTCGGCGGTGTCGAGGCTCCCGTCCTCCGACACGATGCCGACGATGAGGAGGTAGTTCCGGGTCGACTTGGAGACCGTCACGCCCATCTGCTGGACGACGTCGGGCAGGGCCGGCAGCGCCAGCTGGAGCTTGTTCTGGACCTTCGACCAGGCGAGGTCGGGGTCGGTCCCGGGGGCGAACGTCAGCGTGAGGCTCGCCATCCCCGAGGAGTCCGCTTCCGCCGTCATGTAGAGCATCCGGTCGAGGCCGGTCATCTTCTGCTCGATGATCTGGACGACGGAGTCGGCGACCGTCTCGGCGTCGGCGCCGGGGTAGATGGCCCGGATCGAGATCGAGGGCGGGGCGATCGGCGGGTACTGCGAGACCGGGAGCCGGACGATCGCGAGGGCCCCGCCGAGCATCATCCCGATCGCGATCACCCAGGCGAAGACGGGGCGCTTCAGGAAGAAGGCGGACATGGCGGCCTCACCGGGGGGCCGTCGGGGCCGGGGGCGCGCCCGCCTTCGGCGTCGCGCCGGCCGGCACGGGCTTCACGGGCGCCCCCGGCCGGACCTTCATCAGACCGTCGACGAGGACGCGGTCGCCCGGGGCGAGCCCCTTCGTGACGAGCCACCGGTCGCCGAGGGCCCGGTCGAGCTGGAGCGCCCTCTGCTCCGCGTTGCCGTCCTTGCCGACGACCAGCGCGTAGGGCGCCCCCTTCGTGTCCCGCGTCACCCCCTGCTGGGGGGCCAGGAGGGCGTTCTCGCTCACCCCCTCCTCCACGACCGCGCGGACGTACATCCCGGGGAGGAGGACGTGGTCGGGGTTCGGGAAGACCATCCGGAGCGTGACCGACCCGGTCGTCGGGTCGACCGTCACGTCGCGGAACTTCAGCTTCCCCTCCCGCGGGTACGGCGAGCCGTCCTCCAGGACGAGCCTCACCCGGCCCTCCGACGAGCTCTCCCGCTTCAGGTCGCCCCGCCGGAAGCCCTCGCGCAGCCGGAGCAGCTCGGCCGAGGACTGCGTCACGTCGACGTAGATCGGGTCGAGCTGCTGGACGACCACGAGCGGCACCGGCTGGTAGCCGGCCACGAGCGCCCCGACGGTGACGCTCGACCGGCCCGTGCGCCCCGAGATCGGCGAGCGGATCGGGGTGTACGAGAGGTTGACCCGCGCGCTCTCCACGGCCGCCTTGCTCGCCGCCACGCTCGCCTCGGCCCGGAGGAGGGCCGCGGTGGCGTCGTCGTAGTCCTGCTGCCCGACGGCGCGGATGTCGACGAGCCCTTTCAGGCGCTCCACGCGGAGCCGCGCGGCCGGGAGGTTCGCCTCGGCCATCGCGAGCGCCGCCTTCGCCTGGTCGTACGCGGCCTGGTACGGGGCGGGGTCGATCTGGTAGAGGAGGTCGCCCGCCTTCACGTCGCTCCCCTCCTCGAAGGCGCGCTCGCGGATGAGGCCGTTGACCTGCGGGCGGACCTCCGCGACGAGGTACGGCACCGTCCGGCCGGGGAGCTCCGTGGTCAGGACCACCCTCTCGGGGCTGAGCGTCACGACTCCGACCTCCGCCGGCCCCTGGGGCGGGGGCGCGGGCCGGCCCCGCCCGCAGGCGGAAAGGAACGTCGTCGCGGCCACGGCCAGTCCGAGCAGGAGTGCGCGCAGGAAGGTCCCGTCGATTCGCATCTGTTCTCTCTCCGTGCCTCTCACCGGCGGGCCGCGAGCGCCGCCGGGGGCCAGTCCCGGGAAAGGGAGTCGAGGAGGTCCCGCATCTCGACGCCGCTGGCCACCATCCGGGCGCCACGCTCGTGGAGGAGGGCGAGGAGGTACCGGGCGGCGTGGTCGAAGCGCAGGACACCCGTGAGGTCGACGCAGAGGGCGCGGCCCCGGAGCCCTGCCGAGGCCTCTCGCCAGCTCTCCTCGAGGTGGGGGACCCACGTCCCGGCGAGGTCCCCTTCCAGCTTCAGCCGGACCTCCTCGACACCAGGCTCGACGGTGATCTTCAGCTTGAGACGGCCTCCGGACGACTGGACTGGCAAGCGGGATGCCCGCCCACGACGCCGGAGCCTGAATGCCAGAAGTGACTCGTCTAGAGTGAGATGGATGCCACGGAACGTGGCCGCTCGAGCACGGGTGCCAGCGGGCTGGCGCCAACCGGCTGGCACTGCCAGCGGGCTGGCACCTGGCCTACCGGCCGGGGCGAGCGATCCCCAGCTTCTTCATCCGGAACTGGAGCGTGGAGCGGTTCAGCCCCAGCCGGGCGGCGGCGCCCCTTGCTCCTCCGAGGACCCAGCCCGTCTCCTCCAGGGCGGAGAGGACGTGCGCCCTCTCGGCCTCGCGCAGGGTCTGCGGGGGGACGGGCGGGAGACCGGCCGCGTCGCGGACCCGGGTGCCCCGCGGTTTGACGCCGTCGAGCGGGACCCTCAGGACCGGCCCGGAGGTCAGGATCATGGCCCTCTCGACGAGGTTCTGGAGCTCCCGGACGTTCCCCGGCCATTCGTACGACGTCAGGGCTGCCATCGTCTCCGCGGGGATCGTCTCGACGACCTTCCCCATCCGGCGCCCGATCGCCTGGACGAAGTGCCGGACGAGGAGCGGGATGTCCTCGCGCCGCTCGCGCAGCGGCGGGACGTGGACCGGGAAGACGTTCAGGCGGTAGAAGAGGTCCGCGCGGAACCTCCCCGCCTCGACCATCGCCCCGAGGTCCCGGTTCGTCGCCGCGATGAGCCGGGCGTCGGTCCGGAGGGTCTTCCCGCTGCCGAGCCGCTCGAACTCCCGCTCCTGCAGCACCCGAAGGAGCTTGGGCTGCAGCTCCAGCGGGATCTCGCCGACCTCGTCGAGGAAGACGGTCCCCTCGCTCGCCACCTCGAAGCGCCCCACCCGGTCGGCGATGGCCCCCGTGAAGGCCCCCTTCTGGTGCCCGAAGAGCTCGCTCTCGAGGAGCCCCGCCGGGATGGCCGCGCAGCCGAGCTTGACGAAGGGCCGTCCCCGGCGCGGGCCGAGGTCGTGGATCGCTCGGGCGACCAGCTCCTTTCCGGAGCCGGTCTCGCCCGAGACGAGGACCGTCGAGTCGGTCGGGGCGACGGTCTCCACCTGGGCGAGGACCCGGCGGAGCGCCTCGCTCCGCCCGACGATCTCGTCGAACCTCAGCTCGCTCCGGATCTCGTCCTCGAGGTAGAGCTTCTCCTGCGCGAGGCGGTCCTTCAGCTCGGCGATCTGCCGGTACGCCGTCGCGTTGTCCAGCGCGGTGGCCACCTGCCCGGCGATCTGCCCGATCAGCTCCTTCTCGTCGCGGTCGAAGCCCTCGTCCCCCCGCCTCCCGAGCCAGAGGACGCCGAGCGTCCGTCCCCGGCTGACCAGCGGGAACCCGTAGCCCGAGGAGAACCCCTCCGCCCGCGCCAGCGCGTACCCCGAGCCCTCCTCGTGGAGGCCGCGGATCTCCCTCGGCTGGCCGGAGCGGACGATCTCCTCCATGACGGTCCCGGCGATCGGGGAGACCGTCCCCTCCCGGGCGAACCCGCGGCTCTCCGGGAGGTCCAGGACGAAGAGGTGCGCCCGGCTCCGGTCCTCGCTCACGAGGACGACGCTGACCGCGTCGCACCGCAGCGCCCGGCGCGTGCTCGCCGAGATGGCGCGGAAGAGGTCCTGCATGTCGAGGGTCGAGAGGATGCTCGCCCCGACGTCCAGGACGAGCCGGAGCCGCTCGTTGCTCCGCTCGAGGCTCGCCCGGGCCGACTTCAGCCGCTCGAAGCCGGCCGCGTCGTCGACGGCGAGCGCCACCTCGTCCGCCACGAACGACAGGAACTCGCGCTCCGCCTCGGGGTAGGCGCCGGCCCGGCGGCTCGCGACGCTCATCGCCCCGAGCCGCGCGTTCGTCGTCGTGAGGGGGACGGCGCAGAAGGAGGCGATCCCGTAGCGCGCGAGGACCTCCTCCATCCCGGGGACGGGGAGGCGCCCGTCCGTCGCCGGAAACGCGACGGGCCGCTGGTGCTCGAAGACCCACGCCTCGGCCGTCCTCTCCAGCGGCACGACGCCTGCCGGGGCGAAGACCGCCTGGTCCTCCGTGCGCAGGACGTGCCAGCTGACGCCCTCGCGGAGCAGGTCGGCGAGGAAGAGGCCGAGGTGGTCGAACGCGAGGATCCGCTGGAGCTCCCGCCCGAGCGCCCGGATCAGCTCCTCGGGGTCGCGGATCGCGCCGAGGACCTTCGACACGCCGAGGAGCCTCCGGAACCGCTCCTCGAACGGGGCGGGGTCTCGGTCCATCGCCCAAGAGCTTATCCAACGGCGCCCGCCGCCGCTCCGCCTCCCGCCGGGCAGGCCCGACCGAACGTCCCCGCCCGCCTCCGGCTACACTCCGCGCCCGGACCTCGTTCCCGGACTCCACGGATCCGCAAGGGGGCCTGCTTGATACTCGTCACCGGCGGCGCCGGGTTCATCGGCGCCAACTTCGTCCTCGACTGGCTGGCCTCGGCCGGGACGCCCGTCGTGAACCTGGACAAGCTCACGTACGCCGGGAACCTCGAGAACCTGGCTTCCGTCGAGGGGGACTCCCGCCACGTCTTCGTCCGCGGGGACGTCTGCGACCGGGCGCTCCTGGACCTCCTCCTGGCCGAGTACCGCCCCGAGGCGATCGTCCACTTCGCCGCCGAGTCGCACGTCGACCGCTCCATCCACGGCCCCGGCGAGTTCATGCGGACGAACGTCCAGGGGACGTTCACGCTGCTGGAGGCCGTGCGCGCCTGGTGGGGCGCGCTGGACGGGCCGGCCCGGGAGCGGTTCCGCTTCCTGCACGTCTCCACCGACGAGGTCTACGGCTCGCTCGGCCCGGACGACCCCCCGTTCGCCGAGACGAACGCCTACCAGCCCAACAGCCCCTACTCGGCCTCCAAGGCCGCCTCGGACCACCTCGTCCGGGCCTACCACCACACGTACGGCCTGCCGACGCTGACCACGAACTGCTCGAACAACTACGGCCCTTACCAGTTCCCCGAGAAGCTGATCCCCCTCGTCATCGCCAACGCGCTGGCCGGCAAGGCCCTGCCGATCTACGGCGACGGGATGAACGTCCGCGACTGGCTCTACGTGGGAGACCACTGCGCGGCGATCCGGCGGGTGCTCGCCTCGGGGCGCCTCGGAGAGACGTACAACGTCGGCGGATGGAACGAGATGCCGAACCTCGTCATCGTGAGGACGATCTGCGGCCTCCTGGACGAGCTGGTGCCCGACGCCGCCGGTCCCCGCGAGCGGCTGATCACGTTCGTCAAGGACCGGCCCGGGCACGACCGCCGCTACGCCATCGACGCGAGGAAGGTCGAGCGCGAGCTCGGCTGGCGGCCCGCGGAGACGTTCGAGACGGGGATCCGGAAGACGGTCCGCTGGTACCTCGACCACCAGGACTGGGTCGCCGACGTCCAGAGCGGCGCCTACCGCGACTGGGTCGAGAAGAACTACGGGGAGCGGGGGCGGGCGTGAGGGTCCTCCTGGTCGGCAAGGGAGGACAGGTCGGCTTCGAGCTCCAGCGGGCCCTCGCCGTCCTGGGCGAGGTCGTCCCGGTCGACTACCCCGAGTGCGACCTCGCGGACCCCGCCTCGATCCGCCGCACGATCGAGGACGCCCGGCCGGAGGTCGTCGTCAACGCGGCAGCCTACACGGCGGTCGACCGGGCCGAGTCCGAGCCGGAGAAGGCGCGGGCGATCAACGCGGTCGCCCCGGGGCTGATCGGCGAGGCGGCCCGCCGGCTGGGGGCGACGGTCGTCCACTACTCCACCGACTACGTCTTCGACGGGACGAAGGACGGACCCTACGCCGAGGACGACCCCACCTGCCCCGTCAGCGTCTACGGCGCCACGAAGCGCGACGGCGAGGAGGCGCTCGCGGCGAGCGGCGCCCGGCACTACACCTTCCGGACCAGCTGGGTCTTCGCCGCGGTCGGCCACAACTTCGTGAAGACGATCCTCCGCCTCGCCGCCGAGCGCGAGACCCTGGACGTCGTCTCGGACCAGGTCGGCGCCCCGACGACCGCCGCGCTCATCGCCGACGTCACGGCGCACGTCCTGGCGCAGGCGGCCCGGCGCCCCGCGGCCGAGCTGCCGGGCGGCCTCTACCACCTCGTGGCCTCTGGCGAGACCTCGTGGCACGCCTTCGCGCAGGCGGTCGTCCGCGGCGCCCGCGCCCTCGGGCGCGACCTGAAGCTCTCGCCCGAGGCCATCCGCCCGATCCCGACCTCGGCCTACCCGGTGCCGGCGCGACGCCCCGCCAACTCCCGCCTCGCCACGACGCGCCTGAGGCGGACCTTCGGCCTCGTCCTCCCCTCGTGGGAGTCCGGCCTCGACCACGTCCTGACGCAGATCGTCTGACCCGGCGCCGCGACCCGCGCTAGCGCGGGCCGGTCGACGGGGAGCGCCCTTCCCGGACCCTCTCCCAGGCGATCGCCGAGGCGACGATCCCGGCGAGGTCCGAGCGGACGGGCTCCCACCTCACCGCGGCCCGCAGGGCCGACGGGTCGGCGACGAGGGCCGGCGGGTCGCCGGGACGCCGGGGCAGGACCTCCACCTCCGGCGCGGCGCCGAGCTGGCGCGCGACCTCCTCGATCACCTCGCGCACGGAGAACCCCCGTCCCGTCCCGACGTTGAAGGCGACGTGCGGGGGCAGGTGGTCGCCCTCGAGGACGGCGACGTGCGCGCTCGCCAGGTCGTCGACGTGGACGTAGTCGCGGACGCAGGTCCCGTCCGGCGTCGGGTAGTCGTCGCCGTAGAGCGTGACCTTCCTCCCCGACGACAGGAGCCGGACGACGCGGGGGATCAGGTGCTCCTCCGGCTCGTGCTCCTCGCCGACGCCCCACTCGACGTGCGCCCCGGAGGCGTTGAAGTACCGGAGCGCGGCCGTCCGGTAGCCGTGGGCCTCGCCCGCCGTCCGGAGGAGCGTCTCGAAGGCGAGCTTGCTCGCGCCGTACGGGTTGACCGGGAGGCGCGGGGCCGTCTCCGGGATCGGCAGCGCCTCGGCGTTCCCGTAGACGGCCGCGGTCGAGGAGAAGAGGACGACGCGCGGCGGGCGCCGGGAGGCCGCGAGGAGGAGGCTCGCCCCCGCGCCCAGGTTGTTCCCCCAGTAGAGGGCCGGCTCGCGGACCGACTCGCCGACGCTGATGTAGCCCCCGAGGTGGACGACCCCGTCCGGCTCGTGGCGCTCGAAGACGGCCGCGAGCGCGGCGGTGTCCTCGAGCGGGACATCCTCGAGCGGGAGCCCCTCGGCGCGACCGCGGCGGCTCCTCCGGAAGTCGTCGACCACGACCGGCTCGTGGCCCCGGGCCGAGAGCGCGCGGGCCACGTGCGCCCCGATGTAGCCGGCGCCTCCCGTGACGAGGACCTTCATGGCGTCTCCTCCGCCGGGCGAGGTTCGCACCCCGGGGGACGCCGGGCAACCCGGCCTACGCGGTCGGCATCCGGCGGAGGAGGACGAGCGTCAGGTCGTCGGCGAGCTGCGGCGAGGCGCAGAAGCCGCGGACCTCCCGGACGAGCTCCTCGGCGACCTCGGCCGCCGGGCGGCTCAGCGTCGCCCCCAGGACCGCGCGGACCCTCTCGATCCCGAACTGCTCCCCCGCTGCGTTCCGCTCCTCGACGAGCCCGTCCGTGTAGAGCATCACCTGGTCGCCGGGGTGGAGCGTCGTGCTCCGCTCCACGTACGCCGCCTCGTCGAAGACCCCCAGCACCGGCCCGCAGTTCGAGAGCTCCTCGGTCCTCCCGTCCGCCCGCGTGACGACGCCCGGCGGGTGCCCGGCGCCGACGTAGTCGAGCCGCCCCGTCGCGGGCTCGAGGGCGGCGAAGACCGCGGTCACGAACGACCGCGGCCCCGACGACTCGCGGAGGAGGCGGCTCACCGCCTCCATCGTCCCGGAGAGCCCCGGCCCCGTCTCGCGCCGCGCCCGGAGCAGCGCCCGGAACGTCGCCATCGTCAGGGCGGCGGGGACGCCCTTCCCCGCCACGTCGCCGATGACGAACCCGAGGCGGCCCCCCGCGAGAGGGAAGAAGTCGTAGCAGTCGCCGCCCAGCTCCAGGCTCGGCAGGCAGACCGCGGCGACGTCGTAGCCCTCCACCCGCGGCGCGGCCCGCGGGAGGAGCCCCACCTGCACGTCCCGCGCGATCCTCAGCTGCGCCTCGAGCTGCTCGCGGTCGAGGAGGTGCCGGTGGAGCATCGCCTTCTCGATCGCCAGGGCCGCCGCCTCGGCCAGGAACTCCAGCAGCTCGACGTCCCTCTCGTCGAAGGCCGCGACCCGGTCGAACTCCATGTTGAGCGCCGCGATCGTCCGGCCGTCGACGCGGATCGGCACCGCGACCTCCGAGAGCGTCTCCTCGCGCCCGACGACGTACCGGGGGTCGAGCCGGACGTCGGGCACCGCGACCGTCTCGCCGGAGGCGATGGCGGCCCCGACGATGCCCGCCCCGGAGCGGAGCATCGCGTCCTCGGAGACCGGGCGGACGAGGAAGCCCCGCCTCACGACGCCCGCGATCTTCCCTTCCGGGCGCGCCCGGACCGGGTAGAGGTCGTCGGCCAGCGCGAAGACGCCCGCCGCGTCGTACTCGACGACGGCGCCGGCCGAGTCGAGCAGCCGGCCGAGCGTCTCCTCGAGGTCGAGGGTGCCGCGGCTCCGGCGCGACATCTCGAGCAGGAGCCCGCACCTCTCTTCCGCCGTCAGCTTCCGCATCGGCCGGTCTCGCCGCCTACTCGATCGTCAGGATACGCCGGGCCTCGCGACGCCCCTCGCCGTCCCCGGCGCGGCCGGGGACGCGTTCGGCGCGAGGGCCGGAGCCCCGCGAAGCGCGGATCGGTCGAGAGTGGCCTCGGGCGGCAGCGCCGGTCAAAACTCGCGGACGCGCGCGTAAGTTGCTTTTCCGGTTCAAGTTACAGCGCTAGCCGAGACTTCGAAACACTATATATAATGTATCGCGCATGGTCGGACGCGCAGGAATCGAGAAGCACCGACAGTTGCGCCAGTGGGTGGCGGACCGCCTCCGCTCGGAGATCCTCGACGGACGCCGCAAGCCCGGGGACTGGCTGCGCCAGGAGAGCGTGGCGCGCGAGGAAGGGGTCAGCCAGACGCCGGTGCGGGAGGCCCTCAAGCAGCTGGTCGCCGAGGGGCTCCTCGAGCACGTCCCCTACCGCGGGATCCGGGTCGTCTCGCTCTCCTTCGAGGACGCAGAGGACCTCTACGCGATCCGCGCCGTCCTCGAGCCGATGGCCGCCCGGCACGCCGCGCGGGAGATCACCGCCGGCGAGCTCGCCGAGCTCGGGTCGCTCCAGGACCGCATGCTCGCTTGCGAGATCCCGGGGCGTCTGAAGGAGTACCGCGACCTGAACCGTCGCTTCCACGAGACGATCGTCGCCGCGTCGCGCCGCCCGCTCCTCGCACGCACGCTCGGCAGCTTCTGGGCCGCCTTCCCGACGATGCTCTGGAGCAACGTCCCGGGGACCGCCGCCACCTCGCCTCCGGAGCGGCAGGACCCCGACGCCGAGGAGCACGCCGAGCTGCTCGCCTCCCTCGCCGCACACGACCCGGAGCGCGCCGAGGCCGCCGCGCGGCGGCACGTCGAGGCGGCCGGACGGAGCCTCCTGGCCGCCATGAGGCGCGCCCCGTGAGCGCACCCGCGGACCCGCGGCCAGGCCCTCCCGACCCAGGCCCCCAGCCCTCGGTCCCTCTCACCTCGAACGCGGGGCGCCGCCGCATCCGGTACCCCGGAGAAGGAGATCACATGGCAAGGAAGCACTCGATCGCGGTCGCGCTCGCCCTGCTGCTCGTGCTGGCGACGGCGGGTCCGGCCCTGGCCCAGGGGAGCGTCACGGGACGGATCCAGGGCGCCGTGAAGGACGAGCAGGGAGGGGCCCTCCCGGGCGTCACCGTCACCGCCGCCTCCCCGGCCCTCGTCCGAGGGACGATGACGACCGTCACCGACGCGGGCGGCGTCTACCGCTTCCCCGCCCTCCCCCCCGGCAGCTACTCCGTCTCCGCGGCGCTCTCGGGCTTCAAGACGGTCCAGCGGACCAACGTCCGTGTCGGCCTCGGCTCGTCGATCGCCGTCGACCTGACCCTGCAGCTGGAGTCCGTGAAGACCGAGGTGGTCGTCACGGGCGAGGCGCCCGTCGTCAGCGTCGTCCAGAACAGCGTCGCGACGACCTTCGGCGGCGACTACATCACCAAGCAGGCCGTGCCGCGCAACTACTACCAGGTCATCACGACGGCCCCCGGCGTCAACGCCGACACCGGGACGAGCGGGAGCGCGATCCTCGCCTACGGCGGGACGACGGAGAGCCAGAACGCCTTCACCCTCGACGGCGTCAACGTCGCCGACACCGGCTCGGGCGCGCACTGGGTCCTCCCGAGCATCCAGTGGATGGAGGAGATCCAGATCACCGGCCTGGGCGCCAACGCCGAGTACGGCGGCTACACCGGCGGCGTCATCAACGGCGTCACGAAGTCGGGCGGCAACGACTTCAAGGGGGCGCTGGAGGCCTACTTCCAGCCCGACTCGTTCACCTCGGACAACTCGCCCGACACGGAGGACGAGACCTTCGAGTTCGAGGACTACGCGCTCAGCATCGGCGGCCCGGTCGTCAAGGACCGGCTCTGGTTCTTCGCGAGCGCCGAGTACTGGCACCAGGTCTCGACCCCGGTCGGCGCCCGGGACACGTCCGACCGGGAGATCCCGCGCTTCCTCGGCAAGCTGACCTACCAGCTCGGCGAGAAGAACCGGTTCTTCGCCATGGGCGAGTACGACTCCGTGACGAACGAGCGGCGCGGCATCGACGCGTACACGTTCCCCGAGGCGACGCAGAAGCAGGACGGCCCGGGCGCCTCGTTCTCGGTGAACTGGGAGTCGATCCTCGGCTCGACGAGCTTCGTCAACCTCAAGGTCACCGGCTACGACGGCAACGACGACTACCTGCCGTACAACGGGACGGGCACCCCCGGCCACGACGACGAGTACGGCCTCACCGACTACAACCTCGTCAACGCCAAGCTGCAGAACCTCTCCCACCGGCACCTCGTGACCGGTGACGCCAGCTGGAGCCTCTTCGTCGACGGGCTGTTCGGGAAGCGCGACTCGCACTCGTTCAAGTTCGGCGCCCTGTACGAGAAGGCCTCCACGACCGACGAGTGGCGCCGCAACGGCGGCTTCAGCTACTACGACGACTCGACCCTCTGCCCGGGCGACACCGAGGAGGAGCAGATCGCCAGCTACCTCGCCGACCCGACCTGCGGGTGGTACGAGCGCTCCACGGGCTACGGCGAGTACGAGGTGCACGCCGAGCACGAGGGCTTCACGTTCTACGCCCAGGACTCGATGCGGCTCGACCGGGTGACGGTCAACGCCGGCCTCCGGTACACCGGGTACCGGGCGGGCTGGAGGGACGGCTTCGGCAACCCGGACGTCTACGAGGTCGACTTCGTCGACCCGCGCGTCGGCTTCGCCTGGGACGTCCTCGGGAACGCCACGCTCGCGGTCAAGGGGCACTGGGGCCGCTACCACTCGTCCATGTACACGTGGCTCTACGACCGCGAGATCTCCGGTCACGCCTCGGTCCCGGACGGCGACTGCTACTGGGACGGCTCGGAGTGGGGCGGCTGCGAGACCTCCGTCCCGGACGAAGCCCCCATCGGGGACGTCTCGCACCCGTACGTGGACGAGACGCTCTTCACGGTCGAGTACCAGCTCGGAAAGGACATGGCCGTCGCGGCCGACTACGTGAACCGCCGTTTCCGCAGCCTCATGGGGCTCGTCAACACGAACACCGCCTACGAGCCCGTCACCGGCATCCCGAACCCGATCGAGGGCGGCGACCTGGAGGTCTGGACCCTGGACGGAGACCCCGTCTGGGTCCTGACGACGGAGAACCCCGGCTACCGCGACTACGACTCCGTGGTCCTCCGCTTCGACAAGCGCTACGGGGACGGCTGGCAGCTGCGGTCGTCCCTCGTCTGGACGGACCTCCAGGGCAACGTCCTGAAGAACAACGGCTACGCGCCCGAGCTCGAGGACCGGAACGGCCTGGTCAACGCCGACGGCCGGATGGACTCCTCGTTCAACGAGTGGGAGTTCAAGCTCTCCGGCGCCGTCGACCTCCCCTTCGGCTTCGTCGCCAGCGGGCAGTACACCTACCTCTCGGGCGCCTACTGGACGCCCTACGGGGACGTCCGCTCGTTCCTCGACGGGAACTACTACTCGGGCCGCGACGTCTTCCTGACCGAGCGCGGCTCGCAGAAGCTCGACGCCCGGAACATCGTCGACGTCCGCCTCGCCTGGGGGACGAAGGTAGCGGGCACCACGCGCCTCGAGCTCTCCCTGGAGTGCTTCAACCTCCTGAACACCGGCAAGACGCTGACCGTCGAGAACTACTACGGCCGGTACCGCAGCAGCGGGTGGACGAGGTCCGCCTCCTACGGCGAAGCCCTCAGCATCGAGTCGCCCCGCCAGCTCCGGCTCGGGGCGAGGTTCACGTTCTAGCGCCTCCCCGCCGCTCGCGTCCTCCCCGGGGGCGGCCCTCGGGCCGCCCCCGCGCTCCCTCCAGGAGGCTCCTTGGCCCGAACCCGAGTCGCCGCCGCCGTCCTCGCATCGCTCCTCCTGGCGGCCGCCGCGGGCCCCGCGCTCGCGGGCGGCCCCGCCCGCCGGGGTCACCTCGTCCTCATCGGCGGCGGCGACAAGCCCCAGGAGGCGATGTCGAAGTTCATCGAGCTGGCCGGGGGGAAGGACGCGCCGATCGTGGCCCTCCCGACCGCGTCCTCCGAGCCCGACGCCGCGGCGTACTACGAGGGCCTCTTCCGCGAGACGTACGGCTGCACGCGGGCCGTCTCCCTCGACGTGCGGACGAGGGCCGACGCCGACCGCGCCGACTGGGCCGCCCTCGCCCGGAACGCGAAGGGCATCTTCTTCGGCGGAGGCGACCAGATCCGGATCACGACCGCCCTCCTCGGCACCCCGGTCGGCGACGCCATCGCCGCGGCCTTCGCCGCGGGCGCGGTCGTGGGCGGGACCTCCGCGGGGACGGCCTGCCAGAGCGAGGTGATGATCACGGGCGAGGGGGACTTCTCCGTCGTGGCGGCGCGCTGCGTCGAGACGTCTCAGGGCCTCGGCTTCCTCCCCGAAGGCGTCCTCGTCGACCAGCACTTCCTCAGGCGCGGGCGCCAGAACCGCCTCCTCTCCCTCGTCCTCGAGTGCCCCGAGCTCCTGGGCGTCGGCGTCGACGAGGCGACCGCGGCCTGGTTCCGCCCCGACGGCACGTTCGAGGTCCTCGGGCAGAGCGCGGTCATGGTCCTCGACGCCCGGGACGCAGTGGTCTCCCGCGCGGCGCGCGACGGCGGCCAGGACGCGCTCGGCGTGCACGGACTGACCGTCCACATCCTCCTGCCCGGCGACGCCTACGACACCCGCGCGCGGACGGTCCTCCCGCGGCGAGGTACGCCGTGACCCCCTTCCCCCGGACCCGGCGGCCCCGGCCGGAGCCGTCCCGTGGGGTCCCTCGCCCGGCCCCGATCCTCCTCGCGCTCGGCTGCCTCGCGGCGCCGGCCCTTCTCGCCGGCCCCCCTGAGGCGCCGGGAGAGCCGGGGTGGGACCAGGGGCGGTCCGTCTACGACCGCCGGGTCCGTCCCGTCGCACCGCCCGAGGAGGTCGACTGGGACGCGCGGGTCACCGCGCTCCTGAGGGAGGAGCCGGGGGACGTCGTCGTGACCGCCGTCGGCGACCTGATCTTCAACGAGAGGATCAGCCACCTCGAGGCGCCCGAGCGGAGGAACCTCCTCCGGATCCTCCAGGAGGCCGACGTCGCCTACGGGAACCTGGAGCTCTCGATCAACGAGCGGCCGGACCTCCAGAGGCGCTTCTACGACTTCCGGGTGAGCCGGGACTTCGCGTGGGAGCTCGCCGCCACCGGCGTCAACCTCGTCAGCACCGCGAACAACCACGCGCTCGACTACGGCCCGGAGGGGCTCCTCGAGTGCCTCCGCGCCCTCGACCTCTCCGGCATCGAGCACTCCGGGGCGGGGCGGACGCTCGCCGAGGCGCACGAACCCGCGACACGGAAGGTCGCGGGCTCCACGACGAGGTTCGCCCTCCTCTCCTACATGCGCTACTGGACGGCCCGTGACCGCTGCGCCGACCCTTCCGGCCCCTGCCTGGCGACGATCGACCCGGCGGAGGTCCTCGTGGCCGAGGAGGACGGGACCGTCGCGACGGTGGAGGGACCGCTCGCCGCCGACGTCGCCGCGATGGAGGACGACGTGGCGCTGGCGAAGCGGCACCACGGGATCGTCATGGTCGCCCTCCACGTCCACGACGTGAGCCACGCGCGCGTCCACGGGATCCAGGACCGGACGCCGAAGAACGACGAGATCCCGTTCCGCAGGGCCGTCGACGCCGGGGCCGACGTCGTCCTCGGGAGCGGACCGCACGTCCTCCGGGGGATCGAGGTCCGGGACGGGCGCCCCGTCCTCTACAGCCTCGGCAACTTCGTCTACCAGTACCGGACCCCGAAGCGGATCCCGACCGACCTCCCGCACCAGCGCGACGCCGAGATGCCGGCCCCGCCGAACGTCAGCGTCTGGGACCGGCGCGACTCGCCCGAGGTGATGGAGAGCGTCGTGGCCCGGCTGACGTACAACGGCGGGAGGCTGCGGCGGCTCGAGCTCGTGCCCGTCACCATCGACGACGAGGGGCCGCTCTACGGGGCCCCGCGGCTCGCGCGGACCGACCGGGCCCGCGCGATCGTGGAGAGGCTGCAGCGGCTCTCGGCCCCGTACGGGACGAGGATCGCCTGGAAGGGCTGGTACGGCGAGGTGGAGCTGCCAGCGGGCCCCTGAAGGCCCTCAGCGGAGCCGCTCGCTCCCGAGGGTGAACCTCTCCAGCCTCTGGGGGACCACCCGGACGCCGGTCCCTGCCCCGTCGGGAACCGCGATGAAGCCCTCCTCGTCGAGGACCACCGGCGGCTCGACGAGGTCCTCCTGGAAGTAGCGGCTCGTCTCCGACGTGTCCCCCGGCAGCGTGAAGCCGTCGAGCGTCTGGAGGTGGATGTTCACGGCGCGCCCGATGCCGGTCTCGTCCATCCCGCCCGACCAGACCGGCACCCCGCACGCCGCGGCGTGGCGGAGGATCCGCAGCGACTCGAGGAGGCCGCCCACGCGGCCCTGCTTCAGGTTCAGGACGCGGCAACCGCCCAGCGCGATCGCCGCCCGGGCGTCGGCGAGGTCGTGGATCGACTCGTCGAGGCAGACCGGCGTCACGAGCCGCTCCTGGAGCCGCGCGTGCTCCCAGAAGTCGCTGTACGACAGCGGCTGCTCGATCATCGTCAGGTCGAAGGCGTCCAGGCGCGCGAGGTGCTCGGCGTCCTCGAGCCGGTAGTCCCCGTTCGCGTCGACCATGAGCGGGACGTCGGGGAACCGCGCCCGGACCGCGGCGACGTACTCGACGTCCTTCCCCCGCTTCACCTTCACCTTCACCCGGTGGTAGCCCTTCGCCACGGCCGCGGCGACCTCGCGGACGAGGTCCTCCGGCGAATCCTGGATCCCGAGGCTGATCCCGGACGGGATCCTCCTCTTCCGTCCTCCGAGGAGCTCGTGGAGCGGCACCCCTTTCGCCTTCGCCGCGAGGTCGACGAGGGCGTTCTCCACCGTCGCCTTCGCCATCCGGTTCCCACGGATGCGGGCGAAGAGCCGGTCGAGGTCGCCGAACGTGATCCCCGGCTCGACGAGCGGGAGGAGGAACTCCGTCACCACGTGGCCCGCCGTCGTCGTCGTCTCCGGCGCGTAGAAGGGGTCGGGGTCGGCGACGCACTCCCCCCAGCCCGTCACGCCGCCCCCCTCGACACGCAAGAGGACCGTCTCCTTGCAGGTCCAGGTGGCCGTGGAGATCGAGAACGGCCGGACGAACGGGAGCCTCACCCGGACGAGGTCGATCCTCTCGACGGCGGGGACCTTCTCGGCCTCGAGCCGGACCGGCTCCGTCCCGCCCGCGGGCCCGCTCACCTCGACGCCCCCGGCGCCGGGACGGCGGGCACGGCCACGACGCGCCGGACGGGGATCGTCCCGTCCGAGCGGACGAGCGCCTTCAGTCGCGGGTACTGCCACAGGCCGTACATCGCCGTCGGCTCCAGGAGGATCGCCGCCCGGAGCGCCCCTTCCCCTTCGAGCGGAACCCACAGGCTCCCGGCCGGCAGCTCCATCGCCCTCGCTTCGCCCCGCTTCACGATCGTCCGGCCGCCGTACCGGCTGTAGACGTCGTCGAACTCCTCCTCCACGCGGAGGAGCGTGCACGTCTCTGCCGTCACGGCGCGCGGCGCCGCCACCTCCTCGAACGGCAGGCCGTGCCGCTCCAGGAGGCCCGCCAGCTCCGGCGCCGCCGCCGGGTCGACCGCGTAGCCGAGAGGCGTCGCGACGGACCGCTTGACGGCGATCTGGGTCATCAGGTTCGCCGTCGGGACCCGCACGACGCGGCCCGTGGCGACCTCGACGGCCGGGAACCGGGTCACCGTCCCGCCCGGGTTCACCCACAGCGCGTCCGAGGGGAGGAAGGCGGGTAGGGGGAGCTTCCTCGCCCGCTCGACGACGGCCAGGTCCTCGGCCCGCCGCCCGCCCCCCTCGAGCAAGCGGCGGAACAGGACGAGGTAGGCGTCGACCCTTTTGCCGAGGTCGGCCTGGGGCGCGGCGGCGTGGTGCCGGACCGCGGCTTCGACGATGAACGAGAGCCCCCCGTACGCGCCGATGCCGTTGAGGCCGCCGTCCGGGTCGGGCGCCGAGTGGCGCTGCTCGTCGTCGGGCGGGGCGCCGCCGACCCAGTACCGGAGGAACCGGTGCCCGGCCCTCTCCACGGCCGCTCCGGCCTCCTCGACCCAGCGGCGCGCCGCGGCGATCCGCTCCTGGTCGAAGTGGGGGTTGTTCAGCCCGTCCATGGTGACGTCGGGCCACTTCTCCCACCCCTTCCTGGTCCACTCCTCCGGGTCGCGCCCGAACTCGTGCGCGTCCACGGCGAGATGGGGCCGCACTCTCCGCGCGACCCGGTGGAGGGCAGCCGTCTCCGGCTGGAAGAGCGTCGCGTGGTCGCGGTTGAGGTCGGCGCCCGCGGCGTTCTTCCGCGTCCCGGCCTCGGCGCCGTCGGGGTTCACCATCGGCAGGACCCACAGGTCGACGCCTTCGGGAAGGCGCGACGGGTCCCGCGCGATTCCCCGCAGGAGGAAGAGGAGCGCGTCCTTCCCCGACACCTCGTCCCCGTGCTGCTGCGCGTAGAGGAGGATCCGGAACGGCGGGCTCGCGCTCGCCGCCGCGTGGACGACGAAGACCTTCCGTCCCTGCGCCGTGGTCGCCTCGACCGAGACGGTGATCGGCCCCTTCCCGTCGACCGACCTCAGGAGCTCCTCCATCGAGGCGTAGGACGTCGACCTCGTCAGGGTCCGGTGGTCCTCGGGAAGGCCGGTGACCGCGGCCCCGAGCCGTGCGGCCGAGAGCGCCGCCGCCGCGAGGAGGGCGACGGCCCCCGCCGCCCTGGGACCGCTTCCGGGTGTCGTCACCGTCCCCTCCGCCTCCGGCGCCGCCGTCAGCGTCCCGCACCCGCCTCCTCGAAGACGTACTCGTGCTGCGCGTCGCGCATCACGAGCCGCCGCTTCCCGTCCTTGTCCGCCACGACGAACTCGAACCCGCCGAGGGTCGGGTCGATGGTGATGAAGGAGGTCGTCCCGTCGTCGTTTCTCCGCGAGGCGACCGTGCTCTTCCACTCGCCCACGTCGAAGAGCGTCGCGCTCCCCTCCCGGACGACCTTCACCTCGCCGAGCGCGGTGCTCTCGTACCGGGGCGCGAGCTTGCCGACGGCGGACGGGTCGGCCGGGACGACGAGCCGCTCGCGGTCCTTGGCGATCCCCGTCTTCACCTGCGTCGCGGCGACCTTCAGCATCTCCTCGGCCTCGGGCTTGCCGTCGAAGAGGACCTCGAGGAGGCGCCTCAGGAGCGGGCCCCGGAGGAGGACGCCCGAGTCCGAGCTCGCGAGGATGACCGCGCCCACGCCGTGCTCCGGGAGCCAGATCATGTCGCTGTGGTACCCGGCCAGGTCGCCGCCGTGGTGGACCACGGGGACGCCGTACTTCTTGTCGACCATCAGCGCCATGCCGTACGTGGCGTCCTCGCCCAGGAGGACCTGCGGCTCGTAGCGCGCCAGGAGGTTCTTCTCCGAGACGAGCCGCTTGCCGTCCGGGAGCTTCCCCTTCGCCAGCTCCATCTCGACGTACTTCGCCAGCTCCCGGGCGCTCGTCCAGACGCCCCCGGCCGGCCGGACCGGCACGACCGAGTAGTTCAGGTCCATCCGGCCGCGGGCGACCTTGCCGTCCACGTCCCAGCCGTGCGGCTGGGCGACGTCCCCCTTCAGGGCCTTGGCGAAGTCGAACGTCGTCGTCCTCATCCCGAGGGGCTCGAAGACCTTCGTCCGCATCGCCTCGTCGTAGGCGGCCCCCCACTCCTTGCCCGGCACGGCCTTCGACCCGCCGATGTACCCGGCGGCGGCCGCCATCAGGTTGCTGTACTGGAAGACCTCGCCGAAGCGGCTCGTCGGCTGCATCGTCCCGAGGAGCTTCACGGCCGAGGCCGGGGTCTCCGTCCGGTACTCGAGGAGCCACTCCAGGTCCTGCCGCGGCATCCCCGTGCAGGCGCAGATCAGGTGCTTCACGAGCACCTGCTTCGTCGTCGCCTCGTCCCCCAGCCGGAAGTCGGGGAAGAGCTCGGTGACCGGCTGGTCCCACCGCATCTTCCCCTCGTCCACCAGCTCGGCGAGGAGGAGGGTCGTCAGCGCCTTGGTGTTCGACGCGGCGATGAAGAGCGTGTCCGCGCCGACCGGGTCGGGCTTTCCGAGCTCCTTGACCCCCAGGCCCCCGGCCCAGACGGTCTTCCCCTTGTCGACGAAGGCGAGGCCGACGCCGGTCGCGTCGACAGTCTTCATCCCCTGGGCCACGAACTCCCGGAGGACCGCCAGCCGCTTCTCGTCGAGCGGGTGCGCAGTCTTCCCCGCGAAAGACTCGCGGGAGTAGCCCTTCGGCCGGAGGCTCTGGAGCGCGAGCCCGATCGGCGCGCTGCGCTTCTCGAACGTCGGCTCGGACCCGTCGAGGAGGACCACGGCCCAGGTGTCCCCCTTGCGCCACGCGTAGGCGCCCACGACGGCCCGCTCGTTCGGCGACGTCTCGTAGTAGTAGGCCTTCCGCTCCTCCCAGCCGTCCCGTGCCGCCTGCGGCATCGAGACCTTCAGCGGCCGGCTGAAGCCGGGCTTGTACGCGGCCCAGCCCGCCGCCACCGCGGCGTCGGCGTCCTTGGCCTTCACGTCGACGATGGCCACGTGCGTGTCCGGCTCGGGGGGGTCCAGGACGACCGTCGAGCCCTTCGTCGTCATCGTCCACCCCGAAGGGACCGTGAACGTCGTCCCGGCCGGGGTCGAGCGCGGCGTGTCCTTCTCGACCTTCTCCGCCTTTTCCGTGGCGGGAGCGGCGGTCTGCCCGGGGGCGGGAACGGCGGCGAGGAAGAGCAGCGGAAGCGCCAGGGGGGCGAATCGACGCATGGAGCCTCCTTCTGGGGGCCGGATCCCCGCATTAGAACGCGAAAACGGCCCGCCCGGTTTCACGCCCTCGGCGGAATCCGGCGCGGGGTGGGAGGAGAATCGGCCGGAGGTGACCGGATGAGACGAACGACGCGGGTCGCGGCGCTGGTGGCGTTCTGGTGGGTCGTCGCGGCGCTGGCAGCCCCTCCCGCCGGGGCCCAGTGGATCGCCCTCGGCCGGAAGGCGATCGGCAAGGTCAAGGAGCTGACCCAGTCGGAGAAGACCGGCGAGCCGGGCTACAGCATGGCCACGGTCCTCGTGAAGGCCCCTGCGGACAAGGTCTTCGCCGCGGCGCTCCGGACGGTCCAGTCGAACCCGAAGCTCCGCCTGACGAAGAGCGATCCCGGGTCGTCCTCCCTCGAGTTCGCGGACGGCAAGAAGGTCGCCGGCCTGGCCGTGTCCAAGGTCGACGAGGAGGTCTCCCAGATCCTGGTGGCCTCCACGACGAGTCCGGGCGAGACGAACGAGACCTCGCTCGTGGTCTCCGCGACGCTACGGATCTGCAAGGAGATGGGCGCCGAGTGCAGCCTGGCCAAGCGCGACTGAGCGCGGGACGACCGCACCGGGCGGCCCCTCTGCGGCGATGAAGGAGCCCCCATGCCGACCCTGAACGAGATCATGTGCATCCGGACCGTCCTCTGCATCGTCCGGCCCGGCGTCTCCGGGATGCAGACCGTCACGAACGGCATGTGCGACGGTCAGCGGTTCGACTTCGACTTCGTCTCGAGCGACTTCCAGGTCCCGCCCGTCCACTTCCACCCCCGGAGGATGGACGCGAGCGAGGCTCAGAGGCGGGACGCGAGCATCGCGCTCTTCCAGAGCGGGCCCCTCCTCGAGGCGCTCGCCAGCATCAGCTTCACTCTCCACGTCGAGCAGGACGCGCTGATCCTGGACGGCGGGACCATGCACGACCTCCGGAAGGGGCGGGACAGCATGAACTCCCCGGACCGGACCCGCACCCCCACCGAGGCTCCCCCGGCGGGCCGGCAGGTCGTGGGGTACTTCCACACCCACCCCGACGCCGCCGTGATGCGCCCGCCGACCCCCTCGGCCGACTGGAACCCCGTGCCCGGCGTCGGGATCCCCGGGGTGGGGACCGCCCTCCACTTCATGATCGAGAGCAACCGGCGGGCGTGGGGGCTCCTGGCGAACCGGCGGGCCTTCATCGTCGGGGCCGTGAGGGCGACCCGGCTCTACACGGTCGACCCGGGCTCCGACGGGTTCGACCACTGCTGGGAGCTCTCCTAGGGAGCTTCCCGAAGGAATCGGGCCTGGGACCCGCCGAACGCCCGCCCCCGGGGGCGATCAGGGCCTCTCGAGGATCTCCCGGGCGGCCTTCGCGTTGGGGTAGCCGGGCTCCACCTCGAGGGCCCTCCGGTAGCTCGCCCTGGCCCGCGCCTCGTCCCCGGCCGCGAGGTAGGCCTCGCCCAGGCTGTCGTGGGCGTTCCCCGAGGCCGGGTAGAGCTCGGTGGCGAAGCGGAAGACCGCGACCGCGGCGTCCGTCCTCTTCGCCTGGAGGAGCGCGTAGCCCAGCTCGTTCAGGTCGAGCTCGGCCAGGAGCGGCGACCGCGGCTCGGCCTTCCGGATGGCCCCAAGGGCCCGGACCACGCCGTCCGGCCCCTTCCGCTCCGCGATCCGGACCCACGCCGGCGCCGACGCGGCCCCGGTGGGGTCATCCGGGGCCAGCCGAACGGCCGCGCGGGCCGGGTCCCGCTCGAGGTCTGCGGTGGTCCTCTCCAGCCGCTCCGCGTGGGCGGCCGGGATCCCCGCGAGGATCCGGCGTCGCTCCTCCGCGGGGATCCAGCGTCCCCGGACCACGACGCCTTCGAGCTCGCGGAGGCTCCTGACGTCCTCGAGGGGGCTCCCGCGGGTCAGGAGGAGGTCCGCGCGGGCTCCTGGGGCGACGACGCCGAACTCCCGCTCCCGCCCCAGCAGCCTCGCGGCGTCCACCGTCGCCGTCCTCAGGGCGGCGTACGGCGTGAAGCCCAGCTCCTGGAACCCCTCGACCTCCTCGACCAGGCTGAAGCCCGGGACGCCGAGCCAGGACGCGTCCGTGCCCGCGAGGACGGGAACGCCTCCCTCGTGGAGCGCCTTCACGAGCTGCCGCTGGAACTCGTGGCTCACGGCGAGGCCTGGCAGCTGCTCCTTCCGGAAGCGGCGGGCGTACGTGTTCGCTTCCGGCTCGAGCCGGGTCCGCTGGAACGGCGCCAGGTAGCCCAGGCGCGGGTCCCGCAGGTACGACTTCACGTCCGTCGCCTGCCGGACGATGTTGCGGAACGCCACGAGCGTCGGGATGACGGAGATCCCGGCCTTCCTCGTCATCTCCACCGCCTGGGGGATCCTCGCGGTGTCGAGCGGGTGTACGACCTCGTTCCGCGGATCGGGGTCGTCGTTGAAGAACGTGTAGACGTACTCCTCGGCGTGGGCGATCGACTGCCCCGCCGCGAGCGTCGCCGCGAAGCCGGGCTCGCGCGGGACGTGGCCGACCAGGACGAGCCCTCGTTCCCGGGCCCGCGACGTCAGGGCCGGGTACTCCGCGGCGCTGACCTGGTTGTAGACCTTCACCCCGTCCCAGCCTTCGGCCGCCTGGCGGTCCACCTCCGCCTCCGCCTCCGCGGGCGTCCGCGAGCGGCTGAAGGTCGGACCGACGGAGTAGACGGTCGGGCCGAGCAGCTCGCCCGAGGCGATCCGCTTCCTCCACGTCAGGTGCGCCGGCCGCCCGTCGAGGTTGAAGACCGCCGTCACGCCGTTCACGACGTGGAGCGGGAGCTCCTCCGGGACGTAGAGGTGGACGTGCATGTCGGCCAGGCCGGGCGAGAGGAACCGCCCCTTCGCGTCGACGACGCGCGCGCCCGGGGGGACCGGGGTCGTCGCCGTCGGCCCCACCGCCACGATCCGCCCGGCCTCGACGACGACGGTCTGGTCCGGGAGGACCCGCTCCGTGTCCATCGGGACGACGCTGGCGTTCACGAAGGCGAGCGGCCTCCCCCCGTCCCCAGCCGCCGGGAGGGCGCAGAGGAGGGCGAGGGCAATCGCGGGGACCAGGACCGACCGGGCGGCGGCAGGGCTCATCTGGAAGCCTCCGGGGGAACGTACGGACAGAAACGACCGGAAGTTCCCGCGGAGGCTCCCCAGGGCGGTCGGTCCTCGAAGTGGGCCGGGGTCAGCCGTCGGACTTCAAGCTGACGTCGTCCACCCGGAACGTCGTCGTGTAGCTGCTGTCGTTCGTCGCCTTGAAGCGGACCTTTACGCTCTTCCCCTTGTAGGAGGTCACGTTGTAGCTCCGCTGCACGTAGGTCGTGGAGCTCGAGGTCTTGTCCAGGTTGCTGAGCGTCACGAGCGTCGCCAGGACCGTGTTCGTGCTGGAGTCGACCACCTGCACGAGGAGCTTGTCGTACGCCGTCGACGTGGTCGTCTCGCTCGTGACGATCGACGTCCAGAAGGAGAGCGTCGCGCTCGTGGCGCCGGCGGGGATCGCCGTGGCCTTCGAGTCGACCGTCTGGGAGGCGGAGTTGTTGACGCCCAGGTAGGCGTTGTCCGTCCCGCCGTGCGCCGTGCTGCCGCCCGCGATCAGGGTGTTGAAGCTCGTCCCGGAGTAGGCCGACCGCGTCCAGGAGCCGTCGGGGGCGGTGTTCGTCGAGGCCGTCAGCGACTCGAAGCTCCCGTTGAGGAGCCGCTCGGTCGGCGTCGAGCCGCACGTGGCCGTGAAGCTCTTGCCGGTGGCGTTCGGGCCGACGGTGACGGAGAGCGACGCCGGGGAGAACGTGCAGCCGGACTTGCTCGGCGTCACGGTGTACGTCCCGGCGGTGAGGCCCGTGATCGTGTAGGCGCCGGAGGCGTCGCTCGTCGCCGACTTCGTGCCCGCCGTGACGGTGGCGCTGGCGGTGCCCGCGCTCCCGGCGATCGAGTACGTCGTCCCGCCGAGCGTGTACGTGCCGGTGACGGTGTAGGTCGCGGCGGCGTAGCCGTAGACGCCGAGCCACCAGGTCCCCGCGGCCGGGTTCGTGGCCGAGCACGACTCGTTGCCCGAAGAGGAGTACGGGCGGCAGGTGTAGGTCGAGGAGGTCGGCTTGGCGCCAGACCGCGTGTAGATGTCGACGTCCGCCGAGGCGCTCGTCGTGGCCAGCGTCAGGTTCGTGGCGCCGGACGGGACGGTGATGGAGTAGTACTTCCAGGCCTGGTAGGCCACGCTCTGCCCGGTGACGGGGACGCCGCTCGTCAGCACCACGTCCCCCCCGGAGCACGTGGCGGTGAAGTTCTTCCCGGCGACGTTCCCGCTCGTGATCGTGACGGACTGGCTCGCCGGGCTGAACGTGCAGCCGGACTTCGACGGCGTCACGGTGTACGTGCCCGCGACGAGGCCGGAGAGGGCGTAGGCGAAGCTCGCGTCCGAGGTCGCGCTGGCCGACCCGGCCGTGACGGTGGCGCCGGCGACGCCCGCGTTCCCGGAGATCGAGTAGGTCGCAGGGCCCCCGCCGCAGCTCCCCTGGTAGAGGCAGGCCACCCACTCCGGGTGGTCGACGAACGGGTTGCGGTTCTGCTGGTAGCACCAGACCTGGTCGTTGCGCCGCCTCTCGTCGGCGTCCGGCGGGTCCGCGGCGTGCCAGGCGAGGAGCGTCGAGAGGATCCCGTGGTAGGCCACGGGCAGGTAGCCGTCGCCGCAGCTCGTCGTCTCCGCGTACATCAGCGAGAGGTCGTCCGTGGCGATCAGGTTCGGCTCGGCGCCGAGGGGCCCGGTGCCGCCCTCGTACCGGATGTCCATGTAGAGGATCGACCGGGCCACGTCCCCCTTGCGGTGGTCCCAGGTCTCCCAGACCTGGCCGGCGGTGGGCGTGGCGCAGGAGATCGAGCCGCCCGTGCCCCAGTTCGGCTGGTCGGCGCCGCCGGAGCCGTTGTTGGCGACCGTCGGGTAGCTCGAGCACCCGGACGTGCACTCGCCGTGCGGGAGGTTCGACCGCGAGGAGTTGTAGCTGGGGTCCGTGACGCGGAGGTGGTGCGCGTCGGTGTACGGCGTGGCCGCGGAGCCGCTCTCCGTCTGGAAGCCGAACGACTTGGCCCAGGTGTGCTCGCGGTTCCAGGCGCAGCCGCTCGAGCAGCCGTCGGCGAAGGTGGCGTTCTTGTAGAGGTCGAGGACCGTCGACGGGTTCGCCGGGTTCTCGTCGGCGTCGTTGAGGACGTCCCAGGTGTCCGTCGAGCTCGACGTGTACGGGAACCGGACGTGGTCGTCGATGACGGCGTGGAGCGTCGCGCGGAGCGTGGCGGCCGTGGAGGCGTCCACCGAGGCGTAGTAGCTGGCCGGGGGCGACGCGCAGGTCTTCGCGTTGGGGGTGATCGGGGGGACGTCCTTCGGGCTGCCGGCGACCTCGATCCTCAGGACGCGCGTGCAGGCCTCGGCGGCTTCCGCGAGGCCTTCCAGGTCGGCGTAGTCGCCCCGGTCCTTCATGGCGTCCTCGGCCCACGCCGGCAGCAGCCGCGCCCGGACCTCGATCTCGTAGAAGCCCGGCGGGACCGGGTTGCCGTCCCGGTCCAGTCCCGACCACGCGAGGACGGCGGGCGCGTTCGTCCGGGCCGAGAGCCGCGCCCCGGTCAGGATCGCGATCGGCTCGGCCGAGCCTTCGGGCCGCACCTCGGCCCTCAGGAACGCCGTCGCGTACCCCAGCAGCTCGTACGACCTCTCTCCCTCGGGCGACACCGAGACGGCGTAGAGCTCCTCCGGGAGCGCCTCGTAGTTCACCGCCAGCCGCGTCGCCACGCTCACCTGCTGCCCCGGCGCCACCACCCAGGCGCTCGGCATCGACGCCAGCCGGAAGCCCGTCGAGCAGTCGGCGGTCCACTGACCGAGCAGGGGGCGGCCGCGATCCTCCGGTGTCACAGCGAAGGCCTCGCCGGAGAGCGCGAGCGCGCCGAGGAGGACGGCGACGACCGCGAGACCGGAGCCGAAGGGCGAGAAGGAACCGCTCGAACGCGACGATCTCATCGTGATCCTCCGATCTGTCGCCTCAGGTGAACGGTGGGAGTGCCCAGCACCGGACCAGAGCACAGCACGATCCGGGCCGGGTCGAGGGCGACGTGAGCCGCGTTCGCCGGGCCCATCTGGCCCCGGATTCGACCCCCCTTCGCGGAATCGGCCTGGAGTCGGTGATCCGGGCGGGTCGATTCCTGATCCGTCGGATCCCGCCGTGACCCTTCGTCTGGGTCTAGGTCGTTCTCCGATCGGCGGTTGGAGCTCGGAGCGCGAGCTGCTCGAGCAGGTCGGCTGCCGCCCCCGGTCCCCCGGCCCGCCGGAACCCGTCGGCGACCCGCGCGGCTCCCGGAGCCCGGTCCATGGCCTCGCTCACGGCCTCGCGGAGCCGGGCGGGGGTCAGGCGACGCGGCAGGAGCCGCCTTCCGCACCCGGCCTCCTCCACGTGCCGCGCGACCTCCAGCTGGTCGCGCCCGAACGGGACGACGCAGACCGGGACGCCCGCCGCGAGCGCCTTCTGCGTGATCCCCATCCCGCCGTGGCAGACGACGCACGCCGCCTCGCGCAGGAGCGGCCCGTGCGGGAGGAACCTCTCGACGCGGGCGTTCGCGGGCGCGCGGAAGGAGGCCGGGTCGACCGAGGCCGTCGTCGCCACGACGCGCACCGGCTCGTCGGCGAGCGCGGTCAGCGCGACCTCGACGAGCCGCCCGTCGTTCTGGAACTCGGTCGAGCAGGTGACGAGGACGAGGGGGCGCTCGTCCGGCGGCGAGCCCTCGACGCCGCCGGCCCCTGGCTCCCAGACGCCCGGCCCGACGAGGCGCACGTTCGCGGGCCAGGCGCGCGGGTACTCGAAGGGCTCGGCGGTGTGGTAGAGGACGAGCGGCGCGCGCGTGACGGACTCGGCCACGTGCCGGAGCTTCGCGACGCCCGCCTCCTCCCGCAGCCGGTTCAGGCGCGGCAGCGCGCGGTCGTAGAGCGCGTGGACGGCGGGCCAGAGGACGGAGTCCCGCGCCCGGCCGAGGATCCCCGGGGCGGGGGCGAGGCCCAGCCCCCAGGGGGGGATTCCCGGTGCCCGCAGCGGCAGGAAGTAGGGCGCGAAGGTGGCCCACGGGATCCGGGAGGCTTCCGCCGCGGCCGAAGCGCCCCAGCTGTTCACGTCGACGAGGAGGAGGTCCGGCCCCTCGCGCTCGATCGCCTGGCGCAGGTCCCCGACCTCGTGCGGGCCGCGCTCGGCGAAGGTGCGGCAAGCGGCCAGGAGCGCTGCAGGGGGGGAGCTCGCCTTCCAGTCCTCGTGCTGCCGGGCCTCGACGGCCGGGTCGATCGGCTCGGCACAGAGCCCGAGCTCCCGGACCCGGTCGACCTCCGCGGAGAGCGTCCGGACGGCCACCTCGTGCCCCCGGCGCCCGAGCTCCAGGAGCGTGGGCACGAGCGGGTAGAGGTGCCCGCGGGCCGGGGAGGTGTAGGCGAGGACCTTCATCGCTCTCCCTCCCCCTCGACGACGGCCGCGACGAGGCTGCGGAGGACCGTCTCCGCGGTGCGCGGGTCGAGCCCGAGGTCGCGCCGGAGGACCTTCCAGACGTAGACGTCCGTCACCGCGACGAGCGCGGCGCGACGCCGCGCGCGGGAGGCGCCCCGGAGCCGTGCCAGCCACGGTCCGAAGGCGTGGTCCACCCACTCGTGGTGCAGGGCGCGGCCGGCGTCCGTGACACGCCGGATCGCGGCGACCCGGTCCTCCTGCGCCAGGAACCGGAGGCTCCTCTCCCCCCACGCCTCGTAGTGAGCGACGAGGCTCCCGACCGCCGCGTCGAGTTCGCCGGGCGGCGAGGCGAAGCGCTCGGCGCGGACCTTCTCCAGGCCGAGGGTGGTCGCCGCCTCGGCCAGGCCCTCCTTCGAGCCGAACCGGCGGAGCACCGTCTGGACCGTCACGCCCGCCTCTCGCGCCACGTCGGCGAGCGACACCTCGTCGTAGAAGGCGTCGCCGAGGCGGCGGATCGCCGCCTCCAGGATCCTCCGGTGCGTCTCCGCGGCGGCCCGGGCGCGGGCCTCCATCCGGTAAGGGCGGGTCCGTCGCGAAGTTTTCATGTTAGTAATACTAACTCGAATACCATTTCGAGTCGATCCCATTGAAACCGATATCGCCGGGACCCCCGGGCGAACGCCACCCCGGCCCGCGAGCCCTCCTCGGCACCGCCCGGACGGGGCGGGACCGGGGCCCGAGGACCCGCTGCGCCGCTGCGCCGGCCAGCCCTCAGCCGGGGTGCTCGAAGCGGGAGTCGGCCAGGGGCGGGTTCACCTCCAGCTTGTCGACGACGATGCGGAGGACCTGCGGCCGGCCGGCGGCCCGGACCTCGACGAGGTGCGGGAAGACGATCCCGTCCGTCTTCCGGAAGTCGCCGAAGGTCGTCGTGATCCGGACGGGCCTCCCGCGCGCCTGCCGGGTCGTCTCCATGCGGACCAGGTTCATCGACTCCGCGTCGAGCCAGGCGGTGAGCGTCGCGCCGCTCTTCAGCGTGACCTTCAGCCTGTGAGCCTCGCGGCCGCCGACGGGCTCGCTGCCGGCGAGCTCGACGCGATGCCCCTTCTTCTTCCAGTCGAGCAGGGGTCCGTCGATGTCGGCCTGCTCCGTCGCCTCCGCGACGACGTCCTCGGGCAGGGACTGCGGGCCCGCCTCGCCCTCGAACGGGGAGACCTTCCAGCCGCGCTTGCCGTCGGAGGCGAAGACCGAGGTGACGCCCTGGACCGTGAACTCGAACCGGATCCGTCCCGGGCGCTTGATCTCGCGCGTCACGAGCCCCTGGCGGTGCGCCCCGGCGCTGACGCGCCCCTCCTGGCGCAGCGTCTTCAGCGACCGGAGCTTCCGGATCCCGCCCCGAGCCTCGAAGTGGCGCGCGAGGATCTCCTCCACCGTCGGGGTCTTCGCGGCCGCAGGGTCCTTCACCGCCGCGGGGGTCGGCGCGGGGGTCGTGGCGAGGGCCGGCGCGGCGAGAACGGCCGCCAGGAGGGCGGCCGCCAGCGGGCGCCCGGCGGGGGAAGCGCCGCGGGGGCTCACGGCCGCCCCCACGTCACGGAACCGGACGAGGGCCAGGTCGACACGCCGTACCCCCAGCCGCCCCAGTAGACGGGGTTGTTGTACATCCGGTCCTGGGCCTCCCGGGTCTCCCTCCTGGCCTCCTCGGCCTCCTTCTGGGCCTGCGTGGCCGCGACCTCGGCGTCGACGGCGCGCCTCTCGGCGTCCTTCAGCGCCTGCTCCTGCTTCGCCGTCGACTGCGCCACTTCCACCTCGGCCGGCGTCATCCACTCCCCCTCGAACTTCACGTAGCCCTGGGCCCGGTAGCTCTCCTCCTCGGTGACCCACCGGCCGTCGAGCAGGACGAACCCCAGCGCCTGCCGCGCCTCCGGGTCGTCGGGCGCCACCTCGAGGACCTTCCGGTACGCCGCGCTCGACTGGCTCGAGAGCCCCTTCGAAGCGGCCCACCGTCCCAGGGTGCGCCAGGCGTCCGCGTCCTCTGGCGCCAGCTTGCTGGCCCGGTCGGCGTACTCGTCCAGGGCCGAGCGTCCCTTCACGATCTGCTCGACCCGGTCCATCGAGAACCCGACCAGCCCGTCGCCGATGTCCACCGTCACCCTCTCGGCCGTCTGCTCGGTGATCCGGCCGGAGAGCTTGCCCCCGCCCTTGAGGTACACGTCGTCCGCCCGGAGAAGCCCGGGCACGAGGAGCAGGAACAGCGCTGTCATCCGCACAGGGAGCCCCCCTCGACGGGCCGCAGTCTGGGCCTGGCCGTCGAAGGCTGTCAACGAGCATCCCGAGGCCCCTCGGCCGGGAGCTGGGGCGCAGAGCCTCGAGTTGACCCGGTCCGGCCCCGCCCGCATCCTCTCCGCGTCATGACGAGCCCGACGACACGCCGTGCCCCGACGAGTCCCGTCGCCCTCACCCTGGCCGTCCTCCTGGCACTCGCGGCCGTCCTCGGCGGCCCGGCGAGGGCCGCGGGGCCGGCAGCCGGGGTCGCGCTCTCGGGCGCGGTGAAGAAGCCGCAGACCGTGGCCCCCGCCGACCTCGCGGGCCTGCCGCGGCACGCGCTCCTCGCGAAGGTCGCCGGGGCGGCCGGGCGGTACCGCGGCACCTTCGGTGTGGAGGGGGTCGCTCTGAAGGACCTCCTCGACCGGGCGGTCGTCGCCAAGGCCGCCGACGACGGCTTCGACCGGCCGCTCGACCTGGCCGTCGTCGTCACCGGGCGCGGCGGCGAGAAGGCGCTCTTCTCCTGGGGCGAGCTCTTCCTCGCCGACGACGCGGGGGCGGCCCTCCTCGCCGACCGCCTGCGCCCCCTCGTCCCGCACCACCACGCGCCGGTGACCGACCCGCGCTTCGCACCCGGCTCGTGGCTCGGCCCCCAGGCCCGTGCGAGCCTCGACGTCTCGGGCTGCGCCTCCTGCCACGACGGGGGGAAGCTCGGGCGGATCGACGTCCCAAGAGGGCTCTGCCTCGTCCCGGTCCGGGACCGCGACGGGAGGCGGTTCGTCGAGGACGTCGTCTCGATCGAGGTCCGGCAGGCGGGGTTCCCGGCGCCGCCGAAGAAGTCGGACGGCGGGGATCCGTGGGTGGAGGCGCCGTCCCTGGTCCTCCCCACGGGCGCCTCCCGCGCCCTGACGGCCGAGGCGCTGAAGGGCGTCCCGCGCGTGGAGGGAGAGGTCGACACGGTCGGCCTGGGCCGCGGCTACCGCGGCCGGAGCCGCTTCGGCGGCGCGAGCCTGGCGGCGCTCCTGAAGGACGCCCTCCCCCCGGACGCCGACCCCGGCCTCCTCTACGTCGTCGTCACGGCGAGCGACGGCTACCGGTCGCTCTACTCGGGCGGGGAGGTCCTCCTCTCGCACCGAGGACGGCAAGCCCCTCTTCCGGAAGTCCGGCCGCCTGAAGTCGGTCGCGCGCGGGGACTTCTTCGTCGACCGCGCCGTCCGGAGCGTCTCGGAGGTGCGAGTTCTCCTCGCACGCTAAGCTCGGAGCCACCGCCCAATCGTCGGACCGCCGGCAGCGTGCCACACGAGGCACACTTCACTTCGAGGAGCCCGAGCATGATCTCCCGTCAGCGTGCGGAGCAGACCACCTCGCACAGCAGCCTCTGGAGCTGAAAACAGGCAGCCTTGGCGTCGCAATCCGGGCAGGTTGCCACGCAGCGAATCCACCACGGCGAATACTGGATGATCCAGACAAGTCGCTGAATCGCCTTTGCCTGGAAACGGAGAAGCCGACCCGGAAGGGGTCCTCTTTCGCACTCGAGAGGCGCCGCCTGGGTGCTCACGAGGACTCCGGGCGACTCCTCCGGCAACCCTCCCGGCGTCAGCTGCGACGCACGTCGCCGGAGGTCGCGCTCAGCCCAAGAGGAGCCAAACGACGATCCCAGCTCCGATAGATGCTCCGAGAGAGCGAGATCACCGCCGGACCGAGCGCCACCATTCGGGTACACGAACACCCTCGTCGAGAGCGTCTTGGGCCTACGAAACGCACGGCGCAGCTCATACGGCACCGACACTTCTCGCTCCTCCGGATCGTGAGCGTGGACGACGCCACGCCGGAAGCCGGCGCATGCCGCTGGAAAACGTAGCCCAGAGGCGTGCTCGAACGAACGTGTCGGTGGCACGTCGTGCCCGCTCCATAACGCCTGGAATAGCAGCCCGTGGCGTAAGCCTGTCGTCCGAGTGGGAGGGCCTGCGTGGCGCGGACAGGAGCGATCGAGACGTCATCGTCTCGGAAGGCGGCGTATCCG
>RHKY01000077.1 GCA_008363385.1 Acidobacteriota bacterium | reverse complement strand
TCCTCCCACGGCACCCGCTCCGCTCGGACGGGCGGATCGCGCCGGTCCCCGCGGCGCTCGTGCGGCGCGCCGACGCGGCGCGCCTGAGGGAGCGCCTCCGCGCCGGGGCCGTGAGGATCCGGCTGGAGCTGACGCCCCGGACGGGCGGCCCGTTCACGGCCCGCAACGTCGTGGCCACGCTCCGCGGACGGGAGGCGCCCGAGGAGGCCGTCCTCCTCGGCGCCCACCTCGACTCGTGGGACGGCGGGACCGGGGCTCTCGACAACGGCGTCAACGTCGCGCTGGCCGTCGACGTCGCCCGCGGGCTGGTGGAGACCGGCCTCGTCCCGAGGCGGTCGGTCCGGGTGGTCCTCTTCACCGGCGAGGAGCAGGGGATCCGCGGCTCCGCCGCCTTCGTCCGGGCGAGGCTCGCGGAGCTGGACCGGGTCGCGGCCCTCGTCGTCTTCGACCTCGGCGCGGGGCGGACGTGGGGCCTCTTCGCGAACCGCCACGCGCGCCTGGCCGCTCTCGCGGGCGCGGCGCTCTCCGTCCACCCGGACTTCCGGAGGACGGTCCTCCTGGAGAAGGTCTACGCGGGGACGGACGTCCTCCCGTTCCTCGCGGAAGGCGTGCCGTGCCTCGTCGCGATGCAGGACCTGACGCGCTACGCCCTCCTCCGGCACACCGAGGGGGACGTCCTCCCGGAGGTGGACCTCGCCCAGGCGCGCCGCAACGCCGCGCTGGCGGCGGTCCTCGTCCGGGGGCTGGCCGAGAGCCGCGAGCCCGTGGCCGGGCGGCTCTCCGGAGAGGCCCTCGCGCGCGTCCTCCGCGAGCTCCCCCCGGAGGGAGGCCCGTCGAGAGACTCCGTCTCGTCGCGCGGAAACGTGGGCGGGACCGCCCCGCCTCCGCGATAATCCGCCGAGCGCCGGCCCCGAACGGCCGGTGGGGGTGACCCATGGCGATCAAGGTCCGCTTCCTCTCCGGCACGATGGAGGGGCGGGAGTTCACTTTTCCTTCCGACGACATCAGGATCGGCGACGACACCCAGGTCGACCTCAGGGTCACCGACGGCGGCGCGCGGAACCGCGTCATCGAGGTGACCCGCGAGGGGGGGCGGTACCACGCCCGCTCCTCCGGCGACCGCGAGCTCTCCGCCCAGGGCGAGCTCCCCCTCGACCGCGAGGTGGCCGTCGGCGAGGAGCTGCGCTTCGGCGCGTGGGGGCCGATCTTCGTCCTGGAGACCCCCCCGGCCAACGCCGCCGCCCCCGAGCAGCGGACCGCGCCGATCCCCAAGATGGCCGTCGCCGAGCCGCCGACGGTCGTGGAGCCCGCTCCCGAGCCGAAGGGGGCCTCGCTCCTGACGCCGTCGGGCGAGCGGCCGGTGGGGCCGAAGACGGTCCACATGATGATCCAGGACGCCCTCGGCAAGGCGCGGGAGACGGAGGGAGGGGCGCTCTCCCGTTCGTCGGTCTTCGTCCGGGAGCTGATCACCGAGACGATCCAGAACGCCACCCGTTCGCTCAAGATCGGGCTGGCGCTCCTCGTGGCGGCGATCGTGATCCTGGCGATCGTCCTCGTCTGGAACATCCGCGCCACCGACCGCTCCATCGGCGCCGCCCAGAAGGCCGCGGCCGAGAAGATCGAGACGACGAAGACCGAGCTCTCGGGCCAGCTCGAGACGTTGAAGTCCGAGCGCGACGCGCTGGCCAAGGAGACCGAGACGGTCACCGCGCGCATCGGCGAGCTCGAGAAGGGGGCCGGCGCCAGCCAGGCCGAGGTCTCCTCGCTCAAGCGCCAGCTGAAGGACGCGGACACGAAGCGGCGGGACCTCGAGGCCCGGATGGCCAAGACGCTCGACGCGATCGAGAAGGACCGGGCCGCGCTCTCCGCCAAGGTCGAGAAGATGGAGCGGGAGCAGGCCGAGGAGCTGGCCCGGCGGAAGGCGGAGGAGCAGCGCCTCCGCGAGGAGCAGGCCGCCCGCGAGGCGGCCGAGCGCCAGCGGGCGGAGGAAGAGGCGCGGGCGGCCGCCGCGACCCCGGTGTCGCCGGCCCCGCCGAAGTGACCCCCCGCGCGGCCTTCGCGGCCGCGCTCCTCGTCCTCCTGGCCTCCCTGGCGAGCGCGCAGCCCCAGCGCCGCCCCCGCGGGACGCCGACGCCCGCGCCCCCCGCGCCCGCGCTCTCTCCCGACGAGGAGGTCTACCAGCTCGGCCGCGACGCCCTGGCGCGCGGGGCCTTCGGGGCGGCCCTCAGGATCTTCCGGAGCCTCTCGGACGACCCCCGGAGGGCCGCAGACCCGCGTTTCGCCTTCAACATGGCCCAGGCCGCGCGGTACGCCGGGGAGGCGGGAGACGCCTTCCTGGGGTACACGCGCTACCTCGACCTGGCCCCCACGGCCGGAGACGCGGCCGCGGTCCGCGAGCAGCTGTCCGCGCTGGTCCGCCAGAGCCCCGGCGCCGTCCTGCGCGCGCTCGTGGCACGTTCGCGGCAGGCGTTCCGCGAGCGGCTCCTGGACCGGGAGCTGGAGGAAGCGTTCTCGCAGTGCCCGAGGGTCCGCCTCCTGGCCCGCTTCCGCGCGCGCGAGGCGATGACGGGGAGCGAGCGGGAGATCCTGCAGACGACGTACGCCTTCGGCGGGCGGGCGGTCTCCTGGCAGGGGGGCGGGAGCTCCCCTTGGGTGGCCTGGATCGTCCCGACGGCGCCGCTCGCCCCTCCGGAGGAGCTGGGCTTCCCGCCCCACCTCTCCCTCCCGGCCGGGGAGGCGTTCCCCCTCGAGATGGGGACCGACCTCGTCTCGGCGGAGGCGGGCTTCGCGCCGCCCCCTCTCCGGCACGTCGCGCCTCCGGAGCCGGGCGGTTCGGTCCTCGTCCGGGCCGAGGTGGACCGGATGGGTCCTCCCCTCTTCCTGGCGGCCGCGCGGCCGGGCGCCGAGCTGGCCGAGGTCCGCTCGGGCCCCGGCGAGCCGACCGTCCTCCTCGGCAAGAGGCGACGCGACGTCCCGGTGGCGGCCACGCCGCTCCTCCTCGGCCCGCGCCCCTCGCGCGCCGAGTCGAAGAGCTACCCGGGGGTCCCCGTCCTCGTCGTGGTCCTCCCCGACCGGGACGGCGTCCTGGAGCGCTGGGCGGCGCCGGCGGAGGCCTTCGACGTCGTCAACCGGTTCTCGCGCGGCCCGTCCGGGGGCTCGTTCCACGCGCGGGCGGACGGGACCGGCCCGTCGCTGCCGGCCGCGGGCGCGCCCGCCCGGTAGGAGGCCCGGGCCGCGGTGAGAGAATCGCGGCGTTGGTCAGAGTACCGGGACTGATCCCCGGCTTCGAGATCCTCGAGCGCCTGGGCTCGGGGGGCGTCTCCAGCGTCTTCCGGGCGCGCCGCCTGGAGGACGGCCAGGAGGTGGCGCTGAAGGTCACGAGCCTCGGCGACCTCGACCCCGAGTTCCGCCCCGTCGAACGGTTCCAGCGCGAGGCCGAGCTCCTCTCCCGCCTGAACCACCCCGCGCTCCCCCGCCTCCACGGCTTCGGCGTGACGGAGGAGCACCTCGGCTGGATGGCCCTGGAGCTGGTGCGCGGGGAGCCGCTCTCGAGCTTCGCGCAGAGGCCCGTGGCCGAGCTCCTCCCGATCTTCATCCGGCTCTCCGAGTGCCTCCTGGCGATCGCGCAGGAGGGGATCGTCCACCGCGACGTCTCCCCGGACAACGTCCTCGTCGAGGAGCGCGCCGGGCGGCCGTTCCCGCGCCTCATCGACCTCGGGGTCGCCAAGGACCTCCTGGCCGGCGGCGCCGCCGGGAACCTGACCCGCCACGGCGCCTTCCTCGGGAAGCTGGCGTACGCCTCGCCCGAGCAGCTCGTCGGGCTGCCCAAGGGGCAGACGCTCGACTTCCGGTCGGACGTCTACTCCCTGGGCCTCGTCTTTCACGAGGTCCTCACGGGCGAGCCGCCGATCAAGGGCGAGAGCGTCCCCGACCTCCTCGACGCCCACCTGAAGGGGCGGATCCCGCCCCTCGTCGTCCCAGAGGAGCAGGGGGGGCCGGCGACGCGCCTCGTGGAGCTCGTCGCCCGGATGACGGCCCGGCGGCGGGAGGAGAGGCCCGGGTCGTGGGAGGAGGTCTTAGCCGAGCTCTGGCGCGCCCGCGAGGAGGTGAGCCCGATCTCGGCGACGCTGGCGCGTCTCAGGGGGACCGTGACGGCCGCCGCCCCGGCCCGGCCCCCGGAGGAGACCCTCGTCCGCCCGGAGCGTCCGCCGATCTCGGCGCCCGCCAGCGGCCCGTCCTGGATCTCGCGCGTGACGCTCGGGCACCTCGTGCTGGCCGTCGGGGCCGTCGCCTTCGCCGGCGCCCTGGCCTTCTCCGTCTTCGTCGTCCGGGCGCAGCTGGCACGCCAGCGCGCGCTCCTGGGGTCCGCGCCCGCGCCGACACCGACGGCCGTCGCGCCGCCGGCTGCGGCCTCCGCCCCGGGCCCGACACCCGCGGCCGCCACGCTCCCCGCCCGAGCCCCTTCCGCGGCCTCCGGTGCCGCCCGGACCCCCCGGCGGCCCGCGCCGACGCGGACCGCGCGCCCCACGCCCGCCCCCGCGCGCGAGGGGACGCTCGAGCTGTCCCTCCTGCCGTCCGGCGAGCTGGAGGAGGTGGTGGACGAGAAGGGCCGCGTCGTCTCCGGCAGGAGGCCGCTCCCGGCGCGCCTGCGCCTGCCGGCCGGGCGATACCGCGTCCGGATGGGCGCGCCGTCCCTCCTGTGCGAGCGGACCTTCACGGTCACGGTCGTCGCCGGGGAGACGGTGGCGCGCCGCGAGAGCTGCGTCGAGGTGAAGTAGGGCCTCGGGCCCCGCGTCCGTCAGCGCAGGAACGAGGAGAGGTCGTCGGGGTGCGAGGCGCGCAGGCGGGCCTCCGCCTCGTCGACGACGCCCGCCTGGACGAGCCGGGCGAGCGACTCCTCCATCGTCACCATCCCGAACCGCCGCCCCAGCGTCAGCTCGCCGTGCAGCTGGTGGAAGGAGCCGCGCCTCACGTGCGCCCTCACCGAGTCCGTCGCGATCAGGAGCTCCACCGCCAGCGCCCGCCCCCTCCCGTCGCGCCGCGGGACGAGCTGCTGGCAGACGATGGCCGAGAGGGCGAGCGAGAGCTGCTGGCGGACCTGCCCCTGCTGCGGCCCCGGGAAGAGGTCGAGGACGCGGTTCACGGTCTGGGCGGCGTCGTTCGTGTGGAGCGTCGTCAGGACGACGTGCCCGGTCTCGGCCGCCGTCAGGACGGTCCGCGCCGTCTCGGCGTCCCGCATCTCGCCGACGAGGAGGACGTCGGGGTCCTGCCTCAGGGCCGCCACGAGCGCCTCGGCGAAGCCGGGGGCGTCCGCGCCCACCTCCACCTGCTCGACGATCGAGAGGGCGTGCGGGTGCTCGTACTCCACCGGGTCCTCGATCGTGACGACGTGCCGGCGCTCGGTCCGGTTGATCCGGTCGACGAGGGAGGCGAGGGTGGTCGACTTCCCCGACCCGGTCGGCCCCGTCACGAGGACGAGGCCGCGGGCGGCCCGGACCCTCTCGGCGAGCGCCTCGGGGAGGCCGAGGTCGGCGAAGGCGGGGACGGCCCGCGGCAGGGCGCGCAGGGCTGCCGCCGTGCCGCCCCGCGTCCGGTGCAGGTTGACGCGGAAGCGCCCGAGCGGCCCGGCCGGGAGCGACAGGTCGACGACGCCCGCCTCGGCGAAGCGGCGCCGGCGCGCCGCGTCGAGCGAGGGCCCGACCAGCTCCAGCGCGTCGGAGGACCCGAGCGGCCGCGCCCCGGGGACCGCCTCGAGCCGCCCGTTCCGGCGGATCGTGGGCGGGGCGAGGGGGACGAGGAGGAGGTCCGACCCGTCCCGCCTCACCGTCTCCGCGAGGAGGGAGCGGAGGCCCTCGGAGACCTCCGGCGACGGAGAGGGGAGGGCGGCGGCGCCGGGGTCGTCCGCGCGCAGGAGCTCCATCTCCCCCGGCTCCCCCTCGTGGGCCTGCTCGTTCAGCGTCCGGATGAGCCGGTTGAGGTCGTCGGTCTCCACCCGGCGCAGTCTACGCACGGGAGCGGCCGCGCGTCGCCCCCCGGCGCGCGTCGTCCCCGCGCCCCTCGCCTACAATCCCCGTCCCGTGCCGAGCTTCCCCCCCGTCCCCGAGCAGCTGGACCTCCTCCTGAAGGGCGTCGACACGTGCGTCCAGGCCGACGAGCTGGAGAAGAAGCTCGGCCGGTCGGTCGCCAGCGGCAGGCCGCTGAGGGTGAAGGTCGGCTTCGACCCGTCCGCCCCCGACCTCCACGTCGGCCACACGGTCGTCCTCCGGAAGATGCGCCACTTCCAGGAGCTGGGGCACGAGGTCGTCTTCCTGATCGGCGACTTCACCGGGATGATCGGCGACCCGACGGGCAAGAAGGCGACCCGCCCGCAGCTGACGCGCGAGGAGGTCCTGGCCAACGCCGAGACCTACAAGGCGCAGGTCTTCAAGATCCTCGACCCCCAGGCGACCGTCGTCGACTTCAACTCGCGCTGGCTCCTGGCGCTCGGCGCCGACGGGATGATCCGCCTGGCCGGCAAGTACACGGTGGCGCGCCTGCTCGAGCGCGACGACTTCTCCAAGCGCTTCAAGGCGGGGCTCCCGATCTCGGTCCACGAGCTCCTCTACCCGCTCTGCCAGGCCTACGATTCGGTCGCCCTCTCGGCCGACGTCGAGCTGGGAGGCACCGACCAGCTCTTCAACCTCCTCGTCGGGCGGGACCTGATGCGCGAGCACGGGCAGGAGCCGCAGGTCGTCATGACGCTGCCCCTCCTCGTCGGCCTGGACGGCGTGGAGAAGATGTCCAAGTCGCTCGGCAACTACATCGGCGTCAGCGAGCCCCCCGACGAGGTCTTCGGCAAGGCGATGTCGGTCTCCGACGCCCTGATGTGGACCTACTGGACGCTCCTGACCGACCGGCGGCCGCCGGAGATCGCCGCCATGAAGCGGGGGGTGGAGAGCGGGGAGCTCCACCCCAAGCGGCTGAAGATGGACCTGGCGCGCCAGCTCGTGGCCGACTTCCACGGCGACGAGGCGGCGCAGGCGGCCGAGGCCGAGTTCGAGCGGCGCTTCGCGAAGGCGGAGGGGCCCGTGAAGGCCGAGAGCGTCCCGTCCCCGCTGCCGCTCCCCGCCGACGTCGCCTCCCTCTTGGCGGCGCTCGGCCTTGCCCCGAGCAAGAACGTCGCCCGGCAGAAGGTGAAGGAGGGGGCCGTCTCGGTCTCGCACGACGGTGTGGCGTGGCGGAAGGTGGAGGCGCCGAACGAGCCGTTCGAGGCGGGAGGCGCGGAGGGGCGGTTCCTGAAGGTCGGCAAGCGCTTCGTCCGCGTGACGGCCGCACCAGGCTCCTGATGCCGATGGGTCGACGGCTCCTCGTCGTCGTCGGCGGCGCCGGGCGGATGGGGCAGGTCTTCGTCCCGTTCTTCCGGCGGCGCGGCTTCAGCGTCTGGGTCTGCGATCCGAGAGCGCCCGGCAGCGTCCCTCTCGAGGGGTGCGCGACGGCCGACGCCGTGGTCGTCTGCGTCCCCCTCCCGGCGATGGGCCGGGTCCTCTCCGAGGTGATCGACGTCCGGCCACGCGGGCTCGTCGTCGAGATGGCGAGCGTCAAGAGGGAGATCCTCCCTCTCGTCCCCCGGGCCCGCCGCGAGCGCGTCCTCCTGGCCTCGGTCCACCCGATGTTCGGGCCCTCGACGAAGGGGACGCGGGGACGCGACCTGATCCTCTGCGAGAGCGGGAACGCCCGGGCGCTCGAAGGCGCCCGCCGCCTCTTCTCGGGGGGCGGGCTGAAGATCGCGAAGATGCCGCTCGCCGAGCACGACGCCTGGATCGCCCGGACGATGTCGGTCGCCCACCTCCTCGGCCTCGTCGGGGCCTCCGCGCTCGTCGACTCCGGCACGCCGATCGAGGCGCCCGACGGGCTCTCGTCGTCGACGTTCCGGAGGCTCGTGGACCTGGCCGGGCCCCTCCTGGCCGACGAGCCCGAGCTCCTCTACGAGATCCAGCGGGCGGCGCCGGACGGACTCTCGCCGCACGAGGGGCTCTCCCGGGCGCTCGAAGGCTGGAAACGGGCGCTCGAGAGCGGCCCGGAGGCGTTCGCGGCGGAGCTCCTCCGGCTGCGCGCAGCCGCCGCTCGCTGACGCTTCGGGGGGGCGTCCCCGACGCCGCTCCCGCTAAGGCGCGCGGACGCTCCTGGCCGGGATACGGGCCGGGTCGAACCGGCGAAGGGCGTCGGACAGGAGCTCTCCGGGGGAGTCCCCCTCCGCTTCCTGCCCCAGGATCGCGATCGCGCGTCCGAGGGCCGAGAGGACCCGAGCGGGGTCGAGCGTCGAGAGCGGGAGCGCCCCGTCGCGCTTGCCGAGCTTCCTGCCGTCCGGGCCGAGGACGAGCGGCAGGTGCGCGTAGGAGGGCGTCGGGACGTCGAGAGCGCGCTGGAGGAGGGTCTGCCGGGCCGTCGAAGAGAGGAGGTCCCCGCCGCGGACCACCTGCGTGACGCCCTGGGCGGCGTCGTCCACGACGACGGCCAGCTGGTAGGCGACGACGCCGTCGGCGCGCCGGACGACGAAGTCGCCGACGGCCTTCCCGGTCTCCTCCTCGACGCGCCCCGCCACGAGGTCCTCGAAGGCGACGGTCCCCGGCGGTACGCGAAAGCGGACGGCGCGCGGGGCGCGCCCGGGCGGGAGGCCGGCCCGGCAGGTCCCCGGGTAGACCGGCGAGGCGTCCCTCTCGTCCTCCTCGGCCGGGGCCGAGGCGGCGCGGGCCAGCTCGGCCCGGGTGCACGCGCAGTCGAAGAGGTGCCCGTCCCGCCGGAGCCTGCCGAGCGCCTCCTCGTAGAGGGAGGTCCGCTCGCTCTGCAGGACGACCTCGCCGTCCCACAGGAGGCCGAACCGCTCCAGCGTCCGGAGGATCTCGGCGGCGGCGCCGGGGACGACGCGCGGGCGGTCGAGGTCCTCCATCCTCACGAGCCAGCGCCCCCCCGCGTGCCGCGCGAAGAGCCACGAGCCCACCGCCGCCACGAGGCTTCCCGCGTGGAGCGGGCCCGTGGGGCTCGGGGCGAAGCGTCCGGCCGGCGTCACGGCCCAAGCCTACAATCGCGCGTGCCTCTGCGAGGGCGGGCGGCGTCCGGCGCCGGTCACCGGCGCGTGGCGGCCTCGTTGCTGCTCGCCGCGGGCCTCGGGGCGCTCGCGGCGCAGGCCGTCTGGCGCGCGCTCCCCCTCCCCGCGTCGCTGTCGGCGGCGCGGAGGTTCTGGGCGGCCAACCAGACGACGCGCCTCCTGAACGTCCCGTTCTTCTCGGCGGACAGGGAGCTCTCGGCTGCCGCCCTCCGCCTGGGCCGCACGCTCGGCCCCGAGGAGGACGTCCTCCTCGTCCTGCCTCGCGGCGCTCCGCCGGAAGCCGTCGAGGAGAGCCGCAGGCGCGCGGCGTACCTGCTCGCCCCGAGGCGCGTCGCCGTCTCCACGGGAGACGTTCCCGCCTTCCGCCTCTCGCCCGTCCGGGGGTCGCCGTGACGCGCGCCGCCGCCGCCGGGCTCCTCCTCGCGCTCGGCCTCCTCTCGACCTCGCTCGTCGCGCTGCGGCGCCCCTTCGGGACCGGCGACTTCGTGGCGATCTGGGGGCTGAAGGCGCGCGCGATCCACGCCTCGGGCTCGCTCGCTTCCGTCGTCCGGGTCGACCCGGCCGGCGAGTTCTCCCACCCCGAGTACCCTCCGCTCTGGCCGTGCGTCCTGGCCGGGGCCGCCGTCGCCCTCGGCCGTTTCGACGAGCTGCTCCTGACGCCCCTCTGGCCCGCGCTCGCCCTCCTGGCCTCGCTCGCGGCCGCCCGCGCGACCCGCGGGGGGCCCGGAGCGAAGCTCCTGGCCGGGGCGATCGTCTCCCTCCTCCCCTACTACCGGACCTACCCCGGTTACGCAGAGGCGCTCCTCGTCCTCTTCCTCCTCCTGGCCGTCGGCGAGCTGGACCGGCTGCAGACGGAGCGCCTCGCGCCGGCTCGCCTCGCGGCCTTCCTCGTCCTGGCCGCCTGGACGAAGCCCGAGGGGGCCCTGGCAGGGCTCGTCGTGGCCGCGCTCCTCCTTTCGGCGCGTCGCCTCCGGCCGGGCGCCCTCGCCGGGCTCTGTGTCGTCCTGGTCGGCGTCCTCCCGTGGACGCTCTACGTCCGCTCGCTGACGGGCGGGCCGCTCCCCTCCGCCTTCGACGCGGGGGCCTTCACGCCGGCGCGGCTCGGCGCCGCGCTCGTCGCCGTCGCCGCCGGAACGGGCTGGGCGTGGGCCGGGATCGCGACCTTCGCGCTCCTCCTCGCGCTGGCTCCCGGGACGCGGCGCCTTCGGAGCGCGCTGATCCTGGGGGTGGCGCTCTCCCTGGCGGCGCTCGCGGCGGCGTACGGCTTCTCGCGCTTCGACGTCGGCTGGCACGTTCGCTGGTCGTGGGACCGCGTCCTCTTCCTGGCCGCGGCCTGCCTGGCCCCGGCCGCGGCCGAGGCCGCCGCGGAGGCGCTCGGTCCCGCGGCCGAGGAGGCCCCGTCGTGACGCCGCGCGGCCGGGTCCGGCTCGTCCTCGCGCTCCTCGTCGCGCTCGCCCTCGGCCTCTCGTTCCGGGACGCGCGCGTGGACTCGGCCGTCGCCGACGAGCCGATCCACGCCGCCGCCGGCGTGGCGCAGGTGAGGACCGGGACGTGGCTCGTCAACGTCGAGCACCCGCCGCTCGCCAAGGAGCTCTACGGCCTGGCGGCCGTCCTGTCGACCGGCGCCGAGGGCCCGCGCCTGCCGTACCGCGACTTCCTCCGGGCCACGCGAGGCTGGCTCTTCGCGCCGCGGGAGGGGGTCGCCCCGGACGGCGTCCTCCTCGCGGCCCGGGCCGCCGCGTCGCTCCTCTTCGCGGGCCTCGTCCTGGCGTCGTACGCGGCGGTCGGAGGAGGAGTCCCCGGCCTCGTTGCCGCTGCGCTCGTCCTCGGGAACACCGCCCTCTTCCCCCACGGGCACCTCGTCACGACCGACGTCCCCCTGACGCTCTTCGCCGTCCTCCTGGCGGGCGCGCTCCGCCGCCAGGACGAGGCGTCCCGGCTTTCGACCGGGATCCTGGCCGCCGCCTGGCTCGCGGCCGCCCTCGCCACGAAGTACAGCGCGGTGCTCCTTCTCCCGCTCGCGTTCCTCTGGATCGCCGCCGGCGCGGCCCGGGACCGGGAGGGGAGGAGACGCCGGCTCGTCCTCGCCGTGGCGGTCCCGGCCTCGGCGGTCCTCCTTCTCGCCCTCGCGCTCGCCTGGTCCGTCCGGGGCGAGGCGCCAGGCGCCGTCGCCGTCCTGGGCCGGGTCTACCAGATGGCTCCGGACGACGTCGGGCTCTGCGAGCGCGTCGAAGGGGTGAGCCGGGGCCTCTCGCGCTGGCTCTTCGGGCTCCTCTTCCACCTCCGGCAGGCCGACGCGGGGCGGCTGACGTTCTTCGACGGAGCGACGTCCCACCCGGGACCGCACTACCACCTGGTCGCGCTCGTCCTGAAGTCCCCCGCGACTTGGCTCGCCGCCACGCTCGCCGGGGCCGTCCTCGCGGCGCGGCGCGGAGGGCCTCGCGCAGCCCGCCTCTTCTTCGCGGCCGGGCTCCTCCTCCTCGCCGGGTCGCTCCCGGGGCCGCGGATCGGCGTGAGGCACGTCTTCCCGACCGTCGCCTTCCTGACGCTCGGCGCCGCCGCGGCCCTCGGTCCCAGGATCGCGCGGCTGTCGGCCTGGGCTCGCGGAGCGCTCCTCCTCGTCGTCCTCTCCCCGCTCGCGATCGACCGGTCGCTCGGCGCGAGCGGCCTCGTCGGGCGGCTGGTGGGCCGGCCGGTCCTCTCGGACTCGAACCTCGACTGGGGGCAGGACCTCCTGCGCCTCCGCAACCTCCTCGGGGCGCGCGGCATTCCTCCCGGCGAGGTCTCGATCGTCTACTTCGGCGGCGACCTTCCCGCGATGAGGATCCCCGGCTGCCTGGACCACCTCGAGGCCGACGCTCCGCTCCGGCGGTACGCCGCCGTCTCCCGGCAATACCTCCTCCTCGGCGGCGAGGCGGCGATCCTCCCGGGCGGCGCGCCACGCGTCGCGCGCTCTGTCTCCGAACTCCGGGCGAGGTCTCCGCGTCCGGTCGGCCGGGCGGGGGACTCCATCGAGCTGTTCGAGGTGGGACCCGCACGCTGAATCTACGGTCCGGGATGACGTGGATCATTTGATTCCCTTGCGCGGGGGGAGGGCGTGGGCTATCTTCCTCTTGTAAATGAGACGGAGTCTCACACATGGAATCGCCGCAACCCTCCTCGTGGCAATGACTCAGGGTGTGGCGCAATCGCCCGGTGGAGTGATCGACTCGGTCCGGGCCCGGTGGCTGATGGGGACGCTCCTGGAGGTGCGGCTGCCGGCCTCGCCGCGTGCCGACGCCCTGGCCGACGCGGCCTTCGCCGCCGTCGAGGAGGTCGAGCGGGCGGCCTCGACCTGGAGGGACGACACCGAGCTCGCCCGGCTCCACCGCCGGGCCGGGACCGGCCCGGAACGGGTGTCCGACGTCCTTGCACAGGCGCTGGGCACGGCCGCCCGTCTTCGCGACGAGACGGGCGGTGCGTTCGACCCCGCCCTCGGCGCTCTCGTGGCCGCCTACGGCCTCCGCGGCCCCGGCCGCTGGCCGTCCGAGACCGAGGTCGCGCGGGCCCTCTCGCTCGCCGGACCACGGGCCTTCGCCTGGGACGGGGAGGCCCGCCTCCTCGCCCTCTCCGGCCCGGACGTCCGTCTCGACCTCGACGGGATCGCCAAGGGGATCGCCCTCGACCGCGCCGCCGAGAGGCTCCGCGCCCAGGGCGTCCGTCGCGCGCTCCTGAACTTCGGCGGCCAGCTCCTGGCGATCGGCCCCCCGGAGGGCGAGCCCCCCTTCGAGGGCCTCGTCGCCTCGGCGGACGGGGAGGGCCGCCCCGTCCTCGCGGTCCCGCTCCGCGACGCGTCGCTCTCGACCTCGTCCGACTCCGAGCGGGGACGCCTCGTCGACGGCCGCCCCGCGGGCCACCTCCTCGACCCGAGGACGGGCCGCTTCGCCGCGTTCCGAGGGAGCGTCACGGTCCTCGCCCCCACCGCGGCCGAGGCCGACGCCCTCTCGACCGCCTTCTTCGTCCTCGGCCCGGACTCCTTCCACCGCGACGCCGATCGACGCCGCTCCCGCGACATCGCGGTGGCTTTCCTCGTCCAGGCCCCCGGGGGCGCTCGCGCCCTCGCGGACCCGGTCTTCCATCCGGCCCCGGCGCGCGCCGACGGGCCGAGTCCCGACGAACGACAGGAGAACAGCAGATGAACCCAGGACGTTGGCTCCGCCGCCGGAGCCCCGCCCTCGCCACCGCCCTCCTCCTCGCGGCGCCGCTCTCGGCCCGCGCGGACGAGCCCCCGAAGCCCGCGGAGGCTTCCGCCTCCGCCCCCACGAACGAGGAGCTGGCGCGCCGCATCGAGGCGCTCACCCAGGAGCTGGAGTCGCTGAAGCTGGGAGAGGTGGCCGCCCCCGCCGAGAAGCCCGCGGCCGAGGCCGGGAAGACGGAGGGGTCCCCCGCTCCGGAGAAGACCACGGTCTTCGGCCTCGGGCCGGGCGCCTCCAAGGTCTACCGCGTCAAGTCGGGCCTCTCGATCGGGGGCTACGGCGAGAGCGTCTACCAGAACTTCGACGCCCAGCCCGACTCCGGCGCCGCCTCGGGGAAGACGAACGAGTGGGACTACCTGCGCGCCGTCCTCTACGTCGGGTGGAAGTTCTCGCCGAAGTTCGTCCTGAACACCGAGATCGAGTACGAGCACGGCTCCACCGGGAAGGGGGGCGAGGTCTCCGTCGAGTTCGCCACCCTCGACTGGCTCGCGCGGAAGGAGGTCGCCGTCCGAGCCGGGCTGGTGCTCGCGCCCGTCGGCCTCGTGAACGAGATGCACGAGCCGCCGACGTTCCTCGGCGCCAGGCGCCCCGACGTCGAGACCGCCGTCCTCCCCTCGACGTGGCGGATGGGGGGCCTCGGCGCCCTCGGCGAGGTGGGGCCGGTGGCCTACAAGCTCTACGTCGTCGAGAGCCTCTACGCCAAGGGCTTCACCGCCTCGACCGGCATCCGCGGCGGGCGGCAGAGCGGGGCGAAGGCCAAGGCCGACGACCTCGCGGTGACGGGCCGGGTCGACCTCGTCTCGGTCCCCGGCCTCCTCGCGGGCGTCTCCCTCTTCACCGGCGACACCGGGCAGGACCTGTCGGTGGGCGGCGTCGAGGTGGACGCGCGGACGACGACGTTCGACGTCCACGCCGAGTACCGGATCGGCGGCCTCTGGCTGCGCGGCCTCTGGGCGACCGTCTCGGTCGACGACGCCGACCTCGTCAACCAGGCCAACGGCTTCACCGGGAGCAAGTCGGTCGGCGAGCGGATCGAGGGGTGGTACCTCCAGGCCGGGTACGACGTCGGGCCCCTCGTCACCGGGAAGCGCTCGATCGCCCTCACCCCGTTCGTGAGGTACGAGGAGCTGGACACGCAGAAGGAGGTTCCGGACGGCTACGCCCGCGACGGCGCCAACGACCGGAGGATCTGGACGCTCGGCCTCGACTTCAAGCCGCTGCCGCAGGTCTCGGTGAAGGTGGACTACCAGGACTACCGGAACGCCGCCGGGAGCGGCGTCGACCAGTGGAACGTGGCGCTGGGGTACCTGTTCTGAGGACCGCGCTCCTCCTCGCGGCCCTCCCGGCCCTCCTCGGCCTCGCCGGGGAGGGCCGCGCCGCGGTCTACGAGACGCGCGAGAAGGCGCTCGCCCGCGCCTTCCCGCCCCCGGCGCGCGTCGAGCGGACCACCTCGTACCTGACGCCGGAGCAGAAGGCGGCGGCCGAGAAGGCCGCGGAGGCGCCGGTCGAGTCCGCGGTCGTCACCCGGTACCCCGCCCTCGCCCCGGCGGGGAGCCACCTCGGCACGGCCTACTTCGACCAGCACGTCGTGCGGACGCAGCCCGAGGTCCTGATGGTCGTCGTCGCGCCCGACCGGACCCTCCGGAGCGTCGACGTCCTGGCCTTCGCCGAGCCGGAGGACTACCTGCCGCGCGAGGGCTGGCTGAGGCGGATCCCGGGGAAGCGGGCCGAGGACGGCCTCTTCGTCGGACGGGCCCTCTCGCACGTCACCGGCGCAACGCTCACGACGCGGGCCATCGCCGCGGCCGTCAGGCGCGTCCTGGCCCTCGACGCCCTCCTCCCCCTTCCCGTCCCCGCAGCGGCCCCCACGGAGACGAAGCGATGAAGTACCTCGAGAACGGCCGGTTCCGCGACCAGTCCCTGATGCGCCTGACGCTCGGCGGGGCGCTCGTCTTCCTCCTCGGCCTCTGGGTCTCGGCCTTCGGGGTCTACTTCTCGCGCCTCACGCTCTCGCCTTCGAGCGTCGTCTCGTACTACCGCGGCTCCGAGGAGACGTTCCAGCCCGCCCGCACGTTCGGTTCGATGGTGGAGGTGACGCACGGCCACATGGCGATGATGGCCCTCGTCCTCCTCCTCCTGACGCACCTGGCGATCTTCGTCCCGGCCCCGCGCCGGCTGAAGGCGATCGGCATCGCCGGGACGTTCGCGGCCGCGTTCGTCAACGAGGCGTCCGGCTGGCTGGTCCGGTTCGTCCACCCCGGCTTCGCTCCCCTCAAGCCGGTGGCGTTCCTCGTGTCGCAGGCCTTCCAGCTCGCCCTGCTGGCCGTCCTGGCCGTCTACCTGTTCCGGAGAGCAGAGGAGCGGGACGAGAAGGCCGCGCCCCAGGGAGCCCCGGCACGCCCCGCCCCGATCCAGCGCTCCGCCGGCCTCGCCGAACCCGACGAAACGGCCGGCGAATCGGAGGCCGAGTCCGCGGCCGAATCGGCGGCTTGACGGGAACCGGCGGGCTCCCTAGACTCCCCGTCCCGCGCGGGGAGCGGCCCCGCCGTGATCTTTCGAGACGTTCCGCAGTAGCTCAATGGTAGAGCATTCGGCTGTTAACCGAAGGGTTGTAGGTTCGAGCCCTACCTGCGGAGCCACTTGATCCTCCCCGCGAACCCGACCCTTCGGGCGCGGTTAACTGAGACCCCGGGACGACGTTCCCGGGGTTTCGCGTTTCAAGGGCCAC
>RHKY01000076.1 GCA_008363385.1 Acidobacteriota bacterium | reverse complement strand
CGAGGGTGATCGTCCCGGCCAGCGGGGCGCCCTGGGCCAAGAGGGGGGCCGAGCCGAAGAGGGCAGAGGCCAGCGCGAGCGCGGCGGCGGCCCGGAGGAGAGTGGAAGTCTTCATTCGGTTCACTCCTGTCGAAGTCCTTGGTGTGCTCGCGTCAGGGCGCCAGGCAGGACACGGCGAAGTTGAAGTAGGCCTGGAACTGGACCATGTCGGCCGGGTCGACGAGCGTGTCGTGCGTCAGGTCGGCCATGTCCACGGGGGCGCCGAAGGGGGGCACGCCCGGGGTGGCGGCGAAGTTGAAGTAGGACTGCATGACGACCATGTCGGCCGGGTCGACGACGCCGTCGAGGTTCAGGTCGGCGTACATCCGGACGGCGACGTTCGCCGTGCCGGTGCCGACGTTGCCGGCGGCGTCGGAGAAGCGGAAGGTGACGGCGGTCGTGCCGGCCTCGAAGCAGGTCGTGCCGGTCACGTCGACTCCGCCCACCTGCGGGGCCAGGGCCGTGGCCGCGGCGACGCAGTCGTCGGTGGCGGTGCCGCCGGAGAGGAACGTGGCCAACGTCGCGCTCGTGGCCGAGTCGGCGCCGCCGAAGGCGCCGCAGCAGAGCGTCTGGAAGACGACGACGTCGGACGGCGGGGTGACGACCGGGGCAAGGGAGTCGGGGGTGACGGTGGTGGTCGTCGAGCCCGGGGCCGAGGTGCAGCCGTCGACGGTGACCGTGACGTTGTAGACGCCGCTGGCGGCCGGCTGGGCGTTGGTGATGGTCGGGTTCTGGGCGGCCGAGAGGAAGCCGTCGGGGCCGGTCCAGGAGTACGTGGCGCCGGCGACCGCCGAGGCCGTCAGGTGGATCGTCTCGCCCTGGCAGACCGTCGCTTCGCTGCCGGCGGTCGGGGCCGCCGGGACCGGGCGGACGGTCACCGTGGCCGAGCCCCCGGCGATCCCGGCTCCGACGGCGTCCGAGAACGCCGTGACCGTGTAGACCGTCGTCGACGTCGGGCTCACGGTCCGTGTCGCCGGGCTCGCGGTCAGGCCTTCCTGTACCTGCCCGTCCGACCACGTCACGCTCCACGGCGGCGTCCCGGTGAGCGAGGCCTGTACCTGGGCGATCTGCCCCGCGCAGATCGACGTCGTGCCCGTGACCGCGGCCGTCGCGGCGGTGATGGCCGCAGGACCGCCCGGATCAGCGATGGTCCCGTCGACCACCACGTCGGCATCCCCCCGCCGGCCGTCGCACAGGTGCAGGACGACCCGCGTCCGGTCGGCGTCCTGGAACACCTCGGCCCCGGTGGTTCCGTCGTGGGAGAAGTAGTACCAGCGCGGTGTCACGTCCTGCGGCGTCGGGCCGTGCTTGAAGTAGCCGTTGACGCCAGACGTCTTCGGGTAGTAGAGCGTCACCGCCGTGCACGCCCCGGGCGTCAGGCCGCCCAGAGAGAACCCCACCGTCCCCGACGAGAGGGTGACGCCCGGGGGAAGGTCGGACGGATCCGGCGGCGTCGTGGCCGTCACGCCGCTCAACGTCGTGCCGGCCCCGCTCTCCACCGTGACCCACCCGCCGCCCACGGCGGCCGGCAGCGAGGCGACGTTGCCCTGCGCCGTGTCCGGGACACCGTCCCCGTTGCCGTCCCCTGTCCCGGCGCCGCCGAGGCTCGGCACCTGCGACTCGACCGAGTCCGGCACCCCGTCCCCCTCCGGGTCCGTCGCGTCGAACGTGATCTGCGACAGCCCCCCGCGGCCTGCCGCCAGAAGGCGGTTCGGGTTCGACGGGTCGACGGCGAGCCACGCCACCGAACTGAGGTCGAGACCCTGCGTCGTCACGGGATTCCAGGAATCGCCCCCGTCCGTCGACTTGCGGATCCAGGGCCCCGTCACGGTGTCCGTGCCGCTCGCGTGGACGGTCGACACCGACGCCGGGTCGACCCAGACGTGCTGGACGCCCCCCGTGGGAAGGCCAAGGGTCACGGCGAGCCACGTCCCTCCCGAGTCCGTGCTCCGGTAGAGCCCTGCGGTCGTGGCAGCGAAGACGCGAGCCGGGAGCGTCCGGTTCGGTGCGACATGCCGGATGGTCGTGCCCGCCGGAATCCCAGTCCCCGCCGTCGTCCAATTGGCTCCGCCGTCCGTCGTCTTGAAGAGTCCGTTCGCCGCCCCCGCGAGATAGAGGACCGTCCCCGAGGCGTCGGCGGCATCGATGTTGTAGAACGACAGCCCGCCGCTCACGGGAAGGCCCGCGTTGACCGGCGCGAAGCTCAGTCCGGCGTCGGTGCTCTTGTAAACACCCTCGGGCGGTGCCGAGACGTAGAACGTCGTCGGCGTCGTCGGCACGGCGACGAACCCCCAGGGCTGGAGGCCCCGGTAGTACCCGTCGACGGGGTAGAGGCCGTTCAGGATCGGCTTCCAGGTGGCGCCGCCGTCGGAGCTGCGAACGAGGAACATGTAGTAGGCGCCGGTCGTGTATTCCACAGTGGAGCCGGCGGCGAGGACCACCTGGGGATCGGCCGGGTCCACGACGGCGGTCCCGTTCACCGACACGGCGAGCCCTCCGTTCGCCGGAAGCGTCGTCGCGCCGCCGTCGGTCGTCTTGAAGACGCCGTTGGAGGTACCGACGACGTACCAGGTCGCCGGCGACGACGGGTCGAATCCGGGCTCGTGCGAGAAGGTCGTGGCCCGGAGGGACTCGTTGGCGTCTCTCCAGGTGGCGCCGCCGTCGGTCGTCTTCGAGAGCCCGCTCGCGAAGGCTGCGTAGACCGTCTGAGGGCTGCCGGACGGGCTGGCCCACGGCCGGGCGACCGAGCTCCAGATCGTCTCCGTGACGCTGCCCCAGGTGACACCGGCGTCCGTGCTCTTCCAGATCCGGGAGAGAGCGGTCGGATCCGCGTCGAAAGTGTCCGCAGCCCCGGCGTACAACGTCTGGCCGTCACCGGGCGCGACCAGAAGCGAGCCCGCGCCGATGCCGCTCGTTGAGCGTGCCGTCCACGAATCCCCTCCGTCGGTCGTCGCGTAGACCCGACCGTCGTGGCCCGAGGTCACGAACATCCTCTCCGGGCTGCCCGGGTCTTGCGCGAACGCAGTCACGCGGACGTAGGTGGTCGAGCCGCTGGTCGTGGTCGGGAGACCCGTCGTCAACGGCTCCCACGTGGCGCCGCCGTCCGTGCTCCGGTGGGGCCCGAAGTCTCGGAGGACGAGGACCAGGGTGTCTGGCGCCGAGGCGTCGACGGACAGGTCGACGACGGTCTTGCCGGTCACGACCCCGCCGTCGCTGCGAGCCCAGGTCGCCCCGGAGTCGGTGCTCTTGAAGAGCGCGGCGCCGGCCGCGTAGAACATCACCGACGGGTCGCCGGGACGGAAGGCGATCCGAGACCCGGCGGAGGCGTTCCCGGCCGTGATGCCCGTCCCGAGCTGGGACCAGGACGCACCGCCGTCCGTCGTCCGGAAGAGCCGCCGGCTCCCGTCGGCCGCGAAGGCGACGACGGCGTTCACCGGATGGAGCGCGACCGCATACGCGGCCGAGGGCGTCGGCAGGAGCTTCACCCAGTTCTCCCCGCCGTCCATCGACTTGAAGACCCCCGAGAACGCCGTCGCCCAGACCGTCTGCTGGGCCGTCGGGTCGACGGCGATCATCGTGACGTCGCCCCCGTCCGGCCCCAGCTTCGTCCACCGGTTCACGACCCGCGGCTCCTCGGCCTCAGCGATCGGGATCGAGGCGACGGAGCTCGCCGAGCAGCCCGCCCCGTTCGTCTCCACCACCGTCAGGACCGTCGCGCCCGACGTGCCGGCGGTGAAGGTGATCGCGTTCGTCCCCTGTCCCGCCGTGAGGGACCCGTTCTGGATCGTCCACGAGTAGGTGTTCCCCGCGTTCAGGACGACAAACGCGGTCAGCCCCGAGACCCCCGCCGTCGCGCTCGAGGGCGCCGTGACCACGGGAGTCGCGGGTGCCGGGTCGACCGTCACCGTGGCCGAGCCGACCGCCGCCCCTCCCGTGCACCCCGCGTCGGAAACGGCCGTCACCGTGTACACCGTGGTCGACGCCGGGCTCGCCGTCCGCGCGGCTGGGGAGGCCGTCACGCCGCTCTGCGTGACGCCGTCGCTCCACGTCAGGCTCCACGGGGGCGTCCCCGTCAGGACCGCGCTCAGCGTCGTGTCCGTGCCGGCGCAGATCGTCGCCGTCCCCGACACCGTGGCCGTGGGTGCCACGACGCCCGTGACCGTCACCGTCGCGCTTCCGCTCGACGTTCCCGCCCCGTTGGCGTCCGAGACGGCGGTCACGCTGTAGACGGTCGTCGACGTCGGGCTGACGTCCCTCGTCGCCGGGCTCGTGGTCAGGCCGCTCTGCGTCACGCCGTCCGACCACGTCACGCTCCAGGGCGGGTCGCCGGTCAGCGTGGCCGAAATCGACGCGCTCTGACCGAGGCAGACCGTCCCGCCGCCCCCCACCGCGGCCGTCGGCGGCACCCAGGCGGTCAGCCCGACGGTCGTGATGCTGGTCTGCGTCCCGTCGGAGGCGGTCAGGCGGAAGTCGTAGTGCCCGGCCACGTCCGGAGTGAACGTCGGGTTGCGGACCGAGGTCGAGGAGAGCGTCGCCGTCGCGCCCGGCGGGATCCGGACGACCTCCCAGAGCCAGGTCGTCGCGGTCTGAGGGGAGGTGTCGACCTGCCGGGGGCTTCCCACGAGGCCGCTCGGCTGGTCGATCGTCGCCACGTCCGGCAGCGCCGTCGCGGCGACGCGGAGGGAGTTGTCTATCGTGTCGCCGACGAAAACCTCGCCGGACGGACCCAGCGCCAGGCCCCGCGGGCCGAAGAAGCGCGCCGCAGACCCCGTGCCGCTGACGTTGCCGGGAGTGCCCCCGAGACCCAGCAAGGTCGAGACGACTCCCTCCGGGGTCACCCTCCGGACGGTGTTGTTGTTGAAGTCGGCCACGTAGGCGTTCCCCGCGCCGTCCACGCCGATTCCCCAGGGACCGTTGAATCTGGCCGTCGACCCCGTGCCGTCGGCGGTTCCGCGCTGGCCCGCCAGTCCCGCCAGAGTCGTCACGACACCGCCGGGGGTCACCTTCCGGATCGTCTGGTTGTCGGTGTCGGCGACGAAGACGTTGCCGGCAGCGTCCACCGCGACCCCCTGCGGGCGGTAGAAGCGCGCGGCTGTGCCGGTGCCGTCGACACTGCCGGACGTCCCCGGCTGCCCCGCCAGCGTCGTCACGACCCCGCCCGGGGTGACCACGCGAATCGCGTGGTTTCCACGGTCGGCGACGTAGACGTTCCCGCCATCGTCGCGGGCCACGCTGGCCGGGAGATAGAACCGTGCAGCCGTTCCGGTTCCGTCCGCGCTCCCGGACGTCCCCGGCAGCCCCGCCAGGGTCGTCACGACCCCTGCCGAGCTGACCTGCCGGATCGCGTGGTTGTAAGAGTCGCCCACGGTGACCGTTCCCGCGCTGTCCACCGCGACGCCCTGCGGACCGCTGAAGCGAGCCGTGGTCCCTGTCCCGTCGGCGTTCCCGCTGGTCCCCGCGAGCCCCGCGAGGGTGGAGACCACGCCGCCAGACGTCACCCTCCGGATCACGTGGCTCGAGTCGGCGACGTAGACGTTCCCGGAGCCGTCCGTGGCGACACCGGCCGGGCTGTTGAAGAGCGCGGCAGTTCCCGTCGCGTCGACCCAGCCGAACGGAGAAGCGAGGCCGACGAAGGTCGTCACGACCCCCGCGGGCGTGACTTCGCGGATCGTGCTGTTGAAGTTGTCGGCCACGAACACGTTTCCCGAGCCGGCCACGGCGACACCGCGCGGGTTGTAGAAGCGAGCCGCCGTCCCCGTGCCGTCCGCCCAGCCCGCGGTCTGCACCTGGCCGGCCAGGGTCGACACGACGCCCGTGGAGGTCACCTTCCGGATGGTCTGGTTGTTCATGTCCGCGACGTAGACGTTCCCGCCGACGTCGACCGCCACACCGCTCGGGAGGCGGAAACGCGCGTCGGTCCCGGTTCCGTCGGCGCTCCCCTGGTTCAAAGCCAACCCGGCGATCGTCGTCACGGTGCCATCCGGAGCCGCTCTCCGGATCGTTGAGTTGCCCATGTCGGCGACATAGGCGTTCCCGGAGGTGTCCACGCAGACGGCGCTCGGAGAGAGGAACCGGGCCACCGTCCCCGTCCCGTCCGCGCTGCCGCTCGTGCCCGCCAGTCCCGCCAGCGTCGTCACCACGCCTGCCGGGGTCACCTTCCGGATCGTGTGGTTTCCCGAGTCCGCCACGAGCAGGTCCCCGGACGGGAGGAGGCCGGGCCCCTGCGGAGAGCTGAACCGCGCGGCGGCTCCGGTGCCGTCGGTGCTGCCAGGCGTCCCCGCCAGCCCCGCGAGCGTCGTCACCATCCCGTCCGGAGCCACCTTCCGGATGGTGCTGTTTCCCATGTCGGCGACGAACACGTTCCCGAGAGAGTCGACGGCGACGCCCCACGGAGCGTTGAAACGGGCCGCCGCTCCCCTTCCGTCCGAGCTGCCCGGCGTCCCCTCCAGCCCCGCGAGGGTCGACACCACGCCCGCCGGAGAGACCTTCCGGATCGTCTGGTTCGTCCGGTCGGAAACGTACGCGTTGCCTGCGGCGTCGAACGCGACCCCGGTGGGGAGGGAGAACCGGGCCGCGCTGCCGGTCCCGTCGAACCAGCCCGGCCCGCTCTCCGGGCCGGCCAGGGTCGTGAGCGTCAGCGGCGGCGTCGGGTCGACCGCGGGTCGTGGAACGGCGGACGCTCTCGGCGCAGCGAGCACATCCGCCCGCGCACCATCTGGGGCGGCGGTGTCTCTGGTCTCCCCCCTCGCCGCGGACCCGGCGATCAGGAGATGGGCGGCCAGGGCGCTGCCGGAGATCCAGCCCAGGCGGCGGGCGCGGCGAAGTACGAACGCCAGAGAGCCGGCGTCGGACATGGGACGTTCTCCCTTCTCGTGTAACTCCTCTGACCCTCCGGGGACGGGATACAGACTGTGGGCGGCCCCGCGATCGCCCGCGACCGCCGCGTGGCCTCGTGTGCTTTGTCTGTGAGCAGCGCGATCGAAGCCGGGCCCCGCGCTGACAGCCCAGCTATGCGCCACTGCGCGGTTCGAGCGATGGCCGGGCTCGACGGCCTGCCGAACTCCTCAGCGTCGTCCGCCGCTGGACTGCCCACAGCAGTGCCTCGCGCAGAGCATCGACCGGCGGCCGCCGTGCCTCCATGAACCCGATGATTCATGGCGGACGAGCTGAACCCGTCAGCTCATTCCGGCGCGAAGGGTCTGCAGCCGGAGCGAGCGACGCCCCGGAGCGGGACGGTGCCTGGCGCCCCGGGGCCCGGGATGCGGGATCCGCTACTTCTTCTTCGGGGCGGTCTTCGGCGCGGCTTTCCCCGCGTCGAGGATCAGCCGCTCGATCTCCTTGTTCTTGATCCGGCGGGCCGACTCGAGGAGGTCCTTCCGGTCGCGCGCCACGTCGGCGCCGGCAGAGATCAGCCGCTTGACGACCGCCGTGTGCCCCTGGGCGACGGCCATCGCGAGCGCCGTCGTCCCGGTGGACATCCGGGCGTTGACCTTGGCGCCCCTCTTCAGGAGGAGGTCGACGTTCTCGAGCTTGCCGCCGATCGCCGCCGAGATGAGCGCCGTCTGGTTCATCGCGGCCTTCGAGTTCGGGTCGGCCCCGGCGTCCAGGAGCGCCGCGAGGAGCGCGGGCTCCTTGTCGGCGGCCGCCTTCATGACGAGCGGCCAGCCGCCGTAGTCCTTGCCGTTCGGGTTGGCGCCCTTCTCGAGGAGGAGCTTCACGATCCCGGCGTCGCCCGAGTCGACCGCCTCGTCCAGGACGCCCCGCTGCGGCTCGCCGCTGGTGGCGGGGACTCCCGCGTCGAGGTAGAGCTCGACGAGGTCCGCGTCCTTGTCGAGGATCGCCCGCCGGAGGCCGTCGTACGTCGGCTCGAGGTGCTGCTCGGAGAGGAGGATCCGGGCGCGCTCGCGGGGCGAGAGGGACGGGTCGTCGGCCCGGCTCGGCGGCCGGACGGGACGGTAGACGGGCGCCTCGAACTCCGCGGAGAAGCTCCACGAGAACCCCGGGTCGTTGAAGACGAGCCTGCCGGCGAGCCGTCCTGCCGGGGCCGGGGAGGGGGCGTAGCGAGCCGTCTCCCGCACCTCGATCCCCGCGGGGAGCGACTCGTGGTGGAAGAACGCCGTCAGGGGCCTCCCCTTCGAGTCCAGGGCCACCTGGACGCTGTTGACCCCCGACTTCGGGAGGGCGCGGATCAGGTCGTCGAGCACCTCCAGGGGAACGGGCTCCTCGGAGAGGACGACGTGCGTCTGGTCCTCCGTGGCCTTCCGGGGCCTCACGACGACGGCGTAGGCGTGGCGGAGCGGCGTCGAGGCGCCGCTGACGACGATCTCGCCCCTGGCGGTCCCGCTCCAGGTCGGGGCGGGCGTCGGCTTCGGCCGGGTGGCCGGCTCCGGTCCCTCCGAGGAGGCGCAGCCGAAAAGGACACCGGCCGAGAGGAGTAGCGCCGAGAGGGGAAGGGCGGCCGCGGGGGAACGGCGGGAAGCTCGCATCGCGTCCTCCCCGTCACTTCGCCCCGGCGGCCTTCAGCATCTTCACCACGTCCTCCTGGTCGCCGTTCCTCGCCAGCTTCAGCGGCGTGTCGCCGTTGGCCAGCCGGGCGTTCGGGTTGGCCTTCAGCTCCAGGAGGACCTTCACCATCTCGGGCTTGCCCTGCGTGATCGCCATGTGGAGCGCCGTCTCGCCCTTGTTGTACTTCGTCCCCGGCTTGTCGACCTTCGCTCCCCCCGCCACGAGGGCCCGCGCGACCGGCTCGCTGCCGGCGGCCACGGCGTACTTCAGCGGCGTGAAGCCGACGTCGTCCTCGGCGTTCGGGTTCGCCTTCCTGTCGAGGAGGAGCTTCACCATCTCGAGCTTCCCGGCCGCGGCGGCCTGGATCAGCGGCGTGAAGCCCTGCTTGTTCCGCGACTCCAGCTTCGCGCCCTTGTCGATCAGGAGGCGCGCGATCTCGACGTGGTCGCGCGAGACCGCCTGCCCGAGCGCCGTCTCGCCCCAGCCGGGGGCCTGGGCGTTGACGTCCGCGCCGGCCGCCAGGAGGACCTCGGCGATCTCCTTCTCGCCGTCCCAGGCGGCCTTCATGAGGGGGGTGATCCAGTTCTCGCCGTAGTCGATGTGGGTGTCCGGCTTGTTCCCCTCGTCCAGGAGCGCCTTGATCGCCTCGACGTCGCCGCGCTCGATGGCGACGGCGAACCGGGTCGAGGCCGGACGGTCGTCGGCCGCGGCCGCGCCGGCCGGGACGAGGCAGAGGAGAAGGGCCGCGAGGACCGCGCGCTTCATGGGAGCCTCCTTGCTGTCTGGTGCCAGCGGCAGCCTAGCACCGCTCCCGGGGCTCGACCGTGCGCCCGGTCACACGCCCCGGAGACCTCTACTCCGCCGGCTCGAAGGCGAGCGACGCCGAGTTCATGCAGTACCTCAGGCCCGTGGGCCTCGGGCCGTCGTCGAAGACGTGGCCCAGGTGCCCGCCGCACCGCGCGCAGTGGACCTCCGTCCGGGCCATGAAGAAGCTCCGGTCCGACCTCGTCCCGACGTTCTCCGGGCCCAGCGGGGCCCAGAAGCTGGGCCAACCGGTCCCGGAGTCGAACTTCTGCTCCGAGGAGAAGAGCGGCAGCCCGCACCCGGCGCAACGGTACGTCCCCGCGGCGTGGTTGTCGTGGAGGGCGCCGGTGAAGGCGCGCTCGGTCCCCTCCTTGCGGAGGACCTTGAACGGCTCCGGGGCGAGCAGCTTCCTCCACTCCTCCTCCGTCCGCTCGACGGGAGGCGTCGGGGCGTCGTCCGCGCGCCAGAAGGCGGGTCGCGTCATCTTCGTCTCCTTCCTCGCCGCCGGGGAGGCCGGGGAGGCAACGGCGGCCGGGCCAGCCACGCCTCCCGTCCCGGTCTCGGTCCCCCGCGCGGGGCCGCCGCACGCCGCCGACGAGAGGGCGAGGACGGCACAGAGGGCGGCGGACAGGGCGAGGCGGGGAGGGGAGGGTCGGAGCGGCATGGCGCTTCGATGCCGCTACGACGCGCCAGGTTTCCCGGATGCCCCGCACCGGGGGCAGGGAGAGAGAGACGCCGGGCGCTCCAGGCCCGAGGAGAGGAGGAGCCCCTCGTCGGCGAAGACCTCGGCGGTCGGGCCGTCCGCCACGACCCTCCCGGACTCCAGGACGATCGTCCTCCTGCAGAGGGAGAGGACGAGCTCCAGGTCGTGCGTCGCCAGGATCTTCGTGTGCGTGAAGCCCGAGAGGAGCTCGATCAGCTGCCTCCTCCCGCGCGGGTCGAGGCCCGTCGTCGGCTCGTCCAGGACGAGGACGCCCGGCGAGAGGGCGAGGACGGTGGCGATGGCCGCGCGCCGCTTCTCCCCGGCCGAGAGGCGGTAGGGGGGCTTCCCGGCGAGGTGCGGGATGCCGGTGGCCGCGAGCGCCGCGTCCACCCGCGCCGAGGCCTCCTCGTGCGAGAGCCCGAGGTTCAGCGGCCCGAACGCCACGTCGTCCCTCACGGTCGGGAGGAAGAGCTGGTCGTCGGGGTCCTGGAAGACCATCCCGACCGACCGCCGGACCTCGCGCAGCGTCCCCCGCGTCACCGGGAGGTCCCCGATGACCACGCGCCCCTCCTGCGGCAGGAGCGCTCCGTTGAGGTGGAGGAGCAAGGTCGACTTGCCGGCCCCGTTCGCCCCGACGACGGCCACCGACTCGCCGTGGACGATCCGGAACGAGACCTCGGACAGGGCGCGCGTCCCGTCCGGGTAGCTGTACGAGAGCCGCTCGGCGGCCACGAGGTGATGGCTCACCGCGCGCCCCCGGAGAGGGCCGCCCCGAGGAGCCCGGGCAGGTCCCAGGCGCGGCACGCGACGAACGCGGCCGCCGAGGCGCCGAGGAACGCCGCGTCCGCCGCCCCGAGCCGGAGGGGCCGGCGGGGCGGGAGCGTCCCGTCGAAGCCGCGCGCGGCCATCGCGCGGTGGATCCGCGAGGCGCGCTCCCACGTCCTGACGAGGAGGTTCCCGAGGAACGGCCCGGCGCGCGCGAGCTCGCTGCCGCGGCTCCCGAACGAGCGGAGGTCGCGCGCGCGGCGCATCCGGAGCGCGTCCTCGGCCAGGACGAAGGCGAAGCGGTAGAGGAGGACGAGCTGCGTGACGAGGGCCCGGGGCGCCCCCAGCCCCGAGAGGGCCGACGCCACGCCCGCCACGCTCGTCGTCCCGACGAGGACGAGCGCCGCCGCCGCCGTCAGGAGGAACTTCAGGACGAGGGAGAAGAGCGTCATCCAGCCGAGGGAGACGGGGACGCCCAGGAAGTCCGCGGCCGGCGTCCGCTCCAGGAGCGGCCCCGCGGCCCCGAGGAGGAGGACGAACGGAAGGCCCGCCGCGAGCTTCTTCGTCACGAGCCGTGCCGGCACGCCGCCGATCGAGCCCAGGGCGACCGGGAAGAGCGCGAGCGGCAGGAGGGCCGAGAGCTCGTGGCGCGGGTACGAGGCGACGACCGCCGCGAAGACGAGCGTGGCGACGACCTTCGCCCGCGGGTCGAGACGGTGGACGGGGCCGTCCCCGGCGCCGAGGGCGTCGAGGCTGCCGAGGTCGAGGAGAGCCTCCTCCAGCCGCCGCATCGGGCCTCAGGTCCCCCGCCGCGCCCCTGGCCGGAAGCGCCGGAGCGCGAGGCCGACGCCGAGGACGACGGCCAGGGTGAGGACCCCGCCGAGGATCCCGGCAGCCGAGGTGCCGGCGCGCCGCCGGGCCTCGCTCGCGCCGTCCCCTCCGCGGAAGGCGTAGTCCGGGAGGACGGCGAGCCTCTCCTGCGCGCGGGAGAGCGCCGCGTGCACGCGGGAAGCGGACTCCTCGGCCCCCCGCGAGGCCCGCTCGATCGACCACTCCAGGCCGTCGGGCCGCTCGGAGGCCGCCCACGACAGGACGCCGCCGATCGCCAGCGCCGCGGCGAACAGCGCCAGGAGGACGCGCGGCCGGGCGACCGGCGGCGCGGGCGAGCCCGCCGGGGCGCCCTCGAGGAGGCCCGGCTCGCGCCGCGCCAGGAACCCGACGACCGCCGCCGTGACGAGCCCCTCGACGACGGCGATCGGGAGGTGGATCGGCAGGAGGGCCGCGAGGAAGGCGCGAAGCGGCAGCGACGTGACGCCCGAGGCCGAGGTCTCGAGCGCCACGGCGAGCGCCCCCAGCTCCAGGCCGACGACGGCCGCGGCGACCGCCGCGACCGTGGCCCGTCGCGAGCCGGGCGCCGCCCTCCCGGCCAGCGGCCGGTAGACGAGCGGGTAGGCGACGAAGGCCGGGATCGCCCCGATGTTCAGCGTGTTGGCGCCCAGCGCCAGGAGCCCTCCGTCGGCGAAGAAGAGGGCCTGGACGGCCAGGACCGGGAAGACGGTCAGGAGCGCCGCGTGCGGCCCGAGGAGGATCGCGAGGAGCAGCCCCCCCCCGAGGTGGCCGCTCGAACCGGTCCCGGGGATGGCGAAGTTCACCATCTGGGCCGCGAAGACGAACGCCCCGGTCACCCCCATGAGCGGCACCGAGCGCTCCGGGAGGTCGCGCTCCACCCGCCGCGCCGACAGCGCCGCCAGGGCCGCCGTCGCGGCCCACGCGGCCCCCCCGACCGCGGGCGACAGGAGCGCGTCGCTCATGTGCATCGGCGGCCCTCGAAAACGGCTCGGGCGGGTCCGGTCGCCCGGCCCCGCCCGTCGATTCTGCCCGATCCCGCGGCCGGGCCGCGGGTGATCTCGTCAGTCGGCCGTGAAGCCCATCAGCTCGACCGGGACGGTGAAGCTGCACGGCGCCGGGGTGAGGATGGTGTCGCTGGTGGTCCAGTTCGCACCGTTGTTGATCGCGGCGTTCAGCACGGCGGGGACGCCCACGGTCGTCGCGCAGTTGTACTGGCCGTTGTCCGTGCCTGGCAGGGCAATCGGGAAGTGGATGGCATTCGTCCCGTCGGTCAGCCCGGGCGGCAGCGCGGAGGTGTTCGAGTCGGCGGCGGTGGCATCCCAGTTGTGGTCGTTGATCGCCGTCACGAAGGAGGGGGACGCCTCCGTACCCTGGTAAGCGAGGATCTGGTCCCCTGCGGTGGCGAGCGCGAAACCGGTATCGGGTACCGTCACCGTCCCGGAGGTGGCCGTGAACGTCACCCCGGAGTCGGGAGTGGTGATCGTGATCTGCGTGTAGGCCGTGAGGTCGCTGGTGGCCGCCCACTCGATGATCCCCTCGTTCGCGCGGAAGCCGCCGCCACTGAGCCACCCGTTGTCCGTGAACCGGAGCGTCGTGGTGTTCTGCACGTCCACCATGAGCAGGAACGTGAACGTGTCCGGCGTGTCGGCCTGGTAGAACGTGAACGCCACGTCGCCGGCTGCCAACGTCGTCTGCGCCTGCGCAGGCGCTGCCACGAGCAGGATGGCCGCGGCTGCGAGTACGATTGCGGTTCTCTTCATCCTCGATTCCTCCAAGCCGCGGGAGTCTACCGGAGGCGAGGCTCGGGGTTCCACCGTGCGACGGAATCTCACCGATCCGGCCGCATCCCCTCTCCGCGGGGGAGCCCGGCCCTCGCTCCTACAGGGCCGAGGCGCCGAGGGCCACTCGCTTCCGGAGGAAGCCGGTCCGCCTCTCGGTCGGCAGAGCCTGCCAGCGCCGGATCAGGTCGACCTCGGCGCGGGCGCTCTCCTTCCGGAGCGACGCGAGGACGGCGCGCCGACCGGCCTTCTTCGTCTCTCGGCTCACGCGCCGCACCGTCCGACCTCCTCGAGCACGGGCCCGGCGTCCACGCTCCCAGTATTGGAGCGCGCTCCCCGCGGTCCGCGCGGCTCGCTCAGAAGCCGACCACCCGCTCCAGGGTGCTCCGCCACGGGCCCGCGGCCTTCAGGCGCGTGAGGTTCCCGAGGTGCCCGAGGGCCGTCCGGTTCACGAAGACGATGTCGGAGGGGAAGCGGAGGTCGCTCGCCTTGGCGACGCCCGCCCGCGCGGCGTCGATCAGCTTCCCGTAGACCGTGCCGTCGACGCCGAAACGGTAGGGGGGGGACGGGCGGAGGAGGTCGTCGACGAGCGCGAGGTACGGGTCCACCAGGACGCCCGAATAGGGCTTGCCGTCGGAGAGGTGCAGCCCCATCCCGTGGAGGAGGACCGGGATCTCGTCGTGCCGCCGGTCGAGGGCCGCCCGGCAGAGCGCGCGGTAGCCCCGCGCGAGGGGCTCGGGGACAGCCTTGACGCACCCGAGGTCGTAGACGACCACGCTCCCGTCCGTCCGGAAGGCGAAGTTGGCGATGTTCGGGTCGGCGTGAAGGAGCCGGTGCTCGAGGAGCCCCCTCACGAGGAGGAGGAAGAGGACTTCGCCCCAGCGGTCGCGCGTCTCCTGCGGCGTCGCCTCCGAGCAGGCCTCGTCGGGGGAGAGCCCGGTCACGTACTCCATCGTCAGGACGCGCCGGGTCGTGGCCTCGGGGACGACGCGCGGGACGACGACCCTCGGCTCGTCCGCCCAGAGGGCCGCCATGCGGCGGAGGTTCTCGGCCTCGTTGAGGTAGTCGAGCTCCTCGACGAGCCGGGCCTTCAGCTCCTGCCAGATGGGCCGCACGTCCACCTTCGTCACGAGGGAGACGACGGACTTCAGGACGCGCTTCAGGTTCGCCAGGTCGGCCGCGACGATCCGGTCGATCCCCGGGTACTGCACCTTCACCGCCACCTCCCGCCCGTCGCGGTAGACGGCCCGGTGGACCTGGCCGATCGAGGCGGCCGCGAACCCCTGCTCCTCGAACCGGGCGAAGCGGTCCAGCGGGTTTCCAAGCTCGCGGACGAGCTGCTCCTCGATCGCCTCGAAGGGGAGGCTCGACGTCGTCTTCTGGAGCGTCCGGAGGACCGCCGCGACCTCGGGAGGGAGGATCGCGTCGTGGAGGCTGAGCATCTGCCCCACCTTCATCGCGGCCCCCTTCATGTCGCCCAGCGTCTCCACCAGGCGCTCGGCGTTGCGGACCAGCTCGGCCCGGTTCCGCGCATGGCGCGACGGGGCCGAGCGCAGGAGCCCCGCTACCCCGGTCAGCGCCGTCGAGGCCCCGGCCCGGGCGGCGAGGCTCCCCAGCTCGAAGAGCCGCCCGAGGGGCGTCTTCACCGGCTCGCGATGCCGGCGCCGCGAGGGCTTCCTCTCTCCGGGCACCCGGGGATGGTACGGCGGGAAAGCCGCGCCCGGCCGGCCGTGGCAGAATCCGCGCCCGATGTGCCACCAGGTGAAGTGCCCGAAGTGCGGGAAGGCCACGTGGGCCGGCTGCGGCCGGCACGTCGAGCAGGCGCTCGCGGGCGTCCCCCCCGAGAAGCGCTGCACCTGCCCTCCCCCCGAGCCCTTCCTCAAGCGCCTCTTCGGACCGCGCCCGCGCTGACGGGGCGCGGACCTCGCCGTCCTCGAGCACCCCGAGGGCGTGATGGTCCGCGGGGGGTGGCCGCCCGCCGAGGAGCTGCGGCGGATGCTCGAGGCGCTCCGGAGCCGACCCGAGGCCCGGGGGCGTTCACGGCCGCCGGGCGAGGACCAGGTCGCGGTACGCCTTCAGGTGGCAGAGGGCGGCGGGCACGCGGCCCGCCCGCTCGAAGAGGAGCGCCAGGTTGTAGTGCGCGTCGGCGTTCCGCGGGTCCGCCGCGAGGACGGCCTCGTACGCGGCGGCCGCCTCCTCGTGCCGCCCCTGGTCCTCCAGCGCGACGCCCAGGTTGAACCCGGCCGTCGGGTGGTCGGGGCGGGCGGCGAGCGCGGCGCGGTAGCGCCCCTCTGCGCCCCCGAGGTCACCCGCCTCGTGCAGCAGCCTCCCGAGGTTGACGTGCGCGTCGGCGTGCCCGGGGTCCAGGGCGACCGCCCGCAGGTAGGCATCGCGGGCCTCCGACGGGTCGACCGCCTCGAGGTCGTAGGCCAGGTCGTACCAGCCCGCCGCGTCCAGCTCCGCCTCGCGGGCGGCCGCGGCGCTCCGGCGCGCGATCGGCGCGGCCTGGGCGGCGAGGTCGGCCACGGCGAAGTCGAGGAGAACCTGCCCGGAGTCCGGGTTCCAGGTCGTGCCCCCTTCCCGGACCACGACGTCGCGCCCGTCGGCGGAGATCCGCACCGCCGAGAGCGGCCGGCCGCCCGGGAGCTGCTGTCGCAGCTTCCGGAGGGAGCGTTTGAGGCGGGCGGCGGGAACTCGGGAGGCGACGAGGCCCCGGACGGCCCGGAGGAGGACGACGTCCTGGAAGGAGAACCGGTACTCGCCCCGCGCCCCGCGAGAGGCCGACAGGAACCCCGCGTACGACCGGACCTGGGCCGACGAGACGCCGAGCAGCTCGGCGACGTCGCGGACGGTGTACCCGGTCATGGCGCCGGCTCGTGGGTCGGCGTCACCCCTTCTTCCGCGCCCGCGCCGGAACGGCAGCCGGCGCGGCGGCCGCCCCGGCGGCCCGGGGGGCGCGCTTGGCCGGCTTCCGCTCGAGGGCCGG